>NZ_JBEZEZ010000001.1:0-565879 GCF_040649155.1 Streptosporangium sp. NPDC049046 | reverse complement strand
CGGTGGGGAGCGGTCGTTCGTGGTGCATCGCTGGACCGCGGCCACCCTGGCCGCGTCGCAGGTGAGGGCGGGCGAGGTGGGGGCGGGCGAGGTGGGGCAGGCGCACGCGGCGGCGGCGCGGTTTTGGCGCTGGCGGGTCCAGACCCGGCCGCAGAGCGCGCAGCAGGATCTGGCGGAGCTGCTGGAGGCGCGCTTCCATCACCGCGCCGCAGGTGATCTCGACGCCGCCCTGACCGTGACGAACTCGGTGTGTGAGCAGTTGCATACCTGGGGGGCGTGGGGGTGGGAGGAGCAGTTGTGCCACGAGGCGTTGTCATGGGTCGCCGACGGCAGCCGGGCCCAGGCTGTCTACCTGCACCGGCTCGGCGTCATCGCCCAGGAGCGGGGGGAGTATGAGCGGGCACTGGAGCACTACCACCGCTCCCTGACTATCAACGAAGACCTCGGCAACCGCGCGGGCATGGCCAGCTCCTACCACCACCTCGGCATGATCGCCCAGGAGCGGGGGGAGTATGAGCGGGCACTGGAGTACTACCGCCGCTCCCTGACCATCGACGAAGACACCGGCAACCGCGCGGGCATGGCCAGCTCCTACCACCACCTCGGCATCATCGCCCAGGAGCGGGGGGAGTATGAGCAGGCGCTGGAGCACTACCACCGCTCCCTGACCATCAACGAAGACCTCGGCAACCGTGCGGGCATGGCCATCGGCTACCACCAGCTCGGCATGATCGCCCAGGAGCGGGGGGAGTATGAGCAGGCGCTGGAGCACTACCACCGCTCCCTGACTATCAACGAAGACCTCGGCGACCGTGCGGGCATGGCCAGCTCCTACCACCACCTCGGCATGATCGCCCAGCAGCGGGGGGAGTATGAGCAGGCGCTGGAGCACTACCACCGCTCCCTGACTATCAACGAAGACCTCGGCAACCGCGCGGGCATGGCCAGCGGCTACAGCCAGATCGGTTCGCTGTACACCCAGACGGGCCGGGCCGCCGAGGCGGTGGCCCTCACCGTGCGCAGCCTGCTCATCCGCGCCGAACTCCAGACACCTGAGATCGGCATCGACCTGCACTGGCTCGCGCAGCAGCGCGAGGCCCTCGGCGAGGCCGAGTTCCGGCGCCTCCTCGCCGCACACCTGAGCCCCGAGGACATCGACACCGTCATCGGCCGGCTTGACCAGCCCGACGCCTGACCCCCGTCCCTCAAGGGCCTCGATCTTCTACGCCCCCTCCCCCATAAGGGATGCGTCGAAATGGGCATAGATTGTGTATATTTTCCGTTAAACACTCATACTTGAAGGAGGATTTATCGTGACGGCGTTCCCTCGCGTACTGTTCGACGAGGCACACAGCGAGTCGTGGACCATCCGGCGGGATGTGGCCGAGACGATGAATCCCGGCCACCCCGACGACAGCGGCTACGTCCGTGCGGCCGGGCTGCTGCGCGGGCTGGGCCACTCCGTGGACGCGCACGTCGAGGGGCCGCTCACCCCGGGCCTGCTGAGCGCGCGGGACGTGCTGGTGATCGCGCATCCCTCCGCCGACCGGTGGGAGCGCACCACCGGGCTGGGCAGCCCGGTCTTCCCTGTCGAGGAGCTCGACGCGATCGAGGAGTACGTCCGCGACGGCGGCGGGCTCGTCGTGCTGGCCGAGTACGAGCAGGAGAAGTACGGCAGCAACCTCACCGAGCTGCTCGCGCGCTTCGGCGTGGGCGTCGAGCACACCCTCGTCCGGGACCCCGGGAGCGCACACAACGGCGTGGCCTCCTGGGTCCTGGGCACCCCCCGGAACGCCTCGCACGACTCTCGAAGCGGCCAGGACCTGCTCGCCGGGGCCCGCCGCGCCTGCTTCTACCGGGCGGGGACGCTCACCGTCTCCGACCACGCGACCGTCCTGTTCGCCACCTCGCCCACCGCGACCCCCGCGAACCGCCCGCTGGCGGTGGCCGTACGGCACGGGGAGGGCCGCGTCGTGGTGGTCGCCGACTCCGACCTGTTCGGTGACGACTCGATCGGCGACTACGACCACGCCGCGCTCTGGGGCAATCTCGTCACCTGGGCCGCCCGCGTCCCCGCCGCCAAGAGCTCCGCAGGCAAGAGCCCCGTCGCTGAGGGCTTGGCCGTCGGGAGTGCCGAGGCCACGCAGGACGCTGAGGACGCTGAGGCCCGCGCCGAGTTCCAGGCGCTCAAGGATGCCGTCGAGGCGATCAGGCCGTTGCAGGCCAAGGACGGCTCGATCCAGGAGGAGAGCGACCGGGAGCGGGCCGCCGAGCTGGTCTCGAAGATCGTCGGACATGTCGAGCGGCTCGCGCCGCGCTTCCCGCACGACGCCGCCTACCTGGCCGCCGTCGTCGCCGACTTCGGCAAGTGGGTCGACCAGGGGCTGGGCGTCCCCGACTTCCTCGACGCGCTCGACGCCTTCCACCCCGACACCCAGCGGGTGGACGGGCTGGAGCACCTGGTCGTCTTCCCGATGTACACCCAGAACGGCACCACCTTCCGCCACATCGAGGCCGTGTGGATCCGGACGATCTGGCCCGAATGGCTGGCCGAGCTGGAGCGGACCCGCTACGACAACCCGATGTTCGTGCCGATCGCCTTCGAGGACTTCACCTCCGGCTACGACACCAACTCCGCGGTGCTCTTCCCCGAGACCGTCGCGGTCCGCGAGACCCCGGCCCGCTTCACCTGGGGCGGGATCTTCGCCGACCGGGAGGCCGCGAGGTTCCGCGTGGTGAGCGGTGCCGCCGCGGCCACGCTGAAGCTCGCGCTGCCGCCGGACGCGGCCAGACTGATCGCGTCGCAGGAGCTGGCCCAGGACACCTTCGTGCTCTGGGACCTCATCCACGACCGGACCCACAGCCACGGCGACCTGCCGTTCGACCCCTTCATGATCAAGCAGCGCATGCCGTACTGGCTCTACTCCCTGGAGGAACTGCGCTGCGACCTGACCGCGTTCGGCGAGGCCGTGAAGCTGGAGCGCGAAGGCGTGCCGCACGCCCGCTACGTCCAGCTCGCGATCCTGTTCGACCGGCTGTTCCGCTTCCCGATCACCGGCAACCGGGTCCGCAACTACGACGGCCTGGGCGGGCAGCTGCTCTTCTCGTACCTGCACCGCAACGACGTCGTCCGCTGGACC
This sequence comes from Streptosporangium sp. NPDC049046, assembly GCF_040649155.1. Lineage (NCBI taxonomy): Bacteria > Bacillati > Actinomycetota > Actinomycetes > Streptosporangiales > Streptosporangiaceae > Streptosporangium > Streptosporangium sp. NPDC049046. Next base: position 562,739 of record NZ_JBEZEZ010000001.1, on the reverse strand, counting down.
GACAACCGGCTCAGCGTCGACTGGGACCGTCTCGCCGAGGGGGTCGCGGACCTGCGGGGCGAGGTCGAGAAGCTCTACAGGGACGGCATCGACCGCTCCAAGCTCGCCCACTGGCTCGCCGCCCACCAGCTGGTCGCCACCTACGTCGCGCCGAACCCCGCCTCGGTCTGGGCCGGCGGGGCCGAGGCCCTGCCCGTGGAAGGATTTCCCAAGGCCGTGGTGGACGCGGTGCTGCCCGACGAGTTCCCGCTGAGCATGTTCTACGAGGCCCTGCGCCGTAAGCTCGGCGACGTCGTCGACTCCACGAAGGGGATCCGAGCATGATCATCCTTGTCACCGGTGCGGGCGGCCCCGCGGGCCGGGCCGTCGTCCGCAGGTTCACCGGCGAGGGCCACACGGTGATCGGCGTCGACAAGAGCGGCGCCGACGGGTGCCTCGCGGTCGACCTGCTCGACGCCGCCGCCGTGCAGAGGCTCGCGGCGGACGTGCGGGCGGAACACGGCAGGGTGGACGGGATCGTGCACCTGGTCGGCGGCTGGCGCGGGTCCAAGACCTTCGCCGAGACGTCGCTGGACGACTGGGAGCTCCTGCACGACCTGCTGATCCGTACCCTCCAGCACGTCACGCTCGCCTTCGAGCCGCTGCTCAAGGCGAGTGAGCGCGGCCGGTTCGCCATCGTCTCCGCCAAGGCGGCCGAGCGCCCCACCCAGGGCAACGCGGCGTACGGCACGGCGAAGGCCGCCTCCGAGGCCTGGACCCTCGCCTTCGCCGACGCCCTGGAGGGCACCGCCTCCACCGCGAACATCCTGGTCGTCAAGGCGCTCGTGCACGAGGGCATGCGCGCGGCGAGCCCTGAGCGGACCTTCCCCGGCTTCACCGACGTCGACGACCTCGCCGAGGCGATCGACGACCTGTGGAAGACCGACGCCAACGGCACCAGGATCGACCTCACCGTCGACGCGAGGCGGGACGGGGGGACCGCGTGACGGACGCCATCCGCAGGCACGACCCGCTGGTGAAGGGCTTCGCCAGCGACAACTACGCCGGGGTCCATCCCGAGATCCTCCAGGCGATCGCGCTCGCCAACGGGGGCCACCAGACCGCGTACGGCGACGACGTCTACACCGCCGCGCTCCAGGAGGTCTTCAAGAAGCACTTCGGCCCCGCCGCGCAGGCGTGGCCGATGTTCAACGGCACCGGGGCCAACGTGGTCGCGCTCCGTTCGATGACCGCCCACTGGGAGGCGGTGGTCTGCGCGGAGTCGGCGCACATCCACACTGACGAGGGCGGTGCCCCCGAACGGTCGGCGGGGCTCAAGCTGCTGCCGGTCGCCACCCCGGACGGCAAGCTCACCCCCGAGCTGATCGACAGGCAGGCGTGGGGCTTCGGCGACGAGCACCGGGCACAGCCCAAGGTGGTGTCGATCACGCAGACCACCGAGCTGGGCACGCTCTACACGCCCCAGGAGATCGGCGCGATCTGCGACCACGCCCACGACCTGGGCATGCTCGTCCACCTCGACGGCGCCCGCGCGACCAACGCCGCCGCCGCGCTGGACGTGCCGCTGCGCGCGTTCACCACCGACGTGGGCGTGGACGTGCTGTCCTTCGGGGGCACCAAGGCCGGCCTGATGTTCGGCGAGGCCGTCGTGGTGCTCAATCCCGACGCCGTGCGCGGCCTGCGCTACCTGCGCAAGAGCGCGATGCAGCTCGCCTCCAAGATGCGGTTCGTCGCGGTGCAGTTCGAGGCGCTGCTCGCGGGCGACCTGTGGCTGCGCAACGCCCGCAACGCCAACGCGATGGCCCGGCGGCTCGCCGACGCCGTGCGGGACGTGCCGGGAGTGGAGATCCCGCGCCCGGTGCAGGCCAACGCGGTCTTCGCCATCCTGCCGGCGGACGTGACCGAGCGGCTGCAGAAGCGCTTCCGGTTCTACACCTGGAACGAGGCCACCGGCGAGGTCCGCTGGATGACCGCGTTCGACACCACCGAAGCCGACGTGGACGCGTTCGCCGCCGCCGTGGCGCAGGAGCTACGTCCGCGCCAAGATCTGTCGTAAGGCGCGTCGTGAAGGCCCGGCGCGGGGACCCCTTTCAGGACCCTTTCAGAGGGCCGAAACCCCCCCGCCGGGCCTCAGTTCTTGTGACCCGTCTCGTGCTCGTACGCGGTCAGCTGCTGTTCGAGGGCCTTCATCAGCTCGAAGACCTGACTCGGGGGGATGCGGATCCGGCTCACGATCCGGGTCGGCACGCTCACGAAGTGCTGCCCGGAGGAGGGGTCGTTGGCCAGCTGGGGCGGCCTGGTGATCACCGCGAAGTCCAGGACGAAGCCATCCTGGGTGTGCCACACAGAGGCGAAGTTGGCGTACTGCCCCATTTCCACCTCGGCGGAGATGCTCACCTCCAGGCGGTTCTCCGGCTCGTCGTTCACCATTCTCTTTCCTCCGGCCAGGTTGGCTCCATGCTGCCCTGACCGGAAACCGGCCGCACAGGGACGCGCCGACGCCACTAAAGGATGGAAGGCAGCCGCTGGGCGCCGCGCTGCCGCAACATGTCGGTCATCAACTCGATCTCGCCCGTCTGACCGTCGACGATGTGCTGTGCCATGGTGGCCACCTCTTCACGGTCGGACAGTTTCAGCAGACCCTCGCCCATCTGCACGCCGCCCTCGTGATGACGGATCATGAGTTGGAGGAAGAGGACCTCCTGCTCCTTGCCTGTGGCCTCGCGGAGCTTTTTGAGCTCGTCCTCACTTGCCATACCGGGCATCGCGGCGGGCGCGTCCGGTGTTACAGCGTGACCGCCACCGTGCCCGGCCATCCACGCCATGGAGGGACGATCACCCGACTGGGTGAGGCCCCACTGCTGCAGCCAGCCCGTGAAGATGCCGCGCTGGGCCGTCTGCGTGACGATGATGTCGTAGGCCAGGCGCCGCAACGCGTCGTCCTGGCTGCCGTCCCTGGCGATGAAGGACATCTCGACGGCCTGGGCATGGTGAACGGCCATGTCGCGGGCGAAACCCGCCTCCGCCGAGGCGTCCGTCGGAGTGGCCGTCCTGCCCGTCGCGAGCAGCAACACGACCGCCGTGACCAGGCAGCCGAGCAGCACGCCGACCACCACGCCACCACGCCTGGACGTCGCGCCCTCTTTACCCGGGGTTTCCATTACCTGCCCAGCGTACCCACTGTCGGGAATCGTCGCTGTATCACGCGTTGTCATCCCCTTATTCTCCACATACGCCGGTAGGGCATAGGGTGACCCGAAGTTGTTTGCCGGCTGGAGGGTTGATGACCAAGGAAAAGGCGCAGGCGAGGCGCGAGCACCTCAACCGCATGCGCGATGAGCAGAGGCGCAAGGAGCGCAGGGCCGCGCTTCTCATGTGGGGTGCCGGAGGTGCCGTCGTCGTCCTGCTGGTCGCGGTCGTCGCCTACTACCTGGTCAACGAGCGGGCCGCGACCTCACTGGACAACGTCGTCACCGCGAAGTACGCCGGCAGCCAGCACACCCAGACCAAGGTGACGTACAAGGAGAACCCGCCGATGGGCGGTGAGCACAACCCGGCCTGGCAGAACTGCGGCATCTACGAGCAGCCGATCAACAACGAGAACGCCGTCCACTCCATGGAGCACGGCGCCGTGTGGATCACCTACCAGCCGGATCTCCCCAAGGCCGAGGTGGACAAGCTGCGGGAACTGGCCTCCAAGGACTACATGCTCCTGAGCCCGTATCCCGGCCTGCCCTCCAAGATCGTGGCCAGCTCCTGGAACAACCAGCTCAAGCTGGACAGCGCGAACGACGGGCGCCTGCCCAGGTTCATCACCAAGTACAAGAACGGCCGGGACACCCCCGAGCTCGGAGCGTCCTGCAGCGGAGGCGTGGGCACCACCACCGCCGAGGCGCCCATCCCGGAGACCGCGCCCAGCCAGCCGCCGGGCGCCCCCGACGGGTCCGCGGCTCCCAGCGACGCCCCGGCCACGGACGCTCCCGCGACCGATGCCCCGGCAACCGACGCCCCGGTTCCCAGCCCCACCCCGGCGCCCTGATCCGGCCGGTCGCGACGCCGGTGACGCCGTCCTGACGAGGCGCACCGGCCGCACCGGGCCCGCGACTAGGCCCGCAGCACCTGTTCCAGGGGCACCGCCTCCAGCCCGTGAGCCTCGGCCACGGGCCGGTTGGTCAGGTGCCCCTCGTGCGTGTTCAGGCCGGCGGCCAGCGCCGGATCTCTCCGAAGGGCCTCCCGCCAGCCCAGCTGGGCGATCGCGAGGGCGTAGGGGACGGTCACGTTGGTCAGCGCGTACGTCGAGGTGTGCGGCACCGCGCCCGGCATGTTGGCCACGCAGTAGAACACCGAGTCGTGCACCCGGTAGGTCGGGTCGGCGTGGGTGGTAGGCCGGGAGTCCTCGAAGCAACCGCCCTGGTCGATGGAGATGTCCACCAGGACCGACCCCGGCCTCATCCGCGAGACCAGCGCGTTGTCGACCAGCTTGGGAGCCCTCGCCCCCGGGATCAGCACCGCGCCGATGACCAGATCCGCGTTCAGCACCGCCCGTTCGATCTCGTACGTGGAGGAGGCGATGGTCCTGCAGTGGCCCTTGTAGATCATGTCCGCCTGGCGGAGCCTGTCGATGTCGCGGTCGAGCAGCAGCACCTCCGCCTGCATGCCGAGCGCGATGACCGCGGCGTTCATGCCGGAGACCCCGGCGCCGATCACGACCACGCTGGCCGGGTGCACTCCCGACACCCCGCCCATCAGCACGCCGCGGCCGCCCCCGGGGCGCATCAGGTGGTACGCCCCCACCTGGGGGGCGAGCCGTCCGGCCACCTCCGACATGGGGGCGAGCAGCGGCAGGGAGCCGTTCGCGTTCTGCACGGTCTCGTAGGCGATGCCGGTGACCCCGGTCTCCAGCATGGCCCGGGTGCACGCCTGCGAGGCGGCCAGATGCAGGTAGGTGAAGAGCACCTGGCCCTTGCGCATCCGGTGGTACTCCTCGGAGATCGGCTCCTTGACCTTCAGTACCAGCTCACCCGCGGCCCACACCTCGTCGGCCGAGTCCAGGATGGTCGCGCCGACGCGTCGGAAGTCGGCGTCGGGAATGGAGGACCCCACCCCGGCGTCCTTCTCGACGAAGACCTCGTGGCCGTTCCTGATGAACTCGTGGGCCCCGCCGGGGGTGAGCGCCACGCGATATTCGTGGTTCTTGACCTCGCGGGGAACGGAGATTTTCACGGCTCCTCCAGGGTGGGCGCGTGTCCTCTACATTCACTGTGCGTTCCCCGAAAGAGAGTCATCACGCGCAAGGCGGCAGGAATGGGGTCAGAGTTGATGACATTCCGTCAGCAATCGCCGACGTTCGGTTTCCCGAAGGGTGTCGTGACGTGCGGGGTTACCGGCTCCCCGCACCGGTCGGTAGGCTCGCCGCGAGCAGATGCGAGGAATACGGGGATATGACGATGGGGATGCACGCGGGGCAGGGTGAGCCGCCCGTACCGCAAGGGCCTCTAGGAGGGCCTGACGACCCTCCTGACGCGCCGTGGTCCTCGCCCGGCTCCTATGACGCCTTCACCCCGCCGGGGCGTTCTGGCGCCCCGTCCGGACGTCACGCCCGCGGCCCCGGCGAACCGGACGCCGGCCCCTCCGGCGCCTCGGACGGCTCAGACGGTCACACCGCCTTCGGCGCTCCAGGTCGCGGCGATCGGGGCCTCGGCGGCCCGGGTCCCCTTCCCGGTTCCGATCACAGTTCCGATCACAGTTCCGATCACGGTTCCGGCTTCGACGCCTTCGGCGGTTACGGCCGCGTCGGTCCTGACCGCGACGCCTTCGGCGGTCCTGGCCGGGGCGGCTCCGACGTCGACGCTCTCGGTGATCCCCGCCGAAGTGGTCCCGGCGGCGACGTCTTCGGTGGTTCCGGCAGCCCTGGCTTCGACGCTTTCGGTGGGCCCGGTCGGGTTGGTCCTGACGGCGAGGCTTTCGGTGGTTCCGGTGGTTCCGGCTTCGACGCTCTCGGTGATCCTCGCCGAAGTGGTCCCGGCGGCGACGTCTTCGGTGGTCCTGGCGGCTCTAATTTCGATGCTTTTGGTGCTAAAGGTTCTAGTTTCGACGCTTTTGGTGCCGGCGGGGTGAGGCCCGATGGTCCCGGTTTCGGCGACCCGGGTCCCGGCGGTGCGAGTTTCGGCGATCAAGGACCGGGCGGTCTCGGCTTCGAGAGGACGGTTCCCCTGGGGCAGGGCCCCGGCGATCCGGCGGACCCGATCGTGAAGGAGCCGGGCGGCCCGGTTCCCCAGGGGCCGGGCGGCCCCGGTTCCGACCTCCCGCCTCCCGCCGGAGGAAAGGAACTCCCCGCTCGGGGACCCGTGAGCCCGGGACCCGGCGGGCCGATCCCGGGCGCACCGGGGACCGGTGAGAAGCGGGCCGGAGAACCGCCGGACGGGGCGCCCAGGGCGAGCCGCGCCACGACCGCGATCCTGGTGACCACCCTCGTCGTCGTCGTGCTGATCACCGGCGTGCTCGGCACCATCGCGGTGCTCATGACCCGCAACCCCGACATGCCGCTCGGTGGCACACCACCCAGGCGGCTGGCGAACCCCATTCACTTCGCCCCGGTGACCGAGGTGAGGCCCGGAGCCTGCACGGTTGCCGAGACCTATCCCGACGACCTCGGGCAGAACTGCTACTCGCTCGGCGCGGGGATCACCGTGAACGCGGTGAGGAAGATCGAGACGATCCAGGAGAAGAGCGGCGCCTACTCGGTCAGGATCGCGTTCGCGCCCGCCTTCCGCGAGCAGATCAACGACCTGACCGCGGAGGCGGTGAACGCGGACGACCCGGTCAGGCAGCAGATCGCGATCGTCGTGGGACAGAAGGTGGTGGCGGCCCCCAAGGTCGCCCAGACGATCACCGACGACAGCCTGAGCATCGCGGGCTCCTTCACCAAGGAGCAGGCGGACGCGATGGTCGTCAAGCTGCTCGGCTCGGGCGACGTCGTCCCGCAGCCGTCGGACGTCCCGCGGCCGGACGGATCGGTCTTCACCCCGCCCGCCGACCCGGGCGCGACCCCTCCGGCGAACCAGCCCCTGACCCCTCAGGGAAACCAGAACCAGCCCGTGACCCCCACCGACAACCAGCCGGTGACCCCTCCGGCGAACACCGGCGGGGACCCGGCCGCCACGAACCCCTCGGGAACCTCTGGAACCTCGGGGACCGGCCAGAACCGCCCGGCGAACACCACGGGAGCCACCTCGGGGAACACGTCCGCCGAGGGACTCGACCGCAAGTTCGCCACCTGCAAGGCCGCGAGGGAGAACGGGTACGGCCCCTACACCCGGGGTGTCCACGAGGAGTACCAGTGGTACATCGACGGGGACAACGACGGCGTCGCCTGCGAGCTGGGCGACGCCGGCTGAGGCCGGTCGGCGCGGCCCTCCCCGCGACGGTCATCCCTCCAGGGCGATGTCGTGGGGCCGGATGGGCACCCGGGGCAGCCGCAGGCCGGTGGCGGCCCGTACGGCGGCGGCCACCGCGGGAGTGGACGAGAGCGTGGGCGGCTCGCCCGCGCCGCGCAGCCCGTAAGGGGCGTTCGGGTCGGGATTCTCCATGATCGACAGCCGCATGGGCGGCATGTCGAGGATGGTGGGGATCAGGTAGTCGGTGAACGAGGGATTGAGCACCAGCCCGTCGCGGACCTGGATCTCCTCCATGAGCGCCAGCCCCAGCCCCTGGGCCGAGCCGCCGTGGATCTGTCCCTCCAGCGCGAGCGGGTTCATGATCTTTCCCACGTCCTGCACGGCGGCCAGCTCGACCACCTTGACCAGGCCGAGCTCCACGTCCACGTCCACCACGGCCCGGTGGACGCACAGGGCGAGCTGGGTGTGCGAGTCGCCCTGGCCGGTGAGCGGGTCCAGGGGGAAGGTGGGCCGGTGCCGGTACTGTCTCGTCTCCTCCACCGCGCCGGCCCGCTCCAGCGCCTCCACCAGGGACGTCCCGTCGCTCGTCAGCTTCGCGAGCCGTTCCCTCACCGCCTCGCAGGCCGCCCTGACCGCGCCTCCGGTGACGTAGGACTGGCGCGAGGCGGACGAGGATCCGGCGGAACCGACCGAGGTGTCCGCCCCCGCGACCGTCACCGCGTCGATCCCCAGCTCGGTCCTCGCGATCTGCTCCTGGACCATCAGCAGGCCCTGCCCCACCTCGGCCGCCGCCGTGTGCACCAGGACGTGCGGCTCGCCACCGATCAGCTCCACCCGCACCCTCGCGGTCGAGTAGTCGTCGAAGCCCTCGGAGAAGCAGATGTTCTTGATGCCCACGCCGTACCCGACACCGCGCCGCACCCCCTCGCCGCGCGTGGTCTGCGAGACGCCGCCCGGCAGGCTCCGCAGATCCGGTGAGTCCGTGACCTCCGGCGCGGCGGGCAGCGGCATCGCGTCGAGTTCCCTGAGCATCTCGGCGAGCGGCGCGGGGGAGTCGATCACCTGCCCGGTGGCCAGCACCGACCCCTGGGAGACCGCGTTGCGCACCCTCACCTCGACCGGGGAGATCCCGCACGTCTCGGCGAGCCGGTCCATCTGCGACTCGTACGCGTAGCACGCCTGCACCGCGCCGAAGCCGCGCATCGCGCCGCAGGGCGGGTTGTTGGTGTAGACGCCGTAGGCGTCGATCCAGACGTTGTCCACCTCGTACGGCCCCACCCCCAGGGAGGCCGCGTTGCCCACCACCGCGGGAGAGGTGGAACAGTAGGCGCCGCCGTCCAGCAGGATCTCCGCCCGCACGTACAGCAGCCTGCCGTCGTGGGTGGCGCCGTGCTCGTAGCGCATCCGGGCGGGGTGGCGGTGGACGTGGCCGTAGAAGGACTCCTCGCGGTTGTAGACGATCTTCACGGGGCGGCCGGTGCGCAGGGCCAGCATGCACGCGTGGACCTGCATGGACAGGTCCTCGCGCGCGCCGAACGCCCCGCCCACCCCGGCCAGGGAGAGCCGCACCTTCTCCTCGGGCAGCCCCAGGCACGGCGCGATCTGCTCCCGGTCGGAGTGCAGCCACTGCGTGGCGATGTACAGGTCCACCCCGCCGTCCTCGGCGGGTACGGCCAGGCCGGACTCGGGGCCGAGGAACGCCTGGTCCTGCATGCCGACCTCGTACTCGCCGGTGACGACCACCGGGGCCTCGAAGGTGGAGCCGACCCGGATCGGCTGGTGGCGCAGCACGTTGCCGCTCTCGTGGACCGGGGGGCAGGAGGCGTCGAAGGCGGCCCGGCGCGGGTCGGTGACGGCCTCGCGGACCTCGTACTCCACCACGACGGCCTCGGCCGCCCGCCTGGCGCGCTCGGGATGGTCGGCGGCGACCAGCGCGACCGGCTCACCCTGGTAGCGGACCTGGTCGACGGCGAGCACCGGCTGGTCCCTGTGCTCCAGTCCGTAGAACTTCGCGCCGGGAACGTCCTCGTGGGTGAGCACCGCGTACACACCGGGCATTGCGAGCGCGGGGCCGATGTCGATCGAACGGATCCACGCCGACGGATGCGGGCTGCGCAGGGTGACCCCCCAGATCATGTCCGCCAGGTACAGGTCGGAGGAGTAGGCGAACTCGCCCGTCACCTTCAGCGTCCCGTCGGGGCGCAGGACGCTCTCGCCGACGCCGCGATGCTGCCGCGTTTCGATGCCACTCATGTCAGCAGTACATCAGCCGGGTGCGGGGGAGGACATGGCAGGCACGACGGAACGCGGGGGGCGACCGTTGGCGACTCTTGCGGTTGTGTCCGGCCGTCGTGTGCCGCCGCGCCGGCTTTTCCGCTGTTTTCCGAGCTTCAGAAAACCATGATCCCGTTCGGAGGTGTGACGGGCTTCCCTCCGGAGGCCAGTGAGATCGCCTCTTCGATCGAGACCTGCTCCTCCACCTCCTCGTTTCCCGCCTCCCTGGCCATCGCGAGGGAACGCGCGAGGTAGGTCGAGGCGTGTTCCGCGTCGCCGAGGAGCCGGTAGGAGCGGGCCAGGCCGAGCAGCAGGTACGGTTCGGCGATGCTCAGCTGCTCGGCGCGCGCGCAGTCGAGGGCCTTCTCGAAGGAGGCCTTGGCCGACACGGCGTCTCCTATGGCGAGATGGGTGTCGCCGAGCTTGTTGTGCACGGACGTTTCCTGGTACCGGTTGCCCTCTCTGCGGCACATGGTCAGGGCCTCGTTCAGCGCCTCCAGCGCCTGCTCGAACCGGCGCAGGCCGCTGTAGCCCGCCCCGAGCATGGTGAGCGCGTAGGCCTCGCCCGACCTGTACCCGATCGCGTTCGCGATCTCCCGCTGTTTCCCGGCGCAGTCGACGGCCTCCTCGTAGCGGTCGAGTTCGAGGTAGTTCATGGCGAGACTGCCCAGAGCCTTCTGCTCGCCGTGCGCATCGGAGGACCGGCGGGACAGGTCCAGCTGACGCCGGAAGTGATGCACGGCCTCCGCCGGGCGGTTGTTCATGTTCAGCGCGAAACCGGCGAAGCTGTGCGCGTGCGACTCGATGCTGTGGTCGCCCAGCCGTCGGCCGATCGCGAGAGCCAGCGGGCTGATCGCGAGGAGCCGGTCGCGAAGGCCGGCGTGCTGGAGGTGCCAGAACAGCGCGAAGACCAGGGCGACGCCGAGCCGGGCGATGCGCTCCTGGGGGGCGGACATCGCCTGGAAGGCGGCGGACAGGAGGTTGGCCTGCTCTCGGTCCAGCCAGCCGCGGGCCTCCTCGTACGAGGTCAGTGAGAGGGGAGCGGCACTGAGATCGACGTCCACCGAGACCGGGTGGGGATATCGGCCCAGCTTCATGGCCAGGCGGGCGGTTCCGACGTACGAGCCCAGTGCCCGCTCCAGCATGGCCTCGTGTTCGGCTTCGGTCTCCTCCTGCGTGGCTCGTTCTTTGGCGAACAGTCGAACCAGGTCGTGCAACCGGTATCTTCCTGGCTCGTCCATGTCGGACAGGTGCGCGTCGACGAGCCGTTCCATGGCGTGCTCCGCCGTGTTCACGGAGACATCCAGCAGGGCACCGACGGTGTGCGCGGTGACGTCGACCGTCTGTAGTACGCCGAGTGCGCGTAGTGCGCGGGCGGCCGTCCGGTCGAGGAGGTGGTCGCTGTCGGCGAGCATGTCGAAGCTGACAGCCAGGCTGGTTCTTACCGCGAGATCGCCCGCCGCCAGTTCTCGTAGCCGGCGGTGCTCGTCGTTCAGCCGGTCCACCAGATCGGTCACCTTCCATCGTGGCCGGTTCGCCAGCCGGGCTCCGGCGATGCCGACGGCCAGTGGCATGCCCGCGCAGAGATCGATCAGGCGCTTCGTGGCCTGGGTGTCCTGCGCGACTCGTTCGGCGCCGATCAGTTTCGCGAGCATCGCCGAGGACTCGGTTCGGCGCATCCCGGAGATCGGTACGCGGGCGCAGTCGTCGAGCAGGGTGAAGCTCTCCCGGCTGGTCGTCAGGATCGCGTTGCCCCTCGCCACCGACAGCAACGGGCGGATCTGGGGCAGGTCGGCGGCGTCGTCGAGCACGATGATCATCTGGCGCCCGTCGAGCTCGCCGCGCCAGCGTGCCGCGGCCTCCTCGACATCGGTGGGGATGGTGTGCTGAGGCATGCCGAGGTCGTGCAGGAACCTGGTGATCACCTCGATCGGTTCGAGCCGTTTCATGCCCGGTGTGGCCCCGCGCAGGTTCACATACAGCTGCCCGTCGGGAAAACGGTCGCGGGCCAGGTGCGCGGCCCGGATGGCCAGAGTGGACTTACCGGATCCCGGCGCTCCGGTGATCGCGACGACATGGTGCGGCGGGCCACCGTCCCAGGGGGAAAGCAGCTCTCTCAGCCGCACGAGTTCTTCCGCGCGCCCGACGAAATCGACGGGGTCACGGGGGAGCTGCTGAGCCGTCTTCCTCCCCGTCGCCGCACGGTTCCGGGAAAGCCGAGTGCGCGTCGCCTGTGTGGTGAGAGAGGTCGTCGGCAAGGGGAGGTCGGACAGAGGGGCGGCGCGCAGGATCATTTCATGGCACCTACGGAGGTTCTCGTGCGGCTCGATGCCGAACTCCTCGGCGAGCAGGCGCCTGGTCTCCTGGTAGACCCTCAACGACTCGGTCTGCCGACCGCAGTGGTAGAGGGCGATCATGTGCAGTTCTCGGAGTCGCTCGCGCAACGGGTGCTCCGAGACCAGGGGGGCGAGCCGGGCGACGGCGTCCTGCGGATATCCGAGCAGGAGCAGGAGCTCCGCGTGCAGTTCCAGTGCGACCAGGTGCAGTTCCCCCAGCCTATGCCGCTCGAACTCGGCGAACGGGCCGGGAATGCCGCTCAAACATGGCCCCCGCCACAGTTCCAGCGCGTCCTTCAGGAACTGCAGAGCCGACTTGTAGGAGCCTTCGATGTATGATTTCTGGGCCTGGTCGAGACGTTCTTTGAAAACTGCGGTGTCGACCTGCCCGGGCTTGAGTTGCAGGGCGTATCCACCCGAGACGGAGAGCAGCAGCCTCGAAGGACTTCCTGAGTCGCGATCCGGCTCCAACATTCGCCGCAGCTTGGACACGTAAGTGTAAACGCTCTGCTCCGCGGTCTTCGGTGGATCCGCTCCCCATACGCCGTCGATTAGCTGCTCCTTGGTGACCACCCGTCCGGTGTTGGCGGCCAAGGCGCAGAGAATCGCCTGCTGCCTGGGCTCTCCCAATTCAAGATCATCTGAGAGTCTACGGACGATCACCGAGCCCAGCATGCCGATATGGAAATCCCCCGGTCGGAGGGCGTCGTTCGTCCTCGCGATTTTGTTGGTCTTGTCCATCTGGATCTCCGCATGTGGTCAAGCGTGGCTCAGCAAATTCGCAGAGATCGATCCTAGTCGATGGTTTTGTGTCGAAGTGAAGATCGGGTCGTCTTCGGCCGGATGTCGGGAGGATGTGGACGGAAATGATTTCGATCACTTCTCGGATGTGTCCGATTACTTTTTGTGTTCGAAGCTGGATGTCCGGCGGCCGGTCAATGGATTAAGCCGGATGGTTGTCTCCGGATGCTCTCCGGGGTTGCCCTTGGGAGTGATGTCAGGAATTCGGAAAAGTTTAAAGCCGGACGGTCCTCGCCATGCCGTCAGGTTTTTCGAATTTTCGGACGAGCCTCCTGGGAGGTTGGCTCGACCGGCGTGGAGCGGATGACGCAACACGGAGAAGTCGAACGGAAAAAGGTGAAACACCGGAAGCGGTCGACATGCTCTTGTCGCGTACGCGCTTCCGCTTCCGCTCGCCGACCGGACCGGGCCATCGCTGCCGTGGTCGGCCTCGGCGCGAAGGCCGTGGCGTACGCCAGGCGTCACCGGGCGCACCTCCTTGCCGGGAGACCCGGGAAACGGAACCTAGACGATGCCCGCTTTGGCGATGCGGATCCCCGCCTGGAGTCTGCTGTGCGCCCCGATCCGCTCCATCACGTTGGCCATGTGGCGGCGCACGGTGCGGGAGGTGAGTCCGAGCCGACGGCCGATCACCTCGTCCGTCATGCCCTTCGCGGCCATTCGCAGGACGGTCTTCTCCTGCTCCGTGAGTGAGAACGGTGCCTGCCATTCCCGGGGTTGCCGCTCGGCGCGCGACCAAACGTGCTCGAACAGGTCTCCCAGCAACGAGACCAGTACGGGGGCTCGCACCAAGGCAATCCGGGACGCGTGGCCCGTCAAGGCGATGCGGTCGTCGATCACCATGAATCTCTTGGAGATCAGCGGGTCGACCCTCAGTTCCACGGACGCGGGGAAACCGGCTGTTTCGTACGGCGAATCGACCACGATCCTCGTTCGCACTCCCGGCGGGATGGTGTCGGAATCAAAAATCCGGAGAAACGTAGTATTTTTTTCTGGTTCAGGAAGAAACATGCCTATTGACCGCTTCGCGGATGAGCAGAGGATTTCGGCATCTTGTCGGACCCGGGATCGCTCTCCTCCGGAGGGAGCGGCCGGTAAGGAGTGGGTCATGTGCCCCTCGCGAACCGTGACAGGCCGAACGCGTCCGCGTTTCCCTCCCGAGGGTCCCACCGCAGGGCCGTGCCGCGACGGAATCCCGAGGTGTTCCACATCGGGGAAGGGGCGAAGAGCCTCCCCTGTGGGGGGCGGTCGTCATCGTCGCGGGCACGTGAGGGGGAGTCGCCCATCGATGTTCCTCCGTCTCGTCGTCCGGGCCGGCGGTGGCAGGGGACGCTTGGAAAAGGCCTTCTCTGGCCGGGCGCGGAGAAAGGAATCCCCGTCACCGGCCTTCGCCGGATCCTGCTGGAATTCTCGCCGTTTCAGTGTCGCAGGTGACCCTAGAGATCATCTAGAGACGCTCGAGAGCGCGTGCCGCGTGTGCCGGGATGGGGGCCAGGATCAGGGGAAGCCGAGGTGGGGGCGTAAGCCGATCGTGCTCGTGGCCTTCCCGCGGCAGTCACGTTTCCTGGCTTTCCCAAAGGGCGTGCGCATTCCCGGTTTTCCGTGAGTCGAAACGGTTGAAGGATTTCTTCGCACCCATCGCGAAGTAGCCGTTCGCTTTCTCGGGATCCGGCTGACCGCTTTAGGACATTGAACTCGATGATGTATTAGTTCAATATGTTTTTCAGGGTAAGGGGTGGTTCCAAACGCGGAGGTGCCGAAGGAGGGCGCCTGACAACGCGGGGTTCGTGAGCCGACCGGCCTGCGGACCGGTCGGCGACGAAAGGCGGACGGAACGATATGTGCCGACGGAAGGCCGGGTGGCCGCACCGGCACTCTCGCCCGGGCCGGATGGCTCGCGAGCCGTGACCTGCGATGAAGTCCACGCATGTAACGCGAGCCAAACATGGGTGTTCCTCCGGCCGGGATCCCCCGTGAAGAACAACGATCTTCGCGGAAGGGTTCGGATCCCGGCTCGGTCTTGATCGGTGGCGCCGATTCCGGTGCGCGGACGCCCCGGTGTTCGGTGATCCCGTCTCGCTGGAGCGTGCATGGCGGACGCCTGCACGTTTACACCGGTGCGAGCGCACCGGCCCCGACCAGACGGAGGCTCGCTGGCTGAAAGCTCTCCACGAGGGCGGGTGGGATTCTTTCTGGTTCTTTGTTCTGGCGGCGGGCTGAGTCGCCGCTCAGTCCGCGTGTCCCCAACCAGAGCTGACCTGGGCGACGTTCGTCTGCGAAGAATACTTCGCAGGGGCAGACGAATCGGCACTCACAGTCGTAGCATTGCCAGAGACGGCAAAAGCGGCCGCAAATAGCATGGCGAGGGCAGACAAGGCAAGACGTCGGCGCACGGGGAGACTCCTGTCGTAGGTTCTGCTGCTCAAATGATATCTTTCAAGGGGTAACGTGACTGGTCAAGACTTGGTTGGGCAGCGCATCAAAACCGTCCGTCGGCAACGTGGTCTTTCGCAGGCACAGCTTGCCCATCCAGAGTTGTCGGATAGTTACGTCTCTCTCATCGAGAGTGGCAAGCGTACTCCGACCCCCGCGGTGCTGGAGCTTCTCGCGGAAAAACTCGACTGCTCCCTGACCTATCTGATCAACGGCGTCACCGCCGAGCAGATGCAGGAGATCGAGCTCGCACTGAGCTACGCGCAGATGGCCCTGGACAACGGCGAGGTCGTCGAAGCCCGTAACCGCTATGCCGAGCTTCTCGCCGACAGCGGCCTGGCCGGCCTGCCCCAGCTGCGGCAGGACGCCGAGTACGGCCTCGCCCTCGCGACCGAGGCATGCGGAGATCTGGACCAGGCGATCGTGCTCTTCAGCGGGCTGCACGAGAGCGACACCACGGTCGTGAGCCCCGAGCGTCACATCGCGGTCGCCGTCGCGCTCTCGCGTTGCTACCGCGAGAAGGGGGACCTCACCCGGGCGATGCAGGTCCCCGAGCAGATCCTCACTGGCGC
Source organism: Streptosporangium sp. NPDC049046 (assembly GCF_040649155.1). NCBI lineage: Bacteria > Bacillati > Actinomycetota > Actinomycetes > Streptosporangiales > Streptosporangiaceae > Streptosporangium > Streptosporangium sp. NPDC049046. The sequence goes on along the minus strand of NZ_JBEZEZ010000001.1, from coordinate 546,926 downwards.
GGTCAGGCCCGCCTGGACCGACGGCCTCATGAGGTTGGGCGGACAGCTTCTCGCCGCGTACGTCGACCGTGGCGACCTGCTCCGGGCGCGTCAGTTCTCCGCTGAGCTGATCGCTGCGGCCGAGCTTCTCGGCACCCCGCAGGCGCTCACCCTGGCGCACTGGGAAGCCGCGATCGCCGCCGTCGAGGCCGGTTACGGCGACCAGGCGGTCACGCACGTCGAGCGCGCCCTGGCCATCCAGTCCGAGCACGGCGACGCGCGCCGGCTGGCCCGGCTGCGCAGTGACTACGCCCAGGTCCTGCTGATCGTCCGGCCCATGGAAGCGGAGACCTGGCGTAACGCGCTGTTGAAGGCGGAGAAGGAACTCGCGGAAAGTTCCGCCAGCTTGATCGACAAGATGCGCTGCGCGATGAACCTCGTCCGGGTGGAGTTGCTGCTCGCCCGCCCCGACCGGGCAGAGAAGCACATGAACTTCGTCTGCGGCCTGCTCGACGGCATGCCCAAGGCACTGCAGGCGGAGGCACGCCTGCTGCACGGCGAGACCCTCGCGGCGCTGGGCATGCAGGCCGAGGCGTCGCGGGAGCTGTCCGCCGGGGCCGAGTGCCTGGAGCAGGCGCCCGAGACCCGCTTCACCGCCCATGCCTGGCTGACCGCGGCCCGCGTCCTGGAGCGGATCGACGAGCCCGACCGGAGCGTCGACGCCTACAAGCGGGCGATGGCCTGCGTCGGCCTGTAGATCGAGACGGTGAGGGCGACCCGCGCGGTCGCGGATCGGACAGGGGGGTCGAGACCGCGCGGTCTCGTCGGTAGCCTTGTGGTTGCCATGAAGACTTCCCCTGTCGCGGTCGCCCTCGCGCTTCTCGCCGCCCTCGTTCTCGGCACGGCCTTCGCCTCGCCCGCCCTCGCCCACGACCGGCTCAAGAGCAGTGATCCGGCCAAGGGCGCGAAGGTCGAGAGCCTGGAGGAGGTGAAGCTGACGTTCAGTGCCTCGGTGCGCTTCCCGAACGTCGTCGTGCGCTCCGGCGACGAGACGTACCAGGACGGCAAGCCCGTCGCCGACGGCCCCGTGGTGACCCAGAAAGTCAAGGGAGATCTACCTCCCGGCGGATACGTCATCGCCTACCGTGTCGTGTCCTCCGACGGCCACCCGATCGAGGGGGAGATCCCCTTCACCCTGCTCGGTTCCGCGGAGCCGCCGTCGCCGTCCCCGTCGCCGTCCTCGGCGAGCCCGGAACCCGCCGAGAGCACTGTCGCCGAGAGCACACCGGTCGCCACGCTCAGCCCGGCCGCCGCAGGGCGGTCGGAGGAATCCGGCTCCTCGGGAGGCGTCCCCGGCTGGATGTGGATCGTCGTCGGAGGCCTGACCGGCATCGGCATCGGCCTGTTCCTCAGCATGCGCGGCAGGAAGAAGACATGAGCAAAACCGCGCGGGCCGCGCAGGCGGCACAGGCCGAGGCGCCGGCGAACGGCCGGGTCGTGAAGCTCGCTCTGGCGGGCGCGGCGGCGGCCGTCGCCGCCCTGGTGATCGCCATGATCGCGGGAGGTGCCGCAAGCCCGCGCATCATTCCCGGCCTGCCCGACCAGGGTTCCTTCACCCGCTGGGGCCTGCCGCTGGCGAAGCTGACGATGGACGCGGCGGGCGTGCTCACCGTCGGCACGCTCCTGGCCGCCGCGTTCCTGCTTCCCAACGACAAGGGCCTGCTGGGCAAACCCGCCCTCGGTTACGTCAAGGCCGCCTCCTGGATCGCCCTCGTCTGGGCCGGGGCCGCCGCGGCCACGATGGTGTTCAGCCTCTCGGAGGCGCTCGGGCTGCCGGTGGCCGACGTGCTCGGCGGCGACGAGCTCACCAGCTTCGCCAGCCAGGTCTCCCAGGGCATCGCGCTCACCCTGGTCGTGCTGTTCTCGGTCGCGATCGCGCTCTTCGCCCGTGGGGCGATCACCGCCGGCGCGGCCGGCGGCCTGCTGGTCCTCGCCCTGGCCACCATGCTCCCGCCCGCCCTGACCGGCCACTCCGCCTCCTCGCCCAACCACGATCTGGCCACCACCGGCGTCGCAGTCCACCTGGTCGTCCTCGCCCTCTGGGTGGGCGGCCTCGGCGTGCTCTGCGCGCACGCGCTGCGCCGTCAGCCGCACCTGGAGATCGCCGCCGCACGCTTCTCGTCCCTCGCGCTGTGGTGCTTCGTCGGGGTGGGACTGTCCGGCCTGTTCAGCGTCCTGGCCAGGCTCAGCGCGATCTCCGAGCTGTTCACCTCCGCCTACGGCCTGCTGCTGCTCGCCAAGACGGCCGCGTTCGCACTGCTCGGCGCCGTCGGCTGGTGGCACCGCACCCGGACCCTGCCGTTGCTCGCGGCGGGCGGATCCGGCGCGTTCCTCCGCTTCGCCGGAGGCGAGATCGTCGTCATGTTCGCGGCCGTCGGCCTCGCCGTCGCGCTGTCCCGCACCGCACCGCCCCCGGCGATCCTGCCCGTCGACAGGGCCTTCGAGGTGCTCGGCTACACCATGCCGCCGGAGATCTCGCTCGCCAACCTGGCCTCGCTGTGGTGGTTCGACCTGTTCTCCGGCACGATCATCGCCCTGCTCGCCGGTCTCTACCTCGCCGGTGTCGTACGGCTCACCCGGCGCGGTGACGCCTGGTCCAAGGGGCGTACGGCCGCCTGGTTCACCGGTGTGCTGATCCTGCTGATCGCCACCCAGAGCGGTGTCGCCCGCTACGCCAAGGTGCTGTTCAGCGCGCACATGGCCGAGCACATGACGCTCTCGATGCTGGTGCCGATCTTCCTCGTGCTCGGTGCGCCCGTCACCCTCGCCCTGCGCGCGCTCAAGCCCGCCGCCCGCAGGGGCGACCGGGGGCCGCGGGAGTGGCTGACGACGATTCTGCACAGCAGGTTCGTCCGCTTCATCGCCCATCCGGCGATCGCCACCGCGATCTTCATCGTCTCCACCTACGCGCTGTACTTCACACCGCTGTTCGCCGCCGCGATGGAGGAGCACCTCGGTCACATCGTGATGACGGTGCACTTCCTGCTCAGCGGGACCCTGTTCTTCTGGGTGATCATCGGTGTCGATCCGGCCCCCTACCGGCTGCCGCACGTGGCCCGGCTCATCCTGCTGTTCGTGACCATGCCGTTCCACGCGTTCTTCGGCATCGCGCTGATGAGCATGAGCACCGTGCTCGCCTCCGACTGGTACGACCAGCTCGGCCGGACCTGGGGCGCGTCCGCGATCGAGGACCAGCAGACCGGCGGCGCCATCGCCTGGGCGTTCGGCGAGATCCCGACCCTCATCGTGCTTATCGCGCTCGCCTACCAGTGGTGGCGCCACGACGATCGCGGGGCCCGCCGCGCCGACCGCCGTGCCGACGCCGTCGCGGCCAGAGACGGTGGCAGTGGCGATGCCCAGCTCGACGCGTACAATGACTACCTGGCCAAACTCAACAGGCGAGACGGCGCGGAGTAGCCGGACAGCTACGGCCTTCTATCTTCGAGCCCCCTTAAGGACACCTCCCGGTAGCCTGTGTTTTCAGGGGGCTCGTGCTCACCGCAGCGGGTGCGGCGCTTCGTCATCGCGCGCCACGCCCATCCACATATCCGGTCGGGGGGCCGGGGGCTGCAATGTGCATCAGGAAGGTTGAGCAGTGTCCGAGGAAGTGCGCGTACGCGAGGGCCGAAGCCGAAGCCTCGCCCAAGCGCTCGAAGAGCAACTCACCGAGTGGGCCGAGCGCACCGGGATCGCCGTCGAGATCTGGGCGCTGCCCGCCCAGGACGTTCCGCCCAGGGTCGCGAGAGCCGTGCTGGCCGTGCTTGAGGAGGCGCTGGCCAATGCCGAGCGGCACAGCCGGGCCCGCGTCGTCTCCGTCGCCGTCACCTTCGGGCGCGGCGGCCTGCGTATGACGGTGAGTGACAACGGTGTCGGCTTCTTCGGAGAGGCCGCGGGCCGGGGCATCACCGCGATGCGCACCCGTTTCGAGCAGTTAGGCGGCACGCTCGGTGTCAACGGCGTTCCCGGCGAGGGGACCACCGTCACCGGAGTGGTGCCCCGCCAGGACTGACCGGGACACCGAGCGGGCGGATCCCCGATGGAGGCGTCGGCCCAGGGGGTCGCGTCGCTCCGGACCTTCGGCCCCTCGGACTTCAGGGACTCTCCGGCCTGAGACGCCGCCATGGAGCGGGCCGGGACTCAGGGGAGTGTCAGGATCTCGTGGCCGGTCTCGGTCACCAGGATGGTGTGCTCGAACTGGGCGGTCCGCATGCGGTCCTTGGTGACGGCGGTCCAGCCGTCGGGCCAGATCTCGTAGTCGATGGTGCCGAGCGTGAGCATGGGCTCGATCGTGAACGTCATGCCCGGCTCCAGCGTGACCGCGAGTGACGGGTCGTCGTAGTGGGGGACGATCAGGCCCGAGTGGAACGTGGTGCCGATGCCGTGCCCGGTGAAGTCGCGGACCACGCCGTAGCCGAACCGCTTGGCGTAGGCCTCGATCACGCGACCGGCCACGTTGAGCTGACGGCCGGGGGCGATGGCCTTGATGGCCCGGTTGGTGGCCTCGCGGGTGCGCTCGACGAGCAGGCGCGACTCCTCGTCCACGTCGCCGACGAGGAAGGTGGCGTCGGTGTCGCCGTGCACGCCGTCGATGAAGGCGGTGATGTCGACGTTGACGATGTCGCCGTCGCGCAGCACGGTGTCGTCGGGGATGCCGTGGCAGATCACCTCGTTGATCGAGGTGCACAGCGATTTGGGATATCCCCGGTAGCCGAGGGTGCTGGGATAGGCGCCGCGGTCGCAGAGGAACTCGTGACCGATCCGGTCGAGCTCGTCGGTGGTGACGCCGGGCGCCACGTGCCTGCCGACCTCTTCGAGTGCCTGGGCCGCCAGCTTGCCCGCGACCCGCATCCGCTCGATGATCTCGGGGGTCTTGACGTCGGGCTCGCCGGTCTTCGGGGTTTTCTTCCCGACGTACTCCGGCCGCCGGATGTGAGAGGGCACCTTGCGGATAGGGGAGATCCGCCCGGGCTGGAGCAGTGTCGTCATGGTCCCTCAGTCTAGTTGTGCTTCTCACTGGGCAGTATTGCCGCATGAGTGATCAATGGTGGTTCTGCCTGAGGCACATGGCCGTCGAACCCGACGAGGGATGCCCGAACAAGGACAGGATGGGGCCGTACCCGACACGCGAGGAAGCCGGCGCCGCGCTGAAGACCGCGGCCGACAGGAACGAGGAGTGGAAGGAGGGCGACCGCGCCTGGGACGGGGACGACTGAGGCCGCCGGCCGGTGCGGACCGTGGTCGTCGCGGGGCCGTCTCGTGGCCGTCGCGGTGCGCCGAGCCGCGGACCTAGTCGGCGACCCGAGGACCGCTGATCCGCTCCAGTAACCTCGCCAGGCGGTCGCGCAGGCCGGGACGGCGCCCGACCTCGCCCGCGGCCATGCTCACCAGGTGCTGGGCCCCGTCGAAGGAGAACGGCGCCCGCTCGGGAACCGTCAGCGCGTCGTGGGCCAGACCCGCCAGATCCGGGTCGCCGCCGTCCAGGGCGAGGATCGTCGTGCCGGTCCTGCGGGCGTCGCTCACCCGTTCCAGTAGCGCCTCGGGGGCGCGTTCCTCGGTCACCACGAACAGCGTCTCGCCCCGCCCCGCCCGCTCGATCCGCTCCAGACCGACCCGCAGGTGCGCGGGCGCTTCGGGGGCGGGCGCCCAGCGGACCAGTGTCGGGGCGAGCTGGGGCAGTCCGGAGAACCTCGCCTCATCACTCAGGTGCGCGGTCAGGTGCCAGGGCTCCTCCTGGGGTGTACCGACCACCAGCAGCCCGCCGGGGGAGCGCGTCGCGCGAAGGGCGAGGCCCAGCTCGCGGGTCCGCTCGACCCAGCCGGTCGAGGCGAGGATTTCGCGCAGCAGTGTCACCGACCCGGCGTCCATCGCACCATCGTGCCCCACAGACCCCGCGCCGATCCTGGAAACGCGCCCCTGAGAAGATCGGGGCAGGCGATATGGTCGCTGGAGTCCGGTCTTAAGTGGCCGGGGGACGATGAGGAGCGCTGAGTGAGCATTGATATTCCGGACGTGAGCGGGATTTCGATCGGGATCCTGGGCGGAACCGGTGACCAGGGCAAGGGTCTGGCCCGGCGGTTCGCCCTCGCTGGGCACACCGTGCTGATCGGCTCGCGGAGCGCGGAACGGGCTCAGGCGGCGGCGGAGAGCATCGGCGGCTCTGTGCGTGGCTCGGTGCGTGGCGCGGACAACCCGGCCGTGGCGGCGGAGGCCGACGTGGTGATCGTGGCCACTCCCTGGGACGGGCACCGTGCCACGCTGGAGTCCCTTCGCTCCGAACTGGCAGGGAAGATCGTCATCGACTGCGTCAACCCGCTCGGCTTCGACAAGCAGGGGGCGTACATGCTCCCGGTCGAGGAGGGCAGCGCCGCCCAGCAGGCCGCGGCCGTCCTGCCCGACAGCCGCGTGGTCGCCGCCTTCCACCACGTCTCGGCGGTCCTGCTGCTGGACCCCGAGGTCGAGGAGATCACCCTGGACGTGCTCGTGGTGGGTGACGACCGCGAGGCCACCGACACCGTCCAGGCGCTGGCGGGCCGGATCCCCGGGGTGCGCGGTGTGTACGCGGGCCGTCTGCGCAACGCCCACCAGGTCGAGGCGCTGACCGCGAACCTCATCTCGATCAACCGCCGCTACAAGGCTCACGCGGGTCTGCGCATCACCGACATCTGACGGTCGCTCATGGTCGCGGGAGCCGGGGACGGGGCGGGGTGCATAGGCTTCGTCCGGTGGCCGTTTGCCGAAATTCGACCCTCAAACCGGGCCAATCTTGCCTGATTGGATCTGACAAGTAGCTCGTTGGCCGGACATTCTTGACACATGACTGATTCTCGTCCGGAGAGGCGCATGACTGGTTTTCGTCCGGAGACCCGTACCGTCCACCTGCCCCAGCCGTCACTGAACGGCAGCCGTCCCATCGCGGTGCCGCTCTACCAGACCTCCGGGTTCGTCTTCGACGATCCGGCCGTTTTCGCCGACGGGATGGGCCGCCCGGACGGAGCCTTCGTCTACGGGCGGCTGTCGAATCCGACGGTCCGCTCCCTTGAGGAGGCCGTCGCCGGACTGGAGGGCGGCGTCGGCGCCGTGGCCACCGGCTCCGGTATGGGCGCCATCAACTCCGTACTGCTCGGGTTGCTGAAGCCCGGCGACCACCTGATCGCGCAGAAGGCCCTCTACGGCGGCACCGCCGGGATGATCAACGATCTGGTGGGGAGGTTCCAGATCGAGGTCTCCTACGTGCCCGAGGACGACCCGGCGGCGTTGCGCGCGGCCGTGAGGCCCGAGACGAGGCTCGTCTATCTGGAGACCATCGCCAACCCGGTGACCCAGGTCGCCGACCTGCCGGGTATGTGCGCCGCGGCCCGCGAGGCCGGACTGATCTCCGTGGTCGACAACACCTTCGCCTCCCCGATCCTGTGCAGGCCGATAGAGCACGGCGCCGACATCGTGGTGCACTCCACGACGAAGTACCTGAGCGGTCACACCGACGTGCTCGGCGGGATCGCCGTCTTCGCCTCCGACGAGCTGTACCGCAAGGTGTGGGCCTTCAACGTCAAGCTGGGTGCCAGCGCGGACCCGTTCGCCGCCTGGCTCACCCTGCGCGGCATCCAGACACTGCCGCTGCGGATGGAGCGCCACTGCTCCAACGCCCGCGAGCTGGCCACCCGCCTGAACGCCCACCCCGCCGTCTCCGTCGTGCACTGGCCGGGACTGCCCTCCCACCCCTCCTACGAGCTGGCGGCCAAGCTCCTGCCCGACTTCGGGGGAGTCTTCTCCTTCGACCTGGTCGGCGGGCGGGAGGCGGGGGAGCGGTTCATGAGCTCGGTGAAGCTGGCCCTGCTCGCCCCGTCCCTCGGTGGCGTCGAGACGCTCATCCTGCATCCCGCGACCACCTCCCACCACACCCTCGCGGCCGAGGAGCTCGCCAGGCACGGGATCGGAGAGGGTACCGTGCGGGTGGCGGTCGGCATCGAGCACGTCGAGGACCTGTGGGCCGACTTCGAGCAGGCTCTTGCCTGAAACCGAGGGAAACCCGGTCATCGATGACTCCCGCACCGCGGCACGGGGCCGCTTTCTGATCGTTTCCGGGAGGGAGCACGTATGAGGGTGTCCATCGGGGATGTGGAACGGGCCGCCGAGCGCATCGCGGGACATGTCCTGCGCACGCCGGTGGTCGAGGTGTCACCGGGGTTGTTCCTGAAGCTGGAGGGGCTGCAGCATTCGGGGTCGTTCAAGGCGCGGGGAGGCTTCAACCGCGCTCTCGCCCGCGGAGGGATTCCCGAGGCCGGGCTGATCGCGGCGAGCGGGGGCAACCACGGCCTGGCGGTGGCGTACGTGGCACGCGGCCTCGGCGTCCGGGCTGAGGTGTTCGTGCCGACGGTCTCCAGCCCGGTGAAGGTCGCCGGGCTGCGCGCGCTCGGCGCGCGGGTGACCCAGATCGGCGATGTCTACGCCGAGGCGTACGAGGCGTCGGTCAAGCGCGCGGCCGAGACAGGTGCCCTGGACATCCACGCCTACGACCAGGCCGAGGTGGTCGCGGGACAGGGCACGGTGGGCCTGGAGATCCTGGAGCAGACCGGGGGAGTCGACACGGTGATCGTCGCGGTCGGCGGCGGCGGGCTCGTCGCCGGTATCACCGTCGCACTCGGTGGCCGCGCCCGCGTGATCACCGTCGAGCCCGAGCTCATCCCGACCCTGCACCGGGCGCTGGAGGCGGGCGGGCCGGTCGGCGTCGAGGTCTCCGGGGTGGGGGCCGACGCCCTGGGCGCGAGCCGGGCGGGCGAGATCGCCTACGAGATCACGAGCGCGGCGGGGGTGCGGAGCCTCCTCGTCTCCGACGAGGCCATCGTCGAGGCGCGGCGCGAGCTGTGGCGGAGCCACAGGATCGCCGCCGAGCACGCGGGGGCCGCGGCGTACGCGGCCCTGCTGTCCGGCGTCTACACCCCGGCCCCCGGCGAGCGGGTGGCCGTCGTCGTGTGCGGTGCCAACACCGATCCCGCCACGCTCGTCTGATCCCTCGCACGCGGCCGAGTGGACCTCGCGGAGAAGCCGCCTCGGGATGGCCGAGGCGGCTCGGTGACCCCGGTGACACGGTCGCCGAGCCGCGGTCGCCCGAGGGCCGTCAGCGGTAGCTGTGCTCGGCGGTGGGGAAGGCGCCGGTCGACACCTCGTCGGCGAAGCTGCGCACGGCCCTGTCCATCTCGTGGGCGAGGTCGAAGTACTTCTTGACGAACTTGGCGGGGCTCGCGGTCAGGCCCATCAGGTCCTGCCAGACGAGGACCTGCGCGTCGGTGCCGGGTCCGGCGCCGATGCCGATCGTGGGGATCGACAGGGACGCGGTGACCCGCTCGGCCAGGTCCGCGGGCACACATTCCAGGACCACGGAGAACGCGCCGGCGTACTCCAGGTCCTTGGCGTCGGCCATCAGTTCGTCGCCCGACTGGCCGCGGCCCTGTACGCGGTAACCGCCGAGGGCGTTCACCGACTGGGGGGTCAGACCCAGGTGGGCCATCACCGGGATGCCGGCCGAGACCAGGGCCTCGACCTGGGGGAGCACCCGCCGCCCGCCCTCAAGCTTGACGGCGTGGGCTCCCGCCTCCTTCATGAAGCGGGCGGCCGTCTCCAGGGCCTGCTGAGGAGAGGACTGGTAGGAGCCGAACGGCAGGTCGGCCACGACCATCGCCCGGGAGGAGCCGCGGACCACGGCCGCCGTCAGGGGCATGAGATCGTCCACCGAGACGGGCAGCGTCGAGTCGTACCCGTACACGACCATGGCGGCCGAGTCACCGACGAGCAGGACGGGGATGCCGGCCTCGTCGAAGACCCTGGCGGTCATGGCGTCGTACGCGGTGACCATCGGCCATCGCTCGCCGCGCTCCTTGGCGGCGGCGACGTCGCGCACGGTGATCCTTCGTCCAGCCTGGCCGCCGTAGAGGGAGGTCGGCCGGTTGGGGACGGAAGAGGACATGGGACCCTCCAATGAAGTCTCGAGGCGCCCCTGTGGCGTCCCCGGACGGTTCCGATGATTGCACGCGTACGACAGGTGCAACAGCCCCGATCGGTCTGGTAATCCGGAGAGGTATGGGGGGAGTACGACACGTTCGTACGCTTGATCCCGTGACGAATTGTTATTTGTCGTGACAGAGGGTGTGTTCATGGGGTTGTCGGGTGGTGCGCGGCGTACGTGAGGAAGGGTGGGGTGATGTGCGGTGCCCTTCGAGGGCGCGGTAATCCAGTGGCGGAAGCGTCGGGGGTGTGCGGCACAATGCTCGCGGAGGTAAGTAATCACAATGGCTTTAGAACCTTACCGCCGCCTGCTGGCGATTCCGGGCGTGCGGTCGTTGCTGCTGGTCGGGATGGTCGCCCGCATCCCCTCGACCGCGATCGCCATCACGCTCACGATGCACGTCGTCGATCCCAGCGGGCTCGGCCTCGGGTTCGCCGCGGCGGGTCTGGTGACGATGGCGAGCACGGTGGGGATGGCGGTCGGCTCTCCGCTGGCCGGAAGGTTCGTCGACAGTCATGGTCTGCGCCCGGTGCTGGTGGTCACCACACTCGCCCAGCTCGCCTTCTGGTCCACCGCGTGGGCGATGCCGTTCCCCCTGCTGCTCGCGGCCGCGGTGCCCGCGGGCCTGCTCAGCCTCCCGGTGTTCAGCGTGATCAGGCAGTGTCTCGCGGCGCTGGTCCCGGTCGACCAGCGCAGGATGGGCTTCTCCCTCGACTCCATGATCGTTGAAATCTCCTACATGACAGGTCCCGCCCTGGCGGTCGCGGGGGTGACCCTCCTCGGCAGCGTGCCCACCATGGGCATCGTCGCGGCCGGCTTGGTCGTCTCGGGGACGACGCTGATCGTGCTGAACCCGCCCGTCCGCTCGGACGAGGAGCTCCGGAGGCCGCAGGGGAGGATCCCCCGGCGCCGATGGCTTACCCCGGGCATGCTCGGTCTGCTCGGCACGGTCGCCGCGGCGACCTTCGTGCTCGCCGCCACCGAACTCTCCCTGGTCGCGACGATGCAGCGGGGCGGTGACACCGCGTGGATCGGGCTGGCGATCGGCCTGTGGTGCGCCTACTCGCTGATCGGCGGTTTCGTGTACGGCATGCTGCCCCGAGGGGTGTCGCCACTGGTCCTGATCGGTGCCATGGGCGCCCTCACCGTCCCCGTCGGGCTGGTCGGCGGCGACTGGCACTGGCTGGTCCTCGCCCTGCTGCCCGCCGGGGTGCTGTGCGCCCCCGCGCTCTCCTCCACGATCGAGACCGTGAGCCGCTGGGTGCCCGTCGGGGCCCGGGGTGAGGCGATGGGCCTGCACGGCACGGCGCTGCTGATCGGCGGGGGTGCCGCGGCGCCCATCGCGGGCGTGATCATCGACGGTTCCGGCCCCGGCTGGGCCTTCGCCGCCGCCGGGCTGGTCGGTGTGGTGATGGTGCTGGTCGCGCTGCCGTTCTGGCGGCGCACCGCGACCGTGGTCGAGGAGCCTGTCCCGATGGCCGCCTGACCCAGGTCACGACATTTCACGATAAATACGAAACGATACGGTTGCGTATCGTAAAATCTGGCGCTACGGTGGTGTTTCGAAACTCAAGCGTATCGAATACGGGGCCTTTCGTGGAACAACAGCTCGGCCACCCGCGACGGTGGCAGATCCTTGGGGTGCTGGTCTTCAGCCTCCTCGCGGTCGTGATCGACAACACCATCCTCAACGTCGCACTGAAGACGATCGCGGACCCCGTGGCAGGTCTGGGCGCCACCCAGAGCCAGCTGGAATGGGCGATCAACTCCTACACGCTCGTGTTCGCGGGCCTGCTGTTCACCTTCGGGGTGATCGGCGATCGCACCGGACGCAAGCGCATGCTCATGGTCGGCATGGTCCTCTTCGGACTCGCCTCGCTGGCCAGCGCCTACGCTCAGGACCCCATGCAGCTGATCGTCGCCCGCGCGTTCATGGGCGTCGGCGGGGCCGCGATCATGCCGGCCACGCTGGCGATCATCTCCAACGTCTTCCCCCCGAGGGAGCGTGGCAAGGCGATCGGGATCTGGGCCGGCGGGGTGGGCCTGGCCGTGGCGATCGGCCCGATCACCGGTGGCCTGCTCATCGAGCACTTCTGGTGGGGCTCGGTCTTCCTGATCAACCTGCCGATCGTGCTGGTCAGCATGGTGCTCATCAGCCTGGTGGTGCCCGAGTCGCGTGACCCCAAGCCCTCCAGGCTCGACCCGGTCGGCGTGGTCCTCTCCATCGTCGGCCTCGTCGCCGTCACCTACGGCATCATCCGGGGCGGGGAACTGGCCACGATCGCCAGCGCCGAGGTGCTCGCCCCGACGATCCTCGGCATCCTCGTGCTCGCCGCCTTCGTCTGGTACGAGCGTCGCATCGACCACCCGGCCTTCGACGTCGGCTACTTCCGCGACCCGCGCTTCGCCACCGCGGTCGGCATGATCGGCATCGTGTTCTTCGCGATGATGGGCGCGATGTTCTTCCTGGTCTTCTACCTGCAGATCGTGCTGGGTTTCAGCGCGCTGCAGGCGGGCGCCCTGATGATCCCCTTCGCCGCCGCGCAGCTGATCTTCGCCCCGCTGAGCCAGCAGATGGCCGCCCGCTTCGGAGGCAAACTGAGCGCCACCGTCAGCATGGTCGTCGTGGCCGGCGCGCTCGCCTCGTACGCGCTGATGGACGAGAACACCCCGATCGTCCTGCTGGAGATCGTGTTCTTCGTCCAAGGGGCGGCGATGGCGAACATCATGCCCCCGGCGACCACCGCGATCATGGAGGCGCTCCCCAGGGAGAAGGCCGGCGTCGGCTCGGCCATGAGCAACACCGTCCGCCAGGTGGCCGGCGCGCTCGGCGTCGCACTCCTCGGCTCGCTGCTCTCGGCCACCTACCGCGACCAGATCGCCCCGGCCCTGACCGGTCTGCCCGACCAGCTCAAGCACGTCGCGGGCGAGTCTCTGACCGGCACGCTCGGCGTGGCCCAGGGCCTCGGCGCCCAGGGCGCGGCGCTCATCGAACCGGCCAAGCTCGCCTTCATCGAGGGCATGCACATCACCGCCCTCGTCTCCGCGGTCATCGCGCTGCTCGGAGCCCTGGTGGTGCTCAGGTGGCTGCCCGGCAAGTCCTCCGGAGCCGCCGTTCCCGACGAGATCAGCCCTGAGAAGGAACCGGCGGTAGTGTAGAGACGTCATGACGACCACCGACGAGTTTCAGGCAGCCGGAGCTCAGACGCCCCGCCCCGCGGGCCGTCCCCGCAGCGCCAAGGCGGAGAAGGCCATCATCGACGCGACCCTCGACCTGGTCGGGGAGAGCATCGGCCTCTCCGAGTTGTCGATCGAGGCGATCGCCGCCCGCGCGGGAGTCGGCAAGACCACGATCTACCGGCGATGGTCGAACAAGGAAGACCTGCTCGTCGACGCGCTGTCGACCCTCAAGACGCCGCTGCCTCCGCTCGCGGGCGTCTCGGTCCGAGACGATCTCATCGTCTACGCGCGGGTGCTGCTGCGCGACGCGTGCGACGCGCGCAACCGCTGCGTGATGAACATCGCGATGAACGAGGCCGAACGGCACCCCCGCCTGGTGGAGCGCATCCACCGGGCGACCATCGAGCCGCGCAGGGCGGCGACCGCCGCCCTGCTGCGGCGCGGCGTCGCCACCGGCGAGTTGCGGGCCGACCTCGACGTCCCCATCGCGATGGCGAACCTGGTCGGCACCGTCATGTGGTACGTCCGCACCGAGGGGGGCGGCGAGGCCGCCGGGTCCTCCGACCTGGCCGAACGGATCGTCGACCACCTCCTGGCGGGCCTCGGCGCCTGAGGGTTCCCGTACGGGCCGCACGGTTTTCCCGCCGGGCCCCTGCCCGGGTGTCAGACGGTGGGCTCGCGCCAGCGGTTGGTGATGGGCAGACGGCGGTCGCGGCCGAAGTTCTTGGGGGTGATCTTCGGACCCGGAGGATACTGGCGGCGCTTGTACTCGGCCAGGTCGACCAGGCGGATCACCCTGGCGACCAGGGCCGGGTCGTGCCCTGCGGCGACGAGTTCGGCGGAGCCCATGTCCTTTTCGACGTAGTCGTCCAGCAGCCGGTCCAGGATCCCGTACTCCGGCAGGGAGTCGGTGTCGCGCTGGTCGGGACGGAGCTCCGCGCTGGGCTCCTTCTCGATCGAGCTCTCCGGAATCGGCGGCACCGTGAAGGGGTGCAGGAACTCGCCCGACCGGCCCGCCTGGGCGTTGCGCCAGCGTGACAGCTCCCAGACGAAGGTCTTGAGCACGTCCTTGATGGGGGCGAAGCCGCCCGCGGAGTCGCCGTAGAGGGTGGAGTAACCGGTGGCCAGCTCGCTCTTGTTGCCGGTGGTGAGGACGAGGTGGCCGTGCTCGTTGGACAGGCCCATCAGGATCATGCCGCGCACCCGGGCCTGGAGGTTCTCCGAGGCCAGGCCGGTGAGCTCGATCTCCTTCTCGAAGCCGCTTACGATCTCGGCGATCGGCACGGTCGTGGCGTTGATCCCCTGCCGGTCGACCAGCTCCTGGGCGTCGCTCACCGAGTGGTCGGAGGAGTAGCGGGAGGGCATCAGCACCACGTGCACCCGGTCGGGGCCGACGGCGTCGGAGGCGATCGTGGCGGTGAGCGCCGAGTCGATGCCGCCGGACAGGCCGAGGATCACCGACTGGAAGCCGTTCTTGGTGACGTAGTCGCGGACCGCGAGCACGAGCGCGGAGTAGACCTCGGCGGTGTCGTCGAGCTGCTCGGCGATCGTGGGGGGCTGCGGCTGGTACGGCTCGACGGGGCGCGCCGACAGCTCAAGCCGATCCACCGTGATCACGGTGCCGTCCTCGGCGTCCATCTGGAAGGTGCCGAGACCTCCGTACCTGGCGTCGGGCAACTCCAGGTCCGTGATCAGCAGTTCCTCGGAGAACCGCGCCGCGCGCGCGACCAGTTCGCCGGAGGCGGAGACGACCAGTGAGTCTCCGTCGAAGACCAGCTCGTCCTGGCCGCCGACCTGGTTGACGTAGGCGAGGGCGCATCCGGCCTCGCGGGCGCGCCTGGCCACCAGCTCCAGGCGTACGTCGTCCTTCTCCTTCTCGTACGGGGAGGCGTTCGGTACCACCAGCAGCCCGGCTCCGGCCTCGGCCACCACCGCGACGGGGCCGCCCTCCTGCCAGAGGTCCTCGCAGACCGCGATCGCCACGTCGACACCGTGCAGCCGGAAGATCGGCAGCCGGTCGCCGCGGACGAAGTAGCGGTACTCGTCGAAGACGCCGTAGTTCGGCAGGTGGTGCTTGGCGGTCTTGACGACCACCCGGCCCCGGTGCAGCAGCGCGGCCGCGTCGAGCGGGGCGCCCTTGGGCTGGCCGACGCGCGGGGCGAGCTTCGCGCGGTCCACGTAGCCGACCACCACGGGGATCTCGCCGAGTCCCGCCTCCGCCAGTCGTCGCGCGGCCCCCTCGATCGCGGCGATCGACGCCTCCACGAACGAGGTGCGCAACACGAGGTCCTCGACGGGATATCCGGTCAGGAACATCTCGGTGAAGACGACCAGGTGCGCGCCTCGGTCTGCGGCGCGGCGGGTCCACTCGACGAGTTTGTCCGTGTTGGCGGCCAGGTCGCCGACAGCGGGATTGGTCTGGGCCAGGGCGATACGGAGTTGAGCCACGTGGCCATCCTATGAGGGCCTGCCCGGAAGGTGCCCTTTGGGTGATCCCTGCTCGGTGACCGGCGGATGAGCGCGGATCTCCGCCGTGGGACCGTCCCGCGTTCCTCCGGCGCCGGCCTCGCCGACGCCCGGCGGGTTTCCGGCGAGGCCGTTCGCGACTCCGCGGCGTCCACCGACATTCAATGAACATTCGGACCCGCCGGGCGAGGCCTGCCACCGGGTTTCGCGACCGGCCGTTCCTGTCTTTCCCGGGATCGCCCGGATCGTCCGGATTGCGTCGGAATCAATGGGATACCTGGGCGCACCGGGACGAGGAAGGCCAGCGAGGCCGCGGGATCGCCCGGACCGTCACGCCCGTGCTCGTCTCGCTTCACCTTGAGCGCGGCGGTGCCCACCGATCACGGTCGAGAACCGTGCGTCGGTGACGGCGTTCTCAGTTCGTCGACCAGCAGAAGCGGGCGTATCCGGCGTCGTAGCCGTCCAGCCAGCCCCTGTCGTAGTCGCTGGGCGGCCCCATGTAGCTCCGCGACCTGGTCCTGCGACAGTCCTGTGCGGCGGCCCGGTAACCGTTCCTGTATCCCCGCCAGTAGTCGCTCGGGTCTTCCGCGGACTCCCCGGAATCCACGGAATCCATCGAGTCCGCAGAATCCGATGTTTCCGCCGACGTGATCGGGTCCGTCATGCTCTCGTTCTGCGCGGTGTTCACCGTCACGGCCTGCTCGGGATCCGGTGCGGGCGAGGCGTAGGAGAACGAGACGGGTCCGAGGGCGAGTGCCGCGAGAAGCGTTGGGCCGATCACCGTCAGCTGCCGCTTGCCGTACATGGTTTTCCCCTTTGTTCGGGCCGTGGGCGGAGTCCGCCCACGGCCATGATCTAGGGGGAAACATATAGGCCGGCGGTATCGGGCCAAAGGACCCGAGCTCTCTTTTCCTTATTTTCGGAGTAAGTTAAGAGGAGGCTGATTTTGCCTGGCTTTTATTTACTGTGACAACTTTCCGAGAAATGTGATTTCTTAATGCATGTAGGCATTAATCGACTTGTGAGGTGCGAAGACGCGATGAGATCCGGTGTCATTCGTGACGTCGCGGGGCAGACGCCGCGGGGGACCTGTCAGCCGAGGAGCCAGAGCAGTCCGAGGTTCTTCGCCCCGGCGGGCTCGGCCATCCGCTGGATCTCCTTGCCCGAGCGGGAGAGGACCACGATCGTGTTGGCGGACGTGCCCTTGACGCGGACCGCCAGACGCCCGTCGCGCAGGTAGCGCGCGCCAAGCAGCCGTCCCTTGACCGGGATGGCGACCTTCGCGCCGGTCCTGGTGTCGTAGATCGACGGGGTGAACGACAGGGGCCAGGAGCCGTCGCCACCCGGGGCGTTCGCGCCGATGGCGTTGACCACCACCCTGCGGCCGTCGGGTGACAGGCTCTCCACGTGGTTGGCGAGCCTGACCCCCGGGGCGCGACTGGAGGTCCGCCGCCTGGTGTCCAGGAGGTGGACGCCGTCCGTGTCGCCCGCGTACCCGGCGAGGGTCCTGCCGTCGGCCGACCAGGTCAGGTGGCAGGGGCCGGAGGTCTTCCCGGCGTTGAACCGGCCCCTGCCGTCGGGGCCGATCACGGCCACCGTCATCGCCTCGCCGGTGCCCTTCACCGGATAGGCGATTCGCTTGCCGTCGGCGGACCAGGCGGGAGTGAGACACGGGCCGCCGTAGGCGGCGTTCTTGGCGATCACCGTGCCCATGCGGGGTCCGTCGGCCGATGTGACGCGCAGCCTGTTCTTGTCGTCGATCCAGGCGATCCTCCGGCCGTCGGGCGCGACCGCGAACTGGCCGGCGAAGGCGCCGGCGCCGGCGGTCGGGCCGCCGCTGCTCCGGTCTCCCCGGTACGTCAGCACCTCGACCCCGCTTCCCTTGTGGCGGAAGTAGACACCGCCGGAGACGGGGGCCGCGGTCGCGTTCGAGACCGCCTTGGGCGCGGTGCCCCCGGTGGATCGGGCGGCGTCGGTGTTCCCGGTGCTCGCGGTGGAGCCGGTCACCGCCCCGATGCCTCCGGCCGTCCCTCTGTTCTCACCAAGGGATCCGGCCGCCGCCCCGAAGCCCTCGATGCCCTCGGCGAGGGCGGGAGTGGTGACGACGGCCGTCAGGGCGAGTGCGACGCCGGTGGCCAGGGCCCAGTGCTTCAAGGGGATCTCCTCGGGTGAATTACTCAACGGCTGGTTAGAGCCCCGAGAAGGCGAAAAGGTTTACACGCGGCCCGCCGCGATCGGAGTCGAGGGGATCGGCAGCACGGCCTCCACGACCGTTCCGCCCTCGGGCGCCGACTCGATCACGCAGGTGCCGCCCAGTTCGGCGGCCCGCTCGCGCATGGAGAGCAGTCCCACCCCCGTACGAGGTCCCGAGGGCAGCCCGCTTCCGTCGTCCTGGACACGGACCACGAGTGACTCACCGCGCCGCAGCGAGATCACCGCCGAACTGGCGCCCGCGTGCTTGCGGATGTTGGTGAGCCCTTCCTGCGCGATGCGGTACGCGGCCACCTCGGCCGCCGCGGGCAGATCCGACAGGTCGCCCTCGATCTCCACCGCCACCCGGGGGCCACCCTCCTGAGCGAGGGCACGCACGGCCCCCGCCAGGCCGAGTTCGTCGAGGGTGGGCGGGCGCAGGCCGTACACCAGTTCCCTGATCTCCCGGCTGACCGCGTCCATGCCGCTTCGCAGTTCGAGCAGGAGCCTGTCCGCCGAGGCGGGAGCGGTGCGCAGGCTGATCCTGGCCATGTTGATCGACATGGCCATCTCGGTCAGCGCGTGGCCGAGCCCGTCGTGCAGGTCCCTGCGCAGGCGGCGGCGCTCCTCCTCCCTGGCGGTGAGGATGCGTTCCCGGGAACGCTGCAGGTCGGCGGTCATCCGTACGGCGTGCGCCACGTCGGCGACGTACGGGACCGCCACCGCGATCAGGCGGTCGTTGTGCGCGGCGGCGAACCTGCGGGGGCCGGGGGAGCCGAGCAGCAGTCGCCCGACCGGCTCGCCGTGCCAGACCAGCGGCACCTCGCGCGGCGCCTCGCCGAGCGGGCCGACCTGGACCTGCCTGGAGCCGGGCCCGTAGACCTCGACGGTGACGCCGGTGACGCTCAGCCCGTCCTTGATCACGGCTGCGACGGCGGCGAGCGCGTTGGCGGGCTCGGTCTCGCGGACCTCTCTGGACAGGAGCGCGGCGAACGCCCGAGGGTCACCGCGAGTGCCGTACATGAGCCGGTCGACGAGGCGCCTGAGCCTGTGCCGGAGCGGATGGAAGACGATCCCGGCGAGCAGAGCCGCGATCAGGCCGCCGATCCGGTCGTATCCCGACAGCGCCAGCCCGGCGACCGCGCCGACCGCGTACATGGCGCTGACCGCGGCGATCAGCCCGGCGGCGACGAAGGCGCGGCTGACCACCGTGTCGATGCCGTAGAGCCGGTAGCGCAGCACCGAGAAGACGATGGCCCCCGGGATGAGCCCGGTCCAGATCGTCGCGGCCAGCCACCAGTCGGGTCCGGCGAGCAGGAAGGCGACGTAGACGGCGAACGCGAAGACCGGCCAGGCGATCTGGCGGCGCACCTCCGGGCCCGCCCGCCGGAAGCGCAGCACCATGGAGACGAGTGCGAGGACCGCGAGAGCCGAGATCAGTATGGAGGCCACCTCGCGCGCCACCGTGTTGTACGGGGCGAGGAGGTCCAGCGAGAGCGGGCTGGGAATGACCCGCGGCCAGGGGTAGAGCGCGGGGTCGGGGTCGGGGCGGGTGAGGTGCAGCAGCAACTGCGTCGCGAACACGACCACGCCGGCCGCCACCAGCGGCCGCCACCGCCGCGAGGGCAGCCGCCCGTCGGGGGAGTACAGCGGTAACAGGATCGCCAGCAGGAGCCCGCCGAGGGACTTCCCCGTGACCATGCTCATGCGGAGGTAGCCCGCGGACTCCATCTCGCCCGCCGCGGCGAAGGTGAACATCGCCGCCTCGGAGAACGTGTTGACGGCGCACATCAGGCCGCCCACGCACATCAGCCACGCCGTGACCGGGCGCGAGCGGTGTGCCAGCAGGAACGCGCCCACCACGGGGAACGTCAGCCCTGCCGCGAGGTCGGGAGTGGCGGGCACCGGTGGTCGCCACTCGTGCGGCAGGTCGAGGCCGAGCACGAAGCCGACGACGGAGAGCCCCACCGAGAGGAGCGCCGCCGAGACGGCGGCGAGCCGCGCCGGGGAGCGCAGCAGAGCGCGCACCGGCGAGACGGCGGGCCAGGCGGGGGCGTCCTCGGTCACGGTGACCGCGTCCACGACAGGTCTGGGCACACCGTCGGCGCCGTCGAGCGTCCGGCCCCGGTCGTGGTCGCGTGGCCGTGGGCGCATCCCTATCTGCCCACGTCGCCGGGGTTGACCAGCCCGGACTCGTACGCCGTGACGACGAGTTGGGCACGGTCGAACAGTCCGAGGTGGTCGAGCAGCTTGACCACCGACCGCGAGACCGACCCCTCCGGGACCGCGAGGGTCGCCGCGATCTGCCGGTTGGTCAGTCCTCGGGCGACCAGTTTCATCAGGTCGAGTTCCGCGTCGCCGAGACCGGCGAGGCCGGGCGGCGCCGACGGATCGGTGCGGCCGGCGAAGGCCGCGATCAGGCGGGTGGTGACGGCGGGGTCGATCAGCGCGTCACCGGCCTGTGCGGCCCGCATCGCGGTGATGAGCTGCTCGGGCGCCGACGTCTTGAGGACGAATCCGCTCACCCCGGCCCGCAGTGCCGCGTAGAGGTTGTCGTCCGTGCCGAAGGTGGTCATCATGATGACCTTCGGCGGTGCCTCGTCGGTCAGGATCCTCCGCGCGGCGGTCAGCCCGTCCAGCCTGGGCATCTGGATGTCCATCAGCACCAGGTCGGGGGAGGTCTCCTTGACGACCGCGATCGCCTGCTCGCCGTTCTCGGCCTCCCCGACCAGCTCGAAGCCGGGCTCGCTGTCGAGCACCACGCGCAGGCCGGTGCGGACCAGCGCCTGGTCGTCCACCACGACGATCCGCAGGCCCGGCGGTGCCGGTTTCCGTTCCACGGTGTGCGTCGCGGGCTTCGCGGCCCGCACGGCCTCGGCGGGCGGGTCGAGGTGGACGGCCTGGGCCAGCATGTCGGACTCCAGGCGCTGCAGAGGGGCGCCCAGGTCGAGGCCGAGCTCGTCACGGAGCAGCACCCTGGCACGCCGCAGCGCTCCCAGTGCGTCCCCCTGCCTGCCGCTGCGGTACAGGGCCAGTGCGAGCAGCCGCCAGGCCTCCTCACGCAGCGGGTGCGCCGAGGCGTGTGCCTCCAGGTCCGCGACCAGGGCGCCGGAGTGCCCCAGCAGGAGTCCCGCGTCGGCGCGGCGCTCGACCGCGATCAGCCGCAGTTCCTCCAGCCTGCCGGCCTCGCTCACGGCCCAGGACAGGTCGGAGAACTCGGCCAGGGCCGGGCCGCGCCAGAGCGCGAGGGCGGCCTCCAGGCGCTCCCACACCTGGGCGGGCGCGCCGCCCGCCTTGACCGCGTTCTCGAAACTCCAGGCGTCCACCTGGCCCGGCGAGGCGCGCAGCGCGTACCCCGGTGGGGCGGAGACCAGGACCTCGGCCTCCTCGCGGGGCGCGCGGCCGGGCTCCAGGGCGCGCCGCAACCGCGACACGTATCCCTGGATGGTCGACAGGGCCTGGGCGGGAGGCTCGCCGGGCCACAGCTCGTCGATGAGCATGGTCACGGGGACGGCGCGGCCTCCGGCCACGAGGAGCCGGGCCAGCACCGCCATCTGGCGCTGGCCTCCGAGGTCGAGTGACGTCTCGCCGTGACGCGCCTGGAACGGTCCGAGAGCACGAAATGTCAGCATTGCAGGCGTAAGGGTAGGGCTACCTGGACCAACCTCATAGAGCAATACTCACCATCGTTCGCAAGCCGTAAGAAATCATCCGTGGTCAGATCTCCACATTCAAGTTCACCGGAAGTATCGCTTCGACCACGGTTCCCCCCTCGGGGGGCGTGGTGATCACGCATGTCCCGCCCAGTTCGGCGGCGCGCTCGCGCATCGACGCCAGCCCGACCCCCGAACGACGTCCGGAGGGCAGGCCGATCCCGTCGTCGCGCACCCGGACGCTCAGGTCGTCCTCGCCCCGTTCCAGCGATACTCGCACGGTCGCGGCCCCCGCGTGCCTGCGCGCGTTGGTCAGCGCCTCCTGCGCGATGCGGTACGCGGCGACCTCGGTCGCGGCGGGCAGTCCCGGCAGCTCGCCCCTCACCTCGACGGTGACGCCGGGGCCCGCCATCTCCGCCACGGCTCCGGCCAGGCCGAGATCGTCCAGCGCGGGCGGGCGCAGGCCGTACACCAGGTGCCTGATGTCTCCGGTGACGCTGTCCATGCCGGAGCGCAGCTCGCCGAGCATGCGTTCGGCCGTCTCGGGGGAGGTGCGCAGGGAGATCCTGGCCGCGTTGATGGCCATCGCCATCCCGCTGAGCGACTGGCCGAGACCGTCGTGCAGGTCGCGGCGGAGACGGCGGCGCTCCTCCTCGCGGGTGGTGACGATGCGCTCCCGGGAGCGCCGCAGCGCGCCGACCAGCCGGACCGCGTGGGCCGCGTCGGCCACGTACGGTGTGAGCGCGGCGATGACCCGTTCGTTGTGCGCGGCGGGCAGGCGCCGGGCCCCCGGCGGGCCGATGAGCAGACGTCCGACGGGCTCGCCGTGCCAGACCAGCCTGATGTCGCGCGTCACCTCCTCCAGCGTCCCCACCGTCACCTCCTCCGGCCAGCCGCCCTGGAAGCGCACGCCGGCGCCGGTGACCGCCAGGCCGTCGCGCAGCACGTCCAGGGCCGCGGACAGGCCGGCCTCGGGGGCGATGCGCTGGAGCCTGCGGCCGAGTCCGGCGGCCAGCGCCACCGGGTCGCCCCTGCCGCCGTACAGGAGGCGGTCGGCGCCACGCTGAAGCAGCCGTCGCATCGGATGGAAGAACACCCCCGCGCAGAGCGCGGCGACCAGGCCGCCGATCCGGTCCACATCCGACAGGAACAGGCTGGAGGCGGTGCCCACCGCCACGTAGACCCCGCCGATCACGCCGACGAGGCCTGCCCCGACCAGCGTCCTGGTGATGAGCGTGTCGATCCCGTAGAGGCGGTGCCGCAGCACCGAGAAGGTGATCGCGACCGGGACGAGCGGGATCGTGAACGACGTGAGCCACCACACCGGATTGCCGATCACCCAGGGGACGATGACGGTGGCGAGCGCGATCAGCGTCCAGAGGATCTGCCGGCGCTCCTCGCGGCCGGCCCGCCGGAACCTCACGGCGAGCGAGGCGAAGGCGAGGATCATGATCGCGTTGGTGAGCATGTTCAGCGAGAACCGCAGCGGGTGGGGGCCGGAACTCGTGTACCGCTGCCCGGCGAGAGGCATGAGGTCCATGAGGAGCACGTCGGCGCACAAGACGGCGACAGAGACCCACACCAGCGCCCGCCAGCGCGGCGACGGCGGCCTCCCGTCCGGATAGAGCAGCGGCAGCAGCACGACCAGGAAGAGGATGGCCAGCTTCCAGCTCACCCCGGCGACCGTCCAGACCGCCTCCTGGGGGAGCAGCCGGTGCCCCGCGTCAAGGAGGGCGAGGTTGATCGTGAGACTGTTCAGCGCGGAGCACAGTCCGCCCAGGCAGAGCAGCCAGCCGATGACGAGCCGGGGCCGCTGGAACACCAGCAGCGCACCGAGGATGGGGAACGCGACGCCTGCCACGTCCTCGGGTGAGAACGGCAGCGGTGTGTAGGAGGGCTGCGGGAGCCGTGCCGTGACCCAGACGTTGACGCACACCATCGCTATGGACGTGGTGGCGGTGAGCACCGCCGCCACCCTGCTCTGGACGGGCGTCACCGTCGGGACCACACGGTACAGCCCGCGCATGATGGTTTCGGCCCTTCATTTCGTGCTTAAAAGGACCTTAACCGGCGAAGACCGCAATTCAATCAACGAATACTCAACGCCGGTGGGCACCGTACGACGCCTGCGGGCCGCCGGCACCGAGGCCGGGACCGGGCGTGCGGGCTCGGCGGGCCCCCGGGCGGATCCGCCCGGGGGCGGCCGGTCAGGGTACGTCGTACCGGCTGGACTCCAGCAGCCATTCCAGCTGTGCCCTCGGCGCCGTGAGGAACGCGCACGCGACCTTGCTGACGTCCCTGGCCTGGCCGGTCGAGAACCCGAACCGGTCGAACAGCGTCGGCAGCCGGCGCGCGGAGGTCCGCAGGTCCTCGGCGCGCGCGGCGATCCGGCCGTTCACCCAGGCGACGGCGTCGGCGTCGGAGAGCCCGAACGCGGTCGCGGCGACCGTCACGTAGTTGTGCACGTCGCCGTTGGCCCGCTCCTTGTGGTGCGAGGCGACGTCGTTGCACCAGGCGGTGACGTCGTTGCAGGCGTCCACCAGCGTCCGCCAGGTCGTGCTCTCGCGCAGCCCCGCGGGCACCTCCACCCCCAGGCAGGGCTCCACCAGGTCGAACAGGTAGGGACCCGCGGTGCCCCGCCGCAGCCGCGGGTACTCCGCGGGGGAGGGTACGCGGCCCGCGCACCGGTTCTCGGCCTCGGTACGGCAGGCCTCGCCCTGGGCCGCCAGCCCGGCCAGGAACCGGTGCCGCCAGCGGGTGCTCATCCGCTCGGTGGTGGCCTTCCACAGGTCGCCGAAGGCCAGCTCGACGGGCGAGGAGGCGTGGGCGGGGGAACGCGCGACGAGGTCGAGCCGCGCGAAGGTGTCCTTGACGATCTCGGTCGCGCGCCCGGCGGGTTTCTCGTCCCACTCGTCGTCGAAGTGGAACAGCCAGGTCAGCCATTTGGCGAACAGCAGCGCCGACTCCACGCCGAATCCGCAGAAGGCGCGGCCGGCCATCCGCTCGAATCCGGCGCCGGGGGGAGGTTCGAGCTCCACCGCGCGGGCCCAGGCGGCGAGCTCGGCGCCGATCAGGTCGATCGATGGGTGCATCGGGCACGGCGCCGACATCACCGGCACGAGTTCGGTGAGGGGCAGCAGCAGGGCCGCGGCCACCCCGGAGGACCTCGGCGGCCCGGCGGGTCTCCGCGGTCCGGCCGGTGGGACGGGGGAGGGAGGCGGGGAAAGGTGCGTCGAGGATGGCAAGGGCTGTGGGTGGGGACGGGGACGGGTCAGAGGATCGCCGAACGTCGGGATGAGGGCCACTAGAGCGGACCGAACAGCCAGTTGCCGACCACGTCGGGATCGGCGCTCGTGTAGAACTGCCGGGTCGCCTCGACCAGTTCGCCCACGGACACGACGCCGTCACCGTCGCCGTCGAGCCGCTCGAAGGTGGCCCGCACGTCCTCGCGCGGGGTGCCGAACGCGGCCATCATGATCCAGAACTCGTCCGGCCCCACGGCCCCGTCCCCGTCGGTGTCGCACAGCCCCGCCAACGCCTCGGCCGCGGGCGCGAACACCGTGTCGAACCGGTCCCCCTCGACGAACGCCGAGGTCATGCCGGCGCGGAACTCCTCGGACGAGATCACGCCGTCGCCGTCGGTGTCGATCTCCGCGGCGAGGGTCCGCCAGATCTCCTCGAAGCCCTGGGCGAGCCTGCTGCCGGCGTGGGAGGTCGGCGCCTCGCCGAAGCCGACGAGGATCCGGGCGCCGAGTCCGAGAAGGTCCTCGCGCTCGATCGATCCGTCGCCGTCGACGTCCATATGCCCGAAGGCACGGTCGAGCTTGTGGTTGAGGAGCGTGGTGCTCATCGCTTACTCCAGCATTACTCATCGAAGAAGAACGGTTACGCCAAGTGACGATAGCGAGGTGTTTCCAGCAGCCACTCCAGGTAGGCCCTCGGGATGGTCAAGAAAGCGCATGCCACCCGCGTCGCCTCGCGGGCGGCGGTGAAGCCCAGGTCGTGCCGCTCCACGAGCGCCGGGATCGCGCGGGCGGCCGTCCACAGCTCCTCCATGCGGGTGGCGACCCCGTCGATCTTCCACTCTTCCGCCCCGAAATTGGAGCGTTCCAGAAAAATGGCGCCCGTGTGGCCGGGTCCGGCCACCGCCTCCTCGCACCGGGCGGCCACCTCGCCGCTCACCTCGACGAGCGCCCGCCAGTGCGTGCTCCGCCACACCGGGGCGGGCACCTCCACCCCCAGGCAGGGCTCCACCAGGTCGAACAGGTAGCGGCCGAAGGCGTCCACGGGCGACCGCGTACGATCCCCGGCCGAGGTCGTCCCCGGGGAGAGGAGCGCCTCGCGCTGGGCGGCGAGCCCGGCCGTGAACCGCTCGCGCCAGGCGTCGCCCATCTCCGGCGCGCACGCCGTCCACAGACCGGAGAAGGCCCGCTCCAGCGGGGCCCGGCCCGGCTCGCCGCCCGCGGCCACGGCGAGGACCGGGGTGAGGGCCTCGGGAGCCCGCCGCAGGCACGACATCCAGGTCAGCCAGCGGGCGAACCGCGTCACCGCGCCGGTTTCGCAACGGGCGAACGCCCGTCCGGCCAGCCGGGCGGCGGCGGGATCGGGGTCCAGGCCCGACGTGCGCGCCCAGTCGGAGGTCGCGGCCTCGACCAGGTGTATCGACGGGTGGACGGGGCAGGGCATCGCCAGCGCCGCGAGGCGTTCGGCGAGCCTGGCCGGTGGCGGGACCGCGTGCGGTGGTCGGTGGACCTCGGTACGCGTCATCGTCGTCTCCCCCCGGATCGGGTTCCCAGCGGCTCCGGTCGCACACTGTAAGAGGAGAGAGGGACGGGCGTGTGGAGGCGCGACGGTCCCTGTGCCACATCTCACCGTTCTTCCTCGTAACGTGTGCGAAACACTGAGAGGGCAAACTGGGAGACCACTAGGCGTGTTGCGGCACGTCGGCAATGAAGGAGAAGCCTTGGACCGCCAGCAGGAGTTCGTTCTCCGCACCCTTGAGGAGCGCGACATCCGGTTCATCCGGCTGTGGTTCACCGATGTGCTCGGGTTCCTGAAGTCGGTGGCCATCGCCCCGGCCGAGCTCGAAGGGGCCTTCGCCGAGGGCATCGGCTTCGACGGCTCGGCCATCGAGGGCTTCGCCCGGGTCTACGAGTCGGACATGCTCGCCAAGCCCGACCCGTCGACCTTCCAGATCCTTCCGTGGCGCAGCGAGACGCCAGGTGCGGCCCGGATGTTCTGCGACATCCTCATGCCGGACGGCTCGCCCTCGCACGCCGACCCGCGCTGGGTGCTCAAGCGCACCCTGGCGAAGGCCTCCGACATGGGCTTCAGCTTCTACACCCACCCGGAGATCGAGTTCTTCCTGCTGAAGAGCCGGCCGGAGGGCGCCGAGCGCCCCGAGCCGATCGACGGCGGCGGCTACTTCGACCACACCCCGCACAGCTCCGGCCATGACTTCCGGCGCAACGCGATCATGATGCTGGAGTCGATGGGCATCTCCGTCGAGTACAGCCACCACGAGGGCGGCCCCGGCCAGCAGGAGATCGACCTGCGCTACGCCGACGCGCTCACCACCGCCGACAACATCATGACCTTCCGCCTGGTGATGAAGGAGGTCGCGCTGGAGCAGGGCATCTGGGCGAGCTTCATGCCCAAGCCCTTCACCGAGTACCCCGGCTCGGGCATGCACACCCACATGTCGCTCTTCGAGGGCGACCGCAACGCCTTCTACGAGCCCGGTGCCGACTACCAGCTCTCCAAGATCGGCCGCTCCTTCATCGGTGGCCTGCTCACGCACGCCGCCGAGATCACCGCGGTCTGCAACCAGTGGGTCAACTCCTACAAGCGGCTGTGGGGCGGCGCCGAGGCGATCGCCGGAGCGGGCGGTGAGGCCCCGAGCTACGTCTCCTG
This sequence comes from Streptosporangium sp. NPDC049046, assembly GCF_040649155.1. Classification (NCBI taxonomy): domain Bacteria; kingdom Bacillati; phylum Actinomycetota; class Actinomycetes; order Streptosporangiales; family Streptosporangiaceae; genus Streptosporangium; species Streptosporangium sp. NPDC049046. The sequence goes on along the minus strand of NZ_JBEZEZ010000001.1, from coordinate 519,485 downwards.
GGGTCACAACAACCGCTCCGCTCTCGTCCGGGTGCCGATGTACAAGCCGCACAAGGGTGGCTCGACCCGCATCGAGTTCCGCTCGCTCGACTCCGCCTGCAACCCCTATCTCGCCTTCGCCGTGATCCTCGCGGCCGGGCTGAAGGGCATCGAGGAGGGTTACGAGATGCCCCCGGGTGCCGAGGACGACGTGTGGGCGCTCACCTCGGCCGAGCGCAGGGCGCTGGGCATCCAGCCGCTGCCCCAGTCGCTCGACGAGGCGATCGCGGTCATGGAGCGCAGCGAGCTCGTCGCCGAGACCCTCGGCGAGCACGTCTTCGACTACTTCCTGCGCAACAAGCGCGCGGAGTGGAACGAATACCGCAGGCAGGTCACCGAGTTCGAGCTCGGCCGCTACCTGCCGGTCCTCTGACCGCGGTCACGATCTCACGGGCCCGGTGGGCCTCCGGGGCGTCCGCCGTGCCCGTGAGGCATGCGCCCGGGATGCCCGCCGTGGTCGTCACGGCGGGCGATCCGGGAGCGCCCGCCGAACGTCATACCGGTGTTACTCGCGGCTAACGAGCGCGTCATCGAACCCGAGTTGGCTGTATGTACAAGCAGTCCGATAAAATCGGTCGGTCCAATTAACGTGATTTATGAGGATCGATCGCCATAAAGGCGACAGGAGGTGCGGCATGACAATGACGTCCGAGCTGCAGACCGTGCTCACCGTTCCGGCGCGTTTCCGTGGTCCCGAGGGGTCCGCGAACGGCGGCTGGATCGCGGGCACGGTCTCGGAGGCGCTGCACGGCGCCCGGCACGACTCGGCCATCGAGGTCACGCTGCACGCACCCACGCCACTGGACACCGAGCTCTCCCTACGTCACCTCGCCAACACCGCGACCCTCACCCACGGCGACAGGCTCCTCGTCGAGGCCGTCACGGTCGCCGAGGAGTTCGACGTCCCGGACTTCGTGCCCTTCACCGAGGCCGCGCGGGCCGAGGTCGGCTTCGCCGGTCTCGTCGAGCACGCCTTCCCCGGCTGCTTCGCGTGCGGCCTGCGCGCCCCCGGCGACGGCCTGCGGATCTTCCCGGGTCCCGTGCCCGGCACCGACCTGATCGCCGCCGGCTGGCGGGTCCCGATGACCATCACCGAGGCGGACGGCACCGTCCCCCACACGGTCGTCTGGGCCGCCCTCGACTGCCCCACCGGCTGGGCGCACTTCGGACCCGGCGAGTTCGCCCTGCTCGGTCGTCTGACCGTACGGATCCACCGCCGGGTCTACCCCGGAGGCATCTACTCCGTCGTGGCCCGCGCCACCGGCCGCGAGGGCCGCAAGCTCTTCGGCGAGAGCGCCGTCTACGAGGCCGACGGCACCCTGGTCGCCGCGGCCAAGGCCACCTGGATCACTCCCGCCAAGACCGGCTGACCCGGCCCCGGGCGGCGCGGGTCGGCGCCGAGGGCTCAGCGGGAGAGATGCTTGGCGACCAGCGAGGCGCAGCGGTCGTCGAAGAGGATCGTGTAGTGGTTGCAGTCGTCGATCACCTCGTCCTCCAGCGCGGGCAGCCACCCGGTCCACGCGGCCGCCAGCTCGTCGGGCATGAAGCCGACAGGCTGGTTCAGCAGTCCGCGCGGGGCGCGCAGCAGGGACAGGGGCGAGGTGATCGCGCGCAGCGCGGCGTCGACCGTCTCGCCCTCGGTGAGCATCCACCGGCCGTCCTCGCGGACCGGTTCCCGCCGCACCCGCGAGCGCACCGTGCCCTCTGTGCCCTCTGTGCCCTCCGGCCCCGACGCGTCGTAGCGGACGTACTCCTCCGCCTCCTCGGTCCACGCGCCGGCGAAGGCGGGGTGGGCCCTGAAGAAGTCCACGTACGCGTCGGCGTCGGGGAAGGTCTGGTCCAGCCGGGCGATGGCCGGGCCGAGCGTGGCCTCCAGCACCGCGTCGGGGTCGGCGCCGGGGGGCAGCGGTCTCGGGAGTCCGCCGTCGACCAGCACCACCCTGGCGTAGTCGTGCCCCGCGGCGGCGAGGGCCGCGACGTAGGCGCCCATCGAGTGACCGGTGAGCACGATGTCGGACTCGGCGCCCACGGACCGGGCGACGAGGTTCACATCCTCGGCGTGCCTGGCCAGGCCGTACGGGCCCGGGAGCCCGGCACTGTGGCCGCGGCCCCGCAGGTCCATCGCGACCAGCGACCACTCGGCGGGGAGCCTGCGGGCGACGCCGGCCCAGGCCATGAGCGAGGCGGTGATGCCGTGCACCGCCACGATCACGCGGGACCCGGTGCCGAACCGGGCGACGCGCAACGCGCCGCCGGGGACCTCGACATCACTCAGGACGGGATTCATCGGTTCTCCTTGCGCGTGGAGCCTCGCCTTCGGTTCCGGCGGGGCTGATGCCAAGGTGGCGGGTACTCGCGTCCGAGGTCAATGTCCCCGCCGAACATAGGGCCGACAATACGGGCGGTGGTACGGGCTCGGCATACGGCCGGCGCACGGTCCACGTACGGGCGGCATGGGGGCGGCATGCGGTCCACGTACGGGCGGCAGGGAGCGCGGTGATCTCGCATCTCCCTGCCGCTGTGACCGTCTCGTGCCCATGTCAACCCATAATTACGGTATGAGGATCACCGTCATCGAGCACGAGGCCGACGCGGGGCTCGGGTTCCTCGCCGGATGGCTGGCCGAGGCCGGGGCCGTCTGCGAGGTCGTCCGGCCCTACCTGGGCGAGGCGGTGCCCGAGCGGATCACCGGGGGACTGATCGTCCTCGGTGGCGAGGCGGCGGCCTGGGAGGACGAGAGGTGTCCCTGGCTGCCCGCCACCCGCGACCTGATCCGCGTCTGCGTCGAGCGGGGCGTGCCGACCCTGGGGATCTGCCTGGGGGCACAGCTCATGGCGCTCGCCTGCGGCGGTGCCGTCGGGCGCGGGGAGCACGGACTCGAGGTCGGCGTGACCGAGGTCGTCCCTCTTCCCGCGGCCGGAACGGATCGGCTGTTCGCCGGTCTCGGCCCCTCGCTCGCCGTGCAGTACCACCGCGACGCGATCACGGAGCTTCCCCCGGGCGCGGTTCCGCTCGCCACCGGCGACCCGTACCCCAACCAGGCGTACCGGCTGGGGGAGAACGCCTGGGCGGTGCAGTTCCACCCCGAGGCCACCCCGGAGATCTTCGTCGACTGGACGGCCGGATCGGCCGACACCCTGACCGGCCTGGGCCACTCGGTCGAGGAGCTGAACACGCGGGTGAAGGAGGCGAGGAACGACCTGGTCGGCGCGTGGAGACCTCTCGCCGAACGTTTCGCCGCCGTCGTCATCGCCGTCCAAACCGCGTGACTGCGCGATTACGTTCCGAATCCGCTAACGACGCCGCACAGTTTCAGGATTAACCTGTGCGGCGACGCTCCGAACGCTGGGATGCGGACCAGGGTGGGGACCCGGAAGCAGATGCACCGCCCCTCCCGGTTCGCCGGGGAAGCGAGGCCCATGCGAGTGTGGGAGCGTGCACCTTTGATCGCTCGGGGTAGGGATTGAGGAAGGGCACCCGTGCTTGTGATCGAGGACCATGGAGGGTCGGTGGAAACCGTGCCCCGGATGCAGACGACCGCCGGACGCCTGGCGAGACTCGGCTTCGCCGACGGTGCCAGGGCCGAGCGACTGCTCGACGAACTGGGACCGGAGGCCGTCGGCGACATCGACCTGCTGACCTCGCTGGTCGCCGCGGCCGATCCCGACCTGGCGCTCACCTCGCTGAACCGGCTGGCCGAACAGGATCCCAGCGTTCTTGGAGCGCTCCGGGCCGACCCCGGGATGCGCGAGCGGCTGATCGGCGTCTTCGGCGTCAGCGCCGCGCTCGGCGACCACGTCGTGAGGCACCCCGACCACTGGCGCACGCTCGGCGGGGCGTCGGCCGTGGAGCGTCCGACCGAGGATGAGCTCCGCTCCGAGCTGCTGCTCGCGGTCGGCGCCGAGCCGGACGAGCCCGAGCCGGTCGCCGTCGACGCCTCCACCGCCACCCTGTCGGCGCTGCGCGCCGCCTACCGGGGCCGTCTGCTCCATCTCGCCGCCCGCGACGTCACCGGGGTCGTCTCGCTCTCGGAGGTGACCGCCGAGCTGTCCGACCTGGCGGGGGCCGCGCTGGAGGCGGGGCTCGCCGTCGCCAGGTCCGAGCACCCTGAGGCGGGGGCGGTGAGACTGGCGGTCATCGGCATGGGCAAGTGCGGGGCGCGCGAGCTCAACTACATCAGTGACGTCGACGTCATCTTCGTGGCCGAGCCGCGCGAGGGATCCGACAGTTCCCTCGACGAGCACGAGGCGATCAAACTCGCCACCCGGCTCGCCCAGGGCATGATGCGCGCCTGCTCGACCAGCACGCCGGAGGGCGCGCTGTGGGAGGTCGACGCGGCGCTGCGCCCGGAGGGCAAGGCCGGGCCGCTGGTCCGCACCCTCGCCAGCCACCTCGCCTACTACCGGCGCTGGGCGAAGACCTGGGAGTTCCAGGCGCTGCTGAAGGCGCGGCCGGTCGCGGGCGACACCGCACTCGGCGAGCAGTACGTCGCCGCGATGAACGAGATGGTCTGGCAGGCCGCCACCCGTGACAAGTTCGTCGAGGACGTCCAGGCCATGCGCCGCCGGGTGGAGGCCCACGTCCGCAGCGGCGAGGCCGACCGCCAGCTGAAGCTCGGGCCTGGCGGGTTGCGCGACATCGAGTTCGCGGTGCAGCTGCTCCAGCTCGTCCACGGCCGCCTCGACCCGCTGCTGCGCCGCAGGGCCACGCTGCCCGCGCTCGGTGCCCTCTCCCGCGGCGGCTACGTGGGCAGGGACGACGCCAAGGCTCTCGCCGAGGCGTACACCTTCCTGCGCCAGGTCGAGCACCTGATCCAGCTGCACCGGCTCCGCCGCACGCACGTGGTGCCCGAGGGCAACGCCGACCTGCGCCGCCTCGGCCGGAGCCTGGGCATGACCGCCGACCCGGTGGGGGAGTTCACCACCAGGTGGCGGCGGCACGCCATGGAGGCGAGGCGCCTGCACGAGAAGCTGTTCTACCGGCCGCTGCTGCAGGCCGTGGCCCGGCTGCCCGAGTCGGAGGACCGGCTCTCCACGGCCGCGGCCAAGGCCCGCCTCGAAGCCCTCGGCTACGCCGACCCCGGCGGGGCGCTGCGCCACATCAGCGCGCTGACCACGGGCGTCTCCCGCCGCGCCGCGATCCAGCGGACCCTGCTGCCGGTCATGCTCGGCTGGTTCGCCGACGCCCCCGACCCCGACGCCGGCCTGCTCGGCTTCCGCCAGGTCTCGGACAAGCTCGGCTCCACCCCCTGGTACCTGCGGCTGCTCCGCGACGAGACCGCCGTGGCGTCGCGCCTGGCCAAGATGCTCGGTACCAGCCGCTACGTGACGGGCCTGCTGATGAACGCCCCCGAGTCGGTCGCGATGCTCGGCTCGGACACGGAACTCGCCCCCAGACCCGTCGAGGCGGTGCTGTCCGAGGCGCGGACCGTGGTCGCCCGCCATCCGGGGGACGCCGAGGGCGCGGTGGCGGCGGTCAGGGCGCTGCGCCGCAGGGAACTGCTCCGCACGGCCGTCGCCGACCTCTCCGGGATCATCGGCATCGAGGAGGTCGGCCAGACGCTGTCCGGGCTCAACGACGTGACGATCCAGGCCGCGCTGGACGCCGCCATCGACAAGGTCGAGATGGAGCGCCGCACCCCGCTGGGCACGAGGTTCGCGGTGATCGCGATGGGTCGCCTGGGCGGGATCGAGTCCTCCTACGGCAGCGACGCCGACGTGATGTTCGTCCACTCGCCGCGCGAGGGCGTGTCCGAGCGCGAGGCCACCGAGACGGCGTTCGAGGTGGCCAACGAGCTGCGCCGTCTGCTCGCCCTGCCCGCCCCCGACCCGCCGCTGCTCATCGACCCCGGCCTGCGTCCCGAAGGCAAGGCGGGGCCGCTGGTCCGTACCCTCGCCTCCTACGCCGCCTACTACGAGCGGTGGTCGTCGCCGTGGGAGTCGCAGGCGCTGCTGCGGGCCCGCTTCTCCGCGGGGGACGCCGAACTCGGTATCGGGCTGCTGCACCTGGCCGACCCGCTGCGCTACCCGGAGGGGGGCATCTCCGACGCGGCCGTGCTGGAGATCCGCAGGCTCAAGGCGAGGATGGAGGCCGAACGCCTCCCGCGCGGCGCCGACCCCGCCCTGCACACCAAGCTCGGTCCCGGCGGGCTGTCCGACGTGGAGTGGGTGGCCCAGCTCATCCAGCTCCGCCATGCGGGACAGCGGCCGTCGCTGCGCACCACCCGCACCCTTGAGGCGCTGAGCGCGGCGGTCACGGAGGGCCTGCTGGCCGAGGCCGACGAGGCCGTGCTCGCCGAGGCATGGAGGTTCGCCTCGCGCATCCGCGACGCCATCGTCGCGGTGCGGGGACGCGCCTCCGACGCGATCCCGGTGGACGCCCGTGAGCGCACGCTCCTCGCCCGCGCGCTCGGCTACCCGCCCGACGGTACGGAGGACTTCGTGGACGACTACCGCCGCGCCACCCGCCGTGCCCGCCGGGTCGTGGAGCGCGTCTTCTACGAGGACTGATCCACCCGGTTCTCCGGGTCCTTCCGGTCCGGCTCCGGTCGGATCGGAAGGACCGGTCCCTCCGGGTGCCCTTTCCGAAGGCCGCTCTTCCCCGGTCCTCCCTGGCCTTTTCCGGAGGGCCGGTCTGTCCGGAGTTCCCGGGGGCCGGCGTGTTCGGTGCGGATCGGGGACCGGCCCGCACCGAAGGGGAGAACCGCTCGTTCGCGTGTTCCCCGATCACGAAAACCAACCTGTTTGAGTGATCGCGTTGCGCCGCCTGGGGCAGGCGTGTATCAACGGTCCGGGTGATCCATTTGATATCCGTTTACATTGATCTGGCCATCGGCCTGATCCTCGCCTTCCTGCTCCTGTCGCTCCTGGTGAGCGGGATCAACGAGGCCTTCGTCCGGCTGCTCGGGATCCGCAGCAAGTTCCTGTGGGCCTACCTCAGGGACACCCTGGACGGCTCGGAGGACGGCAGGTCGTGGATCCCGTCGAAGATCGCCGACGTCTTCGCGAAGCTGCCCTTCTCCAGGGACGATCCGCGCCCGGTGCACAGCTCCGACCCCGCGCCCTCGGTCGTCGAGCCGATGCGGGTCGACCCCGCGGCCGTCCTCGCCGCGGAGCAGGCCAGGGAGAAGGTCTCGGCGGAGATCGCCGAGGGGATCGCCCCGGGGGAGACCACCGGGGAGGCGGGTACCGGCGGGTCCCTCGGCCCCTCCGACTCTTCTGGTTCGTCCGGCCTTTCGGCGGACGGGAGGTCGGAACCGTCGGTCGACATGACCGCGCGGCTGTACGAGCGACTCCAGGAGATCGACCACCCCAAGGGCTCCCGCACCAGCATCGCCAACATCCCGCCCGCACGGTTCTCCGGCGCGGTGATGGAGCTGGTCGCCGCCGAGGAGGGGGGGATCGACGGCCTGCTCGCGAAGCTGGAGGCGATCAACAGCCCCCTCGCGGGTCACCTCAAGGGAGTCTGGGAGGGCGCGCAGCGGGATCTGCCGAGGTTCCGCAAGGGGGTCGAGGACTGGTTCAACGGGGAGATGCAGCGCCTGTCCACGCTCTACGCCCGCTACGTCAAGTGGGTGGTCTTCGTGCTGGGAGTGGTCCTGACGCTGGCGTTCAGCATGGACGCGCTGGAGTACGGCAAGACCCTGCTGCGCGACAACGCCTACCGCGCGGGGGTGAGCGCCATCGCGGGCGGCGACGACGGCTACACGGCCCTCAAGGACAAGTGCGCGGGCAGCGAGGCCGGCCTCGCCGAGCCGTACCAGTGCGTGACCGAGTCCCTCAGCTCCCCGGCGCTGGTCAAGATCTTCGACCACGCGATCGTGAGCATCACGATCCCGCCCGACGGCTCCGCCGACCCGTCCTTCAACTGGAACGGCGAAGCCTGGTGGGACCGGCTCATCACCCTCGGGCACTGGCCCGGCTACCTGCTCACCATGGTCGCGCTGCTGTTCGGCGCCTCGTTCTGGTGGGACGTCCTGCGCCGCCTCACCGGCGTACGGGGCAGTCGTTCCTAGCCTCGGTCGTGCCGCTGTCCGGCGCTAGCGGAGCTCGGCCAGCAGAAGATCGACCTGGGGGAGCGGGTCGGGTCCGAACGGGCGGACCACGACGGTGCGGGCACCCGCCTCCCACAGTGACCTGACCTGGTCGGCCGCCTCCTCGGCGGAACCCACCGCCATCACCACCTCGTCGGGGGCGACTTTCAGGAACCCGGCGGACCCCTCGGCCAGGGCGGTGACCGTCGCGGCGTCGTCGCCGATGTAGAGGTTGACGAAGACCACCATCTCGTGATCATCTTCACCGGTCAGCTTCAGGGCCTCCTCGATCTGCCGGGGGCCGACGCCCTCGGGCAGGATCGTGCCCTGCGCCACCCGTCCCGACAGCTCCAGCGAGCGGGGCCGCAGCACCCCGGCCAGCACCGGTGGCACGACGGCGGGAGGATGTACCAGACGCACCCCGTCGAGCCGCACCGCCCTGCCCTCCAGGGTGACCGTCTCACCGCGCAGCAGCCCGCGTACCGCCGTGATCGTCTCCTCGAGCAGCGCCAGCGGGGAGGGGGCGAGGGCACCCACCTGGCGCATCCAGTCCTGGACGCCGTGCCCGATGCCGGCCGCGAGCCGGCCGGGGTGCAGACGGGCCAGGTTGCCCAGTTCCATGGCGAGCAGTGCCGGGTTGCGCAGGGGAGCGGGGGTGATCCCGATGCCCACCCGCAGGCGCTCGGTGACGACGAGCGCGGTGGCCGCGGACGAGATCGCCCCGGTCCAGCCGAGATCCTCCACCACCCAGACGTCGTCCACCTCGGCCGCGTCCAGATGGCGGCAGAAGGGGACGAGCGACTCGGGGGGAAGGTCGCGGTCGAACATGACACCCAGACGCATGTCTCTCCTACGGTCGATGTCTTTCCGGTGTGGAAGGCCGGGGATTCCGCCGTGCGGTTTTCACGGCAGCCCCCTTGTAGGGCATTCTCCTGTTTCCACGAGACCCTGCTGTTTTCCGGGTGGTCCGTTTTCTGGAGGGCGGCTCAGAGGGGTCCCGAGTAGCGGAAGTAGCCCGCGAGGTCGTCGAGGGCCGCGACGCGATCGACCCGAACCTCGGTCCCGGTCCTCCGCGCATTGATCATCTTGCCCTGTCCGACGTAGACGCCGACATGGTGGGTGCGGACCTTACGCTTGCCGACCTTGCCGTAGAAGACGAGGTCGCCCGGCTTGGCGACGGCGGCGGGGACCCTCTTGAGCCGCTTCACGTGGTCGTCGGTGTTGCCGGGCCCCAGGACGTCGCGCCCGTAGGCGAGGTGGTAGATCCAGCGGGTGAGACCGGAGCAGTCCAGGCCGAGGGTCCGGGTGGCCGGGCAGGGCTTGATCGCTCCCGTGTAGCCCCGGCAGGTGCCGAAGGAGGGGCCCGGCTCCTCGCCGTGACCGCCGCCCCAGGAGTACGGGATCGCGCCGCCCCACCAGCCGGGTTGGTGTGATCCGGCCTCGATCGCGTACGCGATGGTGGTGATCCGGTTGAGGGCGGCCGGCAGGGTCGGTGTCGAGGCGCTCAGCAGCAGAAGCATTCCCAGCAGTGCGGCCGTCGCGGCCTGCCGCCGGTGCCCGAGAAGATCGCGAAGTCGGTGAGGACCGGCGTCTGTCACGTCACCTCGCCTGATTTATCCGCATAAGTCACGACCAGTCTGCCCAACAACCCGGCCTCGCGCGTCTCATGAGGGCTTCCGGAAGGCTCTTCGCCCGCTCACCTCCCCGGACGATCCGCGGACACCGACCGGGGAGCGCCCGGCACACCGCGACCCGCGTGCCGGGCACGCGGGTCGCGGTGAGGTGGGCGGCGTCGTTCGCCGCCCCGGTATCGGTCTGTGCTGGTGGACGTTGGCCGGTGTCGGTCAGTTGCCGTCCCCATCGTTGTCGACACCGCCGTCGTCGTCCATACCGCCGTCGTCGTCCACACCGGGTCCGGTCGTGTTGACCACATCAGGGCTGTCATCCCTGTCGTTGTCACCGTCGCCCCCGCAACCGCCGACCAGGCCGACGAGCGCCGTCATCGCCGCCGCGGCGATGGCCGCCTTCCGTATGGACTGAGCAAGCATGCGCAACCTCCAGATAGTGATCACCGGACTCGTTCACCGCCCGGCTCACTCCCTCTGTCCCATTTGTCGGCGATCTAACGACGGAAAGGCCCGCTTCTTGATCGTGAGGACTACAGGAGGCGCATCATGGCCGGGCTGCTGAAGCCCGCTGTGGAGGACGCGATAGGCCCGGAGGTGTCGAAGTCCGGTCCCGGAGAGGCGTCGAAGCCTGGATGCGACAGGTGACGCAACATGACGCGCCGTCCTCCAATGGCTCTGTCGCCCAGGTCCGGTGCGGGGGGCACATGCCGAAAGGCCGCCGAACGTCCCCTCGGTGGAGGGGCGGTCGGCGGCCTTTCGTGGGAGGCCCGAGTGCCCTGACGGCTCAACCGGCCGGCGTTTATGCAGGTCGGAAGATCAGCGGCTCAGACGTCGTAGTAGAGCTCGAACTCGTGGGGGTGCGGGCGCAGGCGGATCGGGTCGATCTCGTTCTCGCGCTTGTAGGCGATCCAGGTCTCGATCAGGTCCGGCGTGAAGACGCCACCCTCCAGGAGGTACTCGTGGTCGGCCTCCAGGGCCGCGAGCACGTCCGACAGGGTGCCGGGAACCTGCGGGATGTTGCGGGCCTCCTCCGGGGGAAGCTCGTAGAGGTCCTTGTCGACCGGCTCGACCGGCTCGATCTTGTTGCGGATGCCGTCGATGCCCGCCATGAGCTGGGCGGCGAAGGCGAAGTAGGGGTTGCAGGAGGGGTCGGGGACCCGGAACTCGATGCGCTTGGCCTTCGGGTTGGAGCCCGTGATCGGGATGCGGATGCACGCCGAGCGGTTGCGCTGGGAGTAGACCAGGTTGACCGGGGCCTCGTAGCCGGGCACCAGGCGGTGGTAGGAGTTGACCGTCGGGTTGGTGAACGCCAGCAGCGACGGGGCGTGCTTGAGCAGGCCGCCGATGTAGTAGCGGGCGGTGTCGGACAGGCCCGCGTAGCCGACCTCGTCGTAGAAGAGCGGCTCGCCGTCCTTCCAGAGCGACTGGTGGCAGTGCATGCCCGAGCCGTTGTCACCGAAGATCGGCTTGGGCATGAAGGTGACCGTGTGGCCGTGCTCCAGGGCCGTGCTCTTGACGATGTACTTGTACAGCATCATGGTGTCGGCGGCCTTGAGCAGCGTGTTGAAGCGGAAGTCGATCTCCGCCTGGCCGGCCGTGCCCACCTCGTGGTGCTGCATCTCGACGTCGATCCCGGCGTCGATGAGCTTGCGGACCATCTCCGAACGCAGGTCGGTGAAGTGGTCCATCGGCGGGACCGGGAAGTAGCCGCCCTTGAAGCGCGGCTTGTAACCGAGGTTGCCGCCGTCCTGGGCCTTGCCGCTGTTCCAGGCGCCCTCGATCGAGTCGATGTGGTAGTAGCTCGAGTGGGCGTTGGTCTCGAACCGGACGTCGTCGAAGATGTAGAACTCGGCCTCGGGGCCGAAGTAGATCGTGTCGGCGATGCCGGTGCCCTTGAGATACTCCTCCGCCTTGCGGGCGACGTTGCGCGGGTCGCGGCTGTAGGCCTCGCCCGTCAGCGGGTCGTGCACGAAGAAGTTGATGTTGAGCGTCTTGTGCTGCCTGAACGGGTCGAGCACGGCCGTGGACGGGTCGGGCAGCAGCAGCATGTCCGACTCGTGGATGGCCTGGAATCCGCGGATCGACGATCCGTCGAACATCAGGCCGTCGGTGAAGACGGCGGCTCCGAAGTTCTCCGAGGGGAACGTGAAGTGGTGCGTCGTCCCCGGCAGGTCGGTGAACCTGACATCAACGAACTGCACCCCTTCGTCCTTGATGAACTTCAGGACGTCGTCGGCGGAGTTGAACACGCGAACCTCCCATGGGACGGGCTAACAGGACCGAAAGTATGCCTGTGCCGTTACCGCCCCGTGTCTCGTTTGTTTCACCCGTGTTAAGCGAAAGTCGCCTCCACGCTAGTTCTCGGACCTCGCGTGGACGGGTATACGGAAGGTTTCCTTTGCCCGGTTTTGCCGGATTTTCACGTGTCCGACTTCAGCGGGCTGCACTCCTCGTTCGTCTCCTCCTCCTGTGAGTAGGCGTCCACGGCCTTCGCGTCGGCCTTCAGAGTCAGGTCGGCGGGCGAGTCCGGATAGAACGGGTGTACGAAGGTGTCGTCGACATCGCACCGCGCCGGGGCCACTCCTCCGCCGTTCCAGTCGACGATCCAGAGGCGCAGCCGATCGTCCACCCGCCACACGTCCAGCGTGCCGAGGTTGTGCGCGACGAGCCGGGTGAGGGTCTCCGGCCGGCCAGGCCGCTGGATCGCGTACACGAACAGGTAGTTGACCTTGATACGGACGCGAACGAACCCGTCCTCCTTGAAGGTCGTGAGCCGGGTCTTGCCGTTGACCTTGAAGGTCTCGCTGGCCAGTTCCGCGCTCTTCGGGGCCAGGCTGGTCACCCACCTCCGGCTCTCGTACCCCTTTTTCCCGTCAGGGCGCTTGAGTCCCTTGACGAAGGGCGCGCGCTGCTCGGGGTCCAGCAGCCGGATCAGCGCGTTCGGCCTGCCGCCCAGCAGCACCTTGCGGTCCAGGTGCGAGGCGATCAGGAGTTTTCTCGCGTGCCGCAGGGCCGTCGACACCTCTTTGCGGCTCAGCCCGCCGAGCGCCCGAGCCTTCGGCATGACCAACCCCTTGGCGCCGTCGGCGTAATCCTGGGCGGGGGAGCCGTGGAAGGGGGAGACGTCCGCCGCTTTCACCTGCGCCTGCTCAGGGCTCTGGGCCGTCGGGGCGGTGCCGAAGTCCGCGAACCCCGCGAAGACCGAGGCGCGGACGCCCTCGACGACGTCGGGCCGGTAGACGACGAACCCCCCGGCCGCCGCCACCAGGACGGCGACGGCGATCGCCGCCCTCCGCCGCCTGCGGGCCCGCCTGAGGCGGGGCTGCCGCGCCCACTCCTGTTCTGCGATCTTGGTCATCCGCTTGCGTTCCCGCGCGCTGATCTGGTCCGTGAGCGTCTTGAACCGCTGGTCGATGTCGTCGTTGTCAGGCACGGGGGGCTCCGGGGGGAAATGTGCTTGTTGAGATACCGACGCATATGATCCATGGCTTTCGCCTGGTTTCGCCAGTCGTTCCGGGCGAGTACGAGGGCGGTACCCGGGGCGGATACCGTTGGGACCATGAGCAGCAAGCAGCCGCGTTGGACCCAGACCTGGCTCGGTGGCGTCCGGTCGGCCGGAGTCGATCTCGGCTACCCGGGGGAGCGGCTCGGGATGCCCGAGGAGGGCAGCGGCGCGGTGGCCGGATTCGGCCGCAGGATCGGCGCCATCATGGTCGACTGGCTGATCTGCACCTGGGCCATCACCCAGGGGCTCCTGCGGATCGACGCCGCCGCGACGCCCTGGGTGCCGGTCCTGATCCTCGCCGTCGAATACCTCCTGCTGGTGGGCACCATGGGGATGACCTTCGGGATGCGCCTGTTCGGCATCCGGGTCGCCGCGCTCGGCGGCGGCGCCCCCGGGTTCGTCTCGGTGCTCGCGCGGACCTTCCTGCTCTGCCTCGCCGTGCCCGCCCTCGTCTGGGACCGCGACCAGCGCGGCCTGCACGACCGTGCGGCGAACACCGTGGTCGTACGCCTCTGAGCCGGCCCGCGCCCGGTTTCTTTCCCCCTTCTCCGCTCTCCCGTTCCCGGTGCTCGTTCTCGGCCCCCGGTGCGGGCCGAGACCGCCGATTCCTTTTCCGCCCGGCGGTCGTCATACCGTGGGCGCCCGCGCAGGGCGGGACGCCGTACGGGAGGTATGAGGTCGTGAGCGGAGACGAGACAGGCCGGGAGCGGTCGGAGGACGCCGAGGTTCTGGCCGCGGCGCTGGCGGGTGACGAGCCGGCGTTCGGCGCGCTCGTCGAGAGGTACCGGCGGGAACTGCGGGTGCACTGCTATCGGATGCTCGGCTCGTTCGAGGAGTCCGAGGACATGGTGCAGGAGACGTTCCTGCGCGCCTGGCGCAGGCGGGAGAGCTTCCAGGGGCGCTCGACGTTCAGGGCCTGGCTGTATCGGATCGCGACCAACGCGTGCCTGGACTTCCTCGATCGTCACCCGCGTCGCCCGCGCCCTCGCGAGGCGCCGGCGCTCGCCACTCCGGGCGTGCCGTCGCCGTCCTCGACCGAGGTCTTCTGGCTGCGTCCCTACCCGGACCGCCTCCTGGAGCCCGCCGCGCCCGCCGACGCCGAGCCGGACGCCGCCGTGGTCGCCAAGGAGACGATCGAGTTGGCGTTCATGGCCGCCATCCAGCACCTGCCTCCCCGGCAGCGGGTGGTACTGATCCTGCGCGACGTGCTCGGCTGGTCGGCGCAGGAGGCCGCCGCCCTGTTGGAGGTGAGCGTCGCCTCGGTGAAGAGCACCCTGCAGCGGGCCCGGTCGACGATGCGGGAGAACCTGCCCGCGCGACGGCTGGAATGGGCGCCGTCGTCGGATCCGACCGGTGAGGAACGCGCGGTGCTGCAGCGCTACATCGACGCCGTCGAGCAGGCCGATCCCGCCATCCTGGCCGGGGTGCTGCGCGCGGACGCGTGGCAGTCGATGCCGCCGGCGCCGATCTGGATCCTGGGCGGACCTTCGATCGTCGACACGTGGCGCCCCGCCATGATCGGCCCTGAGGCGTGGGGGGATTGGCGGGTCCTGCCCACCCGCGCCAACCGGCAGCCCGCCGCGGCGGCGTACGTCAGGCGTCCCGGCGAGTCCGAGTACCACGGCTCGTGGCTCGGGGTCCTGCGGGTCGAGGAAGGGCTGGTCACCCAGATCACGACCTTCGGCGCCGAGATCTTCCCGGCTTTCGACCTTCCCCCGACGTTGTGATGGGCGCCGGTGAGGACCCGGCGCCCATCCCGCCCGGAGGGTCCGGGCCGGCGTTCGACGTGCGCAGGGTCGTCGTCGCGCCCGGGGACTCGCACGTCCACGACGGGGACGAGTGGCGGGGGGCGATCGTCCTGCTGGAGCGAGGGCGGATCGAACTGGTCTGCTCCGACGGCGATCACCGGGTTTTCCTGCGCGGTGACGTGCTGTGGCTGGACGGGCTCACCGTGCGGGCCCTGCGCAACCCGGGGCGGGAGCCCGCCGTCCTGCTCGCGATCTCCCGGCGCTGATCTTCCTGCGCTGTTTCCCCTCCCGGTTTTCCGGCGCCGACCTCCCGTGACCGGGCGGCGCCGGACCTCGGAGCGAATTTCTCCTCCCGGACCGATTCCTTTCCCGGCCTCCCGCCGTCGTACAGGTCACACACCTCATCACGAAGGGCAGGACGATGAACGATATGCAGAAGCGGGTCCAGGAAGCGGCCGACAAGCTGGTGGAGTCCGGCGCCGAGCGGGGCCTGCAGATCGCCGCGTACCGGCACGGCGAGCCGGTGGTCGACGTCGTCGCGGGCGTCGCCGATCCGGCCACCGGGCGTCCCGTCACGCCGGACACGCCGATCTGGAGCGCCTCGACCGGCAAGGGCGTCACCTCGACGGTGGTGCACGTGCTGGTGGAACGGGGCGTCCTCGGCTACGACACGCCGATCGTCGAGCTGTGGCCGGAGTTCGGTGCCCACGGCAAGGAGCGCGCGACCGTACGGCACGCCCTCACCCACTCGACGGGCGTGCCGGGCGTACCGGTGGCCACCACGCCGGAGGACCTGTGCGACTGGGAGGGGATGTGCGCGGTGATCGCCGACGCCAAGCCCTGGTGGGAGCCGGGAACCGGCAGCGGCTACCACCCCCAGTCGTTCGGCTACATCGTCGGAGAGATCGTCCGCCGGGCCACCGGCAGGCCGATCTCCCAGGTCCTGCGGGAGGAGGTCGCCGGACCGCTGGGCGTGGCCGACGAGCTGTTCTTCGGCGTCCCCGAATCCGAGCTGGGCAGGCTCGCCCGCCTGGAGGACGCCCCGAGCGACTTCGAGATGTCCCCGGAGATGTTCGCGGACATCCCGTTCTTCAGGGTCGTGGACGGCTACACGGCGGCGCCGATGGCGGCGATGCCCGACGCCGCTTTCGGTAACCGCGCCGACGTACTGACCTCCGACATCCCGGCGGGCGGCACCATGTCCGCCCGTGCCGTGGCCCGCATGTACGCCGCCCTGCTGGGCGAGGTGGACGGCGTCAGGCTCGTCTCGCGGGAACGACTCCGCGAGATCACCGCGGTGGAGTTCAGCGGGACGGACGAGATCACCGCCTTCCCGGCCACCCGGTCACTCGGATACGCCCTCGGCGCCACCGAGCTCCTCAACGGCCCCACCCTGTTCGGCATGGCGGGAAGCGGAGGGTCGGCCGCGTACGCCGACACGGCCACCGGGATCTCGGTCGCCGTGACCAAGAACCTCGTCTCCGCCGGGGATTTCACCACCTTCGACGTCCTCGGCGGACTCGTCATGGAACTCGGCGGCGACCGTTAGGGCGTCGCTCGGCGCGAGCGCGCCATCCCACCGGCTGTTCAGGCGGGATGGCGCGCCTGGCGTGCGCAGGTGAAGATCGCGGTGCCGGGCAGGTGGCGGCCGCGCAGCGGACTCCAGCCACCCCACTCGCGGTCGTGACCCGGCGGCCACTCGGGCTCGACCAGCCCTCGCAGCGCCAGCCCTGAGGCGGTGATGAGCCCGACCCAGTCGGCCATCGTGCGGTGGTGCTCGACGTAGGAGGGCCGCCCGTCCTCGCCGATCTCCACGTACGCGGAACGGTCGAAGTAGGAGCGGTCGGAGGTGAGCCCGGCGGGGCCGGGGTCGTCGGGGAAGGCCCAGCGGATCGGATGGCTCACCGAGAAGACCAGCAGGCCCCCGGGGCGCAGCACCCGGTGGACCTCGGCCAGCACGGCCCCGGCGTCCGCCACGAAGGGCAGCGCGCCGTACGCCGAGCAGGCCAGGTCGAACGTCCGGTCGGCGAAGGGCAGGACCTCGGCGTCCGCCTGGACCACCGGCAGCGCCGACCCGGCGTCCAGGTCGATCCGGCCGGAGTGCTGCAGTTGCCTGAAGGACAGGTCGAAGGCGGCCACCCTGGCGCCCTGCCCGGCCAGCCAGCGCCCGCACTGTCCGGCGCCGCAGCCGATCTCCAGCACGTCCTTGCCCGCGACGTCGCCCAGCAGGCGGGCGTCGGCCTCGTCCAGGCCCTCGGGGCCCCAGACGAACCCCGAGTCGCGCAGGAACTCCCCGTGCTCCGCCTGGTATTCGTCGGCGGAGGCGTCCCACCAGCCACGGTTGGCCCGGGAGGTGGCCGCGGCGTCCACCCGGTGGCGCCCCAACCCGGCGAGGCTCATCAGCGCATCTTCGGGCGGGGCATCTTCGCGCCGCGCGGCAGCGGGCCCTTGGGCATCGGCAGTGTCTGCGGGAGGGCCTTCAGCCGGTTGTTGATCTCGTACAGGGCGGGCTTCTTGAGATTGCGGGGCAGCTTCATCAGGTGGCGCTGCAGCTTGGCGAGCGGAACCTGCCCGTCGCCGTCACCGGACTGGATGTCGTAGACCGGGACGTCCAGCGCGACCCGCTGGACGCGCTTCTTCTCGGCGACCAGCATCTTCTGCACACGGCTGCCCGGCCCCTCGGAGACCAGGATGATGCCGGGGTAACCGACCACGCGGTGCACGATGTCCTGGTCGCGGGTGACGGCGACGGCGGGGGTGACCTCCCAGTTGCCGCGCATGCCCTGCAGGATCGCGGCGGCGGCGCCGACCTGCCCGTGCAACATGGAGTACTGGGCCCTCTGGGCGAGCTGGCCGAACACCACCAGCCCGACGGTGAGGGCCAGCATGATCCCGATGAAGAGGAGATACCAGAACCAGCCCGTGACCAGGCCGATCACCACGCACAGCGCGAGCGTGCCCAGCGCCGACGCGTAGACGATCGGCATCCCCTTGGGATTGGCCTCCTTGATGATCTTCGCGATCATGCGGAGCTGCTTGATGCGCCCCGGGCGCTCTGAGTCTTCGGGCTTCTTGGCCATGTTCTGAAGGATACAAATCCAGGGGTCAAGAAGTGAAAACGTAATCTGCCGGACGCCGACTCGTGAAACCGGAAGGACCCCGCTCGCCGGCGGTTTCACGGGGTCGTCGCGACTCCTCGGATCGAGATGTCGCGACGACCCCGTGAACCCAAGGCCCGAGCGGGGTCCTTTCAGGTTTCACTGACCGGCCGAAGAGGGCTCAGACGTGCTGGCGAGCCTCGACGGCCTGCTTGTACAGGCGCCCCGCCCGGTAGGAGGAGCGGACCAGCGGCCCGGAGAGGACCCCCGCGAACCCGATCGCCTCCGCCTCCTTCTGGAGCTCCACGAACTCCTCGGGCTTCACCCAGCGCTCGACGGGGTGGTGGCGCGGGGTGGGCCGGAGGTACTGGGTCACGGTGAGCAGGTCGCACCCGGCCTCGTGCAGGTCGCGCATGGCCTGGACGATCTCCTCGCGCTCCTCGCCCATGCCGAGGATCAGGTTGGACTTGGTCACCAGGCCGGCCTGGCGGGCCTTGGTGATCACTCCCAGGGACCGGTCGTAGCGGAACGCGGGCCGGATGCGCTTGAAGATCCGCGGCACGGTCTCGATGTTGTGCGCGAACACCTCGGGCCTGGAGGAGAACACCTCCTCCAGCTGGGCCTGGTCGCCGTTGAAGTCGGGCACGAGCAGTTCGACGCCGCAGCCGGGCAGGAGGGCGTGGATCTGCCGCGCGGTCTCGGCGTACAGCCACGCGCCGCCGTCGGGCAGGTCGTCGCGGGCGACACCGGTCACGGTCGCGTAGTTGAGCCCCATCTGCCGCACCGAGTCGGCCACGCGGCGCGGCTCGTCGGTGTCGTACGCCTTGGGCTTGCCGGTGTCGATCTGGCAGAAGTCACACCGCCGGGTGCACTGGTCACCGCCGATGAGGAAGGTGGCCTCGCGGTCCTCCCAGCACTCGGAGATGTTGGGACACCCGGCCTCCTGACAGACCGTGTGCAGCCCTTCGCGTTTGACCAGCTCCCGGAGCTCGGTGTGGTTCGGGCCCGTCCTGAACTTGGTCTTGATCCAGTCGGGCTTCTTCTCGATGGGGGTCTCGGCGTTGCGGACCTCAAGGCGGAGGAGTTTCCGCCCGTCGGGGGCGACGGTCATGCGAGCTCCTTCGTCGGTCGAGGGACCGAGGTGGTGCATATCGAGGTGCTGTAAATGTCGTCACGCTCGCTCACCTCACCAGCTTATGTCCCGCCGTAAGCTGCGGCGGCCCCGGGGCGCGGCGCCCGGATCAGCGCCGGAAGAGGTCTTCCTCGAAAAGCTCGAAGGCCTGCGCGCCGAGCGCCTCCGCCAGGTGCTTCTCGGCGTACGGCAGGACCTCGTCGACCACGATCCGGCGGCCGGTCTCGGCCGACAGCGAGGAGACCCCGGCGTCGCCGATGCCGCACGGGACGATCCGGTTGTACCAGCTCGGGTCGTTGGAGCAGTTGAGCGCGAACCCGTGCATCGTGACGCCGCCGGAGACCCGGATGCCGATCGCCCCGACCTTCCTGTCCGGCAGGCCGTGCGAGGGGTCGCCGGCCACCCAGACGCCACCGCGCCCCTCCACCCGGCCCGCCTGGACCCCGAAGTCGGCGCAGACGTGCACCAGGGTCTCCTCGAGGAGCCGCACGTAGGCGTTCACGTCGAGGGAGCCGCCGAGCTTGACGATCGGATAGCCGACCAGCTGGCCGGGACCGTGCCAGGTGATCCGCCCACCCCGGTCGACCTCGACGACGGGGGTGCCGTCGGAGGGCCTCTCGTGCGGCGCGGTGCGTTTGCCCGCCGTGTAGACCGGCGCGTGTTCGAGCATCAGGCAGGTGTCGGGGATCTCCTCGGCCACCCGGCGCGCGTGGATGCGCCGCTGAAGCTCCCACGCCTGCTCGTAGGGGAAGTCAACGCCAAGACGGACGACTGCCAGGTCACTCACGCCTCAAGAGTAGTTGACCCGCCCGTGGTTAAGACGTGAGAAGCCGAGGCTCGATACGGAACTCCTTGGCTCCACCCGCCCCGTCGTGCTCCACCTTGTAGGCGTAGGCGTCCGGATGGACGCTGACGGCCTGGATGAACTCGGTGCCCACGTAGTGCAGGGCGACGCCCTCGTCGGCCGCGTAGCCCTCGGGCAGTTCGCCGGAGGCCACCGCCTCGTGCAGCAGGCGCCGGCGCTGCGGCTCCGAGTTGTAGTGGACTCCGCAGGAGTATGGCAGCATGCCCAGGCCGTCGGACCACACCCGCAGCGTCGGCCCGAAGGAGTCGGTGTTGCCGCCCACGTGCCAGCAGAGCGCCCCGGCGCTCTGGCCCGCGAGGACCACGCCCGCCCGCCACGCCTCCTCGAAGATCTCGTCGAGGCCGTGCAGCCGCCACAGGGCCGCCAGGTTGGCCACGCTGCCGCCGCTGACATAGATGATGTCCTGGCTGAGCATCCACTCGCGCGGGTCCTCGACGTTGGGCATCGGGAACACGCTCAGATGACTCACCTCGGCGTCCCACGCGCCGAAGGCGCCGTACATCCGCAGCAGCCACTCCGCGTCGTCGCCGGTGGCGGTGGCGAGCAGGCCCAGGCGGGGCCGGTCCTGGCCGGTGAGGTCGAGGGCGTATCTGAGCAGCGGGCTCGCCTCCATGGTCCCCTGACGCGTGGAGAGGCGGAACGAGCCGCCTCCGATCGCGAGGATGTGCGACTGCCCGGGGCTGCCCATGTCTGTCTCCCAAGTGGTTTCATCGACCGGAACGCTGAAAACGGGGGTTTCAGATTACGGCGGCGAGTGCCTCGTCGAGACGGGTATGCCGGAACGCGTAGCCGCTCTCCAGCAGGCGCCGCGGGAGCACCCGCTGACCGGTCAGCACCCCCTCCTCGGCGAACTCCCCGATGGCCGCGCGCAGCACGAACTCCGGCACGGCGAGCGGCATCGTGGGCCGGTGAAGGGCCGCGCCGAGAGCCTTGGTGAACTCGGCGTTGGTGACCGGCTCGGGTGCCGTCACGTTCACCGGTCCCGAGATCTCAGGATTTTTCAGGATGTGTTGTACGGCGAGGACCCAGTCGTCGATGGAGATCCACGACCAGTACTGCCGCCCCGATCCCAGCGGGGCGCCCAGCCCCATCCTGAAGACGGGAAGGATCCGCGACAGCATGCCACCCCGGCCGCTCAGCACCAGGCCGGTACGGAGTCTCACCACCCGGATGCCCGCCTCCTCGGCGGGCGCGGTCTCCGCCTCCCACGGCACCACGACCTCCTGGGCGAGGAACCCCTCGCCCGCGGGCGCCGTCTCGTCCACGGCCACGTCCCCGGTGTCGCCGTAGAAGCCGATCGCCGAACCGGACAGCAGCGCCGCGGGCTTCGCCCCCAGACCGGCGAGCGCGCCCGCCAGGGTCCTGGTCCCCTCGACCCGGCTGCGGATCAGCTCGCGCTTGTGGTCCTCGC
Organism: Streptosporangium sp. NPDC049046; assembly: GCF_040649155.1. Lineage (NCBI taxonomy): Bacteria > Bacillati > Actinomycetota > Actinomycetes > Streptosporangiales > Streptosporangiaceae > Streptosporangium > Streptosporangium sp. NPDC049046. The sequence goes on along the minus strand of NZ_JBEZEZ010000001.1, from coordinate 498,027 downwards.
TCCAGCGCCGGTCGCCGATGCCCGCCCCCGCGAGGTGGATCACCGCCTCCGCGCCCTCCAGCGCGGCCTGGTCGACGACCCCCTTCGCGGGGTTCCAGAAGGCCTCGTCGTCGCCTTCCGGCACTCGCCTGACCAGACGGACCACCCGGGCGCCGTCGTCCCGCAGAGCCTCGACCAGAGCCGTTCCCAGCAGCCCGGAGGACCCGGTCACGATGATCGTCATGTCGTCCAATGTAATCGACCTCCCCCAAGGGCTTCGGAAACCGGGCGTCCACCGGATTCGCGTCGCCCCGCCTTCCCGGCCGGTCCGCCGCCGGGGGAGAACGAGCCGGGCCGGCCCGCGAGATCGCGGACCGGCCCGGAAGGAGAGAACGGGTGACTAGCCGTGCAGGCCCAGCTGGTTCTCGAAACGGCCGTCCTCGAGACGACGCTTGATCGTCGTCAGGAAGCGGGCGGCGTCGGCGCCGTCGACCAGGCGGTGGTCGTAGCTGAGCGCCAGGTACATCATCGAGCGGATGGCGATGACCTCGCCCTCAGGGGTGTCCAGCACCACGGGACGCTTGACGACGGCACCGGTGCCCAGCATGCCGACCTGCGGCTGGTTGAGGATCGGCGTGTCGAACAACGCGCCACGGCTGCCGGTGTTGGTCAGCGTGAACGTGCCGCCGGTGATCTCGTCCGGGCTCACCTTGTTGGTGCGGGTGCGCTCGGCGAGGTCGGCGATCTTACGGGCGAGCCCGGCGATGTTGAGGTCGCCGGCGTCCTTGATCACCGGGACGAGCAGGCCGCGCTCGGTGTCGGTCGCGAAACCGAGGTGCTCGGTGTCGAAGTACGTGACCTCGTTGGTCTCGCTGTTGATCGTGGCGTTCAGCTTGGGGTGCTGCTTGAGTGCCTCGATCGTGGCGAGGGCGAAGAACGGCGTGAAGGTGAGCTTGACGCCCTCGCGCCGCTGGAACTCGGCCTTCGCCTGCTCGCGCAGCCGCGCGATCTTCGTGACGTCGACCTCGACCACGCTGGTGAGCTGGGCCGAGACCTGCAGCGACTCGACCATGCGCTTGGCGATGGTCTGGCGAAGCCGCGACATCTTCTCGGTGCGCCCGCGCAGCGTGGTGTCCACCGCGACCGGCTCCGGCGCCTGCGGCGCGGACGGCTGGGCGGCGGCCTGCGGGGCGGCGGCCTGCGGCTGGGCCTGCTGCTGCTGGGCAGCACTGGCCCGCTCGCGCTGCTCGCGGGCCGCCTCCAGGACGTCCTGCTTGCGGATGCGCCCGCCGACACCGGTGCCGGTGAGCGAGTCGAGGTCGACGCCGTGCTCGCCGGCGAGCTTGCGCACCAGCGGGGTGACGTACGGGCTGTCGCCCGACGGCTGCGCGGCGGGCTCGGACACCGCGATCGGGGACGGAGGCGCGGCCTGGGAGGGCTGGGTGGTCTGGGGAGCCTGCTGCGGGGCCGGGGCCTGCTGTGCCTGCGCGGGGGCCGGCTGCTGCTGCGGCGCGGGCTGCGGGATCGAGGAGGCCGGCTGCGCCTGCTGCTGCGGGGCGGGCTCAGGCTCAGGCTCGGGCTCGGGGGCCTTCTCCTGCGCGGGGGCCGCGCCCTCGGTGCCGTTCTCGTCGATGACGGCGAGCTCGGCGCCGACCTCGACGGTCTCGTCCTCGGCCACCACGATCTTCGTGAGGATGCCCGCGGCCGGGGACGGAATCTCGGTGTCGACCTTGTCGGTGGAGACTTCGAGGAGGGGCTCGTCGGCCTCGACGCGCTCGCCCTCCTTCTTCAGCCAGCGGGTGACGGTGCCCTCCGTGACGCTCTCACCGAGCTGGGGCATCTGTACGGACTTCGGCATAGGTTGTCTTCTCTCGCGTTCCGAGTGAGGGCTTGCGTTAGTTGTGGACGTGGAGCGGCTTGCCGGCGAGCGCCAGCATCGCCTCGCCGACGGCCTCGGACTGGGTGGGGTGCGCGTGGATGAGCTGCGCGACCTCGGAGGGCAGGGCCTCCCAGTTGTAGATCAGCTGTCCCTCGGTCACCAACTCGCCGATGCGGCGGCCGACCATGTGCACGCCGAGCACCGGGCCGTCCTTCTCCGCGATGATCTTGACCGCGCCCTGCGTCTGCAGGATCTGGCTCTTGGGGTTGCCCGCGAGGTCGTAGGTCATCTCGACGATCTCGTGACCGCGCTCCCTGGCCTGGGCGGAGGTGATGCCCACCGAGGCGACCTCGGGGTCGGAGTAGGTGATCCGGGGAACGCCGTCGTAGTCGATCGGCACGGGGTTCAGACCGGCGATGTGCTCGGCCACCAGGATGCCCTCGGCGAAGCCCGCGTGCGCGAGCTGAAGGGTCGGGATGAGGTCGCCGACCGCGTACACGCTCGGCACGCTGGTCTGGCAGAACTCGTTCACCGTGACGGTGCCGCGCTCGATCGCGATGCCCGCCTCCTCGAAGCCCATGCCCGCGGAGACCGCGCCGCGGCCGACCGCGACCAGCAGCAGCTCCGCGTCGAGGGTCTTGCCGTTGGCCAGGCTGACGACCACACCGGTGTCGGTGGTCTTGACGCCCTCGAAGAAGACGCCCAGCTCCTGCTTGATGCCGCGGCGGCGGAAAGAGCGCTCCAGCAGCTTGGAGCTGGACTCCTCCTCCAGGGGCAGCAGGTGCGGCAGTCCTTCGACGATCGTCACCTCGGCGCCGAAGGAGCGCCAGACGCTGGCGAACTCCACGCCGATGACGCCGCCGCCCAGAACGACCACCGAGGTGGGCACCCGGTCGAGCTTGAGCGCGTGCTCGCTGGTGATGATCCGCTCGCCGTCGATCTCCAGGCCCGGCAGGGACCTGGGCGCGGAGCCGGTCGCCAGCACGATGTTGTGGCCCTCGTAGACCTCGGAGCCCACCGCGACCCGGTTCGGGCCCGCGAGACGGCCCTCACCTTCGATGATCGTGATGCCCTTGCTCTTGAGAAGGCCCTGCACGCCCTTCCAGGCGCGCGTGACGATCTTGTCCTTGAACGCGTGGACCGCGGGCACGTCGATGCCCTCGAATCGGGCCTTGACGCCGTAGGTCGCGCTTTCGCGAGTCTCGTCGGCGACCTCCGCGGAGTGCAGAAGCGCCTTGGTGGGAATGCACCCGCGATGCAGGCACGTACCGCCGATCTTGTCCTTCTCGATCAGCGCGACCGTCTTGCCCAGCTCGGCGGCCCGCAGAGCGCAGGCATACCCGCCGCTACCGCCACCTAGGACGACGATGTCGTAGGGGCCGCTGCCATCAGCCACAGGAAAGCTCCTTGTCGGATCGTAATACCGTCTTCACGGTCGCACCCCTCGTCGTGCCCTGGGTGGCCGCGTGGATCCTCGATCGCATCCACGCCGCCACCGGACCCGGCTCGGCGCCGCGCCGGTGCCCGCCCTCGGCCTGACCCCGGCAACCGCATCTTTTCATTTGTCCAGAGTTGCTTGTGACCCCGCTCGCGCGGAGTCGACGGTCAGCGCGAAGGCTCGCCCGCGTAACGCTCGGCCAGGCCGACGAGGGTCCGGGTGATCGCCCCGGTGCCGCCCTTCGGCGTGTAGCCGTGGGCCTCACCCTTGTTGAAGGAGGGGCCGGCCATGTCGATATGTGCCCAACGGACCCCGTCGGGCACGAATTCCCGCAGGAAGACGGCGGCCGTCAGCATCCCGCCGAAACGCTCGGGGTGCAGGTTGGCGATGTCGGCCACCGGGGAGTCGAGGCCCTTGCGCAGCTCCTCGGGCAGGGGCATGGGCCACACGGCCTCGCCCTGCTCGCCGGCCGTCGCGACGATCTCCGCGCGCAGGTCGTCGTCGTTGCCCATCACGCCCGCCGTCCGCCAGCCCAGCGCGACGATCTGCGCGCCGGTGAGCGTGGCGACGTCGACGATCACGTCGGGGTCGTCCTGCCCGGCGCGGGCGATGCCGTCGATGAGGACCAGACGGCCCTCGGCGTCGGTGTCGAGCACCTCGACGGTCTTGCCTGCGAAGCTGGTGAACACGTCGGAGGGACGCTGCGCGGTGCCGCTCGGCATGTTCTCCGCCAGGCAGAGGTAGCCGACCGCGTTCACCTTCAGGCCCAGCCTCGCGATCGCGAGGAGGGCGCCGAGGACCGCGCCCGCGCCGCTCATGTCCGACTTCATCCAGTCCATCGAGGCCGTCGGCTTGAGCGACAGGCCACCCGAGTCGAAGGTGATGCCCTTGCCGACGTACGCGAGCTTCTTGCCGGCCTCGGGGTGGCTGTAGGAGAGGCGGACCAGCCGGGGAGGGTTGGCCGATCCCTGGCCGACGGCGACGATGCCGCCGTAACCGCCCTCCTTGAGCGCTTTTTCGTCCAAGACCTCCACCGACAGGCCGGCCTCGGAGCCCACCCGCTCGGCGATCTCGGCGAAGCGGGCCGGCCACAGGCCCGACGGCGGGGTGTTGACCAGGTCGCGGACGAGGGAGACCGACTCGGCCAGGGTGCCGGCGCGCTCGATCGCGGCCTGGGCACCCTCGGCGTCGGTCACCACGGCCAGCTCCGACACCGGGGAGACCTGCTCCGCGGTGGTGCGGTACTTGGTGAAGGAGTAGGCGCCGAGAAGCCCGCCCAGGGCGACGGCGCCGGCGTGCTCGGCGCTCGCGGCGGGCAGGGCGAGCGTCACCCGGCCGGTGCCGGCCAGGGCGCGGACCGCGGTGCCCGCCGCGCGGCGCAGGACCTCGGCGTCGTAGCCGTCACCGGAACCGTCGTCGGGGGCCTCGGGGGCCTCGCCCAGGCCGACGACGACCAGCAGGGGCGCGGTCAGCGCGCCGAAGGTGGGGATCTTGGAGATCTCGCCGGGCTTACCCTTGGCCCCCACGCTCTCCAGCGTGGCGGCGAGTCTGCCACCGAGCGCCTGGTCGAGGCCTTCGGCCCCGGGAGCGGGAAGCAGGCCGTCAGGTCCGGTGTGGACGCCGACGACCAAGGCGTCGGTGTCGTACGAGACACCGTTGTCAGTTGGGGTAAGCCGCACAGTGGTCACGTATGCCGATGCTAGTCGGGCTGGGACGGTACGCATAAACGAGGGTTCATCCTACGAATCGTGGTCTCCGATGGTGCTACTCGGGGTGGCACCATTGAAGGTATTGGTGCTAATGTCGCTAGCATCATGTTGCTCACCTTGGATCTGAACGATCCCCGGCCCCTGCACGAGCAGGTCGCCGAGGCGATCAGGCGTGCCGTCGCCGAGGGGTCGTACGCCCCGGGAGACCGGCTCCCGCCGGCTCGCGACCTGGCCGCCGCGCTGGGCATCAACGCCAACACGGTGCTGCGCGCTCTGAGGGACCTGCGCGACGAGGGAGTGCTGGAGTTCCGCCGGGGTCGCGGCGTGACCGTGCTCAGCCGACCGAATCCGCGCAGCGTCATCGAGGAGAAGCTGCGCTCCCTGCTCGACGAGGCCGTCCAGTACGGCTACCGCCACGACGACGTCATCGAGCTCATCAGGGAACTGTCATGACCGGGCCGGGTGCCCGGTCCTTAGAAGAGAGGGCCGACGTGGGTCTGCGAGCCCGATTCCTGTCCATCGCCACCGCCTGGTTCGGGCTGGTAACCGTCGCGCTGATCGCGGCGCCGTTGGCGCTGCGGGACCGGCTGCCCGATCCGGTCGCCACCCACTGGGGGGCGTCCGGCGCGCCCGACAACTCGATGCCGTTCCTCGTGTCGCTGCTGTTCCAAGTGGGCCTGTGGACGCTGCTCGCGGGCGGCGCACTGGGGTTCGCGTTCGTCAACACCGCGATGTTCAGGCGCAGGACGAGCCGCATGGCGCTCGGCGCCGCGCTGGGAGGCGCCGGCCTGTTCTTCCCGGGGTTGCAGATCGTCACGCTGATGGCCAACCTAGACGCCCCTCATTGGAGGCAGGCCGACGACCTGGGGTGGGGCGCGCTGCTCGCGGTCGCGGGGCTGGTGCTGGGCGGCTGGCTCGGCGCGCTCGCCGCCCGCCCTGGGCCCGACGAGCGCCCTGAGCCGTCCGCCGTCCCCACCCGGCGGGTCCCGCTCCGCCCCGGCCAGCGCGCGGTGTGGGTCTCCTCGGTGAGCAGCGGCCTTCTCACCGCGCTCAGCGGCTCCGTGCTGGCCGTGGGAGGAGGGCTCGCCGTGCTCGCCCTGATCGGTGGCGACAGCGCGCTGTGGGTCCCCGCGACGATCACGTTCCTGGCGGGCCTGCTGGCACTGACCTTCAGCTCCGTGCGGGTGCAGATCACCGAGGAGGGTGTCGTGCTCTTCTACGGGCCGCTCCGCCTGCCCCGCAAGCACATCCCGATCGAGCGGGTGGAGCGGGCCTGGTCGGAGCGGCGATTCCCGTCCGACGTCGGAGGCTGGGGCATCAGGGGCCTGCCCGGGGCCGTGACGGTCATGATCCGCGGCGGGGAGTGCCTCGTGGTGGGTTATGTCTCCGGTGGCCGCTTCGCCGTCTCGATCGACGACGCGGAGAGCGGGGCCGCCCTGCTGAACACCCTCGTGGACCGGGCGGCCACCGGGCCGTCCGCCCGCTGACCTCCTGCCCTCCGTCCCGTCTTCTCTTCTTCGACCCTCTCCGACCTCCCCTGACCTTCGTCATTTGACGTCCTGTCCGCTGGGTGTCCTCTGGCCTTCGCCCGCTGCTCCGTCCTCCACCCATCCATTCATCCCGCTTCGTCCTTCGCACGTTCTTGTCCCCGCTCCCCGCGGTGTCCCGGCCCTCTCCTGCGGTCGTCTCCGCTGCTTTCCGCTCCTCCCGTTCCCCCGCGTTCAAGCCCCCGAAGGTGGTGTCATGCTTCGCCGATCCCCTGACCTATGGTTGTTTCTGCTCGTCGCGTTCGGCCTGTCCTGGTTGTTCGCCCTCCCCATCTGGCTCATGGACGCCTCGACCAGCGCGTCCGTGTTCATGGCGATGGGGGTGGCGATGATGTTCACCCCGACGCTCGCAGTCCTCGCCGTCCGGCTGCGCGACAGGCGCCGTGGAGACGTCACCACCAGGCGTGAGTGGGCCGTGCGAACCGGCCTGTCGGCGGGCGGGAGCCGGGGCCGCATGCTCGCACTGGTCGCACTCGCCTGGTTCGGCGTACCCGTGCTGGTCGTCGTCGCGACCGCGCTCAGCGTCGCCTTCGGCCTGCTCTCCGTCGACCTGCGGGAGTTCAGCCTGTTCCGCCAGAGTCTGGCGGCCGCGCCGGGCGGGCCGCCCCCGGTGGAGGTCGGAGTCCTGGTGATCGCGCAGCTCGTGTCGATGGTGCTGGTCGCCCCAGTGATCAACTCGATCGCGGCCTTCGGTGAGGAGTGGGGGTGGCGGGGGTGGCTGCTGCCGCGCCTGATGCCGCTCGGCACCTGGCGGGCCCTGCTGGTGTCCGGAGTGATCTGGGGGCTCTGGCACTTCCCGCTCACCCTGCGCGGATACAACTATCCCGAGCTGGGGGCGTGGGCCGCACCGATGTTCATCATCTTCTGCGTGGGCTTCGGAGCCCTGCTCAGCTGGCTCCGCCTCTATTCGGGAAGCGTCTGGCCCGCGGTCGTCGGGCACGGGTCACTGAACGCCTCCGCGGGCCTGGCGATAATCCTCGGTGACGCGGCAGACCCGCCGGTGTTCGTCTTCGCGGGGATCACGGGTCTGGTCGGCTCGGTGTTGCTGGCCGTGGTCTCGGCGCTGCTGTTCAAATACCGTCCGGTCGAGCGACCGGCCCCGGCCACCGTCGCCGCGTGAGAGCCGGGCGAGTGTTGCCTCACGCTCTTCCTTCGTTCGGCCGACATCCGCTGGACGAGACCCGTTCGGTCGGCATCCGGTAGACGGGGCGAGAGCGGTCGCGCGCTTTGTCCGGGCAGGAGAAGTCCGGGCAGAAGAAGGCGGTCAGTTCGTGAGGATCGTGCAGGCCAGCAGGGTCGTCGCGGTGGCGATCTCGACGAGGGCGCCGAGCACGTCGCCGGTGACGCCGCCGAGCCGCCGTACGGCCCTGCGCCGTACGGCCCAGGCCGCCAGCAGCCCCACGAGCATGGCGAGGGGGAGACCCCGGGGGTCGAGAAACGGACCCAGAGCGGTTGTAGGGACCACATCGGTGATGCCCGTCTCAAGTTCGGGCAGATAACTGGAGATGACGCTGTCCGAGTAGACCACAAAGCTCCGCTCGACCCCGCCGAGAAGTTCGGACAGCGAGCCGGACGGCCAGGGGCCGAGGGCGCCGTGGAGATAGACCAGCGCTGTCGTTCCCACGAGCATCAGCGCGGTCATGACCACCGCGACGCTCCGCCGCACGGTGCCCGCGACCATCGCGCCGAGCCCGTCGGGGCGTGCCGGGGGGATGCCCTCGCGGCAGGCCCAGGTGAGGGCGAGTCGTCCGGCGGTGCAGGCCGCGACCAGGATGATCGCGCCCGTGCCCGCTCCGGCATAGGCGATGGCCTCCTGCAGGGCCGCTACCTGGATCAGCAGGACGAGAACCAGCGTCACCACCCCGAAGGGGCCGATGTCCGACCGCTTCATGATTTCCAGTGCCCGCTCGGCGGGTTTGGCGCTGCCCAGCCCGTCGGCGAGGTCGGCCAGTCCGTCCAGGTGCAGCCCTCGGGTGAGCAGTGCCACGGTCGCCACGGCCAGCACCGACGCCGGAAGCGGCGTCATCCCCAGCCACAGGGAGATCACCAGCACCATCCCGCCGCAGGCCCCGATCACCGCTCCCACCAGCGGGGCCACCGCCATCGCGATCCCCCCTGCCCGGCGGTCGACCACCCCGGGACGGACCGGGAACACGCTCAGAGTGCCGATCGCGAGACGCACTCCGTCGATGAAGCCGGACGGGCCGTTCTCGGGCGGGGTCGAGGGCTGGGACATGACCGACGATCGTAGTTCTTGCGGCTCCCGGCGCGGTGCCCGCATCCGTTCACCGTTCTTGATGGGGCCGGGGAGCTTGAGGGGGCAGAGCTGACCCGGGGAGCTTGAGGGGGCAGAGCCGAGGGGTCAGAGGGGGAGGGGGAGGAGACGGCCGGAGACGACGAGGGTAACGTCCTCCGACTCCAGGGCGAGGCGTTGGTTCAGGCGGCCGAGGGTGTCACGGAACATCCGCCCGCCGGCGGTGTCGGGCACCAGGCCGAGACCGACCTCGTCGGAGACCGCGACGACCCGGGAGCGGGTCTGCCTCCAGGCCGCCACCAGGTCGTCGCACCGGGCGGCGACAGCCTCCAGGGCGCCGGAGGTGTCGCCGCCCGCTCCGCCCGGCCAGGCGTCGCACTCGTCGAAGACCGCGGCCACCCAGGTGCCGAGCCCGTCGATCAGCAGCGGGGCGTCGGCGGACCGCAGCACCTCGGACAGGCCGGTGGTCTCGGCGGTGTCCCAGTGGGCGGGCCTTCGGTCGCGATGCGCCCGGACTCGGCGCAGCCATTCGGGATCGCCGTCGCCGGACGGACCGGTCGCGACGTAGAGCACCTCGGGCTCGGCCGCCAGCCGCAGTTCGGCCTCCGCCGACTTGCCCGACCGGCTTCCCCCGAGCAGCAGGGTTCTCCTGGGCGGGGGAGTCGGAGCGGGAGGGGGCTCGCTCGTGTCGACGACCGTGCCGTCCGGTACGACGCGCACCCCCCACAGCGCGGCCCGCCGGGTCAGTTCCGTCTCCGTCGGCACCCGGTGGTCGACATCGATGGCCACCACGTGCGTCCGCTCACCGACCAGACCTCGCCGGCGCAGGTCCCCGAGCCGTTCCGGCCGGTCCAGTACGTCCAGCAGCACCAGGTCCAGCGTCCGCTCACCCCGCTCGTCATATGAGGACCCATCGTGTGGAGACTCGCCGTACGAGGGATGGGTGAATGCGGCATAGAGGACGCGCCGGCCATCGGAGGTGGTGACGGTGAGGCCGTCAGGACCGGGCGAGGCGCGGTAACCGGGCGGGAGCGGGCCGGACAGCGGCAGCCGTGCGGGACCGTTGGGCGGCATCGAACGGTTGGGTGTCATCGAGTCGCCGGGGGGCGTCGAACCGCCGAGTGCGGTCGGCCTGTCGGAGAGCGTAGAAGTGTCGGGCACTGCCAGGTCGTCGGGCGAGGGGGAGCCGTCGAGCGGCAGGGGGCCGTCCGCCGGCGCCGAGACGCCGAGTACCACGGAGGTGGCACGACGGCCCGGTGTGACACGGGCGCAGGAGGCACACCCGCAGCCCGGGGACGGCCACCCGCCAGGGCCCGCCGTGCCGGAGATCAGAACCTTCACACCCGGTCTCCTGTCGCGTTGAAAGGTTGGTCGAGAAACCGCGAGCCCTCGCCTCCGGGAGGAAGCGGTCGGCGTACCGGGGGAACGTCCCGGCGGTGAAGAGCGGTCATCGTGTTTCTCATCGGTTTGCGGGAGTAAGCCGTCCGGCAGGCACCCGGTGCCGGCCGCCGACAGGTGAACACTCCGGTGTCCTGGACCTCGGGTGCTGCCTTCAGCTGGAAGCCCCCGACTTCGGTCGTGAGAAGGAAATCAAGATCTCGCCTTCATGTCCGGGAGCGTCATGGAGAGGTAGGGTTCGCTGAGGCCGCCGAGGGGCACCGGCAGGACCTGCGAGAAGGAGCTGTGGCATGACGTGGCGCTGGCGTTACGAAGACGCGAACGGTGGCGAGGTGGTCGAGGGTGTTTCGCCCTCCGACACGTTCCCGAGCCAGGCGGACGCCGAGTCGTGGCTGGGTGAAAGCTGGCGTGAGCTGCTGGAGGCCGGGGTCGAGAGAGTCACCCTGATCGAAGGCGAACGTGTCGAGTACGAGGGGATGTCACTGCGCCCCGAATGAGCGCCCCGAATTCGGCGCACTGAATGACGTGGGTGAACGGAAACCCTTCGGCTCTCGTTGAAGAACGAGGGCCGAGGGGTTTTTGCCGCTAGGGGCGACGCTCGGGGCTCACGGTCTTGGCGGGGTCGCGCTCGACGACCGGGCCGAGGATGTCGTCGATCTTCTTCAGCACCTCGGACTCCAGCTTGACCCCGGAGGCCTTGACGTTGTCGCGGACCTGCTCGGGCCTGCTGGCTCCCACGATGGCCGAGGCCACGTTGGGGTTCTGCAACACCCAGGCGACCGCGAGCTGGGCCATGCTCAGGCCGAGGTCGGAGGCGATCGGTTCCAGCTGCTGGACGCGGGTGAGCACGTCGTCGTTGAGCATCCGGGCGATGAAGTTGCCCCCGGTGGGGTCGGTGGCACGTGAACCGGCGGGGGGCGGCTGTCCCGGCCGGTACTTGCCGGTGAGCACGCCCTGGGCGATGGGGGAGAAGACGACCTGGCCGACGCCCTCCTTCTCGCTCAGCGGCACGATCTCGGTCTCGATGACCCGCCACAGCATGGAGTACTGGGGCTGGTTGGAGACCAGGCGGTCGAAGCCCATCTCGTCGGCGATCTTCAGTGCCCGGCCGATCTGGTCGGCGGTCCACTCGCTGACGCCGACGTAGAGGACCTTGCCCTGGCGTACGAGATCGTCGAAGGTCTTGAGGGTCTCCTCAAGCGGTGTCTCGTTGTCGAAGCGGTGCGCCTGGTACAGGTCGACGTAGTCGGTCTGCAGACGGCGCAGCGAGCCGTGCAGCGACTCGGTGATGTGCTTGCGCGAGAGCCCTCGGTCGTTGGGGCCGGGTCCGGTCGGCCAGTAGACCTTGGTGAAGATCTCCAGAGACTCGCGGCGGACTCCGGAGAGGGCGCGGCCGAGCACTTCCTCCGCCTTGGTGCCCGCGTACACGTCGGCGGTGTCGAAGGTGGTGATCCCCTCGTCGAGTGCCGCCTGCACGCACTGCTTGGCGGCGTCCTCCTCTACCTGGGAACCGTGTGTGATCCAGTTGCCGTAGCTGATCTCGCTGACCATGAGACCGCTGCGGCCAAGGTGGCGGAATTCCATGGTTCGAGATTAGTAGGCGCCATGCTTCGCGATGATTCGGGATACCTTGCCGGATGTGTTGCGGTTGATCACTTCTCGGAAGGTACGGCTCGCGCTCGCCGTCGTGACGCTGGCGGCGGCCGTCGTGGCGGCCGCACGCCTGTGGCGGCGAGCCGAGGAGCGCCGAGCCGGCTTCCCACGCGGGGGAGATCGGGGCGTCTCCCCAGCGGGACCGCAGACCGCCTCCCGCGTGGAGGGGACGGAGTCCGGCTCTGCCGAGGGCCCGGCCCCCGGAGCGGAGCGCGCACCGAGATGGCCTCCCGCGCCGATCCTCGGCACCCCCACGGAGGAGGACCTCAGGCGGTACGCCGCCAGGCACCCCTCCGCCTTCCAGACCGCCGTCGAGCGGACGTTCGAGCGGAGGCGGACGCCGAGAGAGCCGCTGGACGAGGCCACCCGGCGCCTTCTGGTCCGCTGGGGAGCCGTGGGAGCGGGGCTGTGCCTGTTCGCCGCCAGCACGCAGGTCCTGGAGAGCGCGGTCTTCTCGAACGGAGTGGAGACCATGGAGGTGATCGAGGTCGGGGGTCGGCCCGGCGCGGACGGACGGTGTGGGCCGGGACCGGTCGACCAGGACGACTCGGTGGCGCGCTACGTCGAAGAGGGGGAGACGGGGACGGTCGTGATCGGCTCCGTATGCGGGCACCATTCGTGCGAGGGAGACCTGTGCGGCGAGGTGTCCAACCTGCGGGAACTCGCGGAGGCCGCCGAGAGGAGTCCGGGACCCACCTGGCCGTACAAGACCTCGCCCCCAAACGAGACGTACGAGACCTCGCCTCCGTACGAGACGTACGAGACTTCGCCCCCGTACGAGAGTGTCGAGGCTCCCGACGCCGACTGCCGTCCGCGGGCGTCGAGTCCGCGGGTGCGGGCGCTCGATCCGAAGGTGACGAGGGCGGTGAACCGCGAGTGGCGTCGCATCGAGAGGTGGCTGGAGGCGAACGCACCCGCGACCCTTCGCACGCTGGGCGAACCCGCCCGCGCCCGTACGATCGCCGTCGCGGAGGCGCAGATGGGCCTGCGCTTCCCCGACGACCTGCGTGCCTCCTTGCTGCGGCACAACGGATCCTCCGTCGCGTCGGGCATCTCGCCGTTCGGCTTCCCGAACGCCTGGAACCTGGGGGTCCGCGGCATCCGCGACACCTGGCGGCGGCTGTGCGCGACGGACGGGGAGACAGGGGACGGGGCCGACACCGTGGCGCGGGCGGAGTGGTGGGACGGACGGATGATCCCGTTCGGTGCCGACGACAGCGGAGGCGGTTACCTGGTGATCGACTCTGTGGCGCGCGATGTCGGTGCCGTCCGTCACGAGGGCAGGACGAGCCTCACATCCGGGGGCGTCCGGCTCCGTTCGTACTACGGCCTGCTGAGGGCGACGGCGCGCGCCCTGGAGACCGGCGGGTCCATCGGTCACTGGAAACCGGTCGTCACCGACGGCGAGCTGGGCTGGAACGTCGTCGAGGGCTGACATCGCCCGGGGGAGACGCCCTTCCGGCGGGAGAGAAGTGAAAAGTCCCGTCCCCTCATGAAGGGGACGGGACTCGGGGACGGATGTGCTCGGCCGCGGTGCTCCTCGGGTCGGGCTCCGCCGCCGTCAGTTCTTCGGCGGGACGGGCTTGCCGCCGGGCAGCACGGCGGGCGGCGGGAAGCGCAGCTTGCGGATCTGCAGCGCGCGCATGGCGGCGTAGAAGCCGACGCCCTTGAGGTTCTCGTTGGGGAACTTCTCGGCGGCGAGGTTCTTCACCTTCCAGGACACCCAGATCGAGGTGAGCAGCACGGTGACCATCATGAGCGGCCAGCCGACCGTGATCACCGCGGCGTAGATGTAACCGCGTACCTCGAGGGGGAACGGGATCCAGGTGAGCAGCAGGATGAGAAGGGAGAACGGCAGGAAGTACTGGCTGACGAGACGACGGGAGTCGACCCAGTCGCGCGCGAACTTCCTGACGGGGCCCTTGTCGCGGGCGGGAAAGTAGCGCTCGTCGCCGCGCAACATGCCCTCGCGCGCCTTGACGCGTTCGTTGGCCTGACGCTCGCGGAGGTTCTTGTAGGCCTCTTTGCGGTTTTGAGGGGCGTTCACCGGCTGCCGGCGACGGCCTTCGGCGTCCCGTCGCTTGGGTGTGGGACGCCCCTTGCCCGCAGGCTTAGGATCGTTAGCGGAGGCGGGGGAGTCGTCCGCGGTGGTCTGGGTACGTCGGAACACAACGTCAGCCTACCGGGACTGCAACTTAGTGACGCCCCCGCGCGTTATGCGTAGGGTGAACCCTATGGTGGCTCCGGTGCTTTTCGGTGGGGCTGGAATCACTTGGGGTGACCCGAAGCGCACTTGAAGAAGGGGACGGCCGACGCGCATGAGCGTGATGAAGAGACTTTCGCTGATCTTCAGGTCCAAGGCGAACAACGCGTTGGACAAGATGGAGGATCCTCGCGAAACCCTGGACTACTCATATCAGCGACAGCTGGAGCTGTTGCAGAAGGTGCGCCGGGGTGTGGCGGACGTCGCCACCTCGCGCAAGCGCGTGGAGCTCCAGATCAACCAGATCGAGGCGCAGGCGCGCAAGCTTGAGGAGCAGGGCCGTAAAGCGCTCGGGGTCGGCCGTGAGGACCTGGCCCGTGAGGCGCTGACCCGGCGCGGCAGCCTGCAGACCCAGATCGCCGACCTCCGCGTGCAGCACGACAACCTGCAGGCCGAGGAGGAGAAGCTCACCACGGCCTCTCACAGGCTGCAGGCCAAGGTCGACTCCTTCCGGACGAGGAAGGAGACGATCAAGGCGACCTACACCGCCGCCGAGGCGCAGACGCGGATCAACGAGGCCTTCTCCGGCATCTCCGAGGAGATGGGCGACGTCGGCCTGGCGATCCAGCGCGCCGAGGACAAGACCGCCTCCATGCAGGCCCGCGCGGGTGCCATCGACGAGCTGCTGGCCAGCGGCGCGCTCGACGACTTCAGCGGGCAGCGCGGCGACGACATCCAGGCCGAGCTCGACCGGATGGGCGGCGGGAACGACGTGGAGCTGGAGATCGCCCGGATGAAGGCCGAGCTGGGTCAGGGTCCCGCGCCGCAGGGCGCGATCACGCCCGGACCGGCTCAGCACCAGCAGCAGCAGCCTCAGTACCAGCAGCAGCACCAGCAGCCTCAGCAGCAGCCGGAGTCCAACCAGACCCAGCAGCTGCGCCAGCCGGGGGAGGGCCTGTGATCGTCCGCATCATGGGGGAGGGGCAGATCGACATCGCCCCCGCCGACCTCGACGTGCTGAACGCGCTGGACGCCGAGCTGGAGGCCGCGATCGAGGCCGGCGAGGAGGATGCCTTCCGGGTGCGGCTGCACGCCCTGCTCGACAAGGTTCGTCACGTCGGCAAGGCGCTGCCCGACGACAGCCTGGAGTCCTCGGAGCTGATTTTGCCTCCCGCTGACGCGTCCATGGACGAAGTGCGGGAGATGCTCGGCAACGAAGGACTGATCCCCGGTTAGATTGGGGATATGGCAAAAACCCGGTTTGCCCCGGACCGGGGCCTGACAAGGCGCATGGTGATCACCATGTTCCTGCTCGGACTGCTCTACGTGATCTTCGTGGCCGTGTTGATCGCGTTGGGCGTCCGGGCCGTCGTGGTGCTCGTGATCGCCGGTGGCATCCTGCTCGTGCAGTACTTCATGTCCGATCGCATCGCGCTGTTCGCGATGCACGGGCGTGTCGTCTCCCCGCAGGAGGCTCCCGAGTTGCACGGCATGATCGACAGGTTGTGCGCACTCGCCGACATGCCCAAGCCGCGGGTGGCGATCGCCGACTCGGACGTCCCGAACGCGTTCGCCACCGGCCGCAACCAGAAGAACTCCGTGGTCTGCGTGACCACGGGGTTGCTGCGGCGGGTCGACAGGGGCGAGCTCGAGGGCGTGCTGGCCCACGAGATGTCCCACGTGGCCCACCGCGACGTCGCGGTCATGACGATCGCGTCCTTCCTCGGCATCGTCGCCGGGCTCATGACCAGGGTCGCGCTCTACAGCGGCCTGGGCGGACGCGGGCGCGACGACAGAGGCGGCCTGCCGATCGGCCTCATCATCCTGCTCGTCTCGGCCCTGGTGTACGCGGTCAGCTTCCTGCTCACCCGCGCCCTGTCGCGCTACCGCGAACTGGCCGCCGACCGCGCGGGAGCGCTGCTCACCCAGCGTCCCTCCGCCCTGGCCAGCGCCCTTGTCAAGATCAGCGGTGAGATGGCCCGCATCCCGACGAGGGATCTGCGCGAGGCCGAGCCGTTCAACGCCTTCTTCTTCGCGCCGGCCCTGTCCGGCAAGGCGGGCCTGTCCGCCCTCTTCGCGACCCACCCGCCGCTGAACCAGCGCCTGGACCAGCTCAACAGGATCTCCGCCCAGCTCGGGCAGGGTGGATGACCGGACGCGCGGACAGGCGCGCCGTGCCGCGCGGGGACGAGACGGAGGAGTGATCGATGCGCTGGTGGAACGTGCTGATGGGGCGCAGTGAACCGGCCAAGGCGGACCTGGACGCGCTGTTCGCGCTGCCTTCGGCCGCGGTGACCCTGCAGGCCGCCACCGGCCTGGCGCCGACGGGCGTGGGGGCGGTCTGCTTCCGCTCGGCCGAGGGCGGGGCGTTCGCCGAGCTGGAGCGCGACATCACCCAGCTGCTGAACGCCGGAGGCGGCCCCCCGGTGGAGTTCTCGAAGGACTCCTTCGGCTACACGTGGCTGCTGGTGCGTCGTGATCCCGACATGCTCGGTGATCTCGTCACGGACCTGCACGCGGTCAACTCCTCCCTTGAGGCGGCGGGTTTCGGCCCCTCCCTGCTCTGCTCGCTCATCTCCTTCACCGACCCCGGCGGTCGCGGGCTCGCCCTGGTCTACCTCTACAAGCAGGGCACCTTCTACCCGTTCGCCCCGCTGCCCGCCGAGCATGGGACGGGGCAGACGCAGCGCAGGGACAACGCCCTGGAGCTGCAGGTACGCGGTGCGATCGGCGGCGAGCTGGAGATCGAGCCCGATCTCGGCCGATGGTTCCCCCTCTGGGGCGCGCCCGGCCTCTGAAGGCCCGCCACCACGTGCCCGCGAGGTACGCGCCTGGCCTGGAGGGTTCGCCACCCCCGGTGACGTGCCCGCGTGGCGCGGTGAAGTGTGCCCGGCCTCCGAGACGTTCGCCCTCCGGCGCCGTGCTCGTGCGCCCCGGCGAGGTGTGCCCGGTCTCGGGGAGGTTCTCCCGCGAACCCCTTCCCGCAAGGCCATCCCGTGTGACCGGTGGGACGTATGGAGCGTGCCACACCGGCCCGTCCGGCTTGCGGTTTGATGTACGTCCTGTGACCCTTTGCCCCCACAATGGGACCGGAAATCATCACGGGAGAAGGGTGTGACCATGGCGGACCTCGTGTCCCTGCGGCCCGGGGATCCCGAGCGGGTGCGGGAGTATCGGCTCACCGCCCGGCTCGGTGAGGGAGGCCAGGGAACGGTCTACCTGGGCGTTTCCCCGACGGGAGCGCGTGTCGCGGTCAAATTGCTCCGCGCGGATCTCACGCAGGACGAGGAGGCGATGGAACGCTTCGTCCGCGAGGTCAGCACGACCCAGCGTGTCGCGCCCTTCTGCACCGCCGCGGTGATCGAGACGGGTGTCGACGAGCATCGCCCGTACATCGTCAGCGAGTACATCGACGGTCCGACGCTCGACGCGGTCGTGACCGGCGAGGGACCTCGTGAGGGCGCGGGCCTGCACCGCCTGGCGATCGGCACGGTCACCGCGCTCGTCGCGATCCACCAGGCGGGGATCGTGCACCGCGACTTCAAGCCTTCCAACGTGCTGCTCGCCTCCGACGGCCCCCGAGTGATCGACTTCGGTATCGCCAAGGCGCTCGACCGGACCTCCACGCTGACCGCGATGGCGATCGGAACCCCCTCGTACATGACCCCCGAGCAACTGGCGGGGGAGAACGCGGGCTCGCCCGCCGACATGTTCGCGTGGGGTTGCACGATGGTCTTCGCGGCCACCGGGCAGCCGCCGTTCGGCACGGACAGCCTTCCGGCGATCTTCAACCGGATCATGAACATGGAGCCGGAGCTGGGAGCGATCGCCGATCCGGCGCTGCGCGACCTGGTCGGGCAGTGCCTGTCCAAGGACCCCACCCAGCGCCCCACCGCGGGAGAGGCGCTGTTGAGGCTGCTCGGCCACGCCGGTGGTCCCGGTGACACGGGCGGTGCGACCGGCGCCGCCCTGCCCACCGCGCCGCGCGGCATCCTCGCCGAGGGATCGGCCGCCGCGGCGCAGCGGACCGGCCCCGGCGGACATCCGGGTGGAAACGATCCCGAGCACACCGCGTACGGGCAGCGGCGTCCGCAGGGCGAGGGGCAGCACTCGGGGCCGCAGCCTTATCCCCAGCAGAGCGGGCCCGGCGTGGGCTATCCGATGGGGAGTCCACAGGGTGGCCCCGCCGGTCATGTCCCGCACCTCCAGCAGTCGAACCCGCACGGTCATGTGCCGAATCCCCAGCAGTCCGATCCGCGCGGCCAGGCCGCGTATCCCCAGCACCTTCAGCAGTCGGACCCACGTGGCCACGCCCAGCAGTCCGGGCCGCACGGTTACCCGCAGCAGGAGCCGCCCACCCGGCACTTCCCCGGCGGGTATCCCGGTCACGACGGCTACGCGGGAGGCTACCCCCCGCAGGGCCCCGGGCATCCGCAGCCCGGATATCCGGGACAGCCCGCACCTCAGTCCTACGGCGCTCCCGCGACCTTCCCCTCCTCCGCGGGTCCCCAGTACCAGAACCCCGGGCCGACGTACCCGGGCCGGTCGGCCCCCGAGCGGCGCGGGCGCAGGATGTGGCCGGCGATCGTGGGGGGTGTGCTGGTCACCGCGCTCGTGGCCGGGGGCGTCGTACTGGCGACGCGCGGCACCACGGAGACGCCGGGGGGCACACAGGCAGGTGTCACGAAGGGCGTGAGCACCCCCGCGCCCACCCCCACCCCCACCGTCCCGACGGTGCCGCAGGACACGAGCACGATCAAGCTGCCCGGCAGCTCGATCACCCTCCACGAGAGCACGCAGGACCCGATCAAGCTGAGCTCCTACAGCCTGGAGTGGGACAAGACCCTCTACGTTCGTCGGCAGGGCACCGAACGGTTCGTCAAGAACGACAAGTACTTCCAGTACACGGTGAACGCCGCGGGCACCCAGGCGCTGGGCACCGACCGGATCTACGACACGGACAGCTACGCGATCGTCTCGGTCATCGATCATCGATCCGGTGCGGCGACCAGGATCAGGGTCACCAAGGCGCCGGTCTACCCGACGCTGCCGCAGTGGTCACCGGACGGCAAGCGCGGTCTGGTCACCCTGTATGAGGCGGTCGGCGACACCAGCAAGGAGTACGGCTTCGCGATCATCGACGTCGCCACGAAGAAGGCGAGGGTCGTCCGCGTGAAGGAGAAGGACGCCGGCACGTGGAGTTACTTCTGGAGGGGGGACGGCCGGGCCGTCGGCACCTGGGCGCTCACCGGCAAGACCCAGCGCATCCGCTTCTACGACACCCAGGGCACCGTGCTGCAGACCCTGCTGGACGTGGGCACCCCGATCACGGTCGAGGGCGACGACATCTCCCCGTCCGGCTCCTCCCTGCTGACGTACTGCAAGGAGAGTAAGAAGGAGATCTGCGTCTGGTCCACCGGCTCCGACGCACCCGCGAAGGTCAGGATCCCGTTCGAGACGGAACGGCTCATCGGCTGGTACGACGACGAGCACATCGCGGGCTGGCGGCGCAAGGGCTCCGGCTACGAGGCGGTGGTGTTCGACTTCAAGGGGAAGGCACAGCGGGTGCTGGCCACCAGCACCGACGCCAAGGAGTACGAGAAGCAGTTCATGCGCTTCACACGAGAGGGCTGACATGAGGGAGTGGACCCACGCCGAGCACACCGCGGCCGCCGCCGCGGAGATCACCCGGATGGCCGACGTGCTGCGCGGACGTGACCTGTCCGTTTCCGTGCTCACCTGTCCCGGCTGGGATCTGGCGAGGCTCACCGCCCACACCGGAGGCGTGCATCGGTGGGTGGCCGCCATGGTGCGGGACCTGGCCGAGAGGCGCTACGACCGCGACGGCATGGACATGGGCCTGCCCGCCGACCCGGCCGGATATGCCGCCTGGCTCGGCGAGGGCACCTCCTTCCTGCCCGAGGCGCTGCTGTCGCGGGATCCACAGGCGCCGATGTGGTCCTGGGGAGGGGAGCGGCGGGTGCGGTTCTGGTCGAGGCGGATGCTGTACGAGACCCTGGTGCACCGGGTGGACGCCGAGCTCGCGCTGGGCGTCCCGGTCGCGATCGACGAGCACGTGGCGGCCGACGGGGTCGAGGAGTTTCTCGACATCCTGCCGCATGTGAAGTGGAACCCGGACGTGGCCGAGATCAGGGGCGGTGGTGAGACGATCTCGCTGCAGGCCGACACCGGAGCCGGGTGGGTGATCACTCTCGACCCCGACCGCTTCCACTACCAGCGGTCCCTGCGACCGGGCACCGTGACCGTGCTCGCCGCCACGTCGGCCGACCTGCTCCAGGTCGTGTGGGGACGCCGCAGCCCCGACGACTACGCGATCGAGGGGGACGGCGGGCTGCTGGGCTGGTGGCGGGGGCTCGCCCGGATCTAGGCTCGCCCGGCTTCGCCGGCAGGTCCCCGACCCGTGGGGCGAAGGCAAAACAGCCGTCCGAGGTTCGGCCAAGACACGACAGGGAGCGCGCGGGGCTCGCCGCCGCGATCACGGTCCCGTGGTGTCATGACTCCATGATCAAGATGTCTCAGGCGATCACCTCGGCGGTGCTCGTCGCCACGGGACTGTTCTTCGCCGGTCTGTCCGGCGGCACCGCGCTCGCGGATTCCGATTCCTCCGCGGCGACCGTGGAGGGCGGCCGCCCTCACATCACGGTCGTGGGAGAGGGCAGCGTGTCCACCACCCCCGACATCATGCGACTGGACACCGGCGTCGAGGTGCGCCGTCCCACCCCCGGTGAGGCGTTCACCGCGGCCCGTGCCGCCGCCGCCGACCTGACGCAGGCACTGCTCACGGCCGGGGTCGCGCCGAAGGACCTGCGGACCGACGAGCTCACCCTCGCCCCCGAGTACAAGGACTACCCCACGATCTCCGGATACCGGGCCACGCAGGGCATCGAGGCGATAGTGCGCGACCTTGACAAGGCGGACGACGTGGTGGACGCGGCGGCCGCCGCCGGAGAGGCGGTCCGGTTCAACGGTGTCACCTTCGAGGTGTCCGACAACCGGGTGCCGCTCAGGCTGGCGCGCGATATCGCGTTCAGGGACGCGAAGAGCCGTGCCACGCAGTACGCCAGGCTCGCGGGCCGAGGGCTCGGCCGCGTCATGGAGATCACCGAGCAGAACGTCACCCCGCCGACGCCGTTCGTCGGCTTCGCCGCGGCGGTCGACAGGGCGTCGATCAGCCCCGGCACCAAGAACGTGTCCGTCAGCGTCAGGGTGGTCTACGAGCTCGAATAGGCCCCGCTCACGCGGTGCTCCCCCGACCCCGGGTACGCGACAGGTCCCCGGCACGCGACGGGCCCCGGCGGGTCACCACCCGCCGGGGCCCGTCCACTTGAGGTCCCTGAGGTCCCTGAGGTCCCTGAGGTCCCTGAGGTCCCTGAGGTCCCTGAGGTCCCTGAGGTCCCTGAGGTCCCTGAGGTCGGGGTGGAGCCGCAGGGACCCCGAGCCCGGCAGGATCAGGGATCGAGACCTTCCCCGGCCGGGGCCTGGCCATGAGGTCAGGGCAGGGCGAGCATCCGGTCCAGGGCGACCCCGGCCCAGTGGGCGGTGTCGGCGTCCACGGTGATCTGGTTGACGACCTGACCGGAGGCGAGCGACTCCAGCGCCCACACCAGGTGCGGAAGGTCGATCCGGTTCATCGTCGAGCAGTAGCAGACCGTCCGGTCCAGGAACGTCACGTTCTTGTCGGGGAACATGGCGCCGAGCCGCTTGACCAGGTTCAGCTCGGTGCCCACCGCCCAGGAGGATCCGGCCGGAGCCTCCTCGATCTTCTTGATGATGTACTCGGTCGAACCGACGTGGTCGGCCTTGGTGACCACCTCGTGCCTGCACTCGGGGTGGACCAGCACGTTGACGCCGGGGATGCGGGCGCGGACGTCGTCCACACACTCGGGGCTGAAGCGGCCGTGCACCGAGCAGTGCCCCTTCCACAGGATCATCTTGGCGTTCTCGAACTGCTCGGCGGTGAGGCCGCCGTTCGGCCGGTGCGGGTTGTAGACGACGCAGTCCTCCAGCGACAGGCCCATCTCCAGCACCGCGGTGTTGCGGCCCAGGTGCTGGTCGGGGAGGAAGAGCACCTTCTCCCCGCGGGAGAAGGCCCACTCCAGGGCGCGCCTGGCGTTGGAGGAGGTGCACACGGCGCCGCCGTTGCGCCCGCAGAACGCCTTGATGTCGGCGCTGGAGTTCATGTAGGTGACGGGGACGGTGATCCCGGCGATCCCCGCGTCCTCCAGGGCCTCCCAGCACTCCTCGACCTGGTCGAAGGTGGCCATGTCGGCCATCGAGCATCCCGCCGCGAGGTCGGGCAGCACGACCTTCTGGGAGTCCGAGGTGAGGATGTCGGCGGATTCGGCCATGAAGTGCACACCGCAGAAGACGATGTACTCGGCGCCGGGCCGGGCCGCGGCCTCCTTCGCGAGTTTGAACGAGTCGCCGGTCACGTCGGCGAACTGGATGACCTCGTCACGCTGGTAGTGGTGGCCCAGCACGAAGACCCTGTCGCCGAGTGCCGCCTTCGCCCTCCTGGCGCGCTCGACGAGCGCCGGATCGGAAGCGGACGGCAGCTCGCCGGGACAGTCGACGCCGCGCTCGCTGTGCGGGTCGACCCCCCTGCCGAGGACGAAGAGCGGAAGCCCGGTCTCGGTGGTCGTCATGGCCACACCCCCTTATCGTCTAAGTGACGACTAATGATGACACACAGGATTGGGGCTTTATTCCGGGGGAGGGGTCTTTGTCCAAAGGTGGATGGTTCTGGCGGCTGAGGAATGTGTGCCGGGGGACGGGTGTTGGTAGCGTCTGAGAAGGACGTCAAAAACAGACAGCCGTTCCCGGGGAGCGGCCGACGCAGACGCGGGAGTCACCAACATGTCGGTTGAGAGCAGCGAGACCACGGCGCAGGGCCTGATCCTCAGTTCCGCGGCCGCGGCGAAGGTCAAGAGCCTGCTGGAGCAGCAGGGCGAGGAAGGTCTCCAGCTGCGCGTGGCCGTGCAGCCCGGCGGCTGTTCCGGCCTGCGCTACCAGCTCTTCTTCGACGACCGTTCGATGGACGGCGACGTCGTCTCCGACTTCGACGGCGTGAGCGTGGTCACCGACCGGATGAGCGCCCCCTACCTCGTGGGCGCCACCGTCGACTTCGTCGACACGATCGAGAAGCAGGGCTTCACGATCGACAACCCCAACGCCACCGGCTCGTGCGCCTGCGGCGACTCGTTCAACTAGGCGAGTTCTCCGCGAGGCGGGCGAGCGAGAACGCCCGGCCCCGCGAGGGTGACATCGGTCACCCTCGCGGGGCTTTCGCATGCGCGGCCGCGGTAGCACGCTGACACGAGCGGGACGCGAGCAAGGTCGCGTATTCTTGCGTGGCTCATCTTCCCGCGTGGACCAACCGCCCGCGTTTCCAGAGATGCTGACAACGAGGAGAAGAACCCCGTGCGCATCGCCGTCACCGGCTCAATCGCGACCGACCAACTGATGACCTTTCCCGGCCGCTTCAGTGACCAGCTCATCGCCGATCAGCTCCACCGGGTCTCCCTGTCGTTCCTCGTGGACGACCTGCAGGTCCGCCGCGGCGGCTGCGCGGCCAACATCGCGTTCGGAATGGGCTGCCTGGGCCTCAGGCCCGTCCTGGTCGGCGCGGTCGGCTCCGACTTCGCCGACTACCGCTCCTGGCTGGAGCGCCATGGCGTCGACTGCGACTCCATCCACGTCTCCGAGACGCACCACACCGCGCGCTTCCTGTGTACGACCGACGAGGATCACAACCAGATCGCCTCGTTCTACACCGGCGCGATGGCCGAGGCCCGCCTCATCGAGCTCGGTCCGGTGGCCCAGCGGATCGGTGGCCTGGACCTGGTGCTGATCAGCCCCAACGACCCCGAGGCGATGCTCAGGCACACCGCCGAGGCGCGCCAGCGCGCGATCCCGTTCGCGGCCGATCCCTCCCAGCAGCTCGCCCGTATGCCCGGGGAGCAGATCCGCGAGCTGGTCGACGGCGCCGCCTACCTGTTCGGCAACGACTACGAGAAGGGCATGATCGAGCAGAAGACCGGCTGGAGCGACGAGGAGATCCTCGGCCGGGTCGGCGTCCGCGTCACCACGCTCGGTCCCAAGGGCGTCGTCATCGACCGCGAGGGCGAGCCGTCCCTGCACGTCCCCTCGGCGCCCGAGCTCGGCAAGGTCGACCCCACCGGCGTGGGCGACGCCTTCCGTTCCGGCTTCCTCGCCGCCCTGGCCTGGGGGCTGTCCCTGGAGCGTTGCGGCCAGGTCGGCAACCTCACCGCCACCCACGTCCTGGAGCGTGTCGGCGGCCAGGAGTACGAGCTCGGCCAGAAGGTCTTCCTGGAGCGCCTCGCCGACGCCTACGGTGCCGACGCCGCGGCCGAGGTGGCCGCCTTCGTGAAGTGCCACCACGCCTGAGCCACCGCGCTGAGCCACCGAGCCTGACCACCAGGCCTGAGCCACCGGGCCTGTGACGCTCCTCCCGAGTCGCCACGGCCGTGACGGTCATCCCTGAGCCATCACGGCCGCGACGCCTCAGCTGAGCCGTTGCGCCACGGCGTCTCTTCGGACCCCATGTCTTTCCCGGGCACCGTGTTCGAGCCGCCGATCGGAGCACCGCCGGGCCGTCGCCCGGCGGTGGCCCCGGCCGGTGCCGCCGGTACGGCGGCCACCGTCAGGCACCTGTGTCGACCGGGTGCCGGTCAGGTGGCGGGTGTCAGAGATTCGCGTAGACGCGATGCACGAACTCGGCCATCTTGTCGTCGGGCAGCTTCCTCGCCAGATCGGCCTCGGTGATCATGCCGACGATGCGGCCGTCCTCGATCACCGGCAGCCTCCGGATCTGGTTCTCCTCCATCTTGGCGAGCGCCTCCTCGACGCTCGCGTCCGACGACACCCAGACCAGGCCGGTGGCGAGGTCTTCCGCGGTCGTCGTGGAGGGGTCGAGGCCGTGCGCCACGCACTTGACCACGATGTCGCGGTCGGTGATGATCCCCTTCAGCCGGTCGTCGCTGCCGCAGATGGGCAGGGCGCCCACGTTCATGTCCCGCATCATCTGCGCCGCCCGGTCGAGTGTCTCGTGCGCCTCGACGCACCTGACCCCGGTGTGCATCAGGTCTCTCGCCGTCTCACCGCTCATGTCGTCCCCCCGAACTGTTTGGGCGTGTTTTCGGGAGGGTCATACCCAATTTCGGGACATGTCAGTAATTGCGGCGCACGTGGATGGCCCAGCCGCCCTCGGGGAGTTCGTGGCTGCCCACGTGGTGGTGCGACTTCAACCGGCACCAGGCCGGGATGTCGGTGAAGGCGGCCGGGTCGTCGGCGAGGACCGCGACGATCCCCTCGCGCGGCACGTCGTTGATCTGGGCCGCGAGCATGATGATCGGGATCGGGCACTTCTTGCCCAGCGCGTCGATCGTGAGGGCCACAGGCTGCGCCGATCCCGCCGGGGTGGCCTGGCTGGAGGTCATCGCGTCTTCACTCCCCGAATGTTGATCAAAGCTTGACCCCCGCCTCCTCGCGGATCCTGCGCACCATGCCCGGCAGGACGGAGAGGAAGCGGTCGACATCCGCCGTCAAGGTGCCCCGGGGCAGCGAAACGCGGACGTTCCCGTGCGTGAGCACGCCCATGGCCTCCAAAACATGCGACGGACGAAGCGTACTCGCCGTGCAGGAACTGCCGGACGACACCGAGAACCCGGCCTTGTCCAGCTCGGTGAGCAATGCCTCACCTTCCACGTAAAGACACGAAAAGGTGACGATATGCGGTGCCCGAGCGACCGGATCACCGATGACCTCGACGTCGGGGACGAGCCGGGGCACCTCGGCCCTGACGCGATCCACCAGCGCCGAGAGCCTGGCCGACTCCACGGCCGACTCGGCCACCATGGCGCGCAGCGCGGCGGCCGCGGCGACGATCGCGGGGACGTTCTCGAACCCGGGGACCCGGCGGCGCTCGCGGTCGTCCTCGGGCAGCGGGGTACGCCACCGGGTGCCCTTGCGGACCACCAGCACGCCGACCCCGGCGGGCCCGCCCCACTTGTGCGCGCCGGCGGCGAGCACCGACCAGCCGGGGGGCGGCGGCATCCTGCCCACCGTCTGGGAGGCGTCCACCAGCAGGGGCACCCCCGCCTCCGCGCACGCCGCCGCCGCCTCGGCGACCGGCTGGAGCGTGCCGACCTCGTGGTTGGCGCTCTGCAGGCAGGCGAGCGCCGTGCCCTCGGCGCGGACCGCCTCGCCGAAGGCGTCGGGGTCGACCGCGCCGGTGATGCCGACGCCGACCGTCTCGACCGAGCCGCCGTCGCGCTCGTGGACGCCCGCCGCGTGCAGCACGCTGGAGTGCTCCACGGCCGAGGTGACCAGGCGGCGGCCCGTCCTGCGGCGTCCGTGCAGGGTGCCGAGGACGCCCAGGTGCACCGCCTGGGTGCCGGAGGTGGTGAAGGAGACCTCGTCGGGCCTGGCGCCCAGCGCCTCGGCCACCTCGACACGCGCCTGTTCCAGTAACATCCTTGCCCGGCGGGCGGCACCGTACAGTCTCGCGGGGTCGGCCCAGCCGACGTCGAGGGCCGCGATCAGAGCCTCGCGAGCCTGGGGGTGCAGCGGCTCCGTGGAGGCCGCGTCGAAGTACGCCACCTCTCAATCGTCGCACCACGCGCGGTGCGCACGGGGGCTGCGGGGGAGGGCGAGGGTGGTCCGCGCTAATGTGTCCCCCAGCGTGAAGCTGTGAACTACGAAATCTTGAACGTGAACAAACGACCGCCCAGGAGCGACTCCTGGGCTTCATCTGTGGGGTAGGCGATCCGTGAGTCCGACCCGCCGTTCTGCACGGCGTCCGTTGGCCCGCCGCCGGGTGCCGCGCGCTGCCGCTCTGGCACTGCTGCTGGTTTCCCTGACGGCGTGCAGTGCCGAAGACTGGTCCCGAGCCGGCTTGCCCGAGGGCGTCACCAAGCAGTCCGAAGCCGTCCAGAGTCTGTGGAACGGATCGTGGATCGCGGCCCTCGCCACCGGTGTGGTCGTGTGGGGCCTGATCCTGTGGTCCGTCGCCTTCCACCGTAAGAAGAAGAACTCCAAGGACGAGCTGCCGCCTCAGGTGCGGTACAACCTCCCGATCGAGATCCTCTACACGGTGGTGCCGATCATCATGGTCGGCGTCTTCTTCTTCTTCACCGCGCGCGACCAGAACTACATCACCAGCATGTCCGAGAAGCCCGACGTGACGGTCAAGGTCGAGGGCTTCCAGTGGAGCTGGCGTTTCACCACGGAGTACAACGGCAAGTCCGCCCAGGTGGTCGGCCAGCCCGCCCTCGACTACACCAAGGGCCCCGAGCTGGTGCTGCCGACCGGTAGTAAGGTCAGATTCGATCTTCACTCGCCGGACGTCATCCACTCCTTCTGGGTCCCGGCGTTCCACTTCAAGCTCGACGTGATCCCCGGGGTGAACAACAAGTTCGAGATCGACACCCTGGACAAGCCCGGCGTCTACGCCGGACGCTGCGCCGAGCTCTGTGGCGTCGACCACAGCCGGATGCTCTTCTCGGTGAAACTCGTGCCCCCGGCCGAGTTCGACCAGTACATCGCTAGCCAGGCGGGTGCCCAGTGACCGCACTTAACGAACCCCTCGTCCACTCCCCGGTGCCGCCGACCCGCAAGGGGTCGATCATCACGAAGTGGGCGTCGTCCACCGATCACAAGATCATCGGACACCTCTACCTGATCAGCTCGTTCATCTTCTTCATCATCGGCGGCGTGATGGCGCTGATCATGAGGGCGGAGCTGGCGCAGCCGGGTCTGCAGTTCACCAGCAACGAGCAGTTCAACCAGCTGTTCACCATGCACGGCACGATCATGCTGCTGATGTTCGCGACCCCGCTGTTCGCGGGCTTCGCCAACGAGCTCATGCCCCTGCAGATCGGCGCCCCCGACGTCGCGTTCCCGCGGCTGAACATGGTGAGCTACTGGCTCTTCACCTTCGGCAGCCTCATCGCCCTGTCGGGCTTCATCACCCCGGGCGGCGCGGCGAGCTTCGGCTGGTTCGCCTACACCCCGCTGTCGAACGCGATCAGCTCTCCCGGGATCGGCGGAGACCTGTGGATCGTGGGCCTCACCATCAGCGGTCTGGGCACGATCCTCGGCTCGGTGAACTTCATCACCACGATCATCTGCATGCGCGCGCCCGGCATGACGATGTTCCGCCTGCCGATGTTCACCTGGAACGTCCTGCTCACCTCGATCCTGGTGCTGATGGCCTTCCCGGTGCTGGCCGCCGCGCTGCTCGCGCTGGAGGCCGACCGCAAGCTCGGCACGCACATCTTCGCCCCCGAGACCGGCGGCGCGCTGCTCTGGCAGCACCTGTTCTGGTTCTTCGGGCATCCCGAGGTCTACATCATCGCGTTGCCCTTCTTCGGCATCGTGACCGAGATCCTGCCGGTCTTCAGCCGCAAGCCGCTGTTCGGCTACATCGGCCTGGTCGGTGCGACGATCGCGATCGCGGGTCTGTCGATCACCGTGTGGGCGCACCACATGTTCCCCACAGGGCAGGTGCTGCTGCCGTTCTTCTCCTTCATGACGTTCCTCATCGCGGTGCCCACCGGGGTGAAGTTCTTCAACTGGATCGGCACCATGTGGCGCGGCCATCTGTCGTTCGAGTCGCCGATGCTGTTCTCGGTCGGCTTCCTGGTGACGTTCCTGTTCGGTGGCCTGACCGGCGTCATCCTCGCCTCCCCGCCGCTGGACTTCCAGGTCTCCGACTCCTACTTCGTGGTCGCGCACTTCCACTACGTGGTCTTCGGCACCGTGGTGTTCGCGATGTTCGCGGGCTTCTACTTCTGGTGGCCCAAGTTCACCGGCAAGATGCTGAACGACACGATGGGCAAGATCCACTTCTGGACGCTGTTCATCGGTTTCCACACCACCTTCCTGGTGCAGCACTGGCTCGGCGCGCAGGGCTTCCCGCGCCGCTACGCCGACTACAGCCCGATCGACGGGTTCACCGATCTCAACATGATCTCGTCGGTGGGCGCGTTCCTGCTGGGCGCCTCCACGCTGCCGTTCCTGTACAACGTGTGGAAGACCCACAAGACCGCGCCGAAGGTCACCGTGGACGACCCGTGGGGTTACGGCAACTCCCTCGAATGGGCGACGTCCTGCCCGCCGCCGAGGCACAACTTCACCTCGCTGCCCCGCATCCGGTCCGAGCGCCCGGCGTTCGACCTCAAGCACCCGCACATCCCGGCCCGTGAGCTGGAGGAGAACCGATGAAGGTCCAGGGCTGGCTGTTCATCCTCTGCGGCGTCTTCTTCGCCGCCGTGGACGTCGTCTACTGGTACTGGTCGAAGGAGCCGGTCGGCACGACCGCGATGGCCATCTCGGTGGGCTTCGCGTTCATGATCGGTTACTACCTCATGTACACGGCCCGCCGCATCGGCGACCAGCCGGAGGACGACAAGCAGGGCGAGATCAGCGACGGCGCGGGGGAGCTCGGCTTCTTCAGCCCGCACAGCTGGTGGCCGCTCTTCGTCTGCCTCGCCGTCGCGCTCAGCGGGGTCGGCCTGGTCATCGGCTGGTGGCTGTTCCTGATCGGCGTCTTCGCGATCGTGATGAGCATGATCGGTTTCGTCTTCGAGTACTACCGGGGCAACTTCTCGCACTGACCCCGCGCTTCTCACCACAAACCGGGCGGGCCACGGAAAAACTTCCGTGGCCCGCTTTTTGGCGTTTATTGGACGCTCCAGGCGGTCGTCTTATGTGGCGAACCGCTTACTCCGGGTAATAACTGACTCAGTGGTTCAGTCCGGGACAGGGGAGTTCATGTGGGGCACGCGATCCGTGGTCGGAGCCAGGGAGCGGGACTGCTTGCCCTCGCACTGGTGACGGCCTCCTGCTCGGGAAACACCGCCGTACAGGGCGAGAAGGCGCCGCAGGCGTCACAGAACCCGGCCGCCGCGGCCGCGGCCGTCACCGTGGCCCCCCTCGACAGGGCCACGGGGGTCGCCACGGACACGCCCGTCCTGGTCGCGGCGCAGGGCGGCACCCTCAAGCAGGTCGCCGTGAAGGCCGTGAAGGGCGCCAAGGGCTCCCTGCCGGGCGTTCTCAGCGCCGACGGCACACAGTGGCGCAGCAGCGGCCTGGCGGCTCCTGGAGCCTCCTACGAGGTCTCCGTGACGGCCGTCAACCCGGAGGGCGCCGTCACCACCAAGACCTCCACCTTCTCCACGGTGAAGGGGAACGAGACCTTCACGATCGAGAGCTTCATGCCGGGCAGGGACTCGACCGGCCTCACCGTCGGCGTCGGCATGCCGGTGATGATCACCTTCGACCGGGACGTCACCGACCGCGTCTCCATCGAGCGCAACCTTCTCGTCCGCACCTCCAGGCCGGTCCTGGGCGCGTGGCACTGGTTCGACAACCGGAACGTGCACTTCCGCCCGAAGAACTTCTGGCCCTCGGGCACCAAGGTCAGGGTCGAGGCCCGCCTCGCGGGGGTGCGCGGCGGCGACGGCCTGTACGGGGCCGCGAACAAGGTCGTCAACTTCAAGATCGGCCGCTCGCAGATCACCCGGGGCACCATCCAGTCGCACAACCTCACGGTGAAACGCAACGGCAAGGTCGTCCGCGAGATGCCGATGAGCGCCGGGCAGGGCGGCGACTGGAAGTACCACACGACCAGCGGGGTGCATCTCGCCATGTCCAGGGAGAACGTCACCGTGATGACCTCCCCGGGCATCGGTCCCGGTTCCCCCGGCTACTACCAGCTGACCGTCTACGACACCGTCCGCATCTCCAACAGCGGCGAGTACATCCACAGCGCCCCGTGGTCGGTCGGTTCCCAGGGCAACTCCAACGTCAGCCACGGATGTGTCAACGTCAGCCCGAGCAACGCCAAGTGGTTCCTCGACAACACCCTGATCGGGGACCCGATCATCATCACCGGCTCGCCCCGCGTCCTGGAGCCCACCAACGGGTGGGGTCACTGGCAGGAGAGCTGGAAGGAATGGCTCAAGTGGAGCAGCCTCAAGCACTTCACCACCGACGACGTCTGACGGCCCGGGCACGAGAGCGCGAGCGCCCTGGGGCGAGGGGGCGACCCGGCCCTTGCCCCAAGACGTCCTGATATCCGTCGAGAGCACAAGGCTCGGGGGGTGTTCGGCCAGGGCCCGCGAGAGACCCCGAGAAGCCCTCTGAGGGCTTTCTGGAAGCATCGTGGCAGTTCGGGGCGTCTGCCTCTCCGGGGGCCGCCGTGCCCGAGGCGGCTCGAAGAGGCCCTGCCGTGTCGGTGTCCCTGGGGCCGGCGGAAAATCCGGCGGACACGGGCCCGACCACTGTTGCTCGATCCTCTAAGACGGGTGGATCCTCGCCACTACGGTTCGCGCTGGTTCCGGTACCGGGCATGGGTGCGGTTGGTCGAAGCGGAATATCAAGCCGAGTCGTGTTCGCGGCGCACCGTGATGTGCCCGGTCAGGTTCTCCCAGTTGCCGGACCCGATCGCGGCCTTCTCCTCGTGGGTGAAGGGCGCCTGTTCGAGGAACGAGCGGGCGACCCCGTTGGCGGTGTCGAGGAAGGGGAATCCGCCGGGGCGGGTCCCGAAGGTGTATGGATAGTCGGTCGAGTACATCATGCGCCCGGTTCCGACGACCTCCGACGTCCACCTCATGTAGCGCTCGCTGACCGTGCCGCTGCCGCAGACCCAGAAGTTCTGCGTGAAGTAGTCGGCGAGCGGGCGCTCCAGCTTGGCGTTGTGCGCCATGACCCCGGTGTGGTCGAGGTAGAACAGGACGACCTCGCCCCAGTGTCCTGCGATCACCTGCAATCCAGGGTGCCGGTCGAAAACGCCGGAGAAGATCATCCGTAGATACTGGACACCCAGGTCGTAGTACCAGCCCAGGCCTGCCGTCGCGAGCCCCATCCCGGTACCGCGCGTCAGCCCGACTCCGTCGTCGAAGCCCGAGTAGTAGGCATTGAGAACCTCGGGGACCGGAGTCTGGGGATGGAAGTGCAGCGGCACCCGCAGGCGCTCGGCCGTGGCGTACAGGTCATCGAACTCCGGGGCGTCGGCCAGTCTGTCTCCGGTGCGCCCGTACAGCATCGCACCGGGGAAGCCGAGCCGGGTCACCGCTCGTTCCAGTTCGGCCGCGGCGGCTTCGGGCGCCGCGGTGGGGATGGCGGCGAAGGCCTGGAACCGGTCGGGTCGCCCGGCGACGATCTCGGCCAGAGTGTCGTTGACCTCGCGGGCCACGCTGACGGCGGCTTCGGGCGCGAGATTGTGCACGCCCGGCGAGGCCAGGGACAGGACCGCGACATCGACGCCCTGGTCGTCCATGTCGGCGAGACGCGCCTGCCCGAAGTCCCGTAGCCGCCGCGCGAAGGGCTCGTCTCCGAAGCCGAGCTGCGGGATCGGCGGCACACCGGCCTTGGCCCACGCGTCGAGCAGCGGAGGCGGGGCGATGTGTTCCTCAAGCGCCACGATCTTTATCTTGTCCGGCATCTCGTACTCCTTCACCCTGCTGTTTCCGTTGGAATCATCAGAACAGTATCATTGGAACTATCGATGGAAACAGCATTGCGTTATCGTTGGAAAATGGCATCGAGTCCACAGGGTGGGGACGGCATGGACGCTGTCGAGTCCGACACCGCGGCCCTGGGCCGCGAGCAGCTCCGGCAGCGGATCGTCGAGGCTGCCGCCGGCCTGCTGGAGCGCGAGGGCCGCGACGCGGTCACCACCCGTGCGGTCGCGGTCGCGGCAGGAGTGCAACCACCGGCCATCTACCGCCTCTTCGGCGACAAGGACGGTCTGCTCGACGCGGTGGCCGAGTACGGTTTCGCCAGGTTTCTCAAGACCAAGCACATCGCCCAGGGTCCGCGGCATCCCGTGGATCCCGTGGAGGACCTGAGGGCCGGCTGGGACCTGGCGGTCGAGTTCGGCCTGGCCAATCCCGCGCTTTACACACTGATGTACAGCGAGCCCACGAAAGAGACATCGGCCGCCTTCAAGGCCGGCATGAAGACCCTGATGAGCCGTATCCGACGCCTCGCCGTCGGCGGTTGGCTCCGCGTCGACGAGGAACTCGCGGTCACACTCATCCACGCCACAGCGCGCGGTGCCGTGCTCACCTGGCTGACCCTGCCCGAGGACCGGCGCGACCCCGCCCTGCTGACCACTCTCCGGGAATCCATGATCGCTGCCGTGACCAACCGGGAGCCGGCCGTGCAGGAATCGGGACCGGCCGGTGCGGCCCGCGCGCTCCGCGCCGCGCTGCCCGAACAGACGACCCTCAGCAACGCGGAACGGCATCTGCTGACGGAGTGGCTCGATCGCCTTGCCGCCGACGGCTGAGACGTCGTTCCCAACAGGACGATCTTCAGGCGTGTCGGATCACCGGCACCGTGTCGGTCCTGACGCACAAAAGGTCCGTGGCCTCGTGGGGCCGCCCCACTCGGTCCGTCTCATCGGTCACGAAGTGATTTTGTGTGACAGCGGTGGCGGTGCGTGATTCTCGGAAACGCTCTTTTACAGGAGGAAGATCGAAGGAGGCGCCGCGGATGCCTGGCCGCCCGATCCGCCGGGCGGACGGCGACTCCACGACACCGCCCCGCGAACGGCGAAGGGCCCGGACACCGTGTGGTGTCCGGGCCCCTCTCGGGTGGCCGGGTGGTGCCGGCCGTGACGGATCAGCGGGTCAGGGACTTGTCCTCGCCGCCCTGGCCGACCGTCGCGTGCTCCTCGTGGCTCCCGTCGCCGATGGCGCCGTGACCCTCGCCGTGGCCGTGGCCGTCGTCCAGCGGGATCTTCTCGCCGCCGTACGCCGCGCTCATCTTGGCGCGGAGCCGGCCGAGCGGGCCGCGCATCCCCTTGGAGGGGATGTCGTCGCGACCCTTCGGACCCGCGCCGTCTCCGGAGACGATCGGGACCGCCTCCTTGCCCCGCATGTGGGCCTCGATCGCCTCGTGCGGCGGTACGTGGACCTCGATGTACTCGCCGTGGGGCAGCCGCTTGATCACACCGGACTCGACACCGTGGCCGATGATCGCCGCGTCGCTGCGCTGCAGGCCGAGGCAGATCCGGTAGGTGACGATGTAGGCGATCACGGGACCCGCGATGACCAGGAACCGGCCCGCGTAGGTCGTCCAGTTCAGCGAGATGTGGAAGAACGCGGAGATCTCGTCGTTGGCGCCCAGCAGCCACAGCACGCCGTAGAACGTGACCGCCGACATGCCGATCGCGGTGCGGTGCGGGTTGTTGCGGGGACGCTCCACGACGTGGTGCTCGCGGCGGTCCCCGGTGACCCACTGCTCGATGAACGGATACAGCGCCAGGCCCGTCATCACGATGCCCATCGGCACCAGGGCCGGGATGAGCACGCTCATCGCGATCGTGCCGCCCCCGGTGCCGAAGAGGTTGAGCTCCCAGGCGGGCATGAGGCGCAGCGAGCCTTCGAGGAAGCCCATGTAGAAGTCGGGCTGCGAGCCCGCCGAGATGTCGGCGGGGGTGTAGGGACCGTACAGCCAGATCGGGTTGATCTGGGCGAAGGTGCCCAGCAGCGCGATGACCCCGAAGGTGAACATGAAGTAGGCGCCGGCCTTGATCATGAAGGCCGGGTAGAACGGCGCGCCCACCACGTTCTCGTTGGTGCGGCCCTTGCCCGGCATCTGCGTGTGCTTCTGGACCCACATCAGGATCATGTGGGCCGAGATGAGCGCCAGCAGGATGGCCGGGATGAGCAGGATGTGGATCGAGTAGAAGCGGGCGATGACGTCCTCGCCCGGATACTCGCCGCCGAAGAGGAAGAACGTGAGCCAGGTGCCGATCAGCGGCAGCGAGATCGCCACACCCTCGGTGATCCGCAGACCGGCGCCGGAGAGCAGGTCGTCGGGGAGGGAGTAACCGGTCAGGCCCGCGAGCAGCGCCAGCGTCAGCAGCAGCACGCCGATCAGCCAGTTGAACTCACGGGGCTTGCGGTAGGCGCCGGTGAAGAACACCCGGAGCATGTGGACCATCATGCCGGCGATGAACAGCAGGGCCGCCCAGTGGTGCATCTGCCGCATCAGCAGACCGCCGCGTACGTCGAAGCTGATGCTCAGCGCCGAGGCGTACGCCTCGGACATGACGACGCCCTGCAGCGGACCGTAGGACCCGGTGTACTCGACGTGGCCCATGCCGGGCTTGAAGAAGAACGTCAGGAACGTGCCGGTCAGCAGCACGACGATGAACGAGTAGAGGGCGATCTCACCCAGCAGGAACGACCAGTGGTCGGGGAAGATCTTCCGGAGGTTGCGCCGGAGGAAGTTTCCCGCGCCGATACGGTCGTCGACGTAGGTGCTCGCGCCCTCGATGGGCTTGGGAACGGTCTCCATGCTCATTACTGTTGGGCTCCGTTCTCACGGACCTTGGCCTCGGCGTCGCCGCGCTCCCAGAAGCTGGGGCCGACGGGGACCGGGAAGTCCGCCGTTGCGACGAGGTATCCCTCATTATCGACGGCGATCGGCAGCTGAGGCAGGGGCCGGGCGGCCGGGCCGAAGATGACCTTGGCGCCGTCGGCGGCGTCGAAGGTCGACTGGTGACACGGGCACAGGATGTGGTGGGTGGTCTGCTCGTACAGGGCCGCAGGGCAGCCGACGTGCGTGCAGATCTTGGAGTACGCCACGATCCCGTCGTGTGTCCAGTTCAGGTTAGTTCCTGATTTGAGCTCCTCGGGACGGAACTTGATCAGGATCAGTGTGGCCTTGGCCAGCGCGTTCAGGTCGTGCTCGTATCCCTCGGGCACCACGGAGAGGATGCCGCCCGGGGAGTTGAAGTCGGCGGCCCTGATGGGGGAGCCGCTTCCCTCGACGATGAGCTTGCGCTGCTTGCCGTCCTTGGTCTTCTCTCCCCAGACGGTGTGCCGGAGCTTGGCGGGGAAGTCCGAGTAGCTCGGGCCGAGGTCGCGCAGCAGGACCAGCGGGGCGAGACCGAGGGGGGCGGCGGCGAGCAGCAGGGTGCGGCGCAGCAGCGGGCGCTTGAGGATGCCGCTCTCGTTCGCGCCCTGCACGAAGGTCGTGCCCACGTAGGACCTGGTCCCGGAGTCGGAGGCCATCGGGTGGCGCTCCTGGATCAGGTTGTACTTGGGCATGACCATGCGGGCCCAGGTCGTCATGCCCGCGGCCAGCCCGAGCAGCGCGAGCGTGAGCGAGGCGCCCAGCGCGAGGTTGGAGACCTGCGTGGTCTCGAGGTCGCCGACCTGGAAGACCACGTACGACACCACGAAGCCGATGCCGCCCAGGAAGGCGACGAGGAAGCACAGGGCGGCGTATCGCTCGCCCTTCTTCGCGGTCGCCTCGTCCTGCGGGGTCACACCGGGAACCTGGACGGACTCAGCCCTCCTCGGCTCCTCATGGCCGAGAAGGGAGGTGCTCGCCGCCGGGGAGGGGGTGCCGATCACGCGCTTGGGCGCGCGCTCCTCCGGCTGCTCGATGTCGTGATTGTTGTCAGTCATTTGGCCTGTCGCCTCTTCGCGGTGATCCAGATGGCGGCCAGGGAGAGGAGGCTGAGGCCGACGATCCAGGCCACCAGACCCTCCGTGACCGGGCCGATGCGGCCGAGACCGGCGCCACCCGGGTTGGGCTCCTCACGCACGCCCACGATGTAGGCGATCATGTCCCGCTTCTGCTCGGGGGTGATGATGCTGTCGTTGAACACCGGCATCGCCTGCGGACCGGTGATCATCGCCTCGTAGATCTGCCTCTCGGTGGCCTCGTGCAGCGGCGGTGCGTACTTGCCCTGGGTCAGGGCGCCGCCGGAGCCGACGAAGTTGTGGCACTGGATGCAGTTCGCGCGAAACAGCTCGCCACCCCTGGCCTTGTCGCCCTTGGAGGCGTCGACCTGCTCGTCGGTCGGGATGGTCGGGCCACCGCCGAGTGACTGCACGTAGGCGGCGAGCTGCCGGACGGTGTCCTCGTTGACCCAGGGCGCCGGGGGCTTGCGCGGTGCCTGCGCGCCGGGGTTGGCCAGGGGCATGCGGCCGCTGCTGACCTGGAAGTCCACGGAGGCGGCGCCGACGCCGATCAGGGTCGGACCCTGGGCGGTGCCCTCGGCGTTGAGACCGTGGCAGCTGGAGCAGCTCTGCTCGAAGAGCTTCTTGCCCTCCGCCACGTCGTCGGCCCTGCCGGAAGCGATGGCGGCGTCGGCCTGCCGGCTCGGAGAGATCGAGAGCACGACGGTGTAGACACCGCCTATCAGGCCCAGGGCCAGGAGCAGGACGGCGTATCTCGCGAGGGGATGCCGCCGCCCAGCGGTGATCCTATTCACAGAGATCCCCGATTCCTTAGTGAATGCCATAGATGGTTACGAAAAGCCCGATCCAGACCACATCGACGAAGTGCCAGTAGTAGGACACGACGATCGCGCTGGTCGCCTGCTCACGGGTGAAGCGCTTCGCGGCGTACGTGCGTCCCAGCATGAACAGGAACGCGATCAGTCCACCCGTCACGTGCAGGCCGTGGAAGCCGGTGGTGAGGTAGAACACGGAGTCGTACGCGGAGTGCGACAGCGTGTGCCCCTCGTGGACCAGCTCGCTGTACTCGTACAGCTGGCCGGCCACGAACACGGAGCCCAGCACGAAGCTGACGATGTACCAGAAGCGCAGCTTGGCGACCTGGCCCTTCTCGGCCGCCCACACGCCCAGCTGGCAGGTCACACTGGACAGGACCAGGATGATCGTGTTGCCCAGGGCGAACGGGATGTTCAGATGGGCCTCGGGCCAGGGAAGTCCCTGGCCGATGCTCACCGACCGGATGGTGAAGTACATCGCGAACAGCGCCGCGAAGAACATGAGCTCGGAGGACAGCCAGACGATCGTCCCGACGCTGACCAGATCGGGCCGGCGGGACGAGTGTGCTGTCGTCGTCGTTGAAATTGCGGATGCTGTCGCCACGGGCAGCATTATTGCGGCTCTCCTGCTCGGGTCGCCGCACGACCCCCCGTTA
The DNA here is from genome assembly GCF_040649155.1 of Streptosporangium sp. NPDC049046. Lineage (NCBI taxonomy): Bacteria > Bacillati > Actinomycetota > Actinomycetes > Streptosporangiales > Streptosporangiaceae > Streptosporangium > Streptosporangium sp. NPDC049046. The sequence continues at coordinate 460,003 of NZ_JBEZEZ010000001.1, read as the reverse complement.
GGGGGTGCATACGCCCCCTCAAAGTGGACGTATAGGGCAATTTCCTCGGGGCTGGCTCCGGCCTGGGTCTCCGGAGCGGCCGACCGGTAGCATCCCAGGTGACCATACATCGACGAGGGATAGTGAGCGCGACCGTGAGCACCGACGACAAGATGAGGGTTCTCGTCTACAGCGACGACGCGAGCACCCGCGAGAAGGTGCGGCAGGCGATCGGCCGCCGCCCCGCCGGAGACGTGCCCCTCGTGGAGATCGTGGAGTGCGCCACCCACGCCAAGGTCGTCCAGCACTTCGACTCCGGGGAGATCGACGTCGCAGTGCTCGACGCCGAGGCTCAGCCGGCCGGAGGCATGGGCGTGGCCCGCCAGGCCAAGGACGAGGTCCACGACTGCCCGCCGATCTGCCTGCTGATCGCCCGTCGCGACGACCGCTGGCTCGCCGAGTGGTCGCGCGCCGAGGCCGTCGTGCCGCAGCCGATCGACCCGGTCGTCCTCGCCGAGACCGTCGCCGACCTGATGCGCCGCCGCTCCTCCACCCGCCTGTCCGCCCGCTAGCCCCTCGGAACCCCCCTGGAGAGACCTCTGATGGACGCGCGCACCACCTGGCCCGCGCTGTTGTCCGCCCTGCTCGCGGGCGAGCACCTGACGGCCGACGAGACCGCCTGGGCGATGAACCAGATCATGTCGGGCTCCGCCACATCCGCCCAGATCGCGGGCTTCGCGGTGGCGCTGAGGGCGAAGGGCGAGACGGTCGCGGAGGTGACCGGCCTGGCGCGCACGATGCTGGAGCGGGCCACCCCGCTCTCGGTCACCGGTCCCGTCGTCGACGTGGTCGGCACCGGCGGCGACCGGGCACACACCGTCAACGTCTCGACCATGGCCGCGATCGTGGCCGCCGCGGCGGGGGCGAGGGTCGTCAAGCACGGCAACCGGGCCGCCTCCTCCTCCTGCGGGGCCGCCGACGTCCTGGAACACCTCGGGATCGTGCTCGACCTCGCCCCGGCCGACACCGCGAGGGTCGCCGTGGAGGCCGGGATCGCCTTCTGCTTCGCGCCGGTCTACCACCCGGCGCTGCGCTTCGCGGGCCCGCCGCGCAAGGAGCTCGGCATCCCCACGGTCTTCAACTTCCTCGGCCCGCTGACCAACCCGGCCAGGCCCGCGGCCCAGGCGATCGGCATCTTCGACGAGGGCATGCTCCCCGTCGTCGCGGGCGTCTTCGCCGAGCGCGGGGTCTCCGCCCTGGTCTTCAGGGGTGACGACGGGCTGGACGAGCTCACCATCGCGACGACCTCCACGGTCTGGGTGGTGCGCCAGGGCGCGATGGAGAAGGTGGTCTTCGACCCGGCCGCCCTCGACATCCCCAGGGCGGCGCCCGACGCGCTGCGCGGGGGGGATGTGGAGTTCAACGCCCAGGCCGTCCGCGACCTGGTCGGCGGCAAGACGGGACCGGTCCGTGACGCGGTGCTGCTGAACGCCGCCGCCGCGCTGGTCGCCCTCGACGGCACGGGCGAGGGCGCGGGCGCAGGTGACGACCTGAACGCCGCGCTGGCCGCGGGCTATGAGCGCGCGACGCGGGCCGTCGACTCCGGCGCCGCCGCCGAGACCCTCGATCGCTGGGTCGAGGTCAGCCGGGCGCTCGCGCCGTCCTGACCCTCGATCGGCAGGTCCTCCCCTCTTGGGCGGATGGAAGATCCGCCCAAGAGAGGATGTGTCGCCGAGGGGAGCCGTTCTAGATTGCGGCCATGTGGCGTGTTGACCCCCTGGACGAGCAGGTGCTCCCCATCGTGCTGTCGTGCGCGGCGCTCGCACTGGGCGTGGCCGTGGCGAGCCTGGTGTGGGAGCGCAGGCTCCTGCTGCTGAGGCTCAGGTCCTGGGAGGCCAGGTTCGCCGACCAGGGGGAGGCCCTGGCCGGTGCCCGGCTCGCGCAGCGGCGGGCACGCATCGCCCGCGAGCTGCACGACGTCGTCGCCCACGGGATCAGCATGATGACCCTCGGGGTGGGCGCCGGACGGATGATCATGGACAAGGATCCCGAGCGGGCCAGGCAGACCCTGCGGGTGGCCGAGGAGACGGGACGCCAGGCACTCGTCGAGCTCCAGCGCACCCTCTCGTTGCTCGACCTCGACGGCCCCTCGACCGGCAGGACGCCACAGCCCAGGCTGTCCGACCTTCGCGACCTGCTCGCCGAGGTCGGGGAGAAGGGCCTGCGGGTGGACGTGGTCGAGGACGGCAGGCCCGCCGAGGTCGGGCTCGCCCTCGAACTGGTGGCCTACCGCATCGTCCAGGAGGCGCTCGCCAACACCCTGAGGCACGCCGGTGCCCGTTCGGCCCGCGTCACCCTGCGCTGGCGGCCGGGTTTCCTCGACGTCCTGGTACGGGACGACGGCAGGACCGTCCCCTCGGCCGCCGCGGGGCACGGCCTGCTCGGCATGCGCGAGCGGGCCACCCTGTTCGGCGGGACGCTGGCGGCGGGGACCCTGCCCGGTGGTGGGTTCGAGGTGCGGGCGAGATTGCCCACCGCGGGCGAGGTGGGAGGCCGCACGGGTGGGGCGGACGAGGGGGACGTCACCGTCGTCGGGCCGCTCCGGGGATTCGCCGGGGTCGGCGAGGCGGACGAGGACGACACGGTCCCGGTCTCGCGCCCCGCCTCGGCCCGTACGGGGGAGGATGCCTCAAGCCCCGGCACGGGGTGAGGATGCCGCCGGGCCCGCTGCGCGTTCTGTCTCGGCCCGTACGGGTGGGGATGCCGCCTTCTCCGGTCCCGGCGGGAGGTGAGGGATCCGCCGGGCCCGCCCCACGCGCCGTTCCGCCCGTACGGACGAGGACGCGGCCGTCCGTGGGAGCCGGCATGAGCCGAGGATGCCGGGCCTGCGCTCCGGCTCGGCCCGTGCAGGCCGAGGTCATACCCCGGTGCTCGCCTACATCGTCTCCGTCAGTCGGACTCGCCGAGGCCGATCGAGAAGGCGGCGTCCAGGTCGTGCCGCGAGTAGGCGCGGAAGGCGACGTGGGTCTCGGTGTGCAGCACTCCGTCGACCTTGTTGATCCGGCCGGGGACGACCTCGGCGATCTCCTCGTAGGAGGTGACGCGGACCATGGCCATCAGGTCGTACTCCCCGGTTATGGAGTAGACCTCGCTCACCCCGTCGATCTCGGCGACCGTCTGGGCGACCTCGGGGATCCGGTCCACCTCGGCGTTGATGTGAACGATCGCGGTGACCACGAGCTTCCTCCTCGTTGAGTGCGGCTTGCCGCCTCAGAAGCTATCAGCGCGGCCGTCAGCGCAGCGGGCGGCCCTCACGTGCCCTGCGCGGCTCGGCCGTCTGGTAGGCGCGGTCGATGCGGGCCTTGAGCCGGCCCGCGCCGGAGACGGGCAGGCTCCAGGTGCCCTCCACCTGCACCAGCCGCACCCCCGGCGACTCCAGCCAGCGCAGGACGCACTCCGTCTCCTCCGCGCTGGCGGCGTGGACCGGCCCGGGCCCTCGCGCCACCGTCTCCGCGGTGGCGGTCAGCGCCTCGACGAACGGGGTGGGGTGGGCGCCCCTCGGCATCACCCCGGCCGAGGCGAGCCGCCCGTAGCGGACGACGTGGATCTCCCAGGCGCCGTCGGGCAGGGGGGCGGCGGCGACCATCTGGGAGATCGTGGTCAGCGATCGCAGCCGTTGCATGCGGGCCGAGGTGCGGACGTAGGAGGCGAGCCGGTCGCGGTCGGCCGCGGCCTCCTCGTAGCGCTGGTCCAGGGCGAGGCGCTCCATCCTGGCCTCGATCGCGGAGAAGACCGGGGCCGCGTCCAGCTCCATGGCCCGGCGGGCCGCCACGACGTGCACGGCGTACTCGTCCGGGCTCTGGCGGCCCTCGCACGGCGCCCCGCACCTCCCGATCTCGGCGAGGGCGCAGGCGGAACGCCTGGTGCGCGGGGTGATCCGTTCGGTGCACTGCCGCAGCGGGACCGTCTCGTGCAGGGCCGTGCGGGCGTCCTCGGCGGCGCGGACGCTGTTGAACGGGCCCAGGTAGGAGGCCGCGTCGTCCTTGACCTCGCGGACGACCGACAGGCGGGGGAACGGCTCGTCGGTCAGCTTGAGCCAGAACATCTTCTCGGGGAAGCGCGACCTGCGGTTGTAGCGGGGCTTGGCCGAGCCGATCAGCCGCAGCTCCCTCACCTCGGCCTCCAGCGAGGTCGCACAGCCGATGGTCCGCACCCTCGCGGCGATGCCGATCATCTCGCGGACGCGGGGCCTGGTCTCGCTCGCGGTGAAGTAACCGCGCACGCGGTTGCGCAGGTTGGTGCTCTTGCCGACGTAGAGCGGGTCGCCGCCCTCGTCCTCGAACACGTAGACGCCGGGACCCGCGGGAACCGCGTCGGCCAGGTGCCGCTTGCGACGCTGCTCGGGGGTGGGAGCGCGGACGAAGCCCTTGAGCTCCTCCAGCGTCCGCACCCCGAAGGAGCCCGCCCGCTCCAGCAGGGCGTGCAGCACGTCGACGGTGGCCTGCGCGTCGGCGAGCGCCCGGTGGCAGGGCTCGGTGCCGCTGAAGATCCTGGCCAGGGTGGCCAGCTTGCAGTTGGGCGCCTCGTCGCGGGTGAGCAGCTTGCGGGCGAGATCGACGGTGTCGACGACCTGGTGGGCCGGCGGGGGATACCCGTGCGCGGCGCAGGCCGCCTTGAGGAATCCGAGGTCGAACCCCGCGTTGTGCGCCACGAGGGTGGAACCCGTGGCGAACTCCAGGAAGGACGGCAGCACCGACTCGATCCTCGGCGCGGCCACCACCATGCTGTCGGTGATGCCCGTCAGCACCGAGATGAACGGCGGGATCGGCGAGCCGGGGTCGACCAGGGTGGCGAACTCGCCGAGCACCTCGCCGCCCCTGACCTTGACGGCGCCGATCTCGGTGATCGCGTGCTCGCCCGCGGAGACGCCGGTGGTCTCCAGGTCGAACACGACGAAGGTGACCTGGCTGAGCGGGGTGCCCAGCTCGTCGAGTGTTCCCTGTACGGCGTAGTCCACGATTCACGACCATAGAAGCCTCGACCGACATTTACCGCACCGGCCTCTTCCGCGCCCGGTGCGCGCCGGGCGCGGGGAGAGCCCGCGGCCTCCACGGATCCGCGAGGGCCTCCGACGGGCCTTCGATCGGGCTTCCGACGGGCTTTCGAGTGCCTTCACGAGTGCCTTCAGGGGGACTTTCACGGGTGTTCTCTCCGGGGCCTCAGCCCCAGTGGCTTCCGTCCAGCATCCGTTCGAGGGCGGCCCGGTGCATCACCAGGTCGTCGGGATCGCCCGGCATGACCCGCTCGCCGAAGTGGATCCTGCGGTGCTCGATGCGGGCCATGATGATGCCGTGCCTGAGGGCGGCGTACGTCTCGTAGAACTCCATGTCCCGAGGCTTGTATCCCGTTATTTCGTAGTACGTCTGGCAGACATCCTCGCGCCGCATGAAGTCCGGCATCCCCGGCAGTTCCATGAACTCGGTGATCTCCTGGAAGAAGGCGTGCAGGAAGATCATCCAGGAGATGTCCAGCTCACGGGGGCCGATCGCGGCCATCTCCCAGTCGAGCACCGCCACGGGGGTGAAGTCCTGGTACATCACGTTGCCGATACGGGCGTCACCCCAGTTCAGCACGTCGGGTCCGGGATCCGCCGGCCAGTGCTCCTCCAGCCAGGCGAACGCCCGCTCCAGCAGCGGCACGGGCATGGAGCCGTGCGCCCACTCGTAGTAGGCCCGCTGTTCCTCGACGTGCCTGCGCAACGCCGTTTCGCCCGTCCCCGGGCTCCGCAGGGGGCGTAGCTCCTCCGCGGTGAACCGGGCGTCGTGCAGCGTGGCCAGGATCTCGACGCTGCCGCGCTGCAGCCGGTCGCGGTCGGCGGGGGAGGCGTCCAGCAGCCGGCTCCCGAAGGTGTAGGGCATCACGTCCGGCGGTATGTCGCCGGTGAGCCGCTCCATCACGAAGAACGGGGCGCCCAGCGGGCCGGGGTCGGGCTCGTACCACAGGGTCCGGGGCGCGAGCACGCCCGCGCGCTCCCTCGCCAGCCGCATGACCTCGTACTGCCTGCCGAGGTCGTAGCCGGGGAAGACCGGGACGGCCTCGTCCGCCGGGGCCATCCGTGCGACGCACGGAAGGTCGTACCCGCCCTCGGCCGAGGTCCAGGAGGCGTCGAAGAACAGGGTCTCGCTGGACATGCCGTTGTTCAGGGGACGGGAAAGCGGAGAGATCGTGACCGGGCCTCCCACCCTCAGGGAGAGCCACGACCTCATCCGCTCGCGTAACTCCCCGAGGTCGCGGGTCGAGGTCCGTATCTTCTCGCTCCGCCGGTCGTGCTCGTTCGTCGGCTCATGCATCGCGCTCTCCCGGGTGGCGTACGTCACAAGGTGATCCGCACAGTCGTAACCCAGCAGCAAGCGCTTGTCCATAAAGCGTTCACGGCCTCGTCGATCACCGGCCCACGTACGGTCAGGTCGGGGTCACGGTGCGGTAGCCGTACCCTTGACGTGAAGACCGATCCGAGTAGGGGCCGTGATGAGTTCAGCCGGAGAGGGCCTGTCTCGTCCGTTACCCGAGCAGGTTCGCTTACACGTCGTGGAGCTGGCCGCCCAGATCCTCGGTTCGATGCCCGCGGCCTCGGTGCCACTGCCGCTGAAGGGGATCGCCAGGTTCGATCCCCGCAAGAGGGCCAGGCTGGGCGGCGCCCCGATCGCCGCGCAGCTGGAGGTCGACAAGAAGTTCCGTGAGCTGGTCGCGGAGACGCTGACCGCGGGCTGGCCCGAGCTGGTCGCGAGCCTGGCCGAGGGCACGGTCCCGCCGGCGGCCGAGCCCGTCATGGTGGCCGCCGCCGCATACCTGACCAGGCCGCCGGGCTGGGCGGACATGGTGGAGGCGGCCCGCGCCGAGCTGGAGAGGTCGGCCGTCGCGGCCGAGGGCTCCGCCCAGGAGCAGACGGTCTCCCGGCTGCGCGAGCAGCTGGCCGCCCAGAAGACCGCGGCCAAGGAGGAGTCCGAGCGGCTGCGCGAGCAGCTCAAGACCTCACGTTCGGAGGTCTCCGACCTGCGCCGCAGGCTGCACGAGGCCCGCGAGCGGACCAAGGCGGCCGAGGCGCGTGCCGCCGCGGCCCAGGAGGTGGCCGACGAGGCCAAGGCCGCCGCGCTCTCGGCGGGCAGCACCGTGGAGAGCGAGCTGCGCCGCCTGCGCGAGCGGCTCGCCGACGCCGAGCGGCAGCTGGAGTCGACGCGCAGGGCCGCGCGCGAGGGCCGCAGCGTGGAGGACACCAAGGTCCGGATGCTGCTCGACGCCCTGCAGGACGCCGCCGCCGGGCTGCGCAGGGAGCTCGCCCTGCCCTCGGGCATCCACCGTCCCGCCGACTCGGTCGCCTCGGTGGCGCCGGGCAGGCAGGGGGTCCAGGCGGTTCCCGCGCGGGCGCTCGCCGACGACGACCCCGCCCTGCTCGACCAGTTGCTCGCGCTGCCGCAGATCCATCTGATCGTCGACGGCTACAACGTGACCAAGGCCGGTTACGGAACGTTCACCCTGGCCGACCAGCGAAGCCGCCTTCTCACCGGTCTCGGCGCGCTCTACGCGCAGACCCGCACCGAGCTGACCTGCGTCTTCGACGGCGCCGAGCTGAACGGGCCGGTCCCGGTGTCGGCACCCAGGGGGGTGCGCGTGCTGTTCAGCGCCCCGAACCAGATCGCCGACGACCTGATCCGCCAGCTGGTCCGCGCCGAGCCCGCGGGACGCGCGATCGCGGTGGTCTCCTCGGATCGCGAGGTGGCCGAGTCGGTGCGCAGGATGGGCGCGAGGCCGGTGCCCTCGGTGCTTCTTCTCAGACGTCTGGGCCGCGCGTAAACCTTTTGAGGTCGTGGGGCATCGGATCACCCAGGAGGCTCGATTCGTTGACTTTCTCCCCACGGCTGAAGGCGGGGGTCTCCGTGCTGAAAGGGTCCAGATGAAGAAGATCATAACGCTCGCCCTCGCCGTCCTGGCCGCAGGGGCGACCGTCACCACCCCCGCGACGGCCGAGGCGGCCGCCATTCCCAGGGGTTTCCTGCTGTACGAGAAGGACGCGGCCAAGAAGGACAACGATCCCGAGACCAACTGGACGGTCGGCAACTCGGCGAAGGCCAGGCTCGCCGTCAACCCGTGCGACAGGCGCACACTGGCCGCGACCGGCCGCGTGGCCGCCCGGACGGTGACCTTCACCGGCGTGCCGGACTTCATGAAGGTCGAGCAGGTGATCCTGTACGGCTCACGGGCCTCGGCCGCCTCGGCCGTCGCCCAGGTGCGTGCCGCCCTGGTCAAGTGCGCGGCCAGGACCGACTCCGGCGCGAGTTACCGCTACGCCTCCTCGCGCCTGACCGGGCTCGGTGACGAGGCGCTGAGGATCTCCGGCCAGGTCTACTACGGCAGGAAGGCAGGGGTGGGCGGTGACCGGAGCGTGCTGGTCAGGAAGGGCAACGCCGTCCTGGTCTATCTCTGGGCGGGGGAGTACGACAAGCCGGGGAAGGGGGACTGGAGCGTCCAGTTGCGCGACGCCAGGAGGATGACCGCCAAGATCTGCGACATCGCCGCCTGCGGGTAGTGCGACCGGAGTACCGGCGGGGGTGCTTCCCGCGGCCGGGACACCACCTGTTCCCAGAGGGCGCTTCCCGCGGTGCCCCCCTGCGGCCGAGGTACCGCTCCTGACAGGGCCGTCTCCCGCGGCCGACGACGCCCTCCGGGGAGAAAACCGTCGGCCGCGGGTAAAGCGGTCACCTGCGAACAAGGAGCAAACCCGGTGAAAAGGTGAGTCAACCATTACTTCTTCTGTACTATTCGCCGCAGGTCTGGTGCAGTCGGGAGGCGTTGACGTGGCCGTGGCGGGTTTGCCGGTTGGACTGATTCGGATACCGGTGGCGGTAGGGCTCGCTCTCGCGTTGTTGACGATGCCGGTGAGCGGAGCGTCCGCCCAGCTGAGGCCGACCCCCGCCGAGGCGAAGAAGAAGCTGGAGAAGCTCAACGAGCAGGCCGACCAGATCGTCGAGAAGTACAACCAGGCCTCGGAGAAGTGGAAGCGGGCCAGGAAGAAGTACGGCGATCTGAACGCCGATCTGACCCGCCAGAACAAGCAGGTCGCCGGGCTGCGCAAGGAGCTCGTCTCGATGGCCGTCAGCAGCTACCAGGTCGGGTCGATCAACGGCTGGGAAGGCATGATCTACCAGTCCGACCCCGGTGCCCTGCTGAGCGGCCTGGCGGCCGCCGACCAGATGTCCACCTCCCGCGCCCAGTCGCTGAACGCCTTCGACGAGGCCACCAAGGCGCTGCGGATCGGCCGGGACGAGGCGAAGAAGGCCCTGGTCGACGCCGACAAGACGCGGGACGAGCTGGCCGAGGAGAAGGCCAAGGCCGAAAAGATGGTGAGGGCACAGACGAAGCTCCTGCGCGAGCTCAACGCCTTCAAGGTGGGCAACCCGCAGAGCACCGGGGTCCAGTACACCGGCTCAGCCTCGGGCAACGCCCGCGCCGCCCTGCAGTTCGCCTTCGCCCAGATCGGCAAGCCCTACCGGTACGGCGGCACGGGTCCCAGCGGCTGGGACTGCTCCGGTCTGGTCCAGAGCGCCTGGCGCAACGGGGGAGTCTCCCTTCCCCGGACGACCTGGGAGCAGTGGAGCTGGGGTGCGAGCCGCAAGGTCTCCCTGAGCGACCTCCAGCCCGGCGACCTCATCTTCAGCGAGGGCCTCGGCCACGTCAGCATGTACGCGGGCAACGGCCAGATCGTGCACGCCCCGCAGACGGGCGACGTCGTCAAGACCGTTCCGCTGTCGTCCTACGGCCGTCGCATCGTCGGAGCCGTCCGCCCCTGAGCGTTGCCCCCGCAGCGTTGCCCTGCAGCGTTGTCAGTGGCCGTCAGTGGCCGCCATGGCTCCCCGGTGGCGCCCGGTGCCCCAGGCGGTCCCCCGGTGCTCCCCTGTGGCTCAGCGGCCCCACGGCGGCTCCGTCCGCAGTGGCCTGCGAGGCGACGGCGCGGCTCCCGGCCGGGTGAGGTGCCGGGAAAAACCGGATGTGCCGGGCGCGGTGCTGCTGCGAGCATCGGAACATGATCAAACCATGGATACCCGACGAGCTCGCGTACGCCGGACCTGAGCACCTCGACGCCGCGTTCGTCGCCGGGTTCGACCGGAAGCAGGGCAGGCCCGACCCCGAAGAGGACCTCGCCGTGCTCGCGAGGCACGGCGTGGGGGAGAGCGCGACGGTGGTGGAGTTCGGCGCGGGGACCGGACAGTTCGCCCTGGCCGCGGCGCGGCGGTTCTCGCGGGTGGTGGCGGTGGACGTCTCCCCGGCGATGCACGACTTCCTGGCCGCCCGTGCCGCCGAGAACGGGCTCTCCGCCGTCGAGTGCGTGCGGGCGGGCTTCCTGTCCTACGAGCACACCGGGCCGCCCGCCGACGCGGTCTACACCCGCCACGCACTCCATCAGCTCCCCGACCTCTGGAAGGCCGTCGCGCTCGACCGCGTCGCGCGGATCGTACGGCCGGGGGGCGTCCTGCGCCTGCGTGACCTGATCTTCGACTTCCGGCCGGACGAGGCCGACGCCGTGTTCGGCCGCTGGCTCGACGGCGCGGCGGACGACCCCGCGCTCGGCTACACGCGCGAGGACTACGCCGAGCATCTGCGCACCGAGTACAGCACCTTCAGATGGCTGCTCGAACCGATGCTGGACGCCGCCGGCTTCGAGATCGTCGAGGCGGACTTCCAGCAGTCGATCTACGGGGCCTACACCTGTGTCAGGCGCTGAGAGCGTCCGGCCGACCGTCCGGGAACGGTCCATCATCAGTGGATCGCGATGAGTGTGACGAACATTACGAAACCGTGATTTGCCGGGCGTGATGCGAAGGATGTGACGAGGGTCATATCTCATTAGCATAAATGGCCATTAAGCAGGGATAACAGGAAGATCAAGAAGGGTGTCGGCTCTCCCGGATTTGGGGAATGCTTTGCCGAACGTTGGGGATCGGGGTAACTTCTGGCGTCGCGACGTGCAAGCCACGCCGTCGCGGCGAATGTCGGTCTTCGGGCCGGTTCCCTTATAAGAATCCAGCCGGCCGCCGTGCCCCCACCCGGGGGTGGAGATCATTACGGCGGCCCGCCGAATCCATGCAGCCAGGAGGCATGGAACCGGGGACCCAAAAGGCCCAGCACGCTGCGGCCAGGGGTGAATCGGCATGTTTATGCCGTAGGGCATCTTCCAAGCCCGAATCCGTCAGCTAACCCGGTAGGCATCAGTGGAAGCCCCAAGGAGAAATCCTGTCCAGCACCCTGCACAACCCTCGTCTGTCGCGCCTTTTCCGCCTTTCCCTCGGCGGTATCGCCCTCACGTTGACCGCCTCAGCCGGAGCGGTCACCCTCGGGCCCACGGCGGCGCAGGCGGCGGACGGTCCTCCCGAGATCCTGGTCAACAGTGCGGCCGGCGTCTCTGAGAAGACCGAAAGCACCACCAAGACCGTCACTCAGGCCTCGGCCACAGCCACGGCGAAGGCCAAGGCCACGGCGAAGGCCAAGGTGAAGGCCAAGGCCAAGATGAGCAAGGCGGCACGACAGAAGGTACGGGCCGGTAAGGCGGTCTCGACGGCCAAGAAGCAGATCGGCACCCCTTACCGCTGGGGAGCCTCCGGGCCCGGAGCGTTCGACTGCTCGGGGCTCGTCCGGTACGCCTGGAAGAAGGCGGGTGTGTCCCTCCCCAGGGTCACGCACAGCCAGTACAGGGCGATCAAGAAGAAGGTCTCGTGGAGCAAACTGCGCCCCGGTGACCTGATGTTCTTCAGCGGGAAGGGCCACGTCGGCATGTACGTCGGCAAGGGCAGGATGGTCCACTCGCCGAGCAGTGGCAAGACGGTTCGTGTCGTGAAGCTGGCGGGCTACTACAAGTCCTCCTTCGCCGGAGCGGCACGGCCCGGAGCCTGAGCCCGCGCCCGGGTGGGGGACCCGGGACCGCGTCGAGCGCGGCTCCCGAACTCCGAACCCGAGTGCCGGACCCGAGCACGGCGCCCGAGCGCCGGACCCGAGCACGGTGCCTGAGCACCGCGCCCGAGTACGGGAGCCCGAGCCCGCGTCCGGGCACACGCCGGAGGCGCGTCGAAAGCGCGTGCCGAAAGCACACGCCCGAGCACGGAAAAGCGGCCCCGGCCCTCCACCAGGAGGGCCGGGGCCGCTCCATGCCGGTCGAGATGCCGGTCAAGTACCATCGGCTCGTATGTCCGTCCCGAAAGGGCGCCGCGCCGTGCTCGCCGGGATGCTGGCGCTGATGAGCGCCGGTCCGTTCGCCGGGACGGGCCCCCTCCTGGCCGGAGCCGCCCCGCTCCTCCCGCACGGCCCGTACGACGCCCGGCGCCTCCTCCGGGACCCGGGCGACCTCCGCGACCTGTGGCCGGGTGCCGCCGTCACCGTCACGGGCGAGCACTCCCTCGTGATCGGCCACGGCGTCCCCGACGCCGTCCTGCGGGATCTGGCGGCGAGGGCCGACCGCGCCCGCGCGACGATCGCGGAGATCTGGGGGCCGGTCCCCGCGGTGATCCTCTTTCCCGCCGACGACGCCGAGGCCGCGACGCTCGCCGGAGCCGGCAGCACCCGCGGCCTGGCCGCGATGGCGACCGCGGACCGGGTGATCGTCCTGCCCTCGGGATACGCCAGGCTCACCGAGACCGGCAGGGACGTGGTGATCACCCACGAGCTCGCCCACGTGGCCACCGGCGCGACCCGTGGTGGCCGGGTGCCGATGTGGCTGTCGGAGGGCTTCGCCGACTACGTGGGCTACCGCGACGCCGGGATCGCGGTGCGCACGGCCGCCGCCGAGCTGGCCGCCGAGGTGCGCGCGGGCGTCCTGCCCGAGCGTCTGCCGGGACCGGCCGACTTCGCCCCCGGTGCGCCGAGGCTCGCGCAGGCGTACGAGGAGGCGTGGCTCGCCTGCCGGTTCGTCGCGGAGCGCTTCGGGGAGAAGGCGCTGGTGAGGCTCTACGGTAGCGATGTCGGGAGCGCGCTCGGCCTGTCGCCGGCCGAGTTCACCGCATCCTGGCGCGACTACCTCGGGAAGGAACTCACGTGACGCTGAGCACGAAGGACGCGCCCTCGGGCGTGCGGTCGGCGGGATGGGCGACGGCCGGCCTGGGGGCGGTCACGCTGGCGGTCGTGGCGTTCACCACGCCCTGGAGCGTGCTGCCCGACGGAGCTCCGCCCGTCACCCCTGATCCGGCCCGCGACTTCACCGCCGAGCAGATCGCCAGGGCCGAGACGTTCGACGCGCTGGTCAGCCTTCCCGGCTACCTGTCGCTCGGCCTGACGCTGGTCGTGGCGGGGGTGCTGATCGCCACCCCGCTGGGCGCGCGGCTCGTCGACCGGCTGCCGGGGCCGTGGTGGCTGCGGACGCTGCTCGGCGTGCTGGCGCTGTCGGTGGCCGTGGCGATCCTGCGCTGGCCCCTGGGGATGTGGTCGGAGGGCTACCTGCGCGACTTCGGGCTGTCCACCCAGGCATGGCCCGCGTGGGCGGCGGACCGGGCCAAGAGCACCGGCATCGGCGCCGGGCTGACCGCGATCATGGTGGTGGCGGTGATCGGCCTGGCGCGACGCTACCGGCGCTGGTGGATCCCCGCGGCGGCCGGGGCGTTCGTCCTGACCGTCGCGGCCTCCTTCGCCTACCCGGTGCTCATCGAACCGGTCTTCAACGACTTCAGGCCGCTGGAGGCCGGGCCACTTCGCGACGACCTGCTCGCGATGGCCGACAGGGACGGCGTGCCGGTCGAGAACGTGCTCGTCGCCGACGCCTCCCGGCGGACCACCGCGCTCAACGCGTACGTCTCCGGATTCGGCGCGACCCGCAGGATCGTGGTCTACGACACGCTGCTGCGCGCGCCCGCCGACGAGGTCGAGCTGGTGGTCGCGCACGAGTTGGGCCACGCCAAGGCGGACGACGTGCTGTGGGGCACCCTCGTCGGCGGTCTGGGCGCGGCGTTCGGGGCGTGCCTGCTGTACGTGGTGACCTCGGCGGGAGGCGTGCGGCGCAGGGCCGGGGTCACCTCACTCGGCGACCCGAGGGCGGTGGGACTGGTGATGGGGGTGCTGAGCCTGGCCACGGTCCTGTCGGGGCCGGCCCAGAACCTGGTGAGCAGGCATATCGAGGCCCGCGCGGATCTGCACGCGCTCGACCTGACGAGGGATCCCGCGACGTTCGTGGCCATGCAGAAACGGCTGGCATTAACCAATATTTCGGATTTGTCGCCTGATTTCGTTGAGTATGTACTTTATGTATCGCATCCCACGGCACCGCAGCGCATCGCCATGGCACGTTCCTGGGCCGGGCTGAACGGCCTCCCCGAGCCGTGAGCCGCACGCTGGTCGTCACGAACGACTTCCCGCCCCGCGCGGGAGGGATCCAGTCGTTCGTGTACGGTCTCATCGCCCGACGCCCGCCCGGCTCGGTCGTCGTCTACGCGCCCCGGTGGACCGGCAGCGCGGCCTTCGACCTGCGCCAGCCGTATCCCGTCGTACGGCACCCCACCTCGCTGATGCTGCCCACGCCCGCCGTCGCCCGCCGGGCCGCCGAGCTGGTCGCCGAGTTCGGGTGCGACACCGTGGTCTTCGGGGCGGCGGCGCCGCTCGGGCTGATCGCGCCCAGGATGCGCGAGGCCGGGGCCCGCCGCGTCGTCATGGTCACCCACGGCCACGAGGCGGGCTGGACCGGGATCCCGGTCGGCCGCCAGGTGCTCGCCAGGATCGGGGCGAGCGCGGACGTGGTCACCTATCTGGGGGAGTACACCCGGCGCAGGCTGGCCGGGGTGATAGCCGAGGACAAGCTGGTACGGCTCGCTCCCGGCGTCGACACCGAGGTCTTCCACCCGGGGGCCGGGGGAGGGCGGGTGCGCGCGAGACTCGGCCTGGGAGAGCGGCCGGTGGTGGTCTGCCTGTCCAGGCTGGTGCCGCGCAAGGGGCAGGACACGCTCCTGCGGGCCTGGCCCGGCGTGCTCAGGGACGTGCCCGGCGCGGTGCTCCTCATCGTCGGCGGGGGCCCGTACCGCAGGACCCTGGAGCGGCTGGCCCGGCCGCTGGGCGGCTCGGTCAGGATGACCGGCCCCGTGTCCGAGGCCGAACTGCCCGGCTACCTCGCCGCGGGCGACGTGTTCGCGATGCCGTGCCGCACCCGACTGGGCGGCGTCGACGTGGAAGGGCTCGGCATCGTCTACCTGGAGGCCTCCGCGAGCGGCCTGCCCGTGGTGGCCGGCTCCTCGGGCGGCGCCCCCGACGCCGTACTGCGCGGGGAGACGGGCCTGGTCGTCGACGGCACCCGCCCGCGGGAGGTCGAGGCGGCCCTGATCGGCCTGCTCAAGGACGGGGCCGGGGCGCGTGCCATGGGGGAACGCGGGCGCGAGTGGGTGGCGCGCGAGTGGAGCTGGGACCTCGCGGCCTCCCGCTTCGCGCGCCTCCTGGAACCGGCGGAGACCCCCTGACGGCAGAGGGGCTCCGCGAGGACCTGCCTCCTGGCCGTGCAGGGGCCGCTGAGACCTCTGGCGGTGGAGAGACACGAGGCCCCGGGGCCGTGAAGGGATCCCGCTGAGACCTCTCGCGAGAGGTCTCAGATGGGCACCCGGCCGTAAGCGGGGCCGCGCGGACCTCTCAGCCGTAGAGGGATTCGACGGGGACCTCTCGTGAGAGGCCCCAGCGGGCATCCGGTTGTAAGCGGGGCCGTGAAGATCAGCCGTAGAGGGATTCGACCTGCTTGGCGAAGTCGCGCATCACGATATTGCGCTTGATCTTCAGGGTCGGGGTGAGGTGCCCGCTCTCCTCGTTGATGTCGAGGTCGAGGATGACGAACTTCTTGATCTGCTCGGCCTTGGAGACGGACCTGTTGGCGCCGTCCACCGCCTTCTGCACCTCGGCGACGATCGCCGGATCGGAGCTGAGGGTGGCGAGGTCAGCACCGGTCCTGTCGTTGGCGGCCTTCCACTGCTCCAGGGCCTCGACGTCGAGCGTGATGAGCGCCGCGACGAACGGCCTGTCGTCGCCGACCACCATCGCCTGGCTGATCAGCGGGTGGGCCCGGATGTGGTCCTCCATCGGGGCCGGGGCGACGTTCTTGCCCGCGGCGGTGACGATGATCTCCTTCTTCCTGCCGGTGATGCGGAGATAGCCGTCCTTGTCGAGCTCGCCGATGTCGCCGGTGTGGAACCAGCCGTCCGCGTCGATCGCCTCCGCGGTGGCCTCCTCGTTGTTCCAGTAGCCCTTGAAGACGTGGCGCCCCTTGACGAGCACCTCGCCGTCGTCGCCGATGCCGATGGTGACGCCGGGGAACGGCTTGCCGACGGTGCCGATCTTGTTGGCTCCCGGCATGTTGACCGAGGACGGCGCGGAGGTCTCGGTGAGGCCCCAGCCCTCCAGGGTCTCGATGCCCACGCCGCGGAAGAAGTGGCCGAGCCGCTCGCCAAGGGCGGAACCGCCGGACACCGCCGTCGTCAGCCTGCCTCCGGTCGCGGCGCGGATCTTGCCGTAGACGAGCTTGTCGAACAGGGTGTGCTTGAGCCGAAGGCCCAGCCCCGCGCCACCCGCCGACTCGGCCCTGCTCCAGGCGACGGCGGTGTCGGCCGCGGCGTGGAAGATCTTCCCCTTGCCCTCGGCGGTCGCCTTCTGCTCGGCGCCGTTGTAGACCTTCTCGAACACACGGGGCACGCCCAGCAGGAACGTGGGCTTGAAGGCCTGCAGGTCGGGGGCGACGTTCTTCATGTTGGGGGTGTGCGCGAGGATCGTGGCCGTCTCGATCAGCACGATCTCGATGATGCGGGCGAAGACGTGCGCGAGCGGCAGGAAGAGCAGCGCCGCCCTCTCCTCCACGACGAACAGCCGCTCCAGCGGGCCTTTCGCGACGTTCCTCGCGGTGAACAGCAGGTTGTCGTGGGTGAGGCTGCAGCCCTTGGGCCTGCCGGTGGTCCCCGAGGTGTAGACGATGGTCGCCAGGTCGGCGATGCCGCGACTCGACCTGCGCTCCGCGAGCGTCTCGTCGGTGACCTCGGCGCCGAGCGCGGTGAGCTCCTCCAGGGCGCCGCCCTCGATACGCCAGATGTGCTTGAGGCCGGGCAGGCCGGACGCGTCCTCGCGGATCGTCTCCTCGTGCGACTCCAACTCGGCGAACACGGCCTTCGCGCCGCTGTCGGAGATGATCCAGGCGACCTGGTCGGCGGAGGAGGACTCGTAGATCGGCACGCCCACCGCGCCCGCGGTCCAGATCGCGTAGTCGATCACGGTCCACTCGTAGCGGGTGCGCGACATCAGGGCCACCCGGTCGCCGGGCTCCACCCCGGCCGCGATCAGGCCCTTGGCCACCCCGGCGACCTGGTCGCGGAACTCACGGGCGGTGACGGCGATCCAGTCGTCGCCGACCTTGCGCCGCAGGGTGACGACGTCGGGCTCCTCCTTCGCGCGGCGGAACACGGTGTCGGTGAGGTTGGCGGAGGCGGGGACATCCACCAGCACGGGGACGCTGTACTCGCGCACGGGTCACTCCTGGAGACGCACGATCGATGGGCTGTCTGGAAGTTATCGCGATAAGTTACGTGTGGGTAAATTCGTCACCCAGGCGTTATGAAGACTGATTTCACCGTAGCAAGTACCGTCGCAGCGGACCGTCGGCCGCGCCGTACGCCTTCACGCCGGGCTCACGCCCTGCGAGGTTCATCCCATATGGCCCTACTCGTTGGTGGTGAGGATGCCTGACATGCGGGTTCACGTCGTCAGTGACGTACACGGAAGAGCCGACGCGCTGGCCCGCGCGGGAGACGGCGCCGACGCGCTCATCTGCCTGGGCGACCTCATCCTGTTCGTCGACTATGAGGACCACTCCCAGGGCATCTTCGCCGAGCTCTTCGGGGCCGAGCGGGCGGGGGAGTTCATCGCGCTGCGTACGGCCAAGCGGTTCGAGGAGGCGCGGGCCATGTCCTCCGCGCTGTGGGCCTCGCTGGAGGGCGACCCGCGCGACCACATCGAGCGCTCCGTCCGGCGGCAGTACGGCGAGATCTTCGCCGCGATGCCGACCCCCGCGTACATCACCTACGGCAACGTGGACCTGCCGGTCTACTGGCCGGAGTACGTCAGGGAGGGGCACCGGGTGCTCGACGGCGAGACCGTGGAGATCGGGGGGCTGCGGTTCGGCTTCGTGGGGGGCGGGCTGCGCACCCAGTACCGGACCCCGTACGAGATCGACGACGAGGAGTTCGCCCGCAAGGTCGAGGCCGTCGGCGAGGTCGACGTGCTCTGCTGCCACATCCCTCCCGCGATCCCCGAACTGCTCTACGACGTGGTCGCCCGGCGCTTCGAGCGGGGCAGCGAGGCCACCCTGGAGATGATCAGACAGACCCAGCCGCGCTACGCCCTGTTCGGCCACGTCCATCAGCCCCTGGCCGCCCGCACCCGGATCGGCAGGACCGAATGCCTCAACGTGGGGCACTTCAGAAACAAAGGCGTCCCCTACGTGCTGGAGCTTTAGCCGATCCGGCGCCGGACGGGCGCCTCGGGGGCACGGCTTCCCGTCGTCGGGTTCCCGTCACCGGCCCGTCACCGTCCACCGCCGTCGTGGTGTCCCCGCCTGGCCACGCCCGGCCCCGCCGGGCGTACATCGGCGATCGTGAGGCAGTACGGTTGCCCCATGGCTGATCGCACCACCTCCAGCATCAAGATCGGCGCGGACCGGTCGACCGTCATGACGGTCATCGCCGACTTCCCCTCGTACCCGGAGTGGGCCGGTCAGGTGAAGGCCGCGCGCGTCCTGTCCACGGGGGAGGACGGCCGGCCCGCCACGGTCCGGTTCGTCCTCGACGCGGGTGTGATCAGCGACGAGTACACCCTCCGCTACACCTGGCACGGTGAGGAGTCCGTCGACTGGAGCATCGCCGAGGCCGGAAAGATGGTCTCCGGGCTCACCGGGAGCTATCGTCTTGCCGACGCGGGCAACGGCACCGAGGTGACGTACGAGCTCGCCGTGGATCTCAAGGTCCCGATGATCGGCATGATCAAGCGGAAGGCGGAGAAGGTCATCATCGACACCGCCCTGAAGGGGCTGAAGAAGCGCGTCGAGACCCCATGAGGGTGGGGGAGGCGCGGTACGGCGCGGAGCGCGGCTCCACGTTCTTCCGCCGGGAGGTGGCGTGAGCAGGGTCCTGCTCTTCACCGGCAAGGGCGGCGTCGGCAAGACGACCGCCGCCGCCGCGACGGCCACACTCGCCGCCCGGTCCGGGCTCAAGACCCTGGTGGTCTCCACCGACACCGCCCACTCGCTCGCCGACGCCCTCGGCGTGCGCGCGGGCGGGGAGCCCACGGAGATCGCGCCCGGTCTCTCCCTCTACCAGGTCGACACCCAGAAGGTGCTGGAACGCCAGTGGGGCGAGCTGCGCGACTACGCCAGGGGCGTCTTCGCCGAGCTCGGCCTCGACGAGGTGACCGCCGAGGAGATCACGGTGCTGCCCGGCGCCGAGGAGATCATCGCGCTCCTCGAACTGCGAGAGCAGGCGCGCACCGGCCTGTGGGACGTCATCGTCATCGACTGCGCCCCGACCGCCGAGACACTCCGGCTGCTCGCTCTGCCCGAGGCCCTCGACTGGCACGTGAACCGGCTGCTGCCCGTCGGCAGGCGGCTGCTCGGCGCCCTTTCCCCGCTGGTCCGCCGCCTGGCGCAGGTCAGCATGCCGGAAGACCACGTGATCGGCGCGGGCGAGCGGCTCCACCGGGGCCTGCTGGAGGTTCGCGAACTGCTCACCGGACCCGACGCGAGCGTCCGGCTGGTGCTCACCCCCGAGGCCGTCGTGCTCGCCGAGGCCCGGCGCACGCTGACCTCCCTCAGCCTGTACGGCTACCGGGTGGACGCGGTGGTCGCGAACCGTGTCTTCCCCGCGGAGGGCGCCGACCCGTGGCGGGAGAGATGGGTGCGAGCCCAGGCCCGCCACCTGGCCGAGGTCGAGGAGTCGTTCGCGCCGCTGCCCGTGCACATCGTGCCGTACCTGGAGGCCGAGCCCGTCGGCCTCGATGCCCTCATCACCGTCGCCGAGGCCATGTACGGCGAGAGCGACCCCTTCGCGCCGCCCTCCGTCGACCCGCCGCTGCGGATCACCGCCGACGGCGAGCTGTTCCTCGCCCTGCCGCTCGCGGACAAGGACGAGGTGGATCTGGCGCGCAAGGGCGACGAGCTGATCGTCAACGCCGGTTCCTACCGCCGTGTCCTGGCCCTGCCCGCCGCACTGGCCCGCAGGTCGGTGCGGGACGCCGCGCTCCGAGATGGGTTTCTCCGGGTACGGTTCGAATCGGGAGGGCCTGATGACCGATAACACGAATGACGCTGAGAAGACCCCGAAGCCGCGTGCGCCGAGGAAGCCGCGGAAGAGTGCCGCCGCGAAGCCGCCGCCCGAGGTCGGAGACATCGGGGGCGCCGGGAGTGCCGAGAGCACTGAGAGCACTGAGAGCACCGGGAGCACAGGAAACGTCGAGGCCGCTGGGGGCGGGGCCGCGGGCAAGGCTCAGAGGAGCCGCCGACCGGCGAAGACGACGGCCAGGAAGAGCCGGCCCGTAGAGCCGGTCGAGGAGTCCCCGCAGGGAGGACCTGCCGGGTCGTCCGAGCCCGTCGAGCCCGTCGAGCCCGTCGAGCCCGTCGAGCCCGTCGAGCCCGTTGTGCGGGCTGAGCCGGTGGAGGCCGTCGAGCGACAGCAGGACGCGGGGGAGCCCGTGCGGGCCGAGCGCGTCGAGAAGGTCGCGCGCCTGGAGGTGGTCGAGGTGGAGACCGTGGCCGAGGCCGCGCCCTCCGAGCGGCCCCCGGGCTCCGGCCAGGCTCCGGGCTCCGAGCAGGTCTCGCCCGCCGAGCAGGCCGAGCGCGACGCGCGCGCCGAGTGGTTCGAGCGCGCCGACCGGGCCAGGCGTGAGGAGCGGGCGGCCGGATGGACCCCTTGGTCCCGGCCGGGCGACCGCGCCGAGGCCACGAGCCGGGAGAAGGACACCGCCGCCGAAGAACGAGCGCGTGAAGAGCGGGCACGTGAGGAGCGTGCGCGCGACGAGCGGGCGCGTGAGGAGCGGCGGGCACGGGAGGAGCGGTCCCAGGGGGGCAAGGACCCGCTGGGCACCGCCGCCGAGGAGGCGTTCAAACTCTTCGACACCCTGCAGCAGAAAGCCACCAGGGAACTGCGCAAGAATCTGATCAAGGGCACGATGACCGGGGTCGGCAGCGCGCTTTCCGGTGGCGGGCGCGGAAGAAGAGAGCGGGACGTGTGGGAGGAGGCGGTCTCGGAGCATGAGGAGTACATCTGCCGGGCCTGCCCCGTCTGCCGCGCGATGGCCGCGCAGCGTGAGTCGGGCGGCGGCGCCGTCACCGACCACCTCATGCAGGCGGGCACCGAGCTGTTCGCCGCCTTCAAGTCGGCCGTCGACGGACTCGGCAAGCCCGCGCCCGCACAGCGGGAGCGCGAGCGCGAGCGAGGAGACACCCCCGTGGAGCACATCGACCTGGGGTGAGCCCAGGGGGAGAGGATGAATGGACAATGGCGCTGACCATCGGTGTGGACATCGGCGGTACGAAGGTCGCGGCGGGAGTCGTCGACGAGGACGGCCTGATCATCGAGCATGCTCTGCGACCCACCCCGGCGGAGAATCCGGACCAGGTGGCCAACACGATCGGTGATGTGATCCTGGAGCTCTCCAAGGACCGGGAGATCGAGGCCGTCGGACTCGGCGCGGCCGGGTTCGTCGACGAGACCAGGTCCATTGTCCGCTTCGCCCCCAACCTCGCCTGGCGCGAGGAGGCGCTGCAGAAGAAGGTCTCCGACATGGTCGGCCTTCCCGTCGTGGTGGAGAACGACGCCAACGCGATGGCGTGGGGCGAGGCGAGGTTCGGCGCGGGACGCGGCGAGACCCACCTGGTGTGCGTGACCGTCGGCACCGGCATCGGCGGAGGCATCGTCTTCGACGGCTCCCTGTACCGGGGGCGCTGGGGCATGGGTGCCGAACTCGGCCATATGCAGGTGGTCCCCGACGGGCGCCTGTGCGGGTGTGGCAACCTCGGCTGCTGGGAGCGGTACGCGAGCGGCAGCGCCCTCGTGATGGAGGCCAAGCTGATCGCCGAGGCCGAGCCGGACCGGGCCGTCAAGCTCCTGGAGATCGCCGGAGGAACGCCCGACCAGATCGAGGGCCAGGAAGTCACCGAGGCGGCCAGGCAGGGCGACCCGGCCGCGCTCGCCGCGTTCTCCTCGATGGCCCGCTGGATCGGCCAGGGCCTGGCCGACCTCGCCGCCGTCCTCGACCCGGGCTGCTTCGTCCTCGGCGGCGGCGTCTCGCGCGCCGCGGACCTGTGGATCGACGAGACCCGCGAGTTCTTCAACACCCACCTGAGCGGACGGGGGCACCGCCCGCTGGCCGAGGTCCGCTGCGCCGAACTCGGCCCCTCGGCGGGCCTGGTGGGCGCCGCGGACCTCGCCCGCAGGCGCTGACGGCTTCCTCGCCATCCGTACCGGTCGCCCGCATGCCAATCGGAGCGGGCGACTGGTATGCCCTGCGGCGCGCGGTTATCCTCGCGGCACGCGTCGCGAATCGAGGTGGCCGGGTGCTCAGGATCGCCAGCTACAACGTGCGCTCCATGAAGGACGACGTCCCGGCGCTGGGACGGGTGGTCGCCGCGCTCCGCGCTGACGTGCTCTGCGTACAGGAGGCGCCCCGTTTTCTGTTCTGGCGTCGCAGGAGAAGGCGGCTCGCCTCATTCGGCGGGCTCGCCGTGGCCGCGGGCCGCCGCAGGGGCGGGGTCGCGGTGCTGACCGGCCCCGGGGTGCGGCTGCTGCACGGGGAGGGCCGTCTCCTGGAGTCCTTCTTTCCTCTGGAGCGGCGCGCCATCGCGATCGCCGTGGTGGAGTCGGGGGGACGGCGGGTCGCCGTCGGCTCCGTCCATCTGGATCTCGACGAGACCGCCCGGCGCCGCCACGCGGACGAGGCGGTGAGGTTGCTGAGGGCGGTGGCCGACCGGTTCGACGCGCTGCCGGTGCTGGCGGGAGACATCAACGAGCAGTCCGGTCAGCCGAGCTGGCGTCACCTCACCGAGCGGCTCACCGACTGCTACCCGGTCTCGCCGCGCGGCGACGGTTTCACCTTTCCCGCCAAAGGCCCGCACAAGCGGATCGACGCGATCTTCGCGGTGGAGGGCCTCTCGGTGGTCTCCTGCGGCGGGGCCGACGCGGACCCCGCCGACCTGGTGGCCGCCACCGACCACCTGCCGGTGATCGCCGAGCTTGACCACTCGCGCTCCGAGACCGGCCAACCGGCTCCGGTCACGGGTACCGGCTCCGGTACGGGTCCGGTGAGGTCACCCGATGTGGGCGGGCCGCCGAGCGCCACGCGGGGCGACCCCGATACGGGCCTTTCCGGGGAGCCGGACGTGGGTCTTATGAGGGAGCCCGGATGACGAGTGGTTCCGTGCCAGGGAAAATTTCCGTGACGGGGGAAGGACGTCTTTCCAGATAGCGCCCGTCAAGTGAGGAGACCGGCACGCGGGGAGTGGATGAGCCCCGTACCATTTGAAACATGACCCGTCGCCTTCCGCGGCGTGCGCTGGTTCTCTGCGCGGGAGGCCTGCTCCTGCTGTCCTCGCAAGCGTTCCCAGCCCATGCCGACCCTGTCAGCCCGCCCGCGATCGAGGCGTGGCAGGCTCCGGTGAGCGCGGGCCTGAGCAGTGACGGGTCGCTGTCCGACGTGGTGGGCGTCTCGGCCACGAGCGTCTGGGCGGTCGGCCAGCAGAGTGTCTGGGACGTCTGGCAGAGCCGGGGCGCGATCACCCACTGGGACGGCTCCTCGTGGAGCGAGGTCGGCATCCGCAACGACCCGACCGGCGCCGGGCCGCTGCGCTCGGTCGCGGCGGCCTCGCCGACCGAGCTGTGGGCCGTCGGCGAGGGGCACGACGGCCTCCCCTACCTGGCGAGGGGAGACGGGGCGTCCTTCGACAGGGTCATCGTCGACAAGCTGCACGCCGGCGACTGGCTGGGCGGGGTGGCGGCCGTTCCGGGCCGGGTGGTCGCCGTCGGGCGGCGCGACAAGGTGCCCATGGTCGTGACCGGCACCGGCTCGAAGTGGAAGCTCACCCAGCTTCCCGACAAGGGCGCGCTGTACGGGGTGGCGCTGTCGGGCAAGAGCGACGGGTGGGCGGTGGGCGACACCGGCGGCAAGCCGTTGATCATGAAGCAGTCCGGCGGGCGCTGGAAGACCTACAAGACCCCCCGGATTCCGGGCGGCTACCTGCGTGACGTCCACCTCGACGGCCCCAAGCGGGCCCTCGCCGTCGGCGGCGTCTACCGGGAGAACGGGGGGATCGTCCCGCTCGCCCTGTCGTGGAACGGCAAGAAGTGGTCTCGGGTCTCCCTCCCCGAGGGAGACGTCCGGCTGTACGGGGTGACGGGCGACCGCAAGGGCCGCTACTGGATCTCCGGGGTCGATCTGGATCGGCCGGGGGAGGCCTTCCTGCTCCGGTACGACGGGCGCAAGGTCAAGACGCTGCGCGGTCCTGAGACCGCCGCTCCCCGGACGGTGCGGCTCCAGTCGGTGGCCTACCTGCCGGGCACCGACACCGTGTGGACCGTCGGCCACGTGGTCGACGCCTCCGGCAAGTACACCGACGTGATCGAGCGCTTCGGCAACTCGGCGCGTGCCGGCTCGGCACGCACCAAGCAGTAGCGGACTCGGGGCGCACCGACTCGGGGCGCCAAGCAATGGCGGACTCGGGGCGCACCGAGCAGCAGGCCGCTCAGATGACCGCGCCGTCGTCCCAGCCGGAGTCGTTGGGCGGGCCGTCACCCATGCGGACCACCAGCGCCACGAAGCCGCCGATGAACGCCGCGACCGCGGTGAAGAGCATCCATCCCTGCAGGTTCCAGCCGAGCGCGGCGCTGAGCAGCAGGTAGGCGGGGCCGCCGAACAGCGCGAGCCATGCGATCTTGGTGGTGGCGTCGGTCTTGGGCAGCGGGGGTGGGGGCGGAGGCACGTAGTGCCCCTCCTCGTCCTCGCCGCCGGACTGCTCCGTGCCGGTTTCGGCCTCGTCGGCGGGATCGTCCTCACGCAGGAGGTCTTCCTCGTCCGATTGCTTGATCACCCGTCGCGGAGGCTCGGCCGGGAGGTTCTCGCTGTCCGGCCACGGCTGATCTGCCGAGTCGCGCTCGGCGGTGTCGTTGAAGGACGCGACGATCTGACGCCAGACCTCGTCCTCATCGCTTTGAGGTGTCACCTAGTTGGGCTCGTTGCTCATCGGTCGATCACTTTCTCCCGAAGACCGCGCATCCCCCGCTCGCGATCAGTCTCTCTGCAAGGGTACAGACGCGTTCGAGGTGATGAACTCCAGGCTCCCCGCGAAGATCCGTTCAGCGTCGTTGTCAAGCGTCGCGACATGGTAGCTGTCGGCGAGCTCCACCACATTCAGATTCCCCTTGGTCAGCCTCTCCCGCAGAATACGCACACTCATCGGTTTCACAACATGATCCTGCGGACTATGGAAAACCAGGACGGGTTGGGTGATCTTACCCAGCTCCGATCGGGTCAGCGACCACAGCCGCAGGAGGGTGGCCGCGGCCTTGACCGGCGTACGCGTGTAGCCGAGCTCGGCCGCCCCCTCCTTCTTGATGTCCCCGGCCACGCCCGGCACCGACGCGACCACGAACTTGAGCAGGGGAGCCAGTCTGAGCAGTGGCACGTCGTTGACGATCGACGGGTTGACGACCACCACTCCCTTGATTCCGTCGCCGTGCACCTCGGCGAGCCGCAGCGCCATGCACCCGCCCAGTGAAAGGCCCATCACGAAGACCTCGGCGCAGCTGCCGCGCAGGTCCGCCAGGGCCTTGTCCAGCTCGGCGTACCAGTCCTCCCAGCCGGTGCGGGCCATCTCCCGCCAGGTGGTGCCGTGGCCGGGCAGCCTCGGCAGCGCCACCGTCAGGCCCGCCGCCGCCAGGTATTCGCCCCAGGGACGCAACGACTGCGGCGATCCGGTGAATCCGTGGCAGAGCAGGACGCCGATCTGTCCTCCCGCATGGTGGTACGCCTCCGCACCGGGCATGACTGGCATCGCGGCTCCTAGTAAGGTTCGCCTGATCGTCGCACGACTGGGACATGTTTTGCGAGAGGTCGATTTGGGTGGTTCGGTGGGGTAGGTGGCCGGGATCTGAAGTGGGAGGATAACTCCAGATTCTCGGCTGTCAATCGAAGGAGCATCGAGTGTTCTACTGGGTGGTGAAGGCCATCCTCTCGCCCTTACTTCATCTGATTTTCCGCCCCTGGGTGGAGGGTGTGGGGAACGTGCCGAAGCAAGGGCCGGTGATCCTCGCCGGAAACCACCTGTCGTTCGCCGACCACTTCTTCGGGGCGCTGTTCCTGCGGCGCAAGGTGATCTCTCTCGGCAAGTCCGACTATTTCACCGGCCGAGGTCTCAAGGGGCGGTTGAGCAAGGCCTTCTTCAGCGGCGTCGGCACCGTGCCCATCGACCGCTCCGGCGGCAAGGCGAGCGAGGCGGCGTTGCGCACCGGCAAGCGCATCCTCGGCGAGGGGAACGTGCTCGCCATCTATCCCGAGGGTACGCGTTCCCATGACGGCCGCCTCTACAAGGGCAAGACCGGTGTGGCCCGCCTCGCGCTGGAGGCGCGGGTGCCGGTCGTCCCGTGGGCGATGGTCAACACCTTCGAGATGATGCCCCCGGGCAGCGTCCTTCCCAAGCTGGGCATCCGCCCGGGGGTGAAGTTCGGCAAGCCGCTCGACTTCAGCCGCTACTACGGGATGGAGGAGGACCGCCTCGTCCTGCGCGCCGTCACCGACGAGATCATGTACGCGCTGATGGAGCTCTCCGGCCAGGAGTACGTCGACAAATACGCCGCGAGTGCCAAGGTCGAGGCCGCCCGCGCCGCCAAGGAGGCGAAGGAGGCCGCCAGGCAGGCCGCGAAGGAGGCGCGCAAGCGCTCCTGACCGGGCCGGGCGTCGTCACCGGTGCGGCGGGATCAAAGGGCGGTGAAGCCGATCCGAGGGCTGGGCGGAGTGACCGGCGAATCGGGATCAAAAGGGTGAGGCAGGGTGACCGGTGAGGCGGGTCAGCGGGTCGACTCGCGGATCACCAGCTCGGGTTGGAACATGATCTGCTGATGGGCGTGCGAGTCAGGGTTGTCGCACTCGTCCAGCAGTAGCTCGGTGGCGACCCGGCCCAGCCGGTGGGTCGGCTGCCGGATGGAGCTGAGCGAGACCGTCGACGCCGAGGCGAAGTCGATGTCGTCGTAACCGATGAGGGAGACGTCCTGGGGGACCCGTACGCCCGCCTGGAGCAGCCCGCGCAACATGCCCAGGGCGAGCAGGTCGTTCGCGCAGAACACGGCGTCGGGCAGCCGCCCCTCGGCGATCAGCTTCTCCGCCGCCTGCTGTCCCGACCTGGCGTTCATCGTGCTCACCGCGATCTCCTGCAGCACCTCCCCGGGGTCGTGGCCCGCCGTGGTCAGCGCCCGCTCCGCGCCGGTCAGGCGGTCGGCGCACTGGCGGATGGTGTGCGGGCCGGTGACGTAGGCGATCCGCTCGGCTCCGATGGAGAGCAGGTGGGAGACCGCGAGCGAGCCGCCGGTGACGTCGTTGACCGCGACCGAGCACTGGTCGGCGCGTTCGGCGGGGTGGTCCACCAGGACCACGCTGATGCCGCGCTCCTTGAGCTGGTCGAGTTTGGCCAGGTTCTCCCCGGCGGGCGTGATGAGCACGCCGCGGACCCGCTGTTCGGCGAAGACCAGGAGGTTGCGCTCTTCCTTGAGCAACTCGCCCGAGGAGTTGCCCAGGATCACCGCGTACCCGCGCTCGCTGGCCACCTCCTCGACCCCCGCCGCCACGTCGGTGAAGAAGGGGTTGCCGATGTCGATGACAGACAGACCGACTGTGCGGCTGTGCCCGGCCCGCAGGCTGGAGGCGGAACCGTGCCGGACGAACCCCAGGTCGCGGATGGCCTCCTCGACCCGGGCGCGGGTGGACTCGGCGACCTTCTCCGGCCAGTTGAGCACGTTGGAGACCGTTCCCGGGGAGACCCTGGCGCGCGTCGCGACTTCCTTAATACTCACCGAGCTCATGTGCACTGATTAAAACGTAACAACCTTTGATTCGCTAGTGACTTTAGGCGCTTTTGTGCCACTTGACTGGTTTCGTCTCTCGACCCGACGTGGCGGTGTTGACGGTGCCCGTGGGTGTCACGCGACTTTTTCGCCGTCGTTGAAACGTTTTCAAGAAGCGCTCGGATCTTGCGCGACGGTCTTCCCGGCGTCCGGGGGAGGAGCGAGCGGAGAGGATCGTCCGGCCTGTTCACGCTCTCGCCGACAGGCCGGACCCCCTTCAGACAGGGGATCCGGCGTTCGCGGGTGTGGGAGGCACGGTGGCCGCTCAGGGCCTCACGGGGTGTCCGTCCCCGTGAGGTGGGCGCGGATCTGGCGGATGTGCTCCGGGGTGGTGCGGCAGCAGCCGCCGACGAAGGCCGAGCCGGCGGCGGTCCACTCGGCCGCGGCCTCCCCGAACTCCACCGGGTCGGCCAGCCCGAGCCAGCGCCGGTTCGCGGAGTCCCAGACCTCGCCCGAGTTGGGGTAGACCATGGTGGGCTTGCCCTTGATCTGCGAGATCAGGCTGGGCACGTGGCGCGGTGCCGTGCAGTTGACGCCGATCGCGATCACCTGGGGGTTGCCGGCGAACAGACCGGCCGCCATCTTGAGCGGGGTGCCGTCGTTGATGTGCTCGCCGTCGCGGCAGGAGAAGCTCACCCACGCCCGCATCCCCGGCGTCTCGGCGAGCAGCCGCCTCAGCGCCCTCGCCTCGGTGTAGGACGGGATGGTCTCGCAGGCCATCAGGTCGGCCTCGCTGTCGGCCAGGATGTGCCAGCGGTCGCGGTGCCAGTCGGTGAGGCCGTCCTCGTCGAGGTCGTAGGCGCCGGTGTACTCGGCGCCGTTCGCCAGATAGGCGCCGTACGGGCCGACGCTCGCGGCCACCGTGCCCGAACCGTGGGCGTCCCTGGCCTGGGCGGCCAGGTGCACGGAGAGCAGGATGAGGTCCTCGGCCTCGGTGGCGCTCAGCCCTCGCTTCACGAACGCGGGGATGCTCGCCTGATAACTCGCCGTTATCGCCACCTCGGCGCCGGCGGTGAAGTAGTCGAGATGCGCCTGCCGGATCACGGAGGGGTTCTCCAGCAGGAGTTTCGCCGACCAGAGGTCGTCTCGCAGGTCCGCGCCCAGCTCCTCCAAATGGGTGGCCAGGCCGCCGTCCAGAATCACCATCCCGCTACTTTATGTGGCACGGCCGAGGTTGGAACCCCGCTCTTCCTGACCTTGGTTCCGCTCTGTCCCATATCGGCCTCGTGGCGTCTTCGCCGCGTACGGTGATCCGCGCCCGCACGAGCGCCGGATTCGCAGGGGGCGCCGTTGACCGCGAAGGGCTCGTGCCTCGCTCGCGCGAGGCGAAGGAAAACGGCCACACGTCACCTCCCGCTGTCGTCCGAATCGGCCCGCCGCCCGGTAGATGTCTGTAAGGCCTCAGGACGGAGATCGTGAATGGACGACGGGTTCGACGGTTACGTGGCGACACGTTACGAGCGGCTCCGACATACGGCGTATCTGCTCACGGGGAACAGGGCGACCGCCGAGGATCTCGTGCAGACGGCGCTCGCCAAGGCATGGGTGGCGTGGCGGCGGATCGAGGGCGATCCCGATCCGTACGTGCATCGGATCATCGTCAACACCCACGCCTCGTGGTGGCGCAGGAAGTGGCGCGACGAGGTGCCCGCCGAGCACCTTCCCGAGCACGCCGATCCGAGGGACTTCACCACCGAGGTCGGTAGCCGCCAGGTGCTCTGGGAGGCGATCGGCGGCCTGTCGAGGCGGCAGCGCGCGGTCATCGTCCTGCACTACTTCGAGGAGCTCACCCTCGCGCAGTGCGCCGACGCGCTCGGCTGCTCCCTCGGCACGGTGAAGACCCAGCTCGGCCGGGCGTTGAAACGCCTTCGCGTCCATTCCGAGATCCAGACGACGGGGGCGAAGCGATGACCCATACCGAGGACGAGTTGCGCGCGGTGCTGGCCGGGAACGTCTTGGAGGGTCCCCCCGACATGCGGGAGATCGTGCGGCGTGGCCGTCGCATCAGGCGGCGCAGGGCCGTGACGGGCGTGGTGGGCGTGGCGCTCGCGGGGGCCGCCATAGCCGTCGCGGCCTTCCAGGCCCAGGGATTCCGGGAGGGCGCCGAATCGATGGAGAAGGAGCCGCCGACGGCGGCGAGGGTCTCACCGCCGACCGAACTGCCCTCGCAGGACGTCCTGGACGCCCCTTTGATCGCGTCATACGGTTCCGCGACCGTGCCCGGCGGCACGACGCTCACGTTCCGGCCGTTGAGCGACTACACCTCCTACCGGGTCGTGTGCGCTGATCCGAAGGCGGTGGTGGTGATCCGGGCGAGCGACGGAAGCAGCTCGGTCGGTACCTGTGGAGAGGAGGGCAGACATCAGTACCACTATGAGAGGCCGCTGACCTCCAGCTGGTCGGAGCGACCCCAGCGTCTCAAGGTCTGGGTCCTGCCCGGTGACGCGCCGATCGATCCTCCCGCTCCTCCCTCGCCGTCGAAGGATGACTGCAAGGTGGTCAAGAAGGAGCTGGGCATGTGTGACGGCAGGTACAAGATGACGTGGTTGACGGATCCAGGGGTCATCGAACGGGTGATCGCCGAGTTCGAGCGGCGACCGGGGCGGTGGGCGGTGGGGGTCTACGACCGGACGGGCAGGCCCGCACCGTCGAGGACGACCCCGATGCCGACGAGGACCGTCACCGTCGGACCGGACGACCGAGTCGGTACGGCGACACCGCCGGGGCCGATGCCCACGAGGACCGTCACCGTCGGACCGGACGACCGAGTCGGTACGACGACACCATCGGGGCCGATGCCGACGAGAATCGTCACCGTCGAACCGTGAGCCGGACCGTGCGGAGAGTGGGACCGCCCGCCGGCGGGTCCGGGAGACCTGCCCGGAACGCACTCCTCTCGGGTGCTCGTGCCGGGGGTGGTCCGGTGACCGTTCGAACGGTCACCGGACCGGGCCGGTCCCGCCGGGGCGCCCCGATCCGGTGACCGGAGAGGGTCAGCGCTTCCAGAACGGACGTCGCCCGGTGGAACCCGTCAGAGACTCCAGGACCTCCACGGCCCTCCGCCACAGGACGTCCACGTCCCCACCGGCCTGCAGCTCGCTCGCCAGGGCGGCGAGTTCGGCGTGGCCCCCGAGGTAGACGACGAGGGCCGCGAGGCGGCTGCCCAGGTCCTCCAGCAGGAGCAGCCGCTCGGCGGCGGGCAGGGAGGCCGCGGCGCGCAGCCGCTTCAGCTCCTCGGCGAGCTGCTCCTTCGGCGGGTCCTGGGGGGCGCCCTGGGACTTGCCGCGCTTCGGGGCGGCCCCCGCCGGTGCGGGACGCAGCATCCTGGCGCGGTCGTCGAAGCCTCCGGCCGCCGCCTCGTGCGGCATGCCGCCGACGGCGGGGCTCGCCGCGAACCTCGGCATGGAGCCGGGGCGGGCCATCCCGGGCGGTCCCGTGGGCGCGGGGGGCGGCGGGGCCGCCGCGTTCTCGAAGGCCATCGAGGTCATCATCATCGGAGCGGCGGCGATCGGGTTCTCCCAGCCGCTGGGCGGCTCCACCGGCTGGATCACCCGGTGTCCGGGACCGCCCTCGGCGACCACCTGCGTGTCGACCGCGACGAAGGCGGTGAACCTGCAGAGCACCCCGTACCTGAGCGAGGTCTCGACGATCTCGGCCTCCAGCGACCGGTCACCGGCCGCGTAGCGGTCCTCCAGGGCACGCAGCCGCGCCCGCGCCCAGATCGCCCGTACGGCCGGATTGTGCACCACGGAGGCGGTGACCCTCCGCTCCCACGGCGAGCCGTCGGCGCCCACGCCCCGTACGGTGATCGCCCCTTCGGCGGGGCCACGGTAGCGGCCGAGCACGGTGAGCGGGACGCCCGAGTAGACCGAGCCGATGTGGCTGACCGTCTCGGTGATCAGGTCGATCCCGTCGGCCTCGATGGACAGGTCGGTGACGAGTGGGGCGCCGATCCGGCGGTGGATGTGCTCCATCGCCTCGTCCAGCCGGTCCTCGGACTCGACCAGCTCGCACCTACCCCCGCCCACCCCGGCCAGCCTGCCCAGGAAACCGGCGTTGACCGCCCTGTCGATGCCGACCGTGTGCACCCGAACCCCGGCCAGCGCGGCGCCGGTCCGCGCCAGGATCTGGTCCTCGTTGCCGACCTGTCCGTCGGTGACGAGCACCAGCACCCGGTCCCTGGCGGAGTCGGCGAGCAGCTCGGCGGCCCGCTCCAGCGGGGACAGCATCTCGGTGCCGCCGCGCGCCTCCAGCCTGGCCAGGTGCTCCACGGCGCGGTAGCGGTTGCGGTCGGACGCCTCCGACAGCCCTTCGCCGAGACCCTCCGGGTATTCCACGACGCTGTCGAAGGAGAGCACCGCGAACCGGTCGCCCGAGGTGAGCGTGTCGACGATGCGCGCGGCCGCGCGCCGGGCCGCCACCATCTTCCAGCCGGTCATGCTGCCCGAACGGTCGAGGACGAGCACCACGTCCTTGGGCCTGGCCCTCGCGGGGGCAGGTTCAGGGACGACGGTCAGCGTGAACGTGCCTTCATCGTTCTCCGGGCCGTTCTCCTCGTCGTTCTCCTCGGGGGCGAGCGCGAGGGAGGTGGAGGCGCCGGTGGCCAGGCGCAGGATGAAGTCGCGGTCCAGCCGCTCACCCGGCTGGAGGCGGATCACACCGCCCTCTTCCTGGACCACGTGCAGGCTGGAGCGGACCTCGCGCAGCTCCAGGCCCGCGGGGTCGACGGAGACGGCGAGCGAGAGGCGGACCGGGTTGGGGAAGCCGGGCAGCAGCACCGGCGGGGTGATCCGGGAGGCGTCGGGGACCGCGTCGGTGTCCGGTGCCCACCCGTCGCCCGCCCGCTCGCCGTCCAGCGGGGTGCCCGGGATGTAGCGGGGGGCGACGACCAGCGGGAAGCGGAAGGTGGCCGCGCCGTCCTCGTACGGGAGCGGCTGGTTCAGCGTGAGGTGCACGGTGACCCGCTCGCCCGGCACGATGTTGCCGACCCTCATGGTGAAGACGTCCGGCCGGTCCTCCTCGGCGATCGCGGCCCGCTTGCCCTGGGAGATCGCCTGGTCGTAGTCGGCCCTGGCCTGGCCGCGCTCCTTGAGCACACCCTCGATGACCCGGCCGTCGGCCTCCATCCTGAAGGCGGTCACGGCGGCCCGGTCGGGCAGCGGGAAGACGTACGTCGCCTCAAGCGCCACGTCGTGCGGGTTACGGAAACCCTGGACCACCTCGACCCCGGCGCTCAGGCCGGACACGGCGGCGGTCACGTCCACGCTCTCCAGCGGCAGGTTGCCGAGCTCGGTGGCGAGCGCCCCCAGCCCGGTGTCGGGGACGGGGTGGCACTCCTCCGGCGGCAGTGTTGTGATTGAGGTAATCATGAGCGAGTTCCTTCCGGAGGTGTGAGGCCGCGTTCGCGGAGGAGTGACAGGAGCCCTTCCGCGGCGGCGGCGATCTCGGCGAGGTCATCGGGAGTGGGGGCGTGCTCGCCCGTGTCGAGCAGGAGCGTCACGCCGTTCGCGAGCCGTACGCCGTGGACGGCCACCGCCTTCGGGACGGGTGGCGAGGACGGCGCGGGCCGGGTCTCGGTCGCGGGGGGCGGGGGCGGCTGTGCGGCGTGTGCGGCGGCCGGTCGGGGCGGCGGTGCGGGCACCTCCGGTTTCACCGGTTTCACTGGTTTCACCGGCTTGGCCGGCTCCGGTGACTTCGGTGGCGTCGGCGGCTCTGCGGGGGAGGGCGGTCCGGCCCAGAAGCGCGGGCGTGCCGGCGTGCCGGTCGCCGCCGGAGGGGGTGGGGGTTGTGGTGGGTGGTCGGGGAGGCGGGCGATCGACTCCAGGGTCTGGTCGGTGGCTCCGGCCAGCTCGGCCTGGATCTCGGCGATGGTGCGGCCGTCGGACTGGCGTCGCTTCACGGCGACGATCTGGAGCAGGTGGCGTCTGCCGTACATGGCGACGCGACCTCGGCGGGCCGACGGGGGGTCGAGGAGGCCGATCGTCGAATACCAGCGGATGAGGCGTTCGTTGGGCATGTCCCGCACCCGCCCGTTGAGCTGGGCGGTGGGGGCCAGCGCCGCGGATGCCCGC
This sequence comes from Streptosporangium sp. NPDC049046, assembly GCF_040649155.1. Lineage (NCBI taxonomy): Bacteria > Bacillati > Actinomycetota > Actinomycetes > Streptosporangiales > Streptosporangiaceae > Streptosporangium > Streptosporangium sp. NPDC049046. Next base: position 425,811 of record NZ_JBEZEZ010000001.1, on the reverse strand, counting down.
TCAGCCAGTTCACCGATGGTCCATTCCATGCCTCGATAGTGACACTGTAATCATGACAGTGTCAACATTTCGACCGGCGTAGGGGGCCGATAGATGGGTACGGACATTTAGCAGCAAAGAGGAAACTAGGTTCGAAACAGGGGGAAACTCTATGTCTGCGATCACCAGTCCACTCAACCCGGAAGACAAGAAGGTCGTCGGCAACGTGCTCCAGGGGGCGCTCATCGACCTGCTCGACCTGTCACTCCTGACCAAGCAGGCGCACTGGAACGTGATCGGCCACAACTTCCGGTCGCTGCACCTGCAGCTCGACAAGATCGTCTCGTCGGCGAGGAAGCACGCGGACACCGTCGCGGAGCGCGCCGTAGCCCTCGGGTGCAACCCCGACGGCCGGGCCTCCACGCTCGCCAAGACCAGCGAGGTGCCGCAACTGGAGACGGGCTACATCCACGACGGCAAGGTCGTGGCGGCGATGACGGACATCCTCGGGTCCATCGTCCGCCGGATGCGCGAGCGCATCGAGGCCACCGAGAAGCCCGACCTGGTCACCCAGGACATCCTCATCGAGATCACGCAGGATCTGGAGAAGCACCACTGGATGATCGAGGCCCAGCGCTAGATCGTCTCGCCAAGGCGCCCCGGCCGGGGCGCCTTGGGTGTTCTCCGGAGTCCTTCTTTCGGCGGCGACGTCATCGGGACCGGCACCAGGCCCTTCCGCCGGGCCCAGACCCAGACGCCGCCTCGGTGTCAGGGGCTGGCGCTCCTCGCCTGCGGGCGGTAGGACCGGCTTCCGGGGAGATTGGAACCGGATTCGGAGGTAGGCCCAAGCCGGGTGACAAGGCACACCGGAGAACGTGAAAGCCCGTGGTCCGCGTAGGGGGCTACGGGCGGGACGATGTCGATCAGATGCAGTTCACTGGATACGCGGCCTGCTTGGTCGGCTTGTTGTGGTTCAGCACCTCGATGGCGACCGTTCCGCTGGTCTTCGAACTCCTGGTCCAGTGAGCGGACTGGAGACCGAGGAATCCGCTGGATCCGACCTTGAGCGTGCGGGTGTCATCCGGCTTCCCGTCGATGACCCAGCGGTAGCTGATCTCCGTGTTCGGAGCCGCATGGAGGTCCGCCCACGCGGTCGGGTACGGCGCGGCGTCGCAGTCGCCGTGGTAGGCCACCGAGGTCAGCCCGCCGATGCGGACCGTGCCCGGTGTCGGGTCCTTCGGCACACAGGTCCAGGAGTAGGTCTGCTGGGTGAACGGCTTGTTGTGGTTGAGCACCTCAAGCCGTACGGTGCCGTTTCCGCTGCTCTGCGTGGACTTGTTCCAGAAATCGCCGATCGTCTGGACGACGCCGGGCTTGAGCACCTGGCTCCTGACCGGCCCCGGCTGGCCGTCGGCCACCAGGCGGTACCTGACCTCGGTCTCCCGGTCCGTCGTGAACAGCCCGTCCACACGCATGCTGAAGGAACGGTCACAGTCGCCCGCGTAGAGCGGCACGAGCACGTAGCGGAAGGTCACATTGGCGTCGTTGGGCCCCTCGTCGCAGGTGAAGGTGTACAAGCGCTCGTCAGGCTGGGAGGGGCCGCCCTCGACCATGAGGCCGACCTTGTGCGGGCCGCCCCCTGCGGCACCGAGGGTCCAGGAGGCGGAGACGTCCTGGGAGCGGGCCTGGGCGGAGGCGGGGAAGTCCAGCACCTGTTTCTGCCAGGCGGCGCCGTCCACGAGCCACCAGTACGTGACCCGCTGCGCGGTTCCGGCGGGGAGCGTGACCCGCCCGGTGGCCCGGTACGCGACAGGCTCCACGCAGGTGCCCGCGTAGTCGCCCGGGGTGAGCTCCACGATCTGCCGTCCCGGCGTCACCGGAGGCTGCGTGGGCGTGGACGTCGGCGTGGACGTCGGCGTGGAACTAGGCGTGGAACTCGGAGTGGACGTCGGGGTGGGCGCCGGGCCGCTCTTGCAGGTCACCGCGTAGTCGGCGCGGCCGGAGTCGTGTCCGCCGAGGGTGAGGATGTGGACGGCCTTCCAGCCGCGGGCGGAGCTGCCCACGCTCATCGGCAGCGTGACCTGGCGGAGGCGCGGCCCGCCGGCGGCGAAGTACAGCGACTCCGGCCGTCCCTCGCCGGTGATGCTGTCGATCCACCGGTAGTCGACGGTGGCCGGGGTGCGCGAGACCTGGATGGTCGCGGTGAACCGCACCGTCGCCGGGCAAACGCCGTTGTGGGCGGCCGGGCTGACGTCCACGTCCGCCGCGGACTCCATCGGCCGTCCGGGCTGGGCGGGCAGCGGGTGGGAGATGTCCCACACCTGTGCGGGACCGTCACAGGCGACGCTGAAGCGTGCCTTGCCCGACAGACCCTTCTTGCCCAGGATCTCGACGGCCTGCCAGCCGGTGGTGTCGCGGTCGAAGGTCTGCCGGTCTCGCACGACCACCTTGCGCGAGCCGTTGACGCGGAAGCTCTTGACGACGCTCTTGCCGCCGTCGCCGCGTACCCACCTATAACGGATGATGCCCTTGCCCTTGGCCGCCACCACCGCGGAGAATCCCACCGTGGTCGGACACGCACCCGACCGCTTGGCGGGACTCGCCTTCACCTGGGCCACAGCGGTCTTGGGCGCGAGGGCGGAGGATGTGGCGGCGTACGAGGGGGTGGTGGCCAGCAGCCCGCTGAGCACCACCGTGCTCAGCAACAACGCTGTCCTCTTCATCATGATCCTTTCTGCTTCGCGAAAGGATCATGATCGAGTTCCTCACTTGCTGATCACTTGGTCTTTAGTTGTCACCCCGGCAGACCTGGCGGTCGGTGCGAGGTCGATGAGCGGTCCTGTGCCTTTCGCTTGCCTTCGCCGCGCTTCCGGCCATGTGCGATGCCGCATTCCTCGGCGGTGACCGCCTCCCGGCAGGGCGGCTCGTACCGGGAGCCGATGCCGGTGGCCGTGCCGCCGCTGTCTGTCGCACACCGACGCAGTGAATGCGAGCCGGGCATGGCGAGCGGCGGAGCCGGTGGTCGTCACCACCAGTAGGTGGGGTAGCGCGGGGTCACCCCGCTGCGTCCGACGAGCATGCCGACGAGTACCAGGATGACGGTCGCGGCGACGAGTATCGGCAGGAACGGCACCAGGGGCTGCTGCTGGGCGACCACGAGCGTCGCGGTGGCGGCGGCGGGCGAGTGCGGCGTACGCGTCAGGGCCGTGACCCCGAGGGCCAGGCCGCCGGCGACGGCGGCGGCCCAGACGGAGGAGCCGGCGACGGCCAGTACGGCGAATCCGGTGAGCGCCGCCAGGAACTGGCCGCCGATCACGCTTCGCGGCTGCGACAGCGGCAGGGTCGGCGCGCCGAAGACCAGGGCGGCGCTGGCGACGAGCGGGGGCATCAGCCAGACCTGGTCCAGCACGGTGCCGAACGCGACCAGGGTGAGCAGGGCGATCGTGGCACCCGCGGTGAAGACGGCGATGGCCGCCGTCTTCGGCCGGGCGGGTGCGCGGCTCCTGAGGCCACGCCAGGCGTCCGTCGCGGTGGTCTCGTCGTTCCCGCTCGCCGGCGAGACGAATGCCGTCCTCTCGTCGTCCCCGCCGAAGGCGACCGGGGGCGCCACATAGGCGGTCCGCCAGGGGCGCGACGGCTCCACCCGGGTCTTCGGATCCGGTCTGGCCTCGATGGGCCCCTTCAGGTGCGTCCTGCCTCCCGGCGAGACCTCCTTCGTGTCCTCGACGGCCCGCGGATCGAGCCGCGCGGCCGCCAGGACCTCTTCCGGTCCGGATGCCTGCGGCGGGAACGGCGTCGTCCACCTGCGCATCCGGTCGGCCGGAAAGAAGTTGCGAACCCCCATGGAAAATCTCCTGCGATCTCGGTATCGGTCACCAAAAGTCGCAGAAGGTACTTGTGCCTTACTTGGAGGTCGGCGCAAGCGCCCGCTCACGGGCAAACGTTGGCTGATACGGCACTACAGCGGCTGGGAGGGAAGCGCACGTCTCGTCCCCCTGACGGCGATCTCCAGGCCGAAGCCGACGACGAACCGCTGTCCGGCTCACAGGAGATAGCGGGCCAGGTCGGCGATGGGGTGGGGGGAGAGGAGGTCGCGGAGGGCTTCCAGGTGGGTGGCCGCGTCGTGCAGGACGGCTCTCGGCACGGTGTCCCGTGCCGGGAGTCGATGCCTGTGCATACCGGGATCTACCGGGTGGATTCCTGCATGCCGCCGTCGCCGAACCAGACCAGGTCGGAATGGAGTCGGCGGGCGGCGCTGCGGGGGCTCGCCCACAGGCCGAAGCCGCGGCCGTTCGCGCCGACGGTCGTCGCCGTGCCGCCCGGCAGCGCCAGCCCGTAGGCCACCACCTCGGGGTGACTCTCCTCGCCCTCGGCGAAGTCCTGGACCAGGGCGAACATGCGGGGAAGATCGCCGGTCAGCGTGTACGCACGCTCCAGAGCCACCTCTCGCGGGTAGTGCTCGCCGAAGTCCGGGCCATGGCAGGCGGATGGCTGGTCGGAACCAGGGTGGTGCTCCATGCCGGTGCTCCCTTCCGATGCTGAACGTGGGTGAAGATCTGCCGTACGGCTCCGCTCCGCCCTGATTCCTCTACGTTTTCGAGCGAACACCGAGCGTAACGGCCGATGCTTCGGTAGCGTTGCATCGAATTCGAATTTGCGCAAGCTTACGTAATGAGCTTGCCGGATTTGTTCGGATTTACCCAGAAGTGGCGACACGGTGAACTCGAAGGAGGCGGAGATGGGTGCGAGGCGAGGACCCACCCTGCGGGCGCAATGGCTCGGCAAGCATCTGAAAGACTTCCGTGAGTCGGCAAAAATAACGCTCAAGCAGGCAGGCGATTACCTGCAGCGTGACGCCGCGACCATCAGTCGACTGGAGTCCGGAATTATCCCGGCGAGGGTGTCTGACGTGCTAGCACTCCTCAACCTGTACGGTGTCGACGACCATAAGATTCGTGACGGACTGGAAGAACTGAGTCGCGATATCTGGCGCAAGGGCTGGTGGGACGGTTATGCCGCAGCTCCCCTTGGCGTGATGTTTGATCATGCCTGGCTCGAAACCCGGGCGGAGAGAATCCGCTTCTACGGAGCGATGGTCATTCCCGGTCTCTTCCAGACTCGGGACTACGCGCAGACGGTCATCGCGGCAGGTGGTATGGATGCTTCCGGCGAGCAGATCGAGCGCTGGGTGGACTTTCGGATAGACCGGCAACGTGTGTTCGATGCCGAACCCGCTCCGCACCTGGAGGTCATCCTTGATGAGGCTGTATTGCACCGCATGATCGGCGATTCGAAGGTGATGGGTGCCCAGTTGGAGCATCTGGCCGAGGTTATGAACAGGCCGAATGTGACCATTCGGATTCTGTCGTTCACTGCTGGGGCGCACGCCAGCCTGGAGGGCTCTTTTTCGATCTTCGACATGCGAGAGCCATATTCCGACATCGCCTGTGTGGAAACCCGGAGCGGCGCTGTTTATAGCGAAGCAGAGGGCGCCGAGAACTTCACGCGAGCGTACAATTCCATCCGGAGCATTGCTCTCAACCCGGATGAGTCCGCGACTGTCATCCGGACTGCGATCGGTCGTGTCAGACGAGCGAGAGGGAGAAGCACATGACGATCGACCCCAAAGAACTGGCGGGTGTCGCCTGGCACATCAGCACCAGAAGCCCTGATGCGGGTGGTCAGTGTGTTGAGGCTGGTCCGTTGGCTGATGGTAGTGGGCGGGTTGCTGTGCGGCACAGTCGTCGGCCTGGGGCTGAGGTGATTGTTTACACCCGCGCTGAGTGGGAGGCGTTCGTCGGCGGCGTCAAAGACGGTGAATTCGACTTCTCCGCCGGAGAAGGGAACGTGTAATGGCGGCCAGCGAAGAATTAGCCAACGTCGCTTGGCATGTCAGTGCCAGGAGTGCCAACGGTGGTGGTCAGTGTGTTGAGGCTGGTCCGTTGGCTGATGGTAGTGGGCGGGTCGCCGTGCGGCACAGTCGTCGGCCTGAGGCCGAGGTGATCGTCTATACCCGGGCCGAGTGGGAGGCGTTCGTCGGCGGCGTCAAGGACGGCGAGTTCGACTTTCCTGCCCGCTGACCGTACCGGTTCACGATGAGGCGTGGCCTCGGGTGACGGTGTAGCCGTTCGGGGTAGTGGACGCGGTCGAGTGTGGCGCGCTCTCCGGTTTCGGCCTTCGCGAGCCCGCCCTACCTCGGCGGTAATCGACGGGTGGCATTCGAAATAGGGATGCTTGCGACATGAGTGGTGAAACCCGTGACGTCGTGGAAGAACTGCTGGGTCGGATGGTCAAGGGCGATCATGATCGTACGGCGGAGTTGTTCGCCGAGCCGGTCGACTGGCAGTTGAACTGGCCCGCCGAGGGGCATCCGGCGGTGCCGTGGATTCGTCCCCGGTCAGGCCGGGCCGAGGTGGCGGACCATTTCCGGTCGCTGGAGACCCATCATGTGCCCGAGCTGAACGGCACGTCGGTGACGCGGATCCTGGTCGACGGGGCGGACGCCGTCGTGTTCGGGGAGATCGTGCAGACGGTGCGGGACAACGGGGCCGCGTACACCTCGCCGTTCGCGCTGCACCTCACCGTCGAGGACGGGCTCATCACCCGCTATCACATCTACGAGGACAGCCTCACGGTCGCGCGGGCCCTCAGCGCCTGAAGGTGCCCGAGCGTGCCCGAGATGTGATCGTGAAGGGGGCCGTCTCGTGTACGCAGGGGACTCTCGGCAGCCCAGGCCCGGAGGGGGCCTGGGTTTCTTCGTTGACGGGGGCCGTTCTCAGAACAGGTCGTGGGAGGGCCAGGCGGCGAACTGCTGGAACACCTCCCACATCATCGTGTCGAGGTCGATGCCGTTGCCGTTGGCGAGCGCCGCCCAACAGAACTCGTTGCTCGTCCGGGCGAGGATGCTCTCGGTGCCGTAGGGGATCAGCCGGCCGTCGTGCCACCAGTTGCCGAGGGCGTTGACGTGCCAGCCGCAGGCGTACGTCGGTTCGGCCGCGGACGGCGCGGTCATCGTCGCGATCGTGTCCGGCCGGAGCAGGTCGGGGACGGTGGGAAAGCCGTCGGCCCGCAGGGCGAAGCGGACGATGTCGACGGGTGACGCGAGCCAGCCGCCGTGGGAGTCCATCCGTCGCGCCGGGATGCCGTAGGGGTCGCCGGCGCCGTAGTAGACCACCTCGTCGGAGCGTCGTTCGGCCCGGGTGTTCCCCGCGAGGTGCATGTTGGTGATTCCGCTGGGCGTGAGCACGATCCGGTGTACGGCGTCGGCGTAGGGTTCCCCGGTGACCTGTTCGATGACCCGGCCCAGCAGGCAGTAGCCGAAGTTGGAGTACAGGTAGGTGGTGCCTGGCGTGTGCAGGAGGGGCCGGTTGTCGAGCACCCAGCCGATCAGCTGGTCGTGGTTCATCGCCGGGTTGCCGAACATGGGGTCGTTGACGTCGTTGGTCCAGCCCCCCGCGGTGTGCTGGAGCAGGTGCCTGATCGTGATCGCCCGAAGTTCCGCAGCGTAGGGCCTGCTGCCGTACCGGGTGCCGAGGATGCCGCTCGCGCCGAGGACGCGTTGGTCGAGCGTGAGCCGACCGGCTTCGACGAGCCGCATGACCGTGACCGCGGTGATCGGCTTGGAGACGCTGGCGATGCGCATCAGGTGCCGTTCGGTGAGCTGCTCGCCGGTCTCCCGGTTCGCCAGCCCGTACCCTCGGGCGAAGACGAGCGCGCCGCGCCGGGCGATCGCGAGTGACACGCCGGTCACTCCGGAGGCCCTCATGTGGCGGTCGACGACCGCGTGGACGGCGGCGAAGTTGCCGTCCACGATCTTGTCGCTCAGCCAGATCCCCGCGAACCGCTCCGAACCGGAACCGTAGCCGCTGACCCGGGCGGGCCGGTAGCCGTCTCGCCGGTGCTCCTCGAAGACCCCCTGGTAGTCCGCCCCCGCCACGCCGTGGCGGGCCGACCAGGCAGGGCCCGCACCCCGCACCCAGATCGCCGCGTACAGGTCGGTGCCGCCGACGGTGTAACCGCTGACGTGGAAGGGGCGGTATCCCTTCTTCGTCAGCTCGTCGAACTCGGCCTGGTACTGCGCCCCTGTCAGGTTGTGGCGGGCCTCCCAGTCGGGTCCCCGGGCTCCCCAGACCTTCTCCCAGATCGCCGCGAAGTGTGACTTTCCTCCGAGGCCGTACCCGTCCACGTGGATCAGCCGGTATCCCTCCTTGAGCAGCCGGTCGAACTCGGCCTGGTACCGCTCCGAGGGCATGTCGTGCTGGGTGACCAGGTGCGGCCCGCCGGTGAGCTCCCAGATCGCCGCGAAGTACACCTTCCCGGCGACCTCGTATCCGGCGACGTGGAGCAGGCGATACCCCTCCTTCTCCAGCCGCTGGTATTCGGCCCGATACTCCGGCTCGGTCAGGCCGTGGCGGGCGAACTGCGGCGGTCCCGGCGCGTTCTCCCAGATGGCCGCGTATCCCGCCCGGTCACCCATCTGGTAGCCGTCCACCTGGATCAGGCGGTACCCCTCCTTGGCCAGGCGGTCGAACTCGGCCTGGTACTCCTCCGAGTTCAGGCCGTGGCGGGCCACCCACGGGAACGTCCCCGCCGACATCGCCGTCCCGGTACGGAGCCTTTCCACGCTTTCCGCGACGCGGGCCGCCGAGGCGACCCCCGATCGTTCGAGGCCGAGGAACGCGGCCAGCCCGAGTCCCGCCAGGAGCGCGCCGCGACGGCTGAACGGCACCGATGAATCCCGCACGTCGAACTCCTGTCCTGGGCTGCCGTGCCCGGCCGGATAGCCGGATGTTCTGAATGTTCGATGATCCGAATCATCGGAATCCGCGAGACGTGAGCCGTACCGGCGATCGTTTCCCGCGGCCTTCGAGCGCGCGCCGTCGCCGACGAGCCGGGCGGAGCCGCCGTCTCAAGTGTGCGAACCCGCGTCGTCCGGCAGATGAGTACACCCCTACTCATTTCCGTCTCCATTGGTCGGAGCCGGAAGGACGCGTGCATCAGAGGAGATAGCGGGCGAGGTCGGCGATGGGGTGGGGGCGGGAGAGCAGGTCGCGCAGGGTGTCCAGGTGGGCGCCGCCGGAGGTGTGGTGGGCGACGAGGCCGGTGTCGCGGACGGCCCGCTCCCAGCCCGCGTCGTCGTTCGCGGCGTCCTCAAGCCGTCGCAGCACGCTCTCCCCGCCCGTCTCCATCGCCAGCAGTGTGAGCAGGTGCGGCCACTGGACGGCGAGCGCCGCGAGCTTGGCGACCTCGCCGTCCGAGGCGGGGGCCGCCCCGGCGAGGGCGCGGCGGTAGGTGAGGAACGAGTAGAAGCGGAAGACGTTCACGTACCGCTTGATCTCGCGCGGGTTGAAGAACGTCAGGGCCGGGAGCACGAACTCGATCGCCCGGTAGGCGTTCTCGTCGCTGTAGAGGTCGTCGAAGACCCGGTCGGCGGCCTCGCGGGTCGCCGCGCAGAGACCGCCGACGGCGTCGGAGCACTGGATGCCCAGGGCGTCCTGCGCCAGGCGCGCCGCCTCGTCAAGGGTCGTCGTGGTCGGGCGCAGCGCCCAGATGGCGTCCTGCAACCGGCTCACCTGGACCGGATCGGGCGGTTCCGCCGCCTGTGATCCGGGTTCCGGTGTCTCCGTCGGCGTTCGCGGTCCTGGTCTTCGTGGTTCCGCCCGCTGTCCCGACACGGCCGCTCCCGGTGGCGCGGTGGTGCCGGGACAGCCCGGTGTGACCGCGCCGAGCGGGGAGGGCCGTGCGGGAGGCAGGGGACCGCGCGAACGCGGTCCGGCCGGATCCGGTGGCGGGTCGAGCCGTTCCAGGGCGGCTGGGGGACCCGCCGGACGCGGTCCGGCCGGATTCGGTGTCCATGTGGTCTCCGGGGCCTGGGGTCGCGTGGTCTCCATGCTCGTGGAAACGTCTCCCGGGGAGATGCCGAGCGTGGAGACACTGCCTGTGGGGACGCTCGCGACCACGTCGGTCGCGGGCCGCGCCAGGTCGGGCACGCCCAGCAGGGCGCGTACGAAGGCGGGCAGCCGGTCGGCGTCGTCCAGCAGCGGCACGCTCAGCGGGAGCTGCACGATCTTCTCCAGGAACCGCCAGCCGAGGCCGGACCGCCCGGCGCCCGGCAGCGTCCCGGCCAGTTCCGGGTAGGCCGCCTCGACGTGCGCGGCGACCACCTCGGGCTCCATCGCCAGGACGAACACGCAGTTGGGGAACTCGCCGGCGAGGAACAGGTTGATCGCCTCGATGACCTGCGCCACCGTGGCGGACGAGCAGCGGTCCAGGTCGTCCACGAACACCACCAGCGGGCGCTCCCCGGTGGCGACCAGGTCGAGGACCTGGCGCATGTCGGTCTGCACCAGGTGCAGGAAACCGGTCCTCGACCGGTACCCGGGGCCGGCCGTGGCCTCGTTGACGAGTCCTTCCGCCGCTCCGGGGCCGAGCAGGTCGGGCTGCGTGACCAGGCCGCGGAACGCGTTGTCCGCCGACTCCCCGAAGAACCGCGCCAGCCGTAGCGCGCCCGCCCCGACCACCACCGCGGATCCGGCGGATCCGACGGCCGCCGCGGTGTTCCCCAGGAAGGTGCCGAGCGCGGGCAGCAGCGTGGCGGCGGCGAGGAGCGCCCCGGTGAGGACGACGGTGGCGACCAGGCCGAGGGCCACCGGGGCCAGGCGGGTGAGCGCGAGGTGGTAGGCGCGGCTGCGAACCGCCTCCCGGTCGATCCTGGACAGGTTCAGCTCCAGCCAGAACCGTTCCCGCTCGGCGCGGGGCAGCCGCCGGGTGACCTGGCTGATGATCTCGTGGGCCAGTCCGGCCCAGACCTGCTCGCCGTTCTGGTACATCCACGGGTTGAACCAGACCGTGGGCCGCCAGTCCGCCGGCCGTAGCGGGAGCGGGCCCGGCTCGGCCCGCCCGGCGTTCTCCCGGGGGCGCCGTCCGGTCCTGGCCAGCACCTCGGCGTTGGTCAGCGCCCGTTCCGCGCGGGAGCCGGGCAGGTGGATCGGGGCGGGGGCGTCCCCGGCGGCCCCGGGGTCCAGAAGGTCCTGGATCATCCGCATCAGGGAGGTCTTGCCCGCCCCCCATGGTCCCTTGACGCCGATCGTGAGCGGGGGCCTGGTCTCCGGGTGGCGGACGAACGCGGCGATCGCCTCGGCGTAGACACGGTGTCCGAGCTGGTCCTCGGTGGTCCACCGGTCGGCGGTGAGCCTCGCCCTGGGCCGTACCGTCCGCAGCCCGGCCCTGCGACGGCGCAGCAGTGCCGAGGTCTGCGCCCGCTCGGCCGCCGACAGCCGGGAGTGGCCGAAGGCTCGGACGTCGGGGTGGACGAACGTGGTCGTCTCGCCCAGCAGGCCCCATTGCCGCAGCTCGGCGGCGTCGCCGAGGATCTCGTCGATCGGCTCGTCCTCGTCGAGGAGGGCGGCCCTGCGCAGCAGCTCCCTGGCGGCCTCACTCAGGTGCAGCTCGTAGACCCGCCGTACGATCTCGACTCCGCAGGCGGGCGGGGCGTGGTCACCGAGCCGCGCCAGGACGTGGGCGAAGGCGGCGTGCGGTACGGCGGCGGTGTCCCTCGCCGGGGTGAGGGCGACCCCCGTGACGGCCCCGTACGAGATCAGGATGGGGGTGCGGGCGGCGGAGGCCGCGGCGTAGCGGGCGAGCGCGTAGGCGTGCAGGTCCCCGACGCTGATCGTCCCGTCCCCGTCGAGGTCGGCGGCCCGTGTCAGCAGGCCCTCCGCGATGACGTCGGTCAGCGTGCGCGCCGGTCCCGGCACCGTCTCGTCGAACCTCAGCGTGAGGGTGAGCGCGGCCGCGGCGACCCTCGGCTCCCCGGCCACGGCGAGCTGCCTGACCGGTTCCGCGGAGCCGCTCAGCGCGCTCCAGCCGAAGTCGACGATCATCAGTACGGCGGCGGCGAGCGACTCGCCGACCTGCCGCCCGAACGCGCCGATCATCGATCCGAGCTGTCCGGAGGTCCAGCCGCCGTCGGCGGGCAGCCGGATCACCAGCAGGTCGCCCTCCCGCGCCGAGCGCAGCAGGTTCCACACGCGTTCGCCGTCCGGGCCCGCCCCCTCGCTGACCTCGGCCTCGACGGTGAACCCCTCGGCGCGCAGGGCGCTCGCCAGCCGCGCGTCAGGTCGCGTCTCCTGGAGCGTTCCCGGCAGGGCGGTGTGCGGTCCGGCGACGGGGGTGCCCGTGCCCACGCCCGAGTCCGGCGCAAGTGAGGACGGGGACGGAACCGGGGACATGGGGGCGGACGGTGGCGAGGGCGAGGCGGGAGAAGAGTCGAGGAAGACGAGAGCTCGGCGGGTGCCCACGTGGGGCGTGGTCTCGAAGACTGGATTCGCGAACGCGAGTCCCTCGCTCAACGGTCCTCCCGATCTGACGGCGGTCATCTAACTGTGGACGCGTCGGGCGGGGCAGATGGCGATCTTGGCGATAGGTCGACCTGTTTTGACGGATGTTTGCTCCGCGGTTTCCGCAAAGTTTGCGGCGGCGGAGCCCTGGCGTTCGTGCGGGTTCGATCGACCGGTCGCCTGCCGAGAGGAGCGAACAGCCATGTTTCGCCGTATGCCGTCGAGAGGGCCGAAGGAGCCCGCTTCGCCGTGCACTGTCGGCCGCTGCCGGGACCGGCGGGCCGCACCTACGAGGTCATCGGCTCCGCCTGGCAACGTCGGGGGCGGCCGAGCCCCCCTCCGACGGCGTCACCCACGAAGTCACCGGCCGATCCTCGCACTGAAGACCACGATCAACACCATGGTCCGACGATCTCACCTATCAGGTCACCGGCCGTTTCCGCCGCTGAGCGACGCGGCCTGCCTGACGACCTCCGTCAGCTCCTCGCGCAACCCCGCGAAGAGCGGGTCGGTGCGAGGGTGGTCGCCGTACGGCAGGTTCGAGGCGCGGTCGAGGACCACCCGGCCCGGCCTGCCGCTCAGCGCGAGCACGCGGGTGCCGAGGTAGACGGCCTCGTCCACGCTGTGGGTGATGAAGACCACCGTCGTGCCCGCCCGCCGCCACAGCTCGCGGACCTCCTCCTGCATGCGTTCCCTGGTGAAGGCGTCCAAGGCGGCGAACGGCTCGTCCATCAGCAGCAGCGCGGGTCCCGGCGCGAGGGCGCGGGCGATCGCCGCGCGCTGCTGCATGCCCCCCGACAGCTCGTACGGTCTGGCCCTGGCGACGTCGGTGAGCCCGGTCAGCTCCAGCAACTCGGCCACCCGCTCGCGCCGCGCGGCCCTGGGCAGGCCGCGCAGCCCGAAACCGACGTTCCCCTCGACCGAGAGCCAAGGGAAGAGCCGATGCTGCTGGAACACGTACCCCCTGGCCGGGTCGGGGCCCACGACCGGTTCGCCGGAGGCCGTGATCGTCCCCGCCGACGGCGCGGTGAAGCCCGCCACCAGCCGCAGCAGCGTGCTCTTGCCGCACCCCGAGGGGCCCACGACTGTGACGAACTCCCCGGCGGCGATCTCCAGGTCGATCGGCCCGAGGGCGTCGACCGTCCCCGCGCGCCCCCGGTAGGAGTGCGACACCCCGGCGAGCGCGAGCGCCGTGGCGGGAGGGCCGGCGTCTTCGGATCCGGCGCTCCCGCCGGAAGCCGTGCCGAGGCCCGTACGGGCGGATCCGGTGTTCCGGCCGGTTGTGTCGGGATCGGGGTGAGCCGGGCCGGGAGTCGCGGCCGTGTCGGGGGCCGTGCGGGCACGGCCGGAGTCCGTGCCCGCGCGAGTGGTCTCAGCTTCCGGCGAAGGCATCGGCGAGCTCCTGCGTGGCCAGGCCCTTCTGGAAGACGCTCAGCTCGGGCACGGCGTCCACCTTCTGCTGGCCCTTGAGGAACTCGGCCGAGCTGCGCAGGTTCTCGGCGAACTTTCCCGGGGCCGAGGGGGTGCCGAGATACTCGGCCGAGCGCTGTTCCGTCGCGTCGAGGAGCACGAGCTGGCCGAGCTGGCGCGCGGCCTCCGCCGGGTCGAGGTTGAGCTGGCGGCCGATGGCCGCGGCGGCGGCGTCCTTGTCGCTCCTGGCCAGTTTGACCGCGCGGTCCTGCTGCTGGAGCCAGACGTGCAGCGCCTTCGGGTACTTCTTCGCGAAGTCGTCGCTCACCACCGCGAGGTCGGCGGTGAGCTTGCCCCGCTGGGCCAGCTCACGGCTGGTGACCAGCGTCGTGCCGCCGTTCTTCTGCAGCTCGGCCAGGGTGGGCGTCCAGACGTAGGCGGCGTCGACGTCGCCGCGCTGCCAGGCGGCCTGGATGTCCGGCGGCTCCATGTCGAGGATCTTCACATCGGCCTCCGACAGCCCGGCCTCGTCGAGCGCGGCGAGCAGGCTGTAGTGGGTGGTCGAGGCGAAGGGGGCGGCGACCCGCTTGCCCGCGAGCCCCTTGACGTCAGTCACGCCGCCCCTGGCGACGAGCGCCTCGTTGTCGCCGATCACGTCGAAGATCCACGGCACCCGGTACGGGATGTTGAGGGGCGCGGACAGGCCGCGGGTGACCGGGCTGCTGCCCGCCAGCCCGATGTCGAGCGATCCGGCGATCATCGCGGTGTTCACGTCGCCGCCCGAGTCGAACTTACTCCAGACGATCTTGGTGTTCGGCAGCGCCTTCTCCAGCCACTGCTGGTCCTTGACGATCAGGTCACCGTTGGGGATGAGCTGGTAGCCGATGCGCAGGGTCGCGGGGGAGCCGTCGGCGGCGGGCTTCGCCTCCTCCGTGCCGGACCCGCAGGCGGTCAGGGCGAGTACGGCGGCGGTCAGGGCGAGCGCGGCCCGCTTCACGGGGGTCATTGCCAGGTGTTTCATGGGGGTCTTTCCTAGGTACGGCCGCGCCAGGGAACCAGGCGGCGGTCCAGCGTTTGCAGGAGGAAGTCGATGAGCAGGCCGGACAGGCCGATGACGATGATCCCGAGCACCACCACGTCCGTCTGGTTGTAGCGCTGGGCGTCGCGGACCATCCCGCCGATGCCGGGCACGCCGTTCACGGTCTCGGCGGCGACCACGGTGGTGTAGGCGACGCCCACGGCCACCCGTACCCCCGTGATGATCTCGGGCAGCGCGCTCGGCAGTACCACCCGCAGCGGCAGCTCGTGCCGGCGGGCGCCCAGTGAGCGGGCCGCGTTCAGGTAGTCCTCGTGCACGCCGCGTACGGCGTCGGCGGTGGCCACCGCGACCGGCGGGAGCGCGGCGAGCAGCAGGAGCCAGATCTTGGGCTCCTCGTCGATGCCGAACCAGATCACCAGCAGGCTGAGGTACGCCAGCGGCGGCAGGGTGCGCACGAACGTGACCAGCGGGCCGAGCAGCGCGCGCAGCGTGGGGACCATGCCGATCAGCAGTCCCAGCGCGATGCCGCCCGTCACCCCGTACAGGCAGCCGAGCAGGATGCGGCGCAGGCTGGTCAGCAGGTGCTCCTGGAGGGTGTGGCCGCTCACCCCCTCGGCGGTGGTGCGCAGGAACCGGTCCCAGACCGCGACGGGCTCCGGCACGAAGACCGGTGGCCAGATCCCGGCCATGGCCACCGCCTGCCAGATCGCGACCAGCGCGACGATCGCCCCGGCCCGCAGCGCGAGGGCCCGCCAGAGTCCGGGGCCCTGCTCGCCTCCGGAGACGCCGGTGCGGCGGGGGCGGAGACGGGGGAGGCGGGGAGGGGCGGTGAGGACGCTCACGTGACGAGCGCGGGGGTCGCGAGCCGGGGAAGGACGAAGTCGCCCACCCGCCAGGCCTCCTCCAGATGCGGCCAGCCGGACAGCACGAACTCCGACAGGCCCAGCTCGGCGTATTCGCGGACGCGCTCGGCGACCTCCGCGTAGCTGCCGACCAGCGCGGTGCCCGCGCCCTCCCTGACCAGCCCGACCCCCGCCCAGAGGTTGGGCGAGATCTCCAGCGCGTCCGCCGACCCCCTGTGGAGGTCGGCCATGCGGCGCTGTCCCACGGAGTCCATCCGGGCGAACCGCGCCTGGGCGGCGGCGATCCTGTCCGGGTCCATGCCGTCGAGCAGGCGCCGGGCGTGCGTCCAGGCCTCCTCGGAGGTGTCGCGGGCGATGACGTGGAGCCGGATGCCGAACCGCAGCTCGCGGCCCGCCTCGGCGGCGAGCTTGCGCATCCTGGCGACCCGTTCGGCGATCATCGCCGGAGGCTCGCCCCACATCAGGTAGACGTCCGCCCCGGCGGCGGCCACTCGCTCCGCGGCGGGGGAGGCCCCGCCGAAGTAGATGTCGGGGGTGTCGAGGAGCGGTGTGGCGAGCCCGCCCCCCGACACCCGGTAGTGCGCGCCCAGGTGGTCGAACGGCTCGCCCGCCCAGGTGCGCCTGAGCACCTCGATGAACTCGCCGGTGCGCTCGTAGCGGGCGTCGTGGTCGAGGAAGTCGCCGTAGGCGCGCTGCTCCAGGGGATCGCCGCCGGTGACCACGTTGAGCAGGAGCCGTCCCCCGCTGATCTCCTGGAAGGTCTGCGCCTGCTGGGCGAGCAGCGTGGGGAGGGTGAAGCCCGGCCGGAAGGCGACCAGCAGCTTGATCCGCTCGGTTCGCGCCGCGACGGCGCCGCACACCACCAGCGGGTCGGGGCAGCCCGCGCCGACCGGGGTCAGCGCCGCCTCGAAACCCGCCGCCTCGGCGGCGCGGGCCACCTGGGACAGGTAGTCGAGCGTCGCGGGCCTGGCCGCGGCGCCGCCCGCCGCGACGGTGGTCGTGGCAGGCCTGACGTGGTGGCCGTCGCCGGTGGTCGGCAGGAACCAGTGCAAGCGCATCTTCGCCTCATCGGGCTCATACGGAACGGGGTGGTGCCCCCGATAGTAACCACATAATACCTATCTATAAAGAGGGAATTAGGGGGTGGTCGGGACAGGGTCCTGACCTCAAGGTTCATGGCCGGCCGCGCGGGATGGGCGGCCCGCGGGCCTTCCGGGCCGGTGATTCAGGTGCCCGGTTCCCGGCCGGAGTCCGTGGAGGCCGACAGGTAGCCCGTGAGCAGGGTCTTGAGTTCGGCGGTCAGTTCCGCCGCGCGTTCCGGCGGTCCGGCCGCGACCAGCGGGAGCACCGCCCTGATGGTGGCCAGCATCATCGTGGCGATCAGCAGGCGCCGCTCCTCGCCGAGGCGGGGTGCGCGTACGGAGAGGGCTTCGGCGATGCGCCGGGCGATGTCCCGGTGGAGCCGCTCGGACGCCGCCGCCAGCCGGTCGCCGGTGGCGGAGCCGTGCAGCAGGGCCCAGTAGGCCGGGCGGGAGGCCTTGTAGGCGACGATCTCGTCGACCACCTGGTCGATCAGGTCGGCCGCGGGCATCCGTATGGCGTCGCCGGAGAGCCTGGCCTCCCAGTGCGCGCTCCGCCCATCGGTGAAGCGGCTGAGCAGGCCGTCCAGGATCTCCTCCTTGTTGCGGAAGAACTGGTAAAGCGAGCCTGGGGACATGCCCGCCCGCTCGGCCACCGCGTTCGTGGTCATGTCGGCGTAGCCGACCTCGGCGATCACATCCTCGGCGGCGTCGAGGATCTCCTCCATCCGCCTGAGGCCGCGCGCCTGCCGTCTGACCGGCCGCCGCGCGGTCGCGGCCCGGCTGTCGCCGGCCTGGTCGTCGGCGGCTTGGTCGGTGGCGTGCCGGGCGGTCCGTCGCGTGGTCGTGGGCCGGTCGTCCGCCGGCTGTCCGGTCGCCGGACGTTTCTCAGGCATGCGTCATCCCGTTGACAAATACGAGCATTTACTTGTATTTCTGTCTCGAACCCTAAAACACGAGCAGTTTACCGAATTTCGGGGATGATCATGAAGACTGATCCGCGTCCGGTCGCGGCGCCTCCCGGGCCGCCGCTGAGACGGCTCGGCCGCCTCCTCGTACGGCGACGCCGCCTGGTGATGGTCCTCGCCCTACTCGGCGCCGTCGTGCTGGGAGCGCTGGCCTCGGGTACGGTGTCCGCGCTCTCCCTGGCCAGGTACGAGGCGCCCGGCTCGGAGTCCGACCGGGCGCAGGCGGAACTGGCCGGGAGGTTCGGCACAGGGAGCGCCGACCTGGTCCTCCTGGTCACCGCCAGGAACGGGACCGTCGACACCCCCGCCGTCGCCGCCTCCGGACGGGCGCTCACCACCCGGTTGGCGGCTTTCGAGGGCGTGGCCGAGACGGCGTCCTACTGGTCGCGGGGCAACCCCGCCACGCTGCGCAGCGAGGACGGCAGGCACGCGCTCGTGGTCGCCCGCATCCCCGGCGACGCCGATCGGGTCCGCTCCGAGATCCTGCCAAAGATCATTCCCGAGGTCCTGCGCGGCGACGCCGCGACCACCGTCAGGGCGGGCGGCGGCGAGGAGGTCTTCCGTCAGGCCGTTCCCCTGGCCAGGCAGGACTTCGTCCGTGCCGAGCTGGTCGTCGTCCCCATCGTGCTCGTACTGCTCTGGGTCCACCTGCGGCGCGTCCTCGCCGCGGTGCTACCGGTCGTGCTCGGCGCGCTGGCCATGGTGATCGGGCTGGCGCTGCTGCGGATACCGCTCCTGTACGCGGACGTGTCGACGTTCGCGCTGAATCTCACCCTGGCCATGGGACTCGGCCTGGGCGTTGACTACTCACTGTTCATGATCGCCCGTTTCCGGGAGGAGGTGGGGCTGGGCAGGGACAGGCACGAGGCGGTCGCCCACGCCGTCGAGCGGGCCGGCCGTACGGTGATCTTCAGTGGGGTGACGGTCGCCGCCTCGCTGAGCGTGCTCCTGTTCATGCCCTTCGACTTCTTCCGCTCCTTCGCCTATGCCGGGATCGCGGTCGTCGCCGGGGGAGTGGTCGGCGCCGTGGTCGTGCTGCCCGCGATCCTCGCCGCCGTCGGCGACCGGGTGCTGTCGCGCCGGCCCGGGGCGGCGGGAGGAACCCTCTGGCGCGGCCTGGCGGCCCGCGTCATGCGCAGGCCGGTCGTCTACGGCGGGGTCGCGGCCGCAGTGCTCCTGCTGCTCGGCTCACCCTTCCTCGGCCTGCGCTTCGGCGTCGCCGACGACCGTGTCCTGCCCGTGTCCGCGCCCGCCAGGCAGACCTCGGACGTGATCCGCGCGGAGTTCCCCGCCGAGGAGACCGACGCCCTCCAGGTCGTCTCCGTGGGCGCGGCCGGAGCGCCCCCCGAGGCCGTACCCGGTTACGCCGCCGCGCTCTCCCGCCTCCCGGGCGTCGCCCAGGTCGACTCCGCCGCGGGGTCGTACGCGAAGGGCACCCGGATCTCGGCCGGAGACCCGTCGAGGTTCGCGGGAGCCGGGGGCACCTGGCTGTCGGTGGTCCCCTCCGCAGAGCTGATGGAGGACGACCCCGTTCGGCTGGTCCACGACGTCAGGGCGCTGAAGGCGCCGTTCGAGGTGCTGGTCGGCGGCTACCCGGCCGAGCTGGCCGACTACCGGCAGGCCGTGATCGAGCGGCTGCCGCCGCTGCTCGGACTGGTTTTGGCGATCACCTTCGCGGTGCTGTTCGTGATGACGGGCAGTGTGCTGATCCCGTTCAAGGCGACGGTGCTCAACCTGCTCAGCCTCTCGGTCATGTTCGGCGCCCTGGTCTGGATCTACCAGGACGGCAACCTGTCGGGCTGGCTGGGCTTCACCCCCACGGGGACCCTCGACCCGAGCATCCCGATCCTGATGTTCTGCGTCGCGTACGGGCTCTCGATGGACTACGAGGTCTTCCTGCTGTCACGGATCAAGGAGGAGTACGACCTGACCGGCGACACCTCGGGGGCCGTGGTGACCGGGCTCCAGCGCGGTGCCCCCCTCATCACGGCGGCGGGCGGGATCCTGGCGGTGTCGTTCGCGGCCTACGGCACCGCGGAGGTGGTCTTCGTGCAGATGCTGGGCGTGGGGATGGCGGTGGCGATCCTCGTGGACGCGACGGTGATCCGCGCGATCCTGGTTCCCGCCACGATGCGCCTGGCCGGTGAGGCCAACTGGTGGGCCCCGGGCCCCCTGCGCCGCCTCCACGCCCGTATCGGCCTGTCCGGCTGAACCCCGCCCGCCCGCCGGACGGAGGGCGGGCACGTCCGGCGGGGAGACGCGCCGTCGTGGCGGATTCGGCGCTCCCGCTCCGCCGCGAAGGGGGTGGGGTCAGAGGTCGCAGGCCCGGGTCTCCTCGAAGAAAGGGCCGGGGATCGTGGGTCCAGATCTCCTCCACGGGGTCAGAGGTCGCGGGCCCAGATCTCCTCGACGAAGTCTTCGCCGCCCTCGTTCCGCTCCTTCTCGACCAGCTCGAAGCCCGCCGCCCGGTAGATGCGCCTCGCGCCCAGCAGCACGTCCCTGGTCCACAGCATCATCCGCCGGTATCCGGCGGCCCTGGCGAAGCGCATGCACTCGTCCACCAGGTGGGTGCCGATCCCCATTCCGCGCGCGGACGGCTCGACGAGCAGCATCCGCAGCTGCGCCGTCTCGTCGTCCCTGCGTACGCAGAAGACGCACCCGGCGCGCTCGCCGTCCACCTCGGCGATCCAGCCCGCCTCGCGCCGGGGGTCGTGGTCGTTCACGTATTCGGCCACGACCCCGGCCACCAGCGCCTCGAAGTCCATCCCCCAGCCCTGCTCCTGGCTGTAGAGCGCGCCGTGGCGGTAGACCACCCAGCCGAGGTCGCCGGGACGTGGCGGGCGGATGACGTACGGCCGATCCGGCTTCGGCGCGCGGCCGAGGATCTCCTCGATCGTCGCCATGCTCGCGACCAGCCGTCCGCGGTCCTCCTCGGTCAGCCCGGCGAGCAGTTCGCGCACCTCCGCCGCCGCGCGCTCGTCGAAGCCCGCGAACCTCGTCCTGCCCTCGCCGGTCAGCTCGACCACCTGCCGCCGCGCGTCGGCGGCGGACCGCTCGCGCACCACGAGCCCTTCGCCCTCGAACCTGCCGAGCATCCGGCTGAGGTATCCGGCGTCGAGGCCGAGCAGCCGCCGCAGCTCGCTCGCCTCCATCCGGCCCGCCCGGTCCAGCTCGAACAGCACCCTCACCTCGGTGAGCGAGTAGGAGCTGTCGAGGATCCCCTGGTGGAGCAGGCCGATGTGCCCGGTGTAGAAGCGGTTGAAGGCGCGGACGTCCGCCACGTGTCTTTCCATGCTTGACAGCATCAACCGATTTATTGACGCAGTCAATGAATTAATCGGCGCGGGCCGATGTGAGATCGGCCGTTTACTGCGCTAACTTCGCATTTTGGCCGAGAACAGATGATGATTCTGGGGGCGGCGCGTGCCGTGCCCATGACGGGAGCATGATGGCTGAGGTCGCGTACATCGGTGGGTACACCCCCGACACCGACGGGTCCGGGCCGGGGATCACCCTGGTCGAGCTGGGGAGCCTCGCGCGGCTCGGGGAGACGACGGCTTCCGGCCCCTCCTTCCTCGCCGTCCACCCCGCCCTCCCGATCCTGTACGCGGTGGGAGAGAGCGAGCGCGGCACCGTCGGCGTCTTCGCCCGAGCCGAGGACGGCACGCTGAGCCCGCTCGCGCAGCGGCCCAGCGAGGGATCGGCCCCCTGCCACCTCGCGGTGGACCCCACGGGCACGCGTCTGGCGGTGACCAATTACGGCGACGGCACGGTCAGCGTGCACGGTATCGACGGATCCGGCCTCCTGACCGACGTGTGGATCTTCCCCTACCGTGAGGGCGCCCACGCCCACCAGGCGGTCTTCGGTCCCGACGGGGTGCTGCACGTGAGCGACCTGGGCTCCGACGAGATCCGCCGCTACCTGGTCGGGGACGAGGTGGTCCCGCACCCCGCGGGGCCGGTGCGGCTCGCGTCCGGCATGGGGCCCCGGCACATGGCCTGGTCGGACGGCCACTGGTACGTGGCGGGCGAGCTGGACGGCACCGTGCGCGTCTACGAGGCCTCCGACGGCGCCGGTCCCGCCGACGCCTCCGGTCCCTCGGGCGGGCAGTGGCGCGAGATCACGGTCGTCGCGGCCAGTGGGAGCGAGGGGCGCAACCAGCCCTCGCACCTGGAGGTCTCCGGCGGCCTCGTCTACGTCGCCAACCGTGGGCCCGACACGATCTCGGTCTTCTCCGGCCCCGAACTGGAGCGGGTGGCCGAGGTTCCCTGCGGTGGTGTCTGGCCGCGGCACTTCGCCATCGCCGACGGTCACATGTACGTGGCCAACCAGCGCTCGAACGGTGTCGCCGTGCTCCCGCTCAAGTCCGGCCTCCCGCAGCCCGCGGAAGAGGTCTTCGCCGTCGGCACCCCCTCCTGCGTACTGCCCCTGTCATAGGGTCGTGTCATAGGACGCCGTGTCGCTGTCACGGGGCCGCTCCCGCAGGGCCCCGCCGCCCTCGTCGTGAAGGTGCTCACCGGAGGCTTTCCCGAGGCGTCCGGTGAGCCTCCGACGTGCGCGCCGGGCAGGACGCGGGAGGAGACGGGCGCCGCCGCGCGGCCCGGACGCTCCACCGTCGATCGTGAGAAACGACATGTGAGGCCTACTACACTTGGTCTAGACCACTGGGGCATCTGCGGGCAGAATGCGTTGCGTCGGTGGCGAAAATCCGTTGCCGGACGACCAAGCCACCTAGTCTGGCCATCTTGAACCGACACTCATTACCGGAGGATGCCATGCGTATCGGAGTGCTCACCGGCGGCGGCGACTGCCCCGGCCTGAACGCCGTTATCCGCGCCGTCGTGCGCAAGGGAGTGGGTGTTCACGGGCATGAGTTCGTCGGGTTCCGCGACGGCTGGCGGGGTCCCCTCGAGGGCGAGACCATGCCGCTCGACATCAATGCCGTGCGTGGAATCCTGCCCCGTGGCGGAACGATCCTGGGCTCGTCGCGGACGAACCCGATCAAGATCGAAAACGGTGTTGAGAGGATCAAGGAGAACCTCGCGAAGAGCGGGGTCGACGCGCTGATCGCGATCGGCGGCGAGGACACCCTCGGCGTGGCCAAGCAGCTCTTCGACAAGGGCGTGAAGGTCGTCGGCGTGCCCAAGACGATCGACAACGACCTCAACGCGACCGACTACACCTTCGGCTTCGACACGGCCGTCAACATCGCCGTCGAGGCGATCGACCGGCTGCACACCACGGCCGAGTCCCACCACCGCGCGCTGATCTGCGAGGTCATGGGCCGCCACGCGGGCTGGATCGCCCTGCACGCCGGAATGGCGGGCGGCGCCAACGTCATCCTCATCCCGGAGAAGCCCTTCGACATCGACAAGGTGTGCGCCTACGTCGAGTCCCGCTTCGAGACGAAGTACGCGCCGATCATCGTCGTGGCCGAGGGTGCGCACCCGGTCGAGGGCCAGATGGCGCTGCAGGCGGGCGAGCTCGACGCCTTCGGGCACGTGCGGCTCGGCGGCATCGGCGAGACCCTCGCCAAGGAGATCGAGAAGCGCACCGGCAAGGAGGCCCGCACCACCGTGCTCGGCCACATCCAGCGCGGTGGCACCCCCACGGCCTTCGACCGGGTGCTGGCCACCCGGTTCGGCCTGCAGGCGATCGACGCGGTGCAGGAGGGCGACTTCGGGAAGATGGTCGCCCTTCAGGGCACCGAGATCGTCCGGGTCGGTCTCGACGAGGCCACCAAGGAGCTGAAGACCGTGCCGACCGGCCGTTACGAGGAGGCCGAGGTCTTCTTCGGCTGAGCCACGCTTTCCGAGGCGTCCCCCTTGAGGGGACGCCTGCAAGCGTTCTGCAAGCGGCCTCTCCTAACCTCCCGGCAGGGCGGCCGCCCGCGATTCCCCTCCGTGT
Organism: Streptosporangium sp. NPDC049046; assembly: GCF_040649155.1. Lineage (NCBI taxonomy): Bacteria > Bacillati > Actinomycetota > Actinomycetes > Streptosporangiales > Streptosporangiaceae > Streptosporangium > Streptosporangium sp. NPDC049046. Next base: position 402,227 of record NZ_JBEZEZ010000001.1, on the reverse strand, counting down.
ACGGCTTGCGCCTTGACCAGGCAGAAGCGGGGGCGCAAGCCGTACACCATCGCCCTCCTCGCTCCGGGACCCACCGGGCGCGAACCGCTCGGGGACGAACGGGAGCCGAAGAGGGACGGATCTCTCGTCGGCGAATCATCGCGGCTCGTCGCCTTTCTGATGAGCGGCTCGTCGCCTATCCGATGAAAGGTGCGGGCGACGGGTGACGGGAATCGAGGATCCGTTCTGGCGTGCGATCGCGGTCTTCCGCGTCGCGTCCCTCGCGTACGCGGCGGTCCTGCTCATCCGCGCCGGAGGGTACGCCCACCCGGCGACCGGCTGGGTGGTGATCGGCGTCATGGCGCTGTGGACCATGGCGACGATCTTCGCCTACTCCGTCGAGGAGTTCCGCGGCCGGCCTCTGCTCGCCGCCGACATGCTCGTGACCATGGGTTGCCTGCTCGCCACCCCGGCCGTACAGGGCGTCTACCAGCAGGGCAGCCTGCCGATCACCGGCACCTGGATGGGCGGGGCGGTGCTCGCCTGGGGAGTGTACGGCGGGCGGCGGCTGGGGGCGGTGGCCGCGCTGATCGTCTCGCTCGCCGACCTGTGGCTGCGCGGCATTCCCGGTGGCGACTTCGAGACGCTGCCGATCAACGGCACCGTCCTGCTCTTCCTCGCCGGTGTGGTCGTCGGGCACGTCGCCCGGCTGGCCAAGAAGGCCGAGGAACGCATGCAGCAGGCGATCGAGCTGGAGGCGGCCGGCCGGGAGCGGGAACGGCTCGCGAGGGGAATCCACGACTCGGTGCTCCAGGTGCTCGCGCTGGTCCAGCGGCGCGGGCAGGAGATCGGTGGTGAGGCGGCCGAGCTGGGCAGGCTCGCGGGCGAGCAGGAGGCCGCCCTGCGCGAGCTGGTCAGGCTCAGGCCGGAGCCGCCCGCCCTCGGCACCGCGGACCTGTGCGCACTGCTGCACCGGTACGGCTCGGCCACGGTCACCGTCTCCGCCCCGGCGACCCCGCTCACCCTGCCCGCGGCCACCGCGACGGAGCTGGCCGCCGCGGTCGGGGCCGCCCTGGACAACGTCGCCCGCCACTGCGGGGCGCGGGCGCCCGCCTGGGTCTTCGCCGAGGGCGAGGACGGGCTGGTCACCGTGACGGTGCGGGACGAGGGGCCGGGCATCGCCCCCGGACGCCTGGAGGAGGCCGCCGCCGACGGGCGCCTCGGTGTCGCGCAGTCCATCAGGGGCCGTATCGCCGACCTCGGCGGCACGGTCACCGTGATCTCGGGTCCCGGCCGGGGCACCGAGATCGAGATGTCGGTCCCGGTCGGTTAGGTCGGTGAGAGAGCCGGTCGAGTGACCGCACAAAGTGTCGATCAACACCGGACGCGGCCGGGCCGACCTGTCGCGACCTGCGGTTCACCCGAAGGCCGAACACCGCGTGGGCTGTACTCGACCGCCGCTCCAGGCGTGTCGCCCGGGACGGAACAGTCCTAAGGTGGGCCAATGCGCGTGATGGTGGTGGACGACCACCCGATGTGGAGGGACGGGGTGGCCAGGGATCTGGCCGAGGCCGGGTACGAGGTCGTGGCCACGGTCGGGGAGGGGCGCCAAGCCGTCCGGGTGGCCGCGGCGGTCCGGCCGGAGCTGGTCGTGCTCGATCTGCAGCTGCCCGACCTGCCGGGGGTCGAGGTGGCGAGGAGCCTGGCCGCGTCGAAGCCGCCGCCCCGCGTGCTGGTCCTGTCGGCCAGCGGCGAGCAGGAGGACGTGCTGGAGGCCATCAAGGCGGGCGCGTCCGGATATCTCCTGAAATCCGCGAGCAAGGAGGAGTTCCTCGACGCGGTCAGGCGCACCGCCGAGGGCGACGCGGTGTTCACTCCAGGGCTGGCGGGACTCGTCCTGGGAGAGTACCGCAGGCTGGCGGCCAGACCCGCGCCCGAGGCGACGCCCCGCCTGACCGAGCGGGAGACCGAGGTGCTCCGCCTGGTGGCCAAGGGCCTGTCGTACAAGCAGATCGCCGAGCGTCTCGTGCTCTCCCACCGGACGGTGCAGAACCATGTCCAGAACACGCTGAACAAGCTCCAGCTCCACAATCGGGTGCAACTGGTCCGCTACGCGATCGAACAGGGCCTCGACGGGTCGTAGGGACGACCCGGGTGTGGCGGAGGCGCCCCGGACGGCGATCACGTGGACGGGTCTCGGCGGGGTGCGGGCGACGATCCGGGCGACGGCGCAATCGGATTGACGGCGCGACTAAAGTGGCAAGGTCGAGACGTTGTCTTTACGCGAGAGACTTGACGGTGACTCCCCGACGTCCCCGACTCCCCGTTCCCCTCGAAGCTCCACCGGAGGTCGCACCATGACCATGTCCGCCTTGGGCGAGCCCTGCGTTCTGCTCAAACTGGGCGAGGTCGTCCTCAAGGGCAACAACCGCGAGCTCTTCGAACGCAGGTTGCAGGCCAACATCAAGGCCGCCCTGAAGGACGTCGGCGTCAAGGTCGACGTACGGCAGCGCCACGGTGTCATCGCGCTCTTCCTGCCGGACGGCAGCGAGGTCGAGGTCGCCGACGCGGTCGCCGAGCGCGTCTCGTACGTCCCCGGCCTGGTCTGGGTGCACCGCGCCTGGCGGGTGGAGAAGGACCCCTCGGCGATCACCAAGGCGGCCATCGAGTTGCTGGCCGACCGCGACGACGTGAGGCGCGGCGTCTCCTTCGCGGTCCGCTCCCGTCGCCGCGACAAGCGCTTCCCGCTCACCTCGATGCAGCTGGACCGCTCGGTCGGCGGCGAGCTCAACGACATCTACGGCCTGCCGGTCGACCTGAAGCGCCCGGAGTTGGTCGTCTCCATCGAGGTCGACCGCGACGAGGCGTTCGTCTTCACCGGCGGGCAGCCCGGCCAGGGCGGGCTGCCGGTCGGCACCAGCGGCAGGGGCCTGGTGCTGATGTCGGGCGGCATCGACTCCCCGGTGGCCGCCTACCGGATGATGCGCCGGGGCCTGCGGGTCGACTTCCTGCACTTCTCCGGCATCCCCTTCACCACCTCCGAGTCCATCTACAAGGCGTACGCGCTGGTCAGAGCGCTCGACAAGTTCCAGGGCGGGTCCCGGCTGTGGGTCGTCCCCTTCGGCAAGGCCCAGCAGTCGATCAAGGCTTCGGGACAGGACCGCCTGGCGATCATCACCCAGCGGCGCCTGATGCTGAAGACCGGCGAGGAGGTCGCCCGTCGCCTGCGCGCCGGCGCCCTGGTCACCGGTGACTCCCTGGGACAGGTCTCCTCGCAGACGCTGCAGAACATCACCGCCCAGGACGACGCCGTCGACATGCCGATCCTGCGCCCCCTCATCGGCCTCGACAAGACCGAGATCATGGCCGAGGCGCGCCGCATCGGCACCCTGGCGATCTCCGAGCTGCCCGACGAGGACTGCTGCACGCTTCTCGCCCCCCGCCGGGCCGAGACCGCCGCGAAGGTCGCCGACCTGAAGAAGATCGAGCGCCGCCTGGACGCCGAGGAGCTTGCCGTCCAGCTCGCCGGGTCCCTGCAGGAGTACAGGCTCGACGCCTGAACCACCCCCCTCGGGCGACGGGCGTCGCCCGAGGGGGGTGGCTACCGGGGCCACCGAGGGGCCACGAGGGCCACAGGGGCGCTACTGAGGGGCTACCGAGCCGACCGGTGAGACCGAACCGGCGGCTCCCGTCAGGCGGGGGCGAGAAGGTCGCCGGCGGCGACCTTGCCCAGCAGCGGCGGGAGGTGCTCCATCACCTGGGCGAGCTCCTCCAGGTCTGCGTCGACCAGCGCCTGAGGGCCGTCGCAGAGGGCCTGGGCGGGGTTCGGGTGCACATCGATGATCACACCGTCGGCGCCGACGGCGATGGCCGCGCGGGTGAGGGGCAGGACCAGGTCGCGGTGCCCGCCCGAGTGGGACGGGTCGACGATCACCGGCAGGTGCGACAGCCGCTGGGCGAGCGGCACCGCCGAGACGTCCAGGGTGTTACGGGTGGCGGTCTCGAAGGTGCGGATGCCGCGCTCGCACAGCACGATGTCGAGGTTGCCGCGCTGGGCGACGTACTCGGCGGCCATCAGCCACTCCTCGATGGTGGCGCTCATCCCGCGCTTGAGCATCACCGGCTTGCCGGCGGCGCCGACGGCCTGCAGCAGCGCGAAGTTCTGCGCGTTGCGGGTGCCGACCTGGAGCATGTCGGCGTAGGAGGCGACCAGTTCGACGTCGGCGGCGTCGACGACCTCGGTGACGACGGGAAGCCCGGTCTCCTCGCGCACGTCGGCGAGGATGCGCAGGCCCGCCTCACCGAGCCCCTGGAAGGCGTACGGGGAGGTGCGGGGCTTGTAGGCGCCGCCGCGCAGCAGGGTGGCACCGGCGGCCTTCGCCATCAGGGCGGCCTTCAGGGTCTGCTCCGGGGTCTCCACCGCGCACGGCCCGGCGATCAGGGTGACCGTGTCCGGGCCGATCGGCACGCCGCCGACGCGGACGGTGGACCGTTCGGGATGGTTGTCGCGGCTCACCAGCTTGTACGGCGCGCTCACCCGCATCACGTCGGCCACCCCGGGCATCCCGCGCAGGTCGAGGGTGGCGAACTGGGCGATGTCGCCGACCAGGCCGATGATCGTGCGGCTCACCCCCCGGCTGACGAACGCCTCCCCTCCCACCGAGCTGATGATCTTCACGATCGACTCGACGTCCTCCCGCGTGGCGTCCGGACCCATGACGATGACCATTTCTCTCCCTCTCGATCACTCCGTCGGCGCCCGCCGATCCCGGCCGGCTCCGATGTTTCCTGCAGTGGTTGTGACGTTCTCGACGAAGGCCGGAAAAGCAGAAGGCCCCGGGTCCGAAAACCGGACCCGGGGCCTTCTGTTCGCCAGGCTGTCAGCGCAGCATCTGGAGGCGAACGGTCCGACCTGAGGGTCCGTCGCCATACCAAAACCAGAACGCGGTGCGCATAGCGGGAAATGATAGCGCACGCGGAGAGCACACCCTTCCCGCGACCCCGGGGCCAGGCAGAAGAGCGCTATGCGACAGCCACCGAGAGGCCGGGAAATCCGCGATGGCAGGATTACCCCGTGCCATGGGGGAAACGGCGAGGGGAGTGATGGTGGAGCAGTCCGAACCTTCGGAGGAGTCTCGCCTGCCCCCGGGCCAGTACGTCCCACGGGGCAGGCCGGTGATCCACTACGGCCGGGTGCCCACGTTCCGCCCGGCGACCTGGCAGCTGCACGTCATGGGGGCGACCGCCTCCGGCGAGCAGCACCGCTTCAGCTGGCCGCAGTTCTCGGAACTGCCACGCACCACGATCGTGGCCGACTTCCACTGCGTCACCAAGTTCTCGATCATGGGCAACGAGTGGAACGGGGTGTCCACGGCGACGCTGATGGAGATCGCCCCGCCCGCGCCCGACGTGAGGCACGTGATGATCTGGGGTGAGTACGGCTACAGCGCCAACATCCGCATCGGCGACTTCACCCGCCCCCAGACGATGTTCGCGCTGGAGTTCGACGAGAAACCCATCTCCCCGGAGCGCGGCTTCCCGGTGCGGATGATCGTCCCGCACCTGTACGCCTGGAAGAGCGTCAAGTGGGTCCGCGCCGTGGAATACCTGCTGGAGGACAGACGCGGCTTCTGGGAGGAGCGCGGCTACCACAACATCGCCGACCCCTGGCGTGAGCAGCGCTACTCCTATCAGGAGGAAGCGGGCGAAGGTCCACCGTGATCGGTGTTCGCCCCTGATCAGAGGGGTCGGTTGACTACCGTTTCCCGCATGTCGACCACCGGCTGGACGCTGCTCTGCGCCTTCAGCGCCATCCTCGGATTCCTCCTCCCCCGCCCGCGCCGGGAGCATCCGGACCGTTCGGGCACCCCGATGGACGAGGCCACCTTCCTCGCACTGCACATCGCGGCGATGGCGGCACCCTCGCTGCGGGCCGGGCTCACCCGCGAGTCCGCCGGCAAGGCGGCCCGCCACCTGCGCGCCCTGCTGGGCACCGGCGCCGTCGCGGTCGCCGACACCGGCGGCCTGCTCGCCTGGGACGGCGCGGCGGGCTGCCATCGCGACCACCTGCCCGAGCACGCCCGCGGCCTCCTGGCCCCGGCCGGCCCTCGGGCGGTGGCAGGACAGGATCTGAGCTGCGGCACGCCAGGCTGCGTCATCCGGAGCGGCGTCGTCGTACCGCTCACCGTCGACGGGCGGGTGGTCGGCGCACTCGCCGCGTACGACACCGTGATGGGCGCGGCACTGGCGCGTACCGTCACCGAGGTCGCCCGCTGGGTCTCCGGGCAGCTGGAGCTGGCCGAGGTCGCCTCCTCGCGGCGGCGGACGATGGAGGCCGAGATGCGGGTGCTGCGCGCCCAGATGTCCCCGCACTTCGTCTACAACGCGCTGACCACCATCGCCTCGTTCGTCCGTACCGACCCCGACCGAGCGCGGGAACTGCTGGTGGAGTTCGCCGACTTCAACCGGTACGCGCTGCGCCGGGCCCGTGATTTCGCCACCCTCGCCGAGGAACTGCACTGCGTGGATCGCTACCTGCTGCTGGAACGTGCCAGGTTCGGCGACCGGCTGCATGTCACCCTCAAGGTCGCGCCGGAGGTGCTGTCGCTCTCCGTCCCGTTCCTCTGCCTGCAACCCCTGGTGGAGAACGCCGTCAAGCACGGGGTGGCCGCCGCGGGACAGCGCGGCGAGGTCCGGGTGGTCGTCAGCGACGCCGGCCCCGAGGCCCACATCAGCGTGCAGGACGACGGCCTGGGCATGCCACCCGAGCGGACCCGGCTGCTCCTCGACGGCGGCTTCCCGCGCGAAGGCTCACATGAGGGCTCACCGGGAGGCCCGCCCGAGGACGGGGAGGGGGGGATCGGGCTGGCCGGAGTCGACGTGCGGTTCCGTCAGATGTACGGAGAGGACTACGGCCTGGTCGTGGAGAGTGCCCCGAACGCGGGCACCACGGTGAGACTCCGCGTTCCCAAGCTCCCACCGCCGATAGCTATTTGTAGTCAAACTATTACCTGAAGTCGCCGCGGGGCTTGCGGTGGATGCGATTGGAAGGGCAGCGTAGGGCCATGTTGCGAGTCCTGGCCGTTGACGACGAGGTCCCCGCTCTTGAGGAGATCGCCCATCTCCTCCGCCAGGACCCCCGGATCGAGCACGTCTCCACAGCCCTGGGCGGTGTCACCGCGCTCCAGGACATGGTCCAGATGATCGGTACGGGTGAGCGGCTGGACGGGGTCTTCCTCGACATCCGGATGCCCGGCCTCGACGGCCTCGACCTGGGCAGGCTCATCGCGGGCTTCCCCAACCCGCCCCGGCTGGTCTTCGTCACCGCCCACGAGGATTGCGCGGTGCAGGCCTTCGAGCTGGAGGCGGTGGATTACCTGCTCAAACCGGTCAGGGCCGACCGGCTGGCCGAGGCGGTGCGGCGTCTGGAGTCCATGGTTCCCGCGGCGCCCGCCCTCGTGCCCGAGGACGTCATCCCGGTCGAGCTCGCCGGACGGACGAGGTTCGTGCCCCAGCAGGCGGTCTGGTTCGCCGAGGCGCAGGGGGACTACGTCCGGCTGCACACCGACGAGGGCAGCTACCTGGTCCGCATGCCGCTCGCCGCGCTGGAGCGGCGGTGGGCGGGATCGGGGTTCATCAGGGTGCACCGCAGCACGCTCGTCTCGGTGCGGCACGTGAGCGAGCTGCGCTTCGACGGCGGCCGGGTGATGCTCAGGGTCGGCACCGAGACGCTCCCGGTCAGCCGCCGCCACACCCGCCAGGTCCGCGAGCGGCTCGTCCGCCAGTTCCGCGACCGCCCGGCCGTCCCCGGCGTGACCCGGACCAGGCCCCTGCCCTCCGCCGCCCTGCGCTAGCCACCCGCATCTCCCTCGCGGATCGAGGAGCCCCGTCCAACGGGTCCGGTCGCTTCCTCCTCGCGGGAATTCCGTCGCATCGGCCCGGCTCCGATGGGAGTTCCGTCGCACCCGCTTCGTCGGCTTCGTCGGCGCGAACCCGGCGCTGACGGTCAGGGCTCACCTCTCGAAGACGCGGGGTCGGGGCGGGTCCCGCCCGTTCTCTGTCTTTCGTGGCTTTCGCGGGCGTTCTACCGGACGCCGTGCGGGGTTTCCCCGGCGGCTCCTTGCCTCTCTCGCGGCCGTAGACCGCTGTGGGGACCGGGTCGTCGCGGCCTCCTGTGGCGATTCACGCCCGCGTGGACCCCGGGGCGCCCCCTTCGACCGGTGGACCTTCGTCCGTGTCCCCGATCGCGGCCCCCGACGGCCTGCTCCCGGTGACCCGCGTCCGTCCCGGCGGTTGGTCCTGGGCGACGCGTGCCCGTCCAGGCGATCGGTCCGGGGTAACCCGCACCCGCCTCGGCGGTGAGCCGGGGAGGCCCGCACCCGACTCGACAGTGGGCCGGGAGGCCTGCGCCTGGCGTAAGCCCCCCGCCTGGGACGCCCGCCGGTCGTCGCCGGACTCCCGGTCGCGGAGTCCGGCGGGCGTTTCGCGCGCCCTGCCGACCGGTGTTCACGCAGGCCCCACGAGCCCCCGATCGACCGTTCGTCGCCCGTCGGCGGCCGCTCGTCGCGTCGGCACTCTCCGCACATCGACAACTACGAACCGTTAATCGCGCTGGAGGGAAAGCGCCGCTCGCTCGTCTGGACGCGCCTCTAGTGTTCCCTCATCGGAGAACGGGACCCGCCGCGTCAGGGGGGGACAGAGAGCCGCGAGGCTCGGGTAAGACCTGACGTGCGGACATCGGGTGACCGTCGAGAGCCGGCGACATCCGGTCACTCGGCCGCCGGGTCCTCGGCCAGAAGGGGAGGGGCCGCCGATCTCCGATATGACGGGACGCCCGCGCCAGCCGACGGGCCGGACCGTGATCCGGCCACACGGGGGCGGTCGGATCACGAGGACGGGCGTCCCGTCCGACCCCACGAGCCCGATGACGCGGGCTCTGCCGGACGGCGAACGCCCGGACGAACACCCGAAGGAAAACCGGGGCGAACGTTCGGGTGAACGGACGCCGGGACGACTCGTCGGGTGAACGCCGAGGTGAGCGGGCGGGACGGCTGTTCGGGTGGAGGCCGGACCGGGCACGCGGGGTGAGGCCGGAGCGGACACCCGGGGGCGGCCGGTCGTCGCGTCAGGTGTCGCGGAGCTTCTTGAGCAGGTCGATGTCCTCGCGGTGCTTCTCCGCGCCGCCCGGCGTCTCGATGCAGAACGGGACGCCCGCCACCACGGGGTGGCGCATCATCTCGGCGAAGGACGCGGCGCCGATGTGGCCGGCGCCGATGTTCTCGTGCCGGTCCCTCCTGGAGGCGCACGGGTCCTTGGAGTCGTTGGCGTGGACCAGTTTGAGCCGCCCGGGGGCGATCGCGTGCAGGGCGTCCAGGGTCTCGTTGAGGCCCTCGGAGGTCGACAGGTCGTGCCCGGCGGAGAAGACGTGGCAGGTGTCGAAACAGATCCCCGCCTTCGGATGCCAGCCGAGGGCCTCCAGGTAGGGCTCCAGGTCCTGGACGGTCGCGCAGAGGACCCCGCCCTGCCCGGCCATCGACTCCAGCAGCAGATCGGGCCCGTCCTCGGGGATCTCCTCCAGGAGCGGCAGGAGATGCTCGTGCAACTGCCGCAGGGCGTCCTCACGGGACTGGCTCACCGCCGACCCCGTGTGGATCACCACTCCCTTCGCGCCGATCGCGTGGGCACGCAGCAGGTTGTGCCGCACGGCGGCCACCGACTTCTCCAGCGTCTCGGGACTGGGAGACCCCATGTTGACCAGGTAGGAGGCGTGCACGAAGGAGAGCACGCCCGATTCGCGCAGCTTGGCGTCCTGGACGGGGTCGCCTGCGGCGAGCGCCCAGCCGCGGGGGTTGCTGACGAACACCTGGATCATCTCGGCGCCGATGTCCGCGGCGTAGCGCAGCCCGCCCTTGGCGAGGCCGCCGGTGACGGAGACGTGCCCGCCGATAGGGGAGAGTGAAGTCATAGTGTCACCATTTTAGGCGTCGTCCAGGGGGCAGGCCCGCTTCCGGCGATCGGCGTTTCTTATCGCGTGACCTCGGCCGCCACGGAGACGGGCGGAGGGTGAAGATCAACGAGTTTGGAGCATGTTACGAAAATCCGGGGCAAATCATGGCTCAGTTTGCGCTTCGTGGCGCTGGACCGCACACACCGGTGGTGTGTGTACTGCTGCCATGCCTAACGTGAACTCCGCGCCGCCGGTTTCGGGGCTGGCCGCGTTCAACGCGCTGGGCGCCGAGGAGGCCGAGGCCGGTCTGCTCGCCTGCTGCGCCTGCCGGGCCTTCGCCCGGGAGGTGGCCGCGTCGCGCCCCTACCGCGACCTCGACCGGCTGGCCGAGACGGCGGAGGCCGTCGTACGAGGGCTGGACTGGTCCGGTGTCCGCGAGGCGCTGGCCGCCCACCCCCGGATCGGCGAGCCGCCTCGCGCGGCGGAGCGGCCCCCCGCCGAGGAGCCGTCCCGTGAGGGAGGGCCGGTGCCGGGTTCCGGGTCGGCCGATCGCCCGGAAGGACACCCGGAACGCCCGGAGCACCCGGAACGCTCGGAAAGGGAGGCGGCCTGGTCGCGCGGGGAGCAGGCGGGGGTGGACACGGCAGGGAAGGACATCCTCGACAGGTTGGCGGAGGGCAACCACGCCTACGAGCGGCGGTTCGGTCACGTCTACCTGATCTGCGCCACCGGTCTGTCGGCGGAGGAGATGCTGGCCCGTCTCACCGAGCGGCTCGGCAACGACGAGGACACCGAGCGGGACGTCGTCAGGACCGAACTCGCGAAGATCACCCGTCTGCGGCTGGCGAAACTCCTGGGAGCCGCCCCATGAGCTCCGCGCCTCGGAAAGTCGTCACGGATTCCGTGTCTCCGGGGGATGCCCCATGAGCCTCGCGCCCCGAGTTGCCATCACGAACCGCGTACTCCTCGAAAACCGCACGCCAGAGGAAGGTCCCGCATGAGCCTGTCCACCCACGTGCTGGACGCCGCCCTGGGCAGGCCCGCGGCGGGGGTCGCCGTACGTCTGGAAAGGGACGGCGAGGTGCTCGCCGAGGGGGTCACCGACGCCGACGGGCGGATCGCGGGGTGGACCTGCGGGGCGGGAGAGCACCGCCTGGTCTTCGACACCGGCGGCTACTTCGCCGCCCGCGCGGTGGACGCCTTCTACCCCCGGGTCTCGATCGACTTCACGGTGGCGGACCCCGGTGAGCACCACCACGTTCCCCTGCTGCTCAGCCCGTTCGCCTACTCGACGTATCGAGGGAGCTAGATGGCCGTCGTTCTCGGTCCCAACCGCTACGGCAAGGCGGAGACCCGCCTGGTCCGCGTCGTCAGGGACGGCGGCGTCCACCACATCAAGGACGTCACCGTCGGCTCGGCGCTGTCGGGCACGATGGAGGAGGTCCACCTCACCGGCGACAACGCCGCGGTCCTGCCGACCGACACGCAGAAGAACACCGTGTACGCCTTCGCCAGGAAGTACGGCGTGGCGGAGATCGAGGACTTCGCGATCCTGCTGGCCCGTCACTACGTGGAGGCGCAGCCCACCGTCCACCACGCCCGCGTGGAGATCGAGGAGCACTTCTGGGACCGCATCCCGGTGTCGGAGGAGGCCGAGAAGAAGGGCGGGCGGCACTCCTTCGTCCGCTCGGGAAGGGAGACGCGCACCTGCGTCGTGCACCACGACCGTGACGGCACCACCACCGTGGTCTCCGGGCTGAGGGACCTGACGGTGCTCAACTCGACCGACTCGGAGTTCTCCGGCTTCATCCAGGACGAGTACACCACCCTCGCCCCCACCAAGGATCGCGTCCTCGCCACCGCCGTCTCGGCGCGCTGGCGGCACCTGCCGGGGATGGCCGGGCAGCGGACGGCGTACCGGGAGTCGTACGACGAGGTGCGCCGCCACCTGCTCGGGGCGTTCGCCGAGACCTACAGCCTGTCGCTGCAGCAGACCCTTTACGCGATGGGCGAGCGGGTACTGAACGCCAGAGAGGAGGTCTGCGAGGTGCGTCTGGCGATGCCCAACAAACATCACTTCCTGGTCGACCTCACCCCGTTCGGGCTGGACAACCCCAACGAGGTGTTCTACGCGGCCGACCGTCCCTACGGGCTGATCGAGGGCGACGTGCTCCGCGACGACGCCCCCGACGCCCGCTTCGCCTGGGAGTGACGACCATGGACTTCCTGCGACCCGCCACCTGGTCGGAGGCACTGGCGGCCAAGGCCGGCCTGCCGGAGGCCGTGCCCATCCAGGGGGGCACCGACATGATGGTCGAGCTCAACTTCGACGTGCGGCGGCCCGCCGCGCTGCTCGACCTGAACCGCGTCGCCGAGCTCACGGCGTGGAGCGAGGAGGCGGACGGCAGGCTCAGGATCGGCGCGGGCGTGACGTACGCCCGCCTGATCAGCGATCTGGGCGACCGGCTCCCCGGCCTGGCGCAGGCCTCCCGCACGGTCGGCTCGCCGCAGATCCGCAACCGCGGCACCGTGGGGGGCAACCTCGGCGCCGCCTCGCCCGCGGGGGACAGCCACCCGCCGCTCCTGGCCGGCGGCGCGGTCGTGGAGGTCGAGTCCGCGGCCAGGGGGACGCGGATGATTCCGGCCGACGAGTTCTACCTCGGGGTCAAGCGCAGCGCGCTGGAGGCCGACGAGCTGATCCGGGCGTTCTGGATGAGCCCCGCGAGCGGCCCCCAGTACTTCTCCAAGGTCGGCACCCGCAACGCCATGGTGATCGCGGTCTGCTCGTTCGCGATCGCGCTGCACCCCGGCGAGCGCCGGGTCGGCACCGGCATCGGATCGGCCGCCCCGACCCCCCGCCGGGCCGTCGCCGCCGAGGAGTTCCTCGCCGCCGAGCTCGACTGGGAGGCCAGGCTCGACCCCGGGGTGCTGGAACGCTTCGGGGAACTGGCGGCCGGGTCCGTCTCCCCGATCGACGACGTGCGCGGCACCGCCGACTACCGGCGCCACGCCATCGCGGTGATGGCGCGGCGCACCCTCACCTGGGCGTGGAACGAGTTCCGCTCGGGACACTTCGAGAGGAGGGCCGGATGATGCGCGTCACCTTCACCGTCAACGGTCGCACAGAGGTCGCCGACGACGTCTGGGAGGGCGAGAGCCTCCTGTACGTCCTGCGCGAGCGCGTCGGCCTGCCCGGTTCCAAGAACGCGTGCGAGCAGGGCGAGTGCGGCTCCTGCACGGTCTACCTCGACGGGATCCCCGTCTGCGCGTGCCTGGTCGCGGCCGGGCAGGCCGAGGGGCGTGAGGTCCGCACCGTCGAGGGGCTCGCCGACGGCGACCGGCTCGACCCGATCCAGGAGGCCTTCGTCGAGTGCGGCGCCGTCCAGTGCGGCTTCTGCACCCCCGGCCTCCTCGTACAGGCCCATGACCTGATCGAACGGGTCGCGCGGCCGTCCGACGCGGAGATCCGCGAGGCCCTGGCGGGAAACCTGTGCCGGTGCACCGGCTACGAGAAGATCCTCGACGCCGTGCGTCTGGCCGCGGCGCGGAAGGCGGAGGCCTCGTGAGCGCGACCCTGATCGAGAACGTCCACATCGCCCCGGTGGTGGGCGAGGAGATCCCCTCGGGGCACATCCACGTCGAGGGCGACAGGATCGTGGCCCTGGGCGCCGGCCCCGCGCCGGACGTCCCCGGGGCGGCCAGGATCGACGGCACCGGCTGTCTCGCCACCCCCGGCCTGGTCAACACCCACCACCACCTCTACCAGTGGGCCTCCCAGGGGCTCGCCCAGGACGCCACCCTGTTCGAGTGGCTGACGGCGCTCTACCAGGTGTGGGCCGCGATGGACGCCGAGGTCGTCAGGGGCGCGGCGGGCGCGGGGCTGGGCTATCTGGCCCTGTCGGGCTGCACCACCTCCAGCGACCACCACTACATCTTCCCCTCCGGGCGCGGGGACCTGTTCGCCGCGGAGATCGAGGCGGCGAGGCAGGTCGGCCTCCGCTTCCACCCCGCGCGGGGCTCGATGGACCGGGGCAGGTCGCAGGGCGGCCTGCCGCCGGACGTCGTGGTCGAGCGGCTGGACGAGATCCTTGAGGCGACGGCCGAGGCCGTCGACACCTACCACGACCCGTCCTTCTCCTCCATGCTGCGTGTCGCGGTCGCCCCCTGCTCGCCGTTCTCCGTCAGCGCCGACCTGATGACCGAGGCCGCCGCGCTGGCCAGGTCCAAGGGCGTGCGCCTGCACACCCACCTCGCCGAGACCCTCGACGAGGAGGAGCACTGCCTGCGGCAGGTCGGGCAGCGCCCGGTCGACTACATGGAGAAGCTCGGCTGGCTCGGCCCGGACGTGTGGTTCGCCCACGCCGTCCACCTGAGCGACGGCGACATCGACGTCTTCGCCCAGACCGGTACGGGTTCGGCGCACTGCCCCAGCTCCAACGGCCGCCTCGGCGCCGGGATCGCCCGCGTCTCCGAGATGCTCCACCGGGGGGCGAACGTCGGCCTGGGCGTGGACGGCAGCGCCTCCGCCGAGCTCACCTCCCTCTCCGGCGAGATGCGCCAGGCCCTGCTGTTCCAGCGGGCGAGGTACGGGCCCACCGCGCTCACCGCGCGCCAGGCCCTGGAGATCGCGACCCTCGGAGGGGCGAGGAACCTGGGCCGTCAGGAGGAGCTCGGCTCCCTGGAGGCGGGCAAGCTCGCCGACATCGCCCTCTGGCGCACCGACGCCTTCGCCTCCGCGGTCGCCGACCCGGTCTGCGCCCTGGTGTTCGGCACCCGGCAGCCTCCGCTGGCCCGCCTGCTGGTCGGCGGCGAGACCGTCGTCGAGGACGACGAACTGCGTACCGTCGCCCAGGACGAGCTCGGCCGCGCGGGAGGCGAGGCGCACCGCCGTCTCATGGGCCTGGCCGAGGAGCAGGGCTTCACGGCGGCGAAGGAGGTCGGCGGATGAGGCGGGTCGCGGGGCCGGGCGTCAAGGACGCGCGGGGACGAATGTGATGATGGTGCTCCGTCTCATCGGGGTCCGGCGTCCGCCTCCCGGCCGTTCACGCCGGCCGGGGGCGCGTGCCCCCCGTCCGTCAGCAGGGAGCAGGGTTGTCTGAGTCTTCGGGACACATCGTGATCGCCCCGGACAAGTTCAAGGGCTCGCTCACCGGCGCCGAGGTCGCCGCGCGGGTCGCGGCGGGCCTCGGGCCGGGCGTCGCCACGGTCGCGTTACCGGTGGCCGACGGTGGTGACGGCACCGTGGACGCGGTCGTGGCCTGCGGGTTCACCCGCGTCGAGGTCGAGGTCACCGGTCCCGTCGGCGAGCCGGTCCTCGCCTCCTACGCCTGGCGCGACGCCTCCTCGGGGGAGGGCGCCCTCGCGGGAGTGGACGTGCCGACGGCGGTCGTCGAGCTGGCCGAGGCGTCAGGGCTGCGGCGGCTGCCGGTCGCCTCGGGGCGCGCGGCCACCGAGGGATCTCCCGCGCACGAGGGGGTGGAACTCGCCCCGCTCACCGCGACCAGTCACGGCACCGGCGAGCTGATCGCCCACGCGGTACGGCGCGGGGCGAGGCGGGTCGTGCTCGGCCTCGGCGGCAGCGCCTGCACCGACGGTGGCGCGGGCATGATGCGGGCGCTCGGCGTCCGCTTCCTGGATTCCGGGGGACGGGAACTTCCCCTCGGGGGAGCGGCCCTCCGCGACCTGGAAAAAATCGATATTTCCGGACTTATCGCGATTGATGAGGTTGAGTTCGTCGTCGCCGGTGACGTGGACAACCCGCTGCTCGGCCCGCACGGCGCCGCCGCCGTGTACGGACCGCAGAAGGGCGCGAGCCCCGAGGACGTGAAGCTGCTCGACCGGGCACTCGCCAGGCTCGCCGCCGTCGCCGCGCACACCCACGGACTGGTCGGCGCCATCGAGCACGACGGTGTCGTCCGCTCGATGGGGGTGGCGGGGCGGCCGGGCGCGGGCGCCGCCGGGGGAGTGGGCTTCGCCGCGCTCGCCTTCCTCGCGGCCGACTTCCGTCCCGGCATCGACTACCTCCTTGAGCTGCTCGGCTTCCGCGACCGGCTTGAGGGAGCGCGCCTCGTCATCACCGGTGAGGGCTCGCTCGACGAGCAGACACTGCGCGGCAAGGCCCCCGCCGGGGTCGCGAGCGCCGCCGCCAAGGCAGGCGTTCCGGTCGTCGCGGTCTGCGGGCGCCGCACGCTGGGCGACGAGGAGCTGAACGCGGCGGGGATCACCGCCGCCTACGCGCTCACCGACATCGAGCCCGACCCGGCCGTGTGCATGTCCCAGGCGGGCCCGCTGCTGGAACGGCTCGCGCGCACGGTCGCGGAAAGGCACCTCTGACAGGCGGCCGACCGGCAGGCGGCTCATGGACGGCTCATGGACGGCTCATGGACGGCGAGGAACGGAGAGTGGATGAGCGCAGGGGTTGAGGACGTGGCGGATCTGGTCATCAGGTCCCGCAGGGTCGTACTGCCCGAGGGAGAGGGGCCGGCGGCGGTCGCCGTGAGGGGCGGGAAGATCGTCGGGGTGTACTCGCACGACGCCGCGCCGGACGCCGTCGAGCAGGTCGACCTCGGCGACGTCGCGCTGCTGCCCGGCCTGGTCGACACCCACGTACACGTCAACGAGCCGGGCCGTACCCACTGGGAGGGGTTCGCCTCCGCCACCCGGGCGGCCGCCGCGGGCGGCGTGACCACGATCGTGGACATGCCGCTCAACTCGCTGCCACCGACCGTGAACGCGGACGCCCTGGCCGTGAAGCGCGAGGCGGCGGACGGGCAGTGCGCGGTGGACGTCGCCTTCTGGGGCGGGGCGATCCCCGGAAACGCCGGGGACCTGCGGCCGCTGCACGAGGCGGGCGTGCGCGGGTTCAAGTGCTTCCTGTCCCCGTCCGGAGTGGACGAGTTCCCGCCGCTCGACGAGGACGGGCTGCGGGCCGCCATGGTGGAGATCGCCTCCTTCGACGGGCTGCTGGTCGTCCACGCCGAGGACCCCGCGCTGCTCGCCGACCCGGAAGGACCGGGATACCCGGAGTTCCTCGGCTCCCGGCCAGGAGAGGCCGAGTGCCGCGCCGTCGAACGGGTCGCCGCGCTGGCGGGGGAGACCGGGGTACGGGCGCACATCCTGCACGTGTCGTCCGCGCTGTGCCTGGAACCGCTGGCGAAGGCGAGGCGGGAGGGGGTGCGGATCACCGCGGAGACCTGCCCGCACTACCTCACGCTGATGGCCGAGGAGGTGCCCGAGGGCGCCACCCAGTTCAAGTGCTGCCCGCCGATCCGCTCCTCGGCCAACCGTGACGAACTCTGGCGCGGCCTCGCCGACGGGGTGCTCGACTGCGTCGTCTCCGACCACTCGCCCTCCACCCCCGACCTGAAGGTGCCCGACTTCGCCGCCGCCTGGGGCGGGATCTCCTCCCTGCAGCTCGGCCTCACCGCCGTCTGGACCGAGGCGGCCCGGCGCGGGCACGGCCTGGGCGACGTCGTGCGCTGGATGGCGGAACACCCGGCCGCGCTGGCCGGGCTGCGCGGCAAGGGCGCCATCGCCGTGGGCGCGGACGCCGACCTCGTCGCCTTCGACGCCGACGCCGTCCACACCGTGGACGTCTCCACCCTGCACCACAAAAATCCGGTCACCCCCTACCACGGCAGGACGCTGGTGGGCGAGGTCCGTACGACGTGGCTGCGCGGCCGGGTCGTGGGGAACGATCCCCAGGGCACCCTCCTGTAGGACGACGCGCCATGACGATCCCGGTCCGCGGTGGGACCGCCACGGCGGCCCGGCCGGTTCACCGTGAGAAAGGCCCTCTCCTTGACCGACGCGACCGACGCGACCGACGCGGCCGAATCGACCGACGCGGCCGAATCGACCGACGTGACCGACGTGACCGAGCCGACCGACGCGACCGAGCCGACCGACGTGACCAAGCCGACCGACGTGACCGACGTGACCGAACCGGCCAACGCGACCGACGCGGCCGGCCCCACCGAATTCACCGCGCTGCCCGACCTCGCCCTGCGTACCCTCGGCGGCGCGGTCGTCGCGGCCAACGACGAGTCCTTCGCCGAGAGGGAGAGCCTCATCAGGCCGGGCCGTCCCGGCTTCATGCCGCACACCTTCGGAGCCAAGGGCCAGGTCTACGACGGCTGGGAGACCCGCAGGCGACGCGAGCCCGGCCACGACTGGGCCCTGGTCAGGCTCGGCATGCCCGGCGTGGTGAGGGGCGTGGTGATCGACACCGCCTGGTTCAAGGGCAACTACCCGCCGTACGCCTCCGTCGAGGCCGTCGAGGTCGAGGGCTACCCGACGGTCGCCGAGCTGGAGGCGGCCGACTGGGTGGAGATCGTTCCCAGAAGCGGTCTCAGGGGGGACGCCGAGCACCTCTTCGCGGTGTCCGGCGAGCGCCGCTACACGCACGTGCGGCTGAACATGTTTCCCGACGGGGGCATCGCCCGCCTGCGGGTGCACGGCGAGGTCAGGCCCGACCTGTCCCTGTACGAAGGACTCGGCCTGGACCTGGCCGCCCTGGAGAACGGCGCGCTCGTCACCGCCTGCTCCAACGAGTTCTACTCCTCGCCGAACAACGCCATCTCACCGGGTCTCGCCCGTCACCAGGCCGAGGGCTGGGAGACCGCACGCCGCCGCGACGGCGGCAACGACTGGCTGGTGATCCGCCTGGCGGGCTCCGGTGTCGTCGGCCTCGCCGAGATCGACACCACCAACCTGGTGTTCAACGCCCCCGCCGAGGTCTCCGTCACGGGAAGCGCGGACGGCACCACCTGGTTCCCGCTGCTGCCCAGGACCCGCCTGCTGCCCGACACCCGGCACCGCTTCCGCATCCGCGACGCGCCCGCGGCCACGTACGCCAGGGTGGACATCTATCCGGACGGCGGCCTGGCCAGGGTCCGCCTGCACGGCTTCCTCACCGAGACCGAGAGCTGACGCGGTCCCGGCGACGAATGGTGACCCGCGGTCCACACCCCGCCCGTACGGCCTCCTTCACAGGGGCCGTACGGGAGGTCAGTACCAGATGGTGACCTGGGTGCCGGGCGGGACCGCCTGGCCGCCCGGCGGGACCTGGGCCAGGACCCTGCCCTTGCCCAGGGTGCGCTTCATCTTCACCGTGACCCCCGCGGCGCGCAGCTCGTCTCTCGCCGCCCGGTAGTCCTTGAAGACGATGTTCGGGATCACCACGACGTTGCCGCCGTTGTCTCCGTTCTCCCCGGGCGGGACCTGGCCGTCGCGCTCCCAGGGCCAGCGCCACTCGCTGGCGCACTGCGACAGGGTGAGCCGGACCACGGCGCCCTTGTCGATCTCGGCCTTGGGTTGCGGGTCCTGGGCGATGACGGTGCACGGCTGGGCCGAGTCGGTCTGCTCGACGAACTCGGGAGCGAACCCCGCCCCGCGCAGCACCCCGTCGGCCTGGTCGCGAGGCATGCCCCTCACGTCCGGCATGAGCAGGCCCGCGCTCACGATCAGGTCGACCTTGCTGTTCTCCCTGACCGGGTTTCCCACGGCGGGGACGGTCCGCATCACCTGGCCGCGCGGCACGGTCTCGCTTTGCTGCTTCTTGACGTCGTCGACGAGGAGTGAGGATTCGGCCAGCCTGCTCCTGGCCTGCGCTTCGGTCATCCCCACCACATTGGGCACCGCGACCCGCTTGGGGCCGGCCGAGGCGATGAGGATCAGCTTGCTCCCCGGCTCGGCCTCGGTGCCGGCCACGGGCTCGGTGCGCAGCACGGTCCCCTTCGGGGCCTTCTCGTCGTGCTCGGCCTTGCCGGTCTCGACGGTGAAGCCGCGCTGCTTGGCCTCGCCGGTGGCGGCCGTGATGTTCTTGCCCACCAGGGTGGAGGGCACCACGATGGAGGTGTTCTGCGAGAACAGCCAGCCGGTCACCCCCACCGCGATCACCATGACCGCGGCGAGCCCGATCAGGAACCAGCGGGCGCCGGACCTCCCGCGTGCCTTGGGAGCGGTCGTGTGGTGGCCGTCGGCCGGGCCGGTGGGCAACTCCACGCGGGGCTGGATCAGCGTGTGGTTGGCCGGGGCGGGGGGCGTGGGCGCCGCCGTCTCGGGGCCGTGCGGCGGGCCGACGGGCAGGGACGGCACCGGGCCGCTCTCCCTGGGCAGCATCCGGTGGGCCTCGACGGCGGCGACGAGCAGCGCGGTGGCGTCCACGGGGCGGTTCGCGGGATCGCGGGCCGTCGCCTTCGCCACCAGGGTGTCGAGCAGCGGGGGAGAGCCGGGCAGCAGTGCCGAGGGCACGGGAACCGTGTCGTGCACGTGCCGGTAGGCGACCGACATCGGGGTCTCGCCCTCGTAGGGCTGGCGGCCGGTCAGAAGCTCGAACAGCATGATGCCGGCCGCGTAGACGTCGCTGCGGGCGTCGGCGCCTCCCGCGGTCACCTGCTCGGGCGACATGTAGCCGATGGTGCCGATCATGACACCGGTGCGCGTCTGGTTGCTCGCCTCGATCGCGCGGGCCAGGCCGAAGTCGACGACCTTGACCCGGCCGTCGTCGGCGAGCAGCACGTTCTCCGGCTTGACGTCCCGGTGGATCAGGCCGGACTGGTGGGCGGCGCCCAGCGCGGCGAGGACCGGGATCATGACCTCCAGCGCCTCGCGGGCGGGCAGCCTGCCCCGGGCACGGAGCACGTCGCGCAGGGTCCGGCCCGGCACGTACTCCATCGAGAGGTAGACGTTGTCGCCGTCGGTGCCCTGGTCGAACACGTGCACCACGTTGGGGTGCGACAGGCTGGCCACCGACTTGGCCTCGCCGATGAAGCGACGCACGAAGGCGGGGTCCTCGGCGAGCGAGCGGTGCATCACCTTGACGGCGACCGTGCGGTCGAGCCGGACGTCCAGGGCCAGATAGACGGTCGCCATTCCGCCCCGGGCGATCCGGGACTCGACGCGGTAACGCCCGTCGAGGAGTTTCCCGACCAGGGGGTCCGTAAGCGTCGTGTCCACGTGGCCGAGTTTACGGGCGATTTGGCGCCGACAGGATCCCCGAATCCCAAACCGATGCCGAGACGTGGTGGTTTTCTATCGATGGACCGCCGGCGGCCTGTCGATCGAGGGAGAGGAGGCTTCCGCGTAGCGACGCCGGGGTATCCGCCCGGCCATACGCGCGAACCGGCCTGCGCAGACGGCCGAGCGCATCGCCTGGGCCATCAGGTCGGGACGCTGTGCCCGGGTGACCGCCGTGGCCAGCAGGACCGCGTCGCAGCCGAGCTCCATGGCGAGTGCCGCGTCGCTGGCCGTGCCGATCCCGGCGTCCAGGATCACCGGCACGCTCGCGAACTCCACGATCAGCTCGATGTTGTGCGGGTTGCGGATGCCGAGTCCCGAGCCGATCGGCGCACCCAGCGGCATCACCGCCGCGCAGCCCGCCTGCTCCAGCCTGCGTGCCAGTACGGGATCGTCGCCGATGTAGGGCAGCACCGTGAACCCGTCGGCGACCAGCCGCTCCGCCGCGTCGAAGGTCTCGATGGGGTCGGGCAGCAGGGTGCGCTCGTCGGCGATGACCTCCAACTTGACCCAGTCGGTCTCCAGCGCCTCCCTGGCGAGCCTGGCGGTCAGCACGGCCTCACCGGCGGTGAAGCAACCCGCGGTGTTCGGCAGCACCTTGATGCCGCGCCGTCGCAGCACGTCGAGCACCGAACCCCGCGCGGACGGGTCGAGCCGCCGCATCGCGACGGTGGTCAGCTCGGTCCCGGAGGCGGCGAGCGCCTGGTCGAGGATCTCCAGGGACGGGGCGCCCCCGGTGCCCATGATGAGGCGGGAGGAGAACTTCTCTCCGCCGATGACCAGGTCGTCCACCGGGTCCGCCGTCAACCCGTCGGCCTCCCTCGCGTCCGTCGTCACCCTGTCGCCCCCTCTCGCCTTCGTCGTCGGCCGGTCGGCCTCCCTGGCGTCCGTCATCGACCGGTCGGTCCCTCTCGCGTCCGTCGTCATCGGTCAGCCTCCCTGGACCGCGGTGAGCACCTCGACCCGGTCGGCCTCCGCGAGCGCCGTGGAATCCCAGGCGCCGCGCGAGACGACCTCGTCGTTCACCGCGACGGCCACCCCGTTCCGCACCTCGGTCAGCCGCCGTACGGCCTGCGCGACGGTCGCGCCCGAGGGCAACTCGTGCGCGGCGCCGTTGATGGTCACGTTCATCTGTACTCCTGCGGTGTGTGGTCGCGGAGGCGGTGCTCCCGTGGCGAAGGTTCTGGGGAATCGAGTTCCCGGGAGTCGTGCTTCCGGTGGTGCTCTCCGAAGCGGTGTTCCTGATGTTCCCGCTGTTCCCGGTGGTGGTCCTGAGCACCGCGATCACCGAAGCGGAGCGGCGAGCAGATCGCGGAGAGCCCGGCGTCCGCCTCGCCCGCCTCCTGCGAGCAGAGGTCGGCGGTGAGCGGCGCGAGCAGGACCCCGCCCCGGTGATGCCCGGTGGCCAGGTGGAGACCGGGCACGATCGTGGCGCCGATCAACGGCAGGTTGTCCGGGGTGCCCGGACGCATGCCCGCGGTCATCTCGGCCACCTCCAGCTCGGTCACCCCGGGGACGAGCTCCCGCGCGTCGCGCAGCAGTTCCCACAGCCCACCGGCCGTGACGCGGGTGTCGAAGCCCATCTCCTCCTGGGTGGCGCCGAGGACCGTCTCGCCGTCGCCGCGCGGAACCAGGTAGACGTGCGAGCCGTGAACGACCCCGCGTACGCACCGCCGCAGGATCGGCGCGGGGGAGCGCAGTCGCATGATCTGGCCCTTGACCGGCCGTACCGGGGGCAGCGCCTCCGGGGGCACCCCCTCAAGGGAGCCCGACCAGGCTCCGGCGGCGAGGACCACCAGGTCGGCCCCGACACTCTCGCCGGTCGAGAGGCGTACCCCGGTGGCCCTTCCCGAGGCGGTGATCAGCTCGGCCGCGCGGGCGCGTACCAGGGTGCCGCCCGCGCGCTCCAGGGCCGCGAGGAGTGCCGCGGTGACCCGCCTGGGGTCCACCCAGGCGTCGCCGCCGGCCAGCAGGCCGCCGCGGACCGCGGGGGCGAGCATGGGCTCCAGGCGGCGGCACTCGCGGCCGGTGAGCCGCTCGGCGGGCAGCCCCAGCTTGGAGACGAAGGCGGCGAGGTCGTCCAACGCCGCCAGGTCGTCGGAGCCGAAGGCGACGTCGAGCGTGCCGTCGGTGCGGTAGTCGAGGTCGTGCCCGCTCGCGTCCGCCAGCTCGGCGGCGAAGGCGGGCCAGCGCTTCAGGGAGGCGAGCCCCAGCCGCAGCAGCGGCTCCTCGGTGTAGGTGACCTCGCTCACCGGGGCCAGCATGCCCGCCGCCGCGTGCGAGGCGCCGGAGGCGGGCGCGGGGTCGGCGACCATCACTCTGTGGCCCCGGACGGCGGCGCGCCACGCCACCGACAGGCCGATCACGCCGCCGCCCACGACGAGGAGGTCGAGATGGTCCGCCATACGTGCTCCGCTCCCTTCGCCGGCATGACCCGGATCAGGTTCGTGGCGGTCGAGGGCCCGCTCGCGGTCGTCTCCGGACCTCGCTCGCCGTGCCGTGCGGGGCGTTCCTCCTCGCACATCACCAGCTCGCAGGGGGTCCTTCCTCGTCCGCAGCCCTCCTCTCAGCCCGGTGCGTTCCGGGCTCCCGCGCGTCTTCTCCTCTCACCCTAAGGGCTGGGACAACACGCTTAGCGCGTTAGATGTGAGGTAAATCCCGTTTTCGTTATCAACGACCGTTGGTAGGAGTACGGGGTTCCCGCTTATCGTCGGGAAGTGTGAATCATGTCGTGGTGGTTGGAGCCGGCCTCGCCGGTGTGCGCAGCGTGGAGGCGTTACGAGCCCGTGGGTTCGGCGGCAGGATCACCCTGATCGGGGAGGAGCGGCACCGGCCCTACGACCGCCCGCCCCTGTCCAAGGGAGTGCTGCTCGGCGAGACCGATTCCACGGTCGTCGACTCCGACCTCGACGCGCTTGAGATCGACTTTCGCGCGGGCGTGTCGGCCAAAGGGCTCCATCCCGGTGTGGTGGAGACCACCGAGGGCGAGATCGCCTACGACGGCCTGGTCGTCGCGACCGGTGCCCGCCCGATCAGGTTGCGCGGGGACGGCCCCCAGCACGTGGTGCGCACCATCGACGACGCGCTCCGGCTGCGCTCCCTGCTCGGCGAGGGAGTCAGGGTCGCCGTCATCGGCGCGGGCTGGATCGGCGCGGAGGTGGCCACCGCCGCCCGCAGGGCGGGCTGTGCCGTGACCGTCGTCGAGGCCGCCCGCACCCCGCTGGCCGCCGCGCTCGGCCAGGTCGGCGCGTACACCACCCCCTGGTACGCCGAGGCGGGCGTCGACCTGCGCCTGGGCACCATGGTTGCCTCCGTCGACCACGGAGGGCTCACCCTGGCGGACGGCTCCGCGCTGGAGGCCGACGTGGTCGTCACCGGCGTGGGCGTGCGGCCCGCGACCGAGTGGCTGGCCGGATCCGGCATCAGGCTCGACAACGGCGTGGTCACCGACGAGCACCTGCGCACCTCGCTGCCCGACGTGGTCGCGGTGGGTGACTGCGCCGCCTGGTGGTCGCGCCGCTACGGCATCCGCCTGCGCGTCGAGCACTGGGACACCGCCCTGGGCGCCCCGGACGTCGCGGTGGCCACACTCCTCGGCGACGCCGCGGTCTACGACCCGGTCCCCTATTTCTGGTCCGAGCAGTTCGGCCACATGGTCCAGTACGCCGGCCACCACGACGGTGCCCGGCTCGTCCTGCGCGGCGACCCTGCGGCCGAGGGAAAGCCCAGGTGGGCGATCTGCTGGGTGACCGAGGACGACCGGCTCACCGCGGTGCTCTCGGTCAACCGCCCCCGCGATCTGGTCCAGGGGCGCCGCCTCATCGAGGGCGGCCAGCGCCTCGACGTCGATCGCCTCACCGACCCTGCGATAGCGTTGCGCGATTGTACGGTGGCGTAACCTCGCCGCCGGGTGTTTGGCGAAGGGCTCGATGTGGTAGTGGTGGATTCGTGACGCTTTCTGTTGCGCAGATCGACCGGGAAACCGACCAGCTGGTGGGCGAGTGGCTCACCCTGACCGAGGTGGCCAGAAGGCTCAACCTGAGCGCCGGTCGCGCCAAGCAACTTCTCAAGGACCGTAAGCTCATCGGAGTGCGCAGGGGCGGTGGAGAGCCACAGGTTCCCGCCGTGTTCCTCGTCGACGGAGAAGTGATCAAGGGCCTTCCCGGGACCCTCACGGTGCTCCTGGACGCCGGATACGACGACGTCGAATCCCTTCGCTGGCTTTTCACCCCCGACGACACGCTGCCGGGCTCACCGGTGGACGCGATCGTGGCGGGCCGCCACACCGAGGTGAAGAGACGTGCCCAAGCCCTCGGTTTCTGACGCCCGCCTGTATCTCTGCACGGACGGGCGCCGGGACCGGGGAGACCTCGCGGACTTCCTCGACGCCGCCCTCGCGGGCGGGGTCGACATCGTGCAGCTGCGCGAGAAGGGCCTTGAGGCGCGCGAGGAGCTCGACCTCCTCGCCGTCTTCCGCGAGGCCTGCGACCGGCACGGCGCCCTCCTGGCGGTGAACGACAGGGCCGACATCGCGTACGCGATCCGTCCCGACGTGCTCCACCTCGGCCAGGATGATCTGCCGGTGCGGGTCGCGCGCGACATGCTCGGCGACGACATCCTCATCGGGCGTTCCACTCACGCCCCCGAGGAGGCGTCCGCCGCGGCCGTCGAGCCCGGAGTCGACTACTTCTGCTGCGGCCCGATCTGGCCGACCCCCACCAAACCGGGAAGGTCCGCCCCGGGCCCCGGCCTGCTCAGGCACGCCGCGGCCCTGGAGACCGACCGGCCATGGTTCGGCATCGGCGGCATCGACCTCGCCAACCTGGAGGAGGTCATGTCGTACGGCGTGCGCAGGGTCGTGGTCGTCCGGGCGATCACCGAGGCCGACGACCCCAAGGCGGCGGCGGCGGAGTTCAGGCGGAGGCTGGACGCCCCCACCTGAGGTTTCCGCCGCCCCGGTGGCTCGCCCGGCGGGCCCGTGCCCACGGCCGGGCGGATCGCCTTGATCGTCGGCCCGGTCCTGTTCGCCGCCCGTCGGGAGCCGCCTCTGCCGGAAGTCGCTCCGTCGTGGGCGACCACGCCGCGGGCCGTCCCGTCGTGAGCCGTTCCGCCATGTGCCGGGTACGGTCAGGTCCGCCGGGAGGTGGCGGCCACCGCGAGGTCGGCCAGGGCCGCGCGGGCCTCGGGGAGGATCGGTGCGCCTTCCAGCGAACCGAGGGCGTTCTCCAGATACCCCTTGATCAGGTCCTCGCACGCCACGAGAGCCCCCGTCTCCTCGATGATCTGGCGCAGCCGGTCGATCCCCGTCTCGTCCAGGCCCGGGTCGCCGAGCGTGGTGCGCACCACCTGGGCCTGGGACTCCGAGGCCACGGCGAGCGTGCGGGCGATGAGCATCGTCCGCTTGCCCTCGCGAAGATCGTCGCCGGCCGGTTTGCCGGTCTCGTCCGGGTCGCCGAACACGCCGAGGATGTCGTCGCGCAGCTGGAAGGCGATGCCCACCGACTGCCCGTACTCCTCGCAGAGCCGGTCGATCCAGGGCTCCCTGCCCCGGGCCGCCAGCACCAGACCGAGCCTGAGCGGCTGCTCCACGGAATACTTGCCGCTCTTGAAGAGGGCGACCCGCAGCGCGCTTTCGAAGGTGCCCTCGCCGTGCGCCTGCTCCAGCAGGTCGAAGTACTGACCGCACATCAGCTCGGTGCGCATGTCGTCGTGGACCTTCTGCGCCGCCGCGAGAGAGGCGGCCGGCAGGCCGCTGTTGCGCCACATCTCACCGGACCAGATGAGCATCAGGTTGCCCAGCAGGATGGCGGCCCCCTCGCCGAACTGCTCGGCCGAACCGTGCCAGCGGGCCTTCCTGTGCAGGTCCTCGAACCTGCGGTGCGCCGAGGGCATGCCCCGGCGCAGATCGCTGGCGTCCATCACGTCGTCGTGCACCAGAGCGCTGGCCTGGAGCAGCTCAAGCGAGGCCGCGGCGGAGAAGATGGCGGGCTCCTCGCCCCCGCCCGCACCGTGCCAGCCCCAGTAGCAGAAGGCGGGGCGCAGCCGCTTGCCGCCCGCGAGGAAATCCTCGGCCGCCGAGATGAGCGGCGCCAGCTCCGGAGCGCTGACCTGTGGGCGCTGTTGTTCGACGAATCGCCGAAGAGAACGATCCACCTCGGACCGGATCATGTCCAACGCGGCTGCAGAAGTGATCATCGAATACCTCCAGTGTGGAGACCCTGGGCTTCAGCTCTGGGGGGAAAACGCGGTACGGCGCCGTGCATCCCGGCGTCGTGACCGGCGGTGATGACACCCCGACCACCGTACGCATGATGGACAAGATCCTCTCCACCGGTCCGGCGGAGAGGTGGAACGCCTGTGGAGCCGGTGTGGGGCACGACACCTCCGGGTTCCTTGCGACTGAGGATGAGGCAGGGAACCCAATCTATGAAAATTGGAATCCCCCGGCTTTGACGGCGTGAGGAGGTCAGGTAATGAGATTAACGGTCCAAGGGGACATTTCGATCTAGAGGGGTGGTGGTTTACGTGCTAATTGTGACAAGTTCGCGCCATGTCCGGCGGAGATGATCTGATCGGGCGGCCGAGCGGCCGGGCAAGTATCCTTGACCCCATGGCTCTGGGTCGCGCGTCTGTCCTCCCTGATCGTGTCGCCACCGTCCGCGAACTCCTCGCTGCCGGTGCCCGCTCGTTCTCCTTCGAGTTCTCCCCCCCGAAGACCGACGAGGGGGAGCGTCAGCTCTGGCGCGCCGTCCGTGAGCTGGAGTCGCTGCACCCCACCTTCGTGTCCGTCACCTACGGCGCCGGCGGCAGCACCCGAGACCGCACGGTCGACATCGTCGAGCGGATCGCCCACGAGACCACGCTCACCCCGGTCGCCCACTTCACCGCCGTCAACCACTCCGTCCGCGAGCTGCGCCATCTGATCGGCCGCTTCGCGGGAGCGGGCGTGCGCAACATCCTCGCCGTGCGGGGCGACCCGCCCGGCGACGTGACGGGCGAGTGGGTGCGCCACCCCGAGGGCGTCCTGTACGCCGAGGAGCTGGTCCGGCTCATCCGGCAGTCCGGCGACTTCTGCGTGGGCGTGGCCGCCTTCCCGTACAAGCACCCCAGGTCGGCCTCGATCGAGTCCGACACCGACTACTTCGTGCGCAAGTGCCGTGCGGGCGCCGACTACGCGATCACCCAGATGTTCTTTCGTGCCGAGGACTATCTGCGGTTGCGTGACCGGGTGGCCGCCGCCGGCTGTGACACGCCGATCATCCCCGGCATCATGCCCGTCACGCAGATGAGCACCATCGCCAGGTCCGAGCAGCTCTCCGGCGCGCCGTTCCCGCCGGAGGTGGCCGAGAGGTTCGCGGCCGTCGCCGACGACCCGGCCGCGGTGCGCAGCCTCGGCATCGAACACGCCGCCGAGCTCTGCCAGACCCTGCTCGACGAGGGCGCGCCGGGCATCCACTTCATCACCTTCAACCGCTCGAGCGCGACCCGGGAGGTCTTCCAGGCGCTCGACCACACGCCGGAGATCGCCCCGCTGCCGACCTGAGACCGCGGATCCTTCGGGACGGCTCAGCCGCCCAGCGGCAGGGGAGTCCCGAGGATCGCGTAGCGCTCGTGCCCACCGGGGAAGACGAACTGCGTGAGCAGGTCCACGAAGCCGATACTGCGATAGAGGTGGCGTGCCGCGGTGGGCCGGTCGCGGGTCGACAGCACGGCGGTGCGCTCCAGGCGGCCCGCGCACATCCCCGTGATCATCGCCCGGCCGATGCCCTTGCCCTGGTAGTCGGGGTGGACGTGGATCTCGGCGAGCTCCAGCGCGTCGCCCAGCCAGTCGTGGGCGCCGCCCTCTCCGTACTCGTCCGCGAGGGCTCGCCTGACCACGTCGTGCCACCACTGCCCGGGAACCCCGTGGAAGCCGTAGGCGATGCCCACAGGAGTGCCGTCGGGGAGCTCGGCGAACAGGCAGGTGAAGGCGGGATGGGTGGCGTGGTTTCCCATGATGAGCCTGCGGCCGGCGATCTGGTCGGCCGGAGGGTTCATCGCCTCGGTGTAGACGCCGAGGACCGCGTCCAGCCGGAGCGTGAACTCGTCGGGGCCGATCCGTCGCAGTCCGATCACGCGTCGCACCCTAGCAGGGTGGCCGTGGCACGGGTCACCGTGTGGCGAGGGAGGGTCATCCGGCGCTCACCAGGGAGTTTCCCGGCCTTTCCCACCCGCCTGTCGGCCCGGTCACGAAGGGCCTGACCGGCTTCTCGCGACCGCGCCCGGAGCCGTGCGGCTCCCGGGCGCGGTCGCGAGCGTCGTGCGCACGAAGCGCCGGCGTGCTCGCCCGCGGTCCGTTCGGTGTGGGACCGGTCGTGTCGCGCGTACGAGCCCGCCGGGTCGCGGGCGCGCAGGCCCGGCGGTGGGCACGGAGCCCGTGGGCACCGAGTTCGAAAGCCGCGCGAAGCCGTTATTCGACCTCGACGGGCACCCCGCCGGTGATGCGGACGAGCTCGTCGAAGGAGGTCGGGAAGACGGTGTGCGGGTGGCCGGCCGCGGCCCAGACGACCTCGTGCTTGGCCAGCCAGGTGTCGACCAGGGTTCTGACCGGGGCGGGGTGGCCGATCGGGGCGACGCCGCCGATGACCTGGCCGGTGGCCGCCCGCACGAAGGCGGGGGCGGCGCGCTTCACCTTCGCCGCTCCGGCCGTCCTGGCGATCAGGTCGGTGTCGACGCGGTGGGCGCCGCTGGTCAGCACCAGGAGCGGCTCACCGTCGGCGTCGAATATCAGGCTGTTGGCGATGGCGCCGACCTCGCAGCCCAGCTGCGCGGCCGCGGTGGCGGCGGTGGGGGTGGCCTCCGCGAAGATGACGATCTCGCCGGGGACGCCGTGCTCGCGCAGGACGGCGGCGACCTTCTCGATGTTCGGATGCAACTTTTCTGGCACGCGGCCACTCTAAACAGATTGACCGTTGATTGCCGTTTCATGACCGGCTGTCTGCACAGGGAAACCGTGCGCTATGGTCCCTTGACCCGATCCATAGTGATATGAGGAGTTGATCGAAAGTGGGGGTTGGACTGCGGCCGGGAGTGGCCGCGCTGATGACGGCGGGGGCCGTGCTCCTCTCTTCCGTGTCTTTCGTGGGCGTCGCCCTTCCCGCCGGCGCCGCGGCGGCGGGGACGTCGGGTTCCCCGGCCGTCACGGCGGGGGTGACGGGCGTGTCCTCGTTCGTCGCGCCCGGCAAAACGCTCAAGCTCGGTGCGAAGGGCGCCGCGGTGAAGGTGCTCCAGACCCGGCTGGCCGAGCTCGGCTACGCCCCGGGCAGGATCGACGGCCGCTACGGCGGGGCGACCCTGACGGCGATCTGGGCCTTCCAGAAGGTGAACGGCATCTCGCCGACCAGCACTGTGGCACGCAGGACCTGGGACGCTCTGGAGGCACCCCAGGCGCCGAAGGTGCTCGTCCCCAACGGCAAGCCGACCCGGGTGGAGGTCAACCTCGCCAAGCAGGTGATGGTCCTCTACGTGAACGGCACGGTGAAGCTGATCAGCCACACCTCCTCCGGCAGCGGGATCGCCTACTGCGAGACGG
This sequence comes from Streptosporangium sp. NPDC049046, assembly GCF_040649155.1. Taxonomy (NCBI): domain Bacteria; kingdom Bacillati; phylum Actinomycetota; class Actinomycetes; order Streptosporangiales; family Streptosporangiaceae; genus Streptosporangium; species Streptosporangium sp. NPDC049046. The sequence goes on along the minus strand of NZ_JBEZEZ010000001.1, from coordinate 371,712 downwards.
CCACCTGGGAGGGCAGGACCCAGCGGTTCTGCGGCGACGCGCGCACGCCGACCGGCGACTACAAGACCACCTGGCGCAGGGACGGCTGGCACAAGTCCTACCTGGGCCAGCTCTACAACCCGATCTTCTTCAACGGGGGCATCGCCTTCCACGGCGCGCTGTCGGTGCCGCTGGCGCCCGCCTCCCACGGTTGCGTACGACTGCCGATGCACGTGGCGGAGGTCCTTCCCGGGCTGCTCGGTACGGGAGTGCCGGTGCACGTCCGAGGCAGGTTCGTCCGCTAGGGGCGAGCCGGCGAAACGCGAGCCGCCGGTCGCGCCCGCGCCGGTCGAGAGCAGGGGCCCCGGGAGACGGTGATCTCCCGGGGCCCTTTCGCGTGCTCCAGAGACCCGAAGATCGAACCTTTGTTCGTCGTTTTACTTGACAGTATTAGTGATCGAATTTATGTTCGATGTGATGACACGGGGCTCGCGGCTCGTGTTCCAAGAGCGGCCGATCGGGTCCATGTCGTCGGCGGAGACGATCGGACCAGGTCAGGGCGGACGGGGAGAGGGGAAGCTCCTCGTCCGGCCGTCCGGCGGATTTGTCGGTGGGGTCTGCGAATGTGATACCACCGGCGAAAACGCCGGAGCCGCTTGCGACCAAGGAGGCTGAAGCGCTATGACCCCTCGGCTCGGCGATTCCGGTGGGCCCCGGCTGTCCCCCACGGTGCGGGCACACCTCTCAGACGCGCGCGACTGCCTCGAAGAGGCCGCCGCCGCCCGGACCTCCGCCGCGCGTTACGTCGCGGCCCATCTCGCCGCGCTCAGGGCGGCAGCCGCCGTCCTGGCGGCCCGTCCCCGTCCGATGCAGGGGCGCAGGCGCAGGCTGCGCAGCGCCTGGGAGCTGCTGCCCGAGGCCGAGCCCCGCCTGGCCGAGTGGGCACCCTATTTCGAGACGAGCGCGGCCAAGCGGGCCGCCGCCGAGGCGGGCCTGACCCGCACGGTGTCCTCGCGAGACGCCGAGGAGCTCATCTCCGAGGCTGAGCGGTTCGTCAGCACCGTGGAGAAGCTGCTCGGTGTCCCGAGCCAGCCCATGCTCCCGGGCCGGATCCCGCTAGCCGGTTAGAGCGGGAGCGGCCCTCCACCCGGAGCGGGCCGCCCGAGCTCATCGGCGCCGTCCCCGTGCGTCTCGCCTCCGCCGGTCCCGCCGGCGGGCGCAGGGCGTACGGGGACGTTCTCGTGCCGTCGTCCCCTCGCGCCTCGTTGTTCTCCCAGGCTTTTCTCGCGCCGGTGTTCTCTCACGCCGCCGTGAAGCCGGTTTCGCGCAGCCGTTCCCGCTCGGGGCCCTGCCGGCGCTCTTTCTCACGCCGCCGTGGAGTTCTGGCGGGCGGCGCGCTGGCGCAGCAGGAGCATCGCGGCGTCGTCGCTCAGCGGCCTGCCCACGTGGCCGAGCAGGTCGGCGCGCAGGGCGTCCAGCGAGCCCTGGGGGTCGTCGCCCTCCAGCAGGTGCGCCCGCTCCAGCAGCGGATAGAACTCGCCCGCGTCGTCGCGTGCCTCGATGACCCCGTCGGTGTAGAAGAGGACCTGGTCGCCGGGCTCGAAGGGGATGTGGTGCGGCCGCGGCTCGACGGCCTTGAGAGCGCTCATGCCCAGCGGGAGCGCCTCGTCCGGGGGGTCGGCGAACCAGATCCCGCCGTCGGCGTCGAGCACCAGGGGCGCCGGGTGGCCGCAGTTGATGACGGTGATGGTGGAGTCGCCGCTGATCTCGGCCAGCACGGCGGTCACGAACTGCTCGCCGGACAGCTCGCGGGTCAGGGCGTTCTCCAGGCGGCCCACGACGCCCTGGAGCGTCCTCTCGTCGTGGGCCGCCTCACGGAAGGCCCCGAGCGCGACCGCGGCCGTCTCCACGGCCTCCAGGCCCTTGCCCTGGACGTCTCCCACGATGATCCGCACCCCGTGCGGGGTGGTGACGACCTCGTACAGGTCGCCGCCGATCCTGGCCTCCGCCGTGGCGGAGGTGTACGAGACGGCCACGCCGATGCCCGGTCCCGCGCGGCGGGGCACCGGGCGCAGCAACACCCGCTGGGCGGCCTCGGCCACCGAGCGCACGTCGGCGAGCTGGCGTTCGTGGCGCAGCCGTCCGGCGCTGGCCAGCACACTGGCCACGGTGACGCCGAGGATGGCGATGAGGGTGATGTTGATGCGGGACGAGAGGATGTCGTTGTAGAGGCCGAGCGCGAAGCACAGCGCCAGGGCGACGACGCCGACCACCGTGGTGCGGGTCAGGTCGCAGGCCACGCTGGCGAAGGCCGGGCCGAGGGCGAGCAGCGGCAGCAGGCCGGACGTGGGGCCGGTGCCGAAGTCGATCGCGGCCACCACGGCCATCACGACGAACGGCAGCAGCTTCAGGGTGCTCTGGGTGCGGTTGGTGCCGATCGAGCTCAGCAGCCGCGGAAAGGCACGCCTCCTGGTCGATCGCGGCTGCGCCGGGGCGGTGCGGAGACGGGTCTCGGAGGTCGATCGAGAGTGATCGATCCGATCATCTCCCCTGGCCATGTCCACCACACCTCGCTAAATGCGTGTCTGCCTTTTCCTACCACAACGGCTGTAGCCCGGGGCGGAACTAAGGACAGGTTCTGCTGAGAACGAGGAGCTCTGCGGGGTGGGTACGCCGGTTGCGGCGCACCCACGACCGGTCAGGGGTCGTCAGAAGGCTTCGACGGCTCGGCGGGCCTCCGGGTCCAGGACACCCCAGCCGATGAGCTCCTCGGTGAGCTCACTGGGGGACTTGTCATAGATCACGGCGAGGGAGCGGAGATCCTCCTGGCGGATGGACAGCACCTTGCCGTTGTAGTCGCCACGCTGGCTCTGGATGGTGGCCGCGTAACGGGCGAGCGCGCCCGCCTTCTCCTTGGGGAGCTGGGCGAGACGCTCAAGGTCGATCACAAGCTTCGGTGTCGGGCCAAGAGGGCTCGGAGCCGAACCCCCCGGCAGCAACTCCGAGACCGGCACCCCGTAGAAATCAGCCAGTTCGGCAAGCTTCTGCACGGTGACGGCACGGTCGCCACGCTCGTAGGAGCCCACGACGACCGCCTTCCAGCGTCCCCGGGACTTCTCTTCGACTCCGTGCAGGGACAGGCCCTGCTGGGTGCGAATGGCACGGAGTCTTGCACCCAGTGACTTGGCGTACTCAGACGGCATGGTGTGGCCCCCCGGCTCTGTTATGTAGTGCTCTCAACTTGATTGTGCTACCTCGCAACTTATGCCCCGTTCACCGGGTTGGCGCCTGAGGCTGGCACCTTCGGTGACCGGTGCGTCAGGGTTCACCCGATAACGCCACGAGGTGTGGTTACGGACAGTGACGGTAAAGCTGTGGGCGCCTAAGGTCAAGCTGATTGGAAAAAAGATGTCGAATCCGATCCGGTGGGGTCCGCGTCAAACGCCGCACTTGTCCTACCCGACATGACGGAAACTTCGACTTTTTCGGTACTTTCGCTTGATTCCCGCGTCTTCTGGATGGCTTGCGGCAGCGGCGTCGCGAGGGGCGGCGACGGGCGTATGATCTTGAACGACGCTCCCTCCGGGGAATACCCGGTGCGACGGTCCCGTCCGCCGGAGACGGTGGCCTGCGGCGTGCCCGCGTGCCGGTCGCGGGCCCGCGAGCGTCGTCCCGGCTTCCCGCGAGGGAGGGTTCAGATGCCCTCGCGTTCGAGCGGGCAGCTCATGCAGCGCGGGCCGCCCCGGCCCCGGCCGAGCTCGCTGCCCCGGATCGTGATGACCTCGATCCCGTTCTCGCGCAGGTGGTTGTTGGTGGTGGTGTTGCGCTCGTAGGCCACCACCACGCCGGGACGCAGGGCGAGCACGTTGCAGCCGTCGTCCCACTGCTCCCGCTCGGAGGAGTACACGTCCTGCGTCGCGCTGAGGACCTTGATGTCGTCCAGCCCGATCGCCCGGGCGATGGCCCGGTGCATGTCCTCGGGGGGATGATCGGTGATCTTGAGTTCCTTCTCGTTGTCGCCGGGTTCGACCGTGTAGGAGGGCAGCATGCCCAGTCCCGCGAACTTGGTGAAGACGCCGACGTCCACGTTGGTCATGACCGTGTCCAGGTGCATGAAGGCCCGTGCCTTCGGCATGTCCAGCGCGACGATTCTCGTCGCGGCACCTCGCCTGAACAGGCTTCGCGCGAGCATCTCGACCGCCTGGGGCTGCGTACGCTCGCTGATGCCCACCAGCACCGCGCCCCGGCCGATGACGAGCACGTCGCCGCCCTCGATGGTGGCGGGAGCCGCGGGGGTACCCGGCATCCAGACGTTGTAGCCGCCCTCCTCCGGACGGTCGTAGCCGGACGCGAAGGCCGGGTGGTAGCGGTAGATCGCCTCCATGTTGAGGGTCTCGCGGCGGCGTGCCTTCTTCCTCATCGCGTTGATCGAGACGCCGTCGTAGATCCAGCAGGAGGTGTCGCGGGTGAACAGGTGATTGGGCAGCGGGGGCAGGACGAAGTCGTCCGGCCTGAGCGTGTGGAAGGCGAGGCTCTTGGGGTCGGTGCCCAGCTCCACCAGCTCGCGCTTGGTGATGCCTCCGGTGAGATAGCGCTTGAGCGTGACGGAGTCCATCGAGTCGAGCGCGTTGCGGATGGCGTCGACGGCCATCGGGCCGAAGTAACGCTCGTCGGCGATGCCGTCCAGGATGTGCTTGCGCGCCTCGGGGATCTCGACCGTCTCGTGGAGCAGGTCGGAGAGCATGTGGACGGTGACGCCCTGGTCGACCAGAAGCCTCTGCCACTCCTCGTGCTCCTCCACGGCGCGCTGCACCCACAGCACGTCGTCGAAGAGGAAGTCGTCCTTGTTCGACGGCGTGAGCCGTTTCAGGGCGAGTTCCGGCCTGTGCAGCAGGACCTGGTGGAGCCGGCCGACCTCGGAGTCGACGTGAAAGGTCATTTCTCTTCCTTAGCGGCTGGTTGACGGGAGTGGCCGGGGGCGGGCACGCCGGGACGGCCGCGTCAGGGAGGTGGCCGTCATGCTTCGCCTTGGTGCGGATGTAAAGCGCATACCCGGAAGACCAAGGGGAAGTCAGCGAAGATCGTGATATTTATTCACTTTTGAGAAGATTGTCGAGCCGGACCCGCGCTGTTCGCGAAGCGGACCCCTGTTCGGGCGAACCGTCACCGAGCTGGTACCTTGAGGTCGTTGACTTCCTTTAAGACCCGTCCCGTGAGGCGGGAAAGGTGGTGTTCCTCCTTGGCAGAGGCCATTTCGCGTGCGCTGTCGCACGCACAGGGCGGTGCCCGCGCCGTCCTCGAACAGCCCGACATCAACCGGGCCCTCATCCGCATCTCCCACGAGATCCTTGAGCGGACCAAGGGCGGTGAGAACGTCGTCCTGCTGGGCATTCCCACCCGCGGCGTCCACCTGGCCCGCCGGCTGGCCGCCCACATCAAGCAGTTCGAGGGCCGCTCGGTCCCGGTGGGCTCCCTCGACGTCACGATGTACCGCGACGACCTCCGGCTGCGGCCCGCCCGCGCGCTCGGCCGCACCGAGCTGCCCGCCGACGGCATCGACGGCAGGGTGGTCGTCCTCGTCGACGACGTCCTCTACTCGGGCCGCACCGTCCGCGCCGCACTCGACGCGCTCAACGACCTGGGCCGCCCGCAGGCCGTGCAACTCGCCGCCCTGGTCGACCGGGGTCATCGCGAGCTGCCCATCCGCCCCGACTACGTGGGCAAGAACCTGCCGACGTCGAAGTCCGAGATCGTCAAGGTCTACCTGGAGGAGAACGACGGCAGCGACGCGGTCCTGCTGCTGAAGGGGGACGAGCGATGAAACGCCACCTGATCTCCGCGGCCGACCTGACCCGCGACGACGCCCTGCTCATCCTGGACACCGCCGACGAGCTGGCGAAGATCTCGGAACGTTCCATCAAGAAGCTCCCCACCCTGCGGGGACGCACGGTGGTGAACCTCTTCTTCGAGGACTCCACCCGGACCAGGATCTCCTTCGAGGCCGCTGCCAAGCGACTGTCGGCCGACGTCATCAACTTCTCCGCCAAGGGCTCCAGCGTCTCCAAGGGCGAGTCGCTCAAGGACACCGCGCTCACCCTGGAGGCGATGGGCGCCGACGCCGTGGTCATCCGCCACGGCGCCTCGGGCGCGCCGCACCGGCTGGCCGGCTGGGTGCGCGGCAGCGTCGTCAACGCCGGAGACGGCACCCACGAGCACCCCACCCAGGCCCTGCTCGACGCCTTCACCATGCGCCGCCGCCTGGGCCCGCTGGACGGCAGGAGGGTCACCATCGTCGGCGACGTGCTGCACAGCAGGGTGGCCCGCTCCAACGTGCTGCTGCTGGCCACGCTCGGCGCCGAGGTGACCCTGGTCGCCCCGCCGACCCTGTTCCCGGTCCAGGTCGGCTCCTGGCCGTGCGAGGTCTCCTACGACCTCGACGCGGTGCTGCCCAAGTCCGACGTGGTGATGATGCTGCGCGTGCAGCGCGAGCGCATGAACGCGGCGTTCTTCCCCACCGAGCGGGAGTACAGCCGCCGCTACGGGCTCGACCGCGACCGCGTCGCCAAGATGCCCGAACACGCCATCGTGATGCACCCCGGCCCGATGAACCGGGGCATGGAGATCGCGGCCGAGGTGGCCGACTCGCCGCGCTCGACGATCGTCGAGCAGGTCGCCAACGGTGTGACCGCACGCATGGCCGTCCTGTACCTGCTGCTTGGCGGCGCCGACCTCCGAGGAGAGATCTGATGAACGACCGCATCGGGGCCACGCGTGACGGCATCGTCATCAGGGGCGCCAGGATCCTCGGCGGTGAGCCGGTCGACATCCTGGTCCGCGACGGCCTGCTGGTGGAGATCGGCCGGGGACTGTCCGGCAGCGAGGTCGTGGAGGCCGAAGGGCTGATCGCCCTGCCCGGCCTGGTCGACCTGCACACCCACCTGCGCGAGCCGGGCCGCGAGGACGCGGAGACCGTCGACACCGGCACCCGCGCAGCCGCCCTCGGCGGCTACACCGCCGTACACGCCATGGCCAACACCGAGCCGGTCGCCGACACGGCCGGCGTCGTCGAGCAGGTCTGGCGCCTGGGCCAGGAGGCGGGCCACTGCGACGTGCACCCCGTCGGCGCCGTCACCGTCGGCCTGGGCGGCGAGCGCCTCGCCGAGCTCGGCGCGATGGCCGACTCCACCGCGCGGGTCAGGGTCTTCTCCGACGACGGCAAGTGCGTCTCCGACGCGGTGCTCATGCGCCGCGCCCTGGAGTACGTCAAGGCGTTCGACGGCGTCGTCGCCCAGCACGCCCAGGAGCCGCGCCTGACCGCGGGCGCGCAGATGAACGAGGGCGCGGTCTCGGGGCGGCTCGGCCTCACCGGGTGGCCCGCGGTCGCCGAGGAGGCGATCATCGCCCGCGACTGCCTGCTCGCCGCCCATGTCGGCTCGCGCCTGCACATCTGCCACGTCTCCACGGCCGGTTCCGTGGAGATCATCCGCTGGGCCAAGTCCAAGGGCTGGGACGTCACCGCCGAGGTGACCCCGCACCACCTGCTGCTCACCGACGACCTCGTCGAGGACTCCCCGGTCGGTTCCTACAACCCGATCTACAAGGTGAACCCGCCGCTGCGTACGCGCGAGGACGTCGAGGCGCTGCGCGAGGCCCTGGCCGACGGCACGATCGACTGCGTGGCCACCGACCACGCCCCGCACCCGGTCGAGGACAAGGAGACCGAGTGGGCCGCCGCGGCGATGGGCATGATCGGCCTGGAGACGGCGCTGGCGGTGGTTCAGGAGGCGATGGTGGACACGGGGCTGCTCGACTGGGCGGGTGTCGCCGAGCGCATGTCCGTCGCCCCCGCCAGGATCGGCAGGCTCCAGGGCCAGGGGCGGCCGATCGAGGTCGGGGCCCCGGCCAACATCACCCTCTACGACCCGTCGGTGCGCGCCGCGGTCGACCCCGGGGGCTACGCTTCAAAAAGTCGTAACACGCCCTACGAGGGCCTCACCCTGCCGGGCCGTGTCGTGGCGACCCTCCTGCGCGGCAGGCCGACCGTCCTGGACGGAAAGCTCACGTGAGGGGCCTCGTCCGCCGAGCCCGGACCGTCGCGGGCGCCGCCCCCGACGGCTTCTCCTCTCCCTCGCCGAGGCGTGGGGGTTCCTCCCGAGGACACGAGGGTGTCCCGTCCGGCGGCGGGGCGGCGACCCAACGTGCCGGATATTTCATACTTTGCGGAGCTGTAACCGAGATGATCGGGGTGTGTGAGTGACCGCAGTGCTAGTCCTGGAAGACGGGCGCGTCTTCCACGGGACCCCCTACGGCGCCGAGGGCGAGACCTTCGGCGAGATGGTCTTCAACACGGGGATGACCGGCTACCAGGAGACGCTGACCGACCCGTCGTACCACCGCCAGATCGTCGCGATGACCGCGCCCCACATCGGGAACACCGGGGTCAACGACGAGGACCCGGAGTCGTCGAGGGTGTGGGTGGCCGGATACGTGGTCCGCGAGCCCGCCCGGGTGGCCTCCAACTGGCGCTCCAACCGTTCCCTGGACGACTACCTCAAGGAGCAGGGCGTCGTCGGCATCGCCATCACCGGCACCCGCGCCCTCACCCGCCACCTGCGGGAGCGGGGGGCGATGCGGGCCGGGGTCTTCTCCGGCAAGGCCCTGGCGCCCGTCGAGGAGCTGCTGGAGCGGGTGCTGGGCAGCCCCGCGATGGAGGGCGCCGACCTGGCGGGCGAGGTCTCCACCCCGAAGCCGTACGTCGTGCCCGCGATCGGTCCCAAGCGGTTCACCGTGGCCGCCGTCGACCTCGGCATCAAGGCGATGACGCCGCACCGGATGGCCGAGCGCGGCTGCGAGGTGCACGTGCTGCCCGCCTCCGTCACCGCCGAGGAGATCCTCGCGATCGGCCCCGACGGGGTGTTCTTCTCCAACGGTCCCGGCGACCCCGCCACCGCCGACGGCCAGGTCGAGGCGCTTCGCGGCGTCCTCGACGCGGGCGTGCCGTTCTTCGGCATCTGCTTCGGCAACCAGCTCTTCGGACGGGCGCTCGGGCTGGGCACCTACAAGCTGCGCTACGGCCACCGGGGCGTCAACCAGCCGGTGCAGCACCGGGGCACCGGCAAGGTCGAGATCTCCGCGCACAACCACGGCTTCGCGGTACGCGCACCGCTGGAGGGCGTGTTCGACACGCCGTACGGGCCGGCGGAGGTCAGCCACGTCAACCTCAACGACGACTGCGTCGAGGGGCTGCGGCTGCTCGACCGCCCGGCGTTCAGCGTCCAGTACCACCCCGAGGCGGCGGCGGGCCCGCACGACTCGGCCGGCCTGTTCGACGACTTCTGCGCGTTGATGGCGGGCGGGCGGCGAACGGCCGGCGAGGGACGAGGCGTCCGCGGAGCCGGCGAGGAGCCGAGCGCGACCATGAGTGCGGAGCGGTCGAGGGGACGAGCGGGCGGAGTGGCCGGCGAGGGACGAGGCGTCCGCGGAGCCGGCGAGGAGCCGAGCGCGACCATGAGTACGGAGGGAAGCAAGGGTGCCTAAGCGTACGGACATCCAGTCGATCATGGTGATCGGCTCAGGGCCGATCGTGATCGGCCAGGCCTGCGAGTTCGACTATTCGGGCACCCAGGCCTGCCGAGTGCTGCGCGCCGAGGGCTTCCGCGTGATCCTCGTCAACAGCAACCCGGCGACGATCATGACCGACCCCGAGTTCGCCGACGCCACCTACGTCGAGCCCATCACCCCCGACATCGTCGAGAAGATCATCGCGAAGGAGCGGCCCGACGCGCTGCTGCCCACCCTGGGCGGGCAGACCGCGCTGAACGCCGCGATCTCCCTGTACGAGGCCGGGATCCTGGACCGCTACGACGTCGAGCTGATCGGGGCCGACGTCGACGCCATCCAGGCGGGCGAGAACCGCGAGCTCTTCAAGGGCATCGTGGCCAAGGTCGCCGCCGAGCGCGGCCTCAACGCCGAGTCGGCGCGCTCGTTCGTCTGCCACACCATGAACGAGTGCCTGGCCGCCGCGCACGAGTTGGGCTACCCGCTGGTGGTGCGGCCCTCCTTCACCATGGGCGGGGTGGGTTCCGGCTTCGCCCACGACGAGGAGGAGCTGCGCCGCATCGCCGGGGCGGGCCTCGACGCCTCGCCGACCACCGAGGTGCTCCTTGAGGAGTCCATCCTCGGCTGGAAGGAGTACGAGCTGGAGGTCATGCGCGACCGGGCCGACAACGTGGTGATCGTCTGCTCGATCGAGAACATCGATCCGATGGGCGTGCACACCGGTGACAGCGTCACCGTCGCCCCCGCGCTCACGCTGACCGACCGCGAGTACCAGAACATGCGCGACGTGGCCATCGCGGTCATCCGCGAGGTCGGCGTCGACACCGGCGGCTGCAACATCCAGTTCGCCGTCGACCCGCGCACCGGCCGCATGGTCGTCATCGAGATGAACCCCCGCGTCTCGCGCTCCTCGGCGCTGGCGTCCAAGGCCACCGGCTTCCCGATCGCGAAGATCGCCGCCAAGCTCGCCATCGGCTACACCCTGGACGAGATCCCCAACGACATCACGAAGGAGACCCCCGCGTCGTTCGAGCCCTCGCTCGACTACGTCGTGGTCAAGGTGCCGAGGTTCGCGTTCGAGAAGTTCACCGGCGCAGACCGGACCCTCACCACCCACATGAAGTCGGTGGGCGAGGCGATGGCGATCGGCAGGTCCTTCCCCGAGGCCCTGCAGAAGGCGCTGCGCTCGCTGGAGAAGAAGGGCGCCTCCTTCACCTGGGCGGGGGAGCCCGGCCCCAAGGACGAGCTCCTGGCCGCCTGCCGCGTCCCGCACGACGGGCGCCTGTTCACCATGCAGCAGGCCATCCGCGCCGGGGCCACGATCGAGGAGCTGTCGGAGGCGACCTCCGTCGACCCCTGGTTCCTGGACCAGCTCTTCGCGATCGACGCGATGGCCGCCGAGTTGCGCGAGGCGCCACAGCTCACCGCCGAGGTGCTGACCGGGGCCAAGCGGTACGGGTTCAGCGACGTGCAGATCGCCGAGCTGTGCGACATGACCGAGCCGCGGGTGCGCGACCTGCGCCACGCGCTCGGCGTCCGCCCGGTCTACAACACCGTCGACACCTGCGCCGCCGAGTTCGCCGCCCAGACCCCCTACCTGTACTCCACCTACGACGAGGAGACCGAGGTCCCCTACGGGGAGCGTCCCAAGGTCCTCATCCTCGGCTCTGGACCCAACAGGATCGGCCAGGGCATCGAGTTCGACTACGCGTGCGTGCACGCCTCCTTCGAGCTGTCGTCGGCCGGATACGAGACCGTCATGGTCAACTGCAACCCCGAGACGGTCTCCACCGACTACGACACCTCCGACCGCCTCTACTTCGAGCCGCTCACCCTGGAGGACGTCCTGGAGGTCGTCCACGCCGAGCAGCAGACCGGTCCGGTGGTGGGCGTCATCGTCCAGCTCGGCGGCCAGACCCCGCTCGGCCTGGCCCAGGCGCTCAAGGACGCCGGGGTCCCGATCGTCGGCACCTCGCCCGAGTCGATCCACCTCGCCGAGGAGCGCGGCGCGTTCGGCAGGGTGCTGGCCGAGGCGGGCCTGCCCGCGCCCAAGCACGGCGTCGCGGTGACGGAGGAGGAGGCGCTGGCCATCGCCGCGGAGATCGGCTACCCGGTGCTGGTGCGGCCCTCCTACGTGCTGGGCGGCGCCGGTATGGCCATCGTCTACGACGACGACACCCTGACCTCCTACATGGCCAAGGCCGGCGCGGCGAGCGACCATCCGGTGCTGGTGGACAAGTTCCTCGACGAGGCCGTGGAGATCGACGTCGACGCCCTGTTCGACGGCGAGGAGCTCTACCTCGGCGGCGTGATGGAGCACATCGAGGAGGCGGGCATCCACTCCGGCGACTCGGCGTGCTCGCTGCCGCCGATGACGCTGGGCGGCTACGACATCAAGCGCATCCGCGCCGCCACCGAGGCGATCGCCCGGGGAGTGGGCGTGCGCGGCCTGCTCAACGTGCAGTACGCCATGTCCGCCAACATCCTGTACGTGCTGGAGGCGAACCCCCGCGCGAGCCGCACCGTCCCGTTCGTCTCCAAGGCCACGGCGGTGCCGCTGGCCAAGGCGGCGGCCAGGGTGATGATGGGCGCCACGGTGGCCGAGCTGCGCGCCGAGGGCCTGCTGCCCGCGACCGGCGACGGCGGCACCATGCCGCTGGACGCGCCCATCGCGGTCAAGGAGGCCGTGCTGCCGTTCAACCGCTTCCGCGGCGTGGACATCGTGCTCAGCCCCGAGATGCGCTCCACCGGCGAGGTGATGGGCATCGACGAGTTCTTCGGCACCGCCTACGCCAAGTCGCAGGCCGCCGCGTACGGCTCGCTGCCCACCAAGGGACGGGCGTTCGTCTCGGTGGCCAACCGCGACAAACGCGCCATGATCTTCCCGGTCAAGGCGCTCGCCGACCTCGGGTTCGAGATCCTCGCCACCGAGGGCACCGCCGAAGTGCTGCGCCGCAACGGTGTCCATGCCAAGATCGTGCGCAAGCACAGCGAGGGGACGGGCCCCGAAGGCGAGCAGACGATCGTCCGGCGCATCCTGGACGGGGAGGTGGACCTCATCGTCAACACCCCCTTCGGCAGTCCCGGCCAGGCGGGGCCGCGCCTGGACGGCTACGAGATCCGCACCGCCGCGGTGCTGCGCGCCATCCCCTGCATCACCACCGTCCAGGGGCTCGCCGCGGCCGTACAGGGCATCCAGGCGATCGTCCGTGGCGACATCGGCGTACGGTCACTCCAGGAGCACGCGAAGCGTTTGCGGAGCGGCTGAGGAGCGGGCCGGTGCCTTAGCGGAGGTGAGGGAGACGCCTGTTACCCCGGTACAGGTGACCGGCACGGTGCTGACGACGCGCCGCGTCGACGCCTACCATGCGCTGACCGTGGTGGCGCCCGGCATCGCCGAGCGCTTCCGGCCCGGCCACTTCGTCGGGGTGGCCGTCGGTGGTGCCCGGACGTCGATGCTGACGCGCCGCGCCTTCTTCGTCCACGACGTCAAGCCCGACTACGGGGGTACGGTCGAGTTCGTCTTCTCCGTGCGCGGCCCCGGCACGGCCTGGCTCGCCGAGCGCCGTGCCCGCGACACCCTCGACCTGGTGGGCCCGCTCGGCCGCCCGTTCCCGCTCCCCAGGGACCCGGTGACCTGCGTCCTGGTCGGTGCCGAGCACGGTGCGGCGACGCTGTTCACCGTGGCCGACGCCCTCCAGGGGCGCGGCTGCCGCGTCGACTTCGTCCTCGGCGCGGTCTCCGCCGACCGGGTCTTCGGCGCCCTGCGAGCCAGGAGGATGGGGGAGACCACCACGCTCACCACCGAGGACGGCTCCCTGGGCATGCGCGGCCGGGTGACCGACGTGCTGCCGGGGGTGATCGCCGACGTGCGGGCCGACGCCGTCTACGCCTGCGGCCCGATGCCGGTGCTGCGCGGCGTCACCGCGGTGGCGGTCGAGTTCGACATCCCCGTCCAGGTGGCCGTCGAGGAGGGTATGGCGTGCGGGATCGGCGTGTGCATGACGTGCGTGCTGCCGGTGATCGGGGACGACGGGGTAACCCGGATGGTGCGCTCGTGCGTCGAAGGACCGGTCTTCAGGGGCGAGCGCGTCCGCTTCGACGACGTCGGCACGATCCCGTTCGACGCGCTGGGAGCACCCGGTGGGGGAACGCGGCATGCCGGTTGACATGCGGACGTACCTGGGGCACGTGGAGCTGGTCAACCCCGTCACCACGGCCGCCGGGTGCGCGGCGTCCGGCTCCGAGCTCGCCCAGTTCTTCGACCTGGCCAGGATCGGCGCGCTGACCACCCGGTCGATCACGATGGCCCCCAGGGCGGGCCGCCCGACCCCGAGGATGGCCGAGACGCCCTCGGGCATGCTCAACGCCGTCGGGCTCCAGGGACCGGGCGTGGACGCCTTCCTGGAGCGTGAGCTGCCCTGGCTGTCGCAGCGGGGCGTACGGACCGTGGTGTCCATCGGCGGCGGCACCGTGGCCGAGTACACCGCGCTGGCCCGCAGGCTCACCGACGCGCCCGGCGTCACCGCCGTGGAGGTCAACCTGTCGTGCCCCAACATCGAGGACCGCGGCCGGGTCTTCGCCCGCGACGGCGCCGCCTCCGCCGAGGTGATCGCCTCGGTGCGCTCGGTGATGCGGTACGACGTGCCCGTGGTGGCCAAGCTCTCCCCGGACGTCATGGACATCGTGAGCGTCGCTCGCGCGTGCGTGGACGGCGGGGCCGACGCGCTCTCGATGATCAACAACCCGCTCGGCATGAGCATCGACACCGAGGCGATGCGCCCCACGCTCGCGGCGGTCACCGGTGGTCTGTCGGGACCGGCCATCCGTCCGCTGGCCGTACGCTGCGTGTGGCAGGTCCACGCGGCCCTGCCCAGCGTGCCCATCATCGGCATGGGTGGCGTGCTCACCGGCAGGGACGCCTTCGAGCTCATCCTCGCCGGCGCCTGTGTCGTCGCCGTGGGGACGGCGCTGTTCCACGACCCCTACGCCTGCCTGCGCATCCTCCGCGAGCTGGAGGAGCTTCTGGCGGCCCGGGGGTTCCACCGGCTGGCCGACGCGGTCGGGCTGGCCCACCGCCCGCCGGGGGCGTCCACCCGGCACCGGATTGATCTTGAGGAGAGTTCCCTGTGACGCCCGCACCCATCGCCGTCGCCCTGGACGCGCCAGATCTCGAGACCGCGGCCCACTGGGCGAGCATGGTGACCCCGCACGTCACCACCGTCAAGGTCGGTCTGGAACTCTATCTCCGCTACGGCCCCGACGTGATCGCCTCCGTCCGTGGGGCGAGCGGAGTGCGGGTCTTCCTCGACCTGAAGCTCCACGACATCCCCAACACCGTCGCGGGCGCCGCGAGGGCCGTCGCCAGGCTCAAGCCCGCCATCCTGACCGTCCACGCCGCCGGCGGCCCCGCGATGATCCGGGCGGCCGTGGAGGCGATGCCCCACACCCAGATCGCGGCGGTGACGCTGCTCACCTCGCTCTCGGAGGCTGACCTGGACCTGATGGGTGTCAGGGGCCCCTCAGAGGACGCGGTGCGCCGCCTGTCGGCGCTGGCCGTCGCCGCGGGCGCCCAGGCCCTCGTCTGCTCGCCGCGCGAGGTCGCCGCGGTGCGCGCCGAGGTCGGACCCGACATCACCCTCATCACCCCCGGCGTCCGTCCCGCGGGCGCCGCGAGCCAGGACCAGGCGAGAGTGGCCACTCCCGAGCAGGCTCTGGCGGACGGGGCCGACCTCCTCGTGATCGGCCGCCCGATCACCGGCTCCGCCGACCCGGGCGCGACGGCCGCGGGCATCGCCGCCGCCCTGCGGCGGGTTTCGGCCGCCACGGGGCAGCGCGCCTGAGGACGGCCGGGATACGGCCGGGATTCCGTCGGGCGCTCGTGGGTCTCGTGGGTCTCGTGGGTGAGGACGGCCCGGGATCCGTCGGGCGTTCGCGGCTGGGGGGCGGCCCGGATTCCGTCGGGCGTTCGCGGCTGGGGGGCGGCTCGGGATCCGTCGGGCGTTCGCGGGTGGGGACGGTCCGGGATCCGTCGGGCGTTCGGGGGTGAGGTGGTTCGGAAGGCCGGCCGGGGTCGCGGTCGGGTTCGAGGAGCGCCGGGCGTCGCGGATGAAGGTTTGGAAGCCGTCGGGTGTCGCGGGTGGTTTTTGAGACCGCCGGGCGTCGCGGACGGGGGTCCGCGGACCCCGGGCGTCGCGGGTGGGGTAACGCCGGAAACCACCCGGCTCCGCGCGCGAGGCGATGCGGGAAACCAGCCGGTTTCGCGTGTCGGGAGGCGTGGGAGACCGTCGGGCGTCGCGGGTGAGACAACCCCTGAAAACTCGGCGATGAGAGCAGTTTTGTCGACGGAAAGCGACATGGCGCGCACACAAAGTCACGAAGTAGATTTTCTAGGGGGATAAAGTGGCCTTGACGTTGCTTGAAGCGCCATGACCAGCTAGTTTCCCATCCCGTCCGAGTACATCGACAGGAAATTCGAGGTGACCCGGCGTGGCTCTTCCTCCCCTTACCCCTGAGCAGCGCGCCGCAGCCCTAGAGAAGGCTGCCAAGGCCCGCCGAGAGCGTGCCGAGGTGAAGAACCGCCTGAAGCACGGTGCGGTCTCTCTGGCTGAGGTGCTCAAAGACGGGCAGGCCGACGACGTCATCGGCAAGATGAAGGTTTCGGCTCTTCTGGAGTCGCTTCCCGGCGTGGGCAAGGTCCGCGCCAAGCAGCTCATGGAAAAGCTCGGCATCGCAGAGTCCCGCCGTGTGCGGGGTCTGGGTACGAACCAGCGAGCTTCGCTCGAGCGTGAGTTCGGCGGGGCCGAGAGCTAATCTCGGTTCATACGACCACGCTCGCCCCGCATGGGGGACGGCATCACGGGGGGTTTGGAGTGACCGCAACGTCGTGGTCCGACGAGAGTCGGACTCCGGAGGCAACCGCCGAGGGCGGGGCCGGTCGCTCCACATCCCCGGCCGTAGGTCCGGAGAGGGCGCGAGCCTTCCCCGGGCTCCCGGCAGGTAAGCGCCTGACGGTCCTGTCCGGGCCGTCGGGCGTCGGCAAGTCCACGGTCGTCGCCGAGCTTCGGCGGGCACACCCACAGGTGTGGCTGTCGGTCTCGGTGACCACCAGGAAGCCCCGTCCGGGGGAGACCCACGGCGTCGAATACTTCTTCGCCGACGACGAGGAGTTCGACCGCCTCGCCGCCTCGGGCGAGCTGCTGGAATGGGCCGAGTTCGCCGGTAACCGGTACGGAACCCCGCGCGGCCCCGTGATCGAGAAGCTTGAGGCCGGGGTGCCCACGCTGCTGGAGATCGACCTCCAGGGCGCCAGGCAGGTCCGCGCGACCATGCCCGAGGCCCTGCTCGTCTTCCTGGCCCCCCCGACGTGGGGCGAGCTGGAGAAGCGCCTGCGTGGCAGGGGCACCGAGCCCGAGGACGTCATCGCCCGCCGCCTGGCGGCCGGCCGGATCGAGATGGCCGCGGAGCAGGAATTCGACCTGACACTCGTCAACACGTCCGTCCAGGACGTATGCCATCGGCTGATAGCCTTGTTGGCTGATGCTCCCGAGGATTCGCACCTCGGACGTTCACCTAGCTAGGGGAAATCACACGTGGCAACCAGCGCCGCCTACTCCGAAGGCATCACCAACCCGTCGATCGACGCCCTGCTCGACATCGTCGACAGCAAGTACAGTCTCGTGATCTTCGGCTCCAAGCGGGCGCGTCAGATCAACGCCTACTACTCACAGCTCGGCGAGGGCCTGCTCGAGTACGTCGGCCCGCTCGTCGAGACCCACGCGCAGGAGAAGCCGCTGTCCATCGCGCTGCGCGAGGTCAGCGAGGGCCTGCTCACCTCCGAGCCGATCGAGGGCTGAAGCCACCTCGATGCGGACCCCCGAAGAAGCCGGGTCTCCTGACAGGCCCAGGGTCGTCCTCGGCGTGAGCGCGGGCATCGCCGCCTACAAGGCGTGTGAGCTGCTGCGCCTGTTCACCGAGTCGGGCCACGACGTGCGCGTCGTCCCGACCAGGGAGGCTCTCCGCTTCGTCGGCGAGCCGACCTGGGCCGCGCTGTCCGGCAACCCGGTCACGACCGATGTCTGGGAGTCCGTGCACGAGGTTCCGCACGTCCGCATCGGGCAGGGCGCCGACCTGGTGGTCGTCGCGCCGGCCACCGCCGACGTGCTCGCCAAGGCCGCCCACGGGCTGGCCGGCGACCTGCTGACCAACACCCTGCTCACCGCGCGCTGCCCGGTGGTGTTCGCCCCCGCGATGCACACCGAGATGTGGGAGCACCCCGCGACCCGCGCCAACGTGGCCACGCTTCGCGAGCGCGGCTCGATCGTCGTCGATCCCGCCGTGGGTCGCCTGACCGGCGCCGACACCGGCCCCGGCCGGCTGCCGGACCCGAAGGAGATCTTCGAGGTCTGCCGCCGCGTCATCGCCGGGCGTCCGGCCGACCTCGCCGGTCGCCGTCTGGTGATCTCCGCCGGGGGCACCCGCGAGGCGATCGACCCGGTCCGTTTCATCGGCAACCGCTCCTCGGGCCTGCAGGGTTACGCGCTGGCCCGCACGGCCGTCGCCCGGGGGGCCGAGGTCACCCTGGTGGCCGCCAACGTCGCCCTGCCCGATCCGGCGGGAGCCAGGGTCGTCCGGGTCGAGTCGGCCCTGGAGTTGCGTGACGCCGTGCTGGAGGCGGTGGAGGGAGCCGACGCCGTGGTGATGGCCGCCGCCGTCGCCGACTTCCGGCCTTCGGCGCGGAGCGGATCGAAGATCAAGAAGACCGCCGACGAGCCTGATGCCATCCATCTCGTGAAAAATCCGGACATCCTGGCGGAGCTGGGGGAGCGGCGCCGCGAGGGTCTCAAGCCGTACCCGCAGGTGATCGTGGGATTCGCGGCCGAGACCGACGACGTCCTCGCCAACGGGCGGGCCAAGCTCGCCCGTAAGGGCTGCGATCTCCTCGTCGTCAACCAGGTCGGCGACGGCCTCGCCTTCGGCACGCCCGACAACGCGGCCGTGGTCCTGGCCGCGGACGGGGGGCGGGTCGACATCCCGCGCGGGCCCAAGGAGTCCCTCGCCGACACGGTCTGGGATCTCGTCGCCGCACGCCTGGCCTGATCCGCGCCTCGGACGCGGACCGAGACCGGGCGGGCATCTTGTCACCGCGCGCCTGGCCTGACCCCTTGCCGTAGGCCACCTCCCGGCGGATACTTCGTCCGAGATGACCTGCGATGTCGCGCCTGGGAGGGGTTTCGATCATGCCGGTCGCCGCCGCCGTGAGGGCTCGATGCCGGGCGTTGCTTCCCCCGGGTGAGGAGATCCACTACGTCCTGCCGGCGCTGTCGGTGGGAAATCCGTGCATGGCGACCTTCCTCATCGTGGTCACCGATCGCACCATCTGCGTGATCTCCACCAAGTTCTTCGATCGTGACGCGCCGACCTCGGTGTACGCCACTCACTCCCGTCGCACCCGGCTCGGCCCGCTGGAGCTCTCCATGGGCGCGGCGATCGAACTCGGCGGGATGGTGTTCGAGATCGACGAGGAGTACGCCGCGGTGATCGCCGCCGCCGACGCCGAGGTCTTCGCCCCCGAGACGCTCCCTCCCGATCCGTTGCCCGATTTATGAGTAAGGGCGGGCTTTGGGGTACTTCGTCGCTGTGTTGCGGTCGAGCGCATCCCATGTGCCGGTCGCGGACCTTTCGATCCCGGCTCCGCACGGGACGGGGCTCTTTCCCGTATGCGAGCCGAGACTTTAAGGTGACACGATCTGAGACGATTTCGCGGCTCCACATCGGGTGGGGCTAGAATTCGCCGGAGCGCTACTGGTGTCCGCCGACGCCAGAGCCCCCAAACGCCAGCAGCCGCTGCATGAGGAGCCACTGACTTGTCCCGTCGCCTTTTCACCTCCGAGTCGGTCACAGAAGGCCACCCGGACAAGATCGCCGACCAGATCAGTGACGCGATTCTCGACGCCATGCTCAAGGGTGACCCCAAGAGCCGTGTCGCGGTCGAGACGCTGATCACCACCGGTCAGGTCCACGTCGCCGGAGAGGTGACGACGGAGACCTACGTCGACATCCCCGGCCTCATCCGGGAGAAGATCCTCGAGATCGGTTACGACGCCTCGCACAAGGGCTTCGACGGCGCCTCCTGTGGCGTGTCGGTGTCCATCGGCGCGCAGTCGCCCGACATCGCGCAGGGCGTCGACGACGCCTACGAGAACCGTGAGGGCGAGGCCGGCGACGACCTCGACCGCCAGGGTGCCGGTGACCAGGGGCTCATGTTCGGCTACGCCTGCCGCGAGACCCCCGAGCTGATGCCGCTGCCGATCCTGCTGGCGCACCGTCTCGCCGAGCGTCTGTCGCAGGTCCGCAAGGACGGCACGGTGCCCTACCTGCGCCCCGACGGCAAGACCCAGGTCACCGTCGAGTACGAGGGCGACACGCCCGTCCGGCTCGACACCGTGGTGGTCTCCACCCAGCACGCGGCCGAGATCGACCTCAAGGAGATGCTCGCTCCTGACATCAAGGAGCACGTGGTCGACCCGATCCTCGCCGGCCTGGAGATCGCCACCGAGGGTTACCGCCTCCTGGTCAACCCGACCGGCCGCTTCGAGATCGGCGGCCCCATGGGCGACGCCGGCCTGACCGGCCGCAAGATCATCGTTGACACCTACGGCGGCATGTCCCGCCACGGTGGCGGCGCCTTCTCCGGCAAGGACCCGTCCAAGGTCGACCGCTCGGCCGCCTACGCCATGCGCTGGGTCGCGAAGAACATCGTGGCCGCCGGTCTCGCCGACCGCGCCGAGGTCCAGGTCGCCTACGCCATCGGCAAGGCACACCCGGTCGGCGTGTTCATCGAGACCTTCGGCACCGAGAAGACCGACGTCGAGAAGATCCAGCAGGCCGTGCTCGAGGTCTTCGACCTGCGTCCGGCCGCGATCATCCGCGACCTCGACCTGCTCCGCCCGATCTACTCGGGCACCTCCGCGTACGGTCACTTCGGCCGCGAGGGCTTCTCCTGGGAGTCCACCGACCGCGCCGACGCCCTGCGCTCCGCCGCCGGTCTCTGACCCGCACGTTCCAAGACGGCCCCCGCGAACTCCTTCGCGGGGGCCGTTCGTGTTCCCGGCCGCTGTCCCGCCCGGCGGGATACCGGATCACGACCGCGAAAGCGCGTCCCTCGACGGCGAGTGATATCACTTTCAAGGCTTTGATTGATATCATCGATGAATGAAGCAACTCCTTCTCCGCATCGATGACGATCTTCATCGTCGCATAACGCGAAGGGCCCGCCGCACCGGCCGATCCATCAACGCGACCGCCGGGGAGATCCTCGCCCACGGCGTCTCCGACGAGGCGCTGGACGCCCGGGCGGAGCTTCGCGCCCGAGCGCGAAGGCTCGGAGTGCTCGCCGAGCGACCCCCCTCCCCTCCCGTGACCGAAGCCGACCGGGAGCGCGCGCTCGCGGCCACCGAGGGCGCGGGACCGGTCCTCGACGACCTCTGGGCGGAAGGCCGCTGACCTCGTGCTCACCTACGTCGATTCCTCGGTTCTGGCCTGCGCCTACCTCCGCGACGAACCCGGTCACGACCGGGCCAGGGACCTCCTCGAAGACCCCGAACACCTCCTCGTCACGAGCACCTTGACCGTGGTGGAGGTGACCGGGCTGCTGGTCCGCGCCTCTCGCGCCAGGCGGCTGCTGGAACTGGACACCAGGCTTGCCGTACTGGCGGCGGACCTTGGAGAGGACGGCCCGGTCACGTTGCTGAGCGCTTCCCGTGACGCCGTGGAACGCCGGGCGGTGGAGATCGTCTACACCCATGCCCTTCGTGCGCTCGACGCCATGCATCTCGCCACCGCGGAGCTGGCGGCCGTGCCGCTTCTGGAGGAGCCGGGGGACAAGCTCGGCTTCGCCAGTCGTGACACCGCGCAGAGCGAGGCCGCCGCGGCGCTTGGTTTCACCTCTGTCTAGTACTCCGGTGACACTTCGGGATCATGGTTGGGATCTGCGCCGTTAGTGGCAGCGGTGGTCGATCAGCTCGACAAAGGCTTGCCGGTCCTGCTCGGAGAGGCTTCGAGAAGGTGTGGCTGCGCAGCACCGGCAGCGGCGGCGTGACGTACGTCATTCACCCGCCGGACCACCCGCCGCCTCCGACGACCTCAGGGGTGCCCGCGAACCGGTGAGCAGCGCCCTGGCGGATTTGCGGAACGCCGACACCAGGCGGTTGCGGTCGCCGGCCCGGGTCGCCAGCACGACGTGGCTCGGCTCGACGCCCTCCAGAGGGATCGAGGTGATGTCCGGGCGGAGGTTGACAAGGGGCGGGCCGCCTATGATGGCCACCACCTCCCCGGCGGCGATCAGCTCGGACTTGTCCTCGATGTCGGTGACGACGGGGCCGTCGGGGGCCGGGCGGCCGTCGGGCCTGGGATCGATGCGCCAGTACGCCTCCCAGGCCGGGTCCGGGTCGGCCAGTCGGGGCAACGGCTCGTCGGCGATGTCGGCGAGCGTCACGGATCCCCTGCCCGCCAGGCGGTGGTCGCGCGAGAGCAGCAGCACGCGCGGCTCGCCGTAGAGGATCGTCACGTCGAGCCCGTCGGTCGCCAACGGCAGCCGGGTCACCACCGCGTCCACACGGTAGTCGAGCAGAGCGGGGCGCGGCTCGTTCCAGGCCACGTGTGAGGTGCGTACGTCGGCATCCGGATGCAGGCGGCGCAGTTCGCGCACGGCCGGCGTGACGATGAGGCCCATCGTGTACCCGATGGTGATCCGGCTGGGCCGAGCGGCGGCGCGGGCCTGCGCCGCCGCCTGGGCGGCCGCGTGCAGCAGTGTCTTCGCGCGGGGCAGGAAGACCTCGCCGGCCTCGGTGAGTCGCGTGCCCTGCGGGGTTCGGTCGAGCAGGAGGGCGCCCAGTTGCCGCTCAAGGGCGCGGATCTGCCGGCTCAGCGACGGCTGGGTGATGTGCAGGGCCTCGGCGGCGCGGCCGAAGTGCCGGTGCTCGGCGACGGCCGTGAAGTAGCGCACGAGCCGCAGATCGAGATCGGGCGACTGGGGCATGCCCGCAGCCTACTGCGGTGATGCCTGAAACGTATCGCCCGATGAGCGACAGGCCTTGGACGCCGCACGGCACCGGCTCCGACGATGGGAACACCGCTGAAGAAGGAGATCATCATGCGTGTTTTCGTCACCGGCGCCACGGGTTTCGTGGGGTCCGCCGTCGTACGTGAGCTCATCGAGGCCGGGCATCAGGTGACCGGTCTGGCCCGTACGGATGAGGCCGCCGCCGCGTTGAGGGCCGCCGGAGCCGAGCCCCACCCCGGCTCGCTCGACGACCTCGCCGGCCTGCGCGACGGGGCCGCCGCCGCCGACGGCGTCATCCACCTGGCCTTCGTGCACGACTTCGCGAACTTCGAAGCCGCCAACCAGACCGACCGGCGAGCCATCGCGGCGCTCGGCGAGGCGTTGGCGGGGTCCGGCCGGCCGCTCGTGGTCACCTCGGGCACCGGCCTGCTCCCGCCCGGCCGCGTCGGCACCGAGAAGGACGAGCCGGGGACGCATTCGCCCCGAGGGGCGGCCGAGCAGGTGGCGCTGTCGTTCGCGGAGCGCGAAGTGCGGGTCTCGGTAGTGCGGCTGCCGCTGGTGCATGGAGAGGGTGACCCGGGGTTCGTCGCGGCCGCGATCGGCATCGCCCGCGCGAAGGGCGTCTCCGCGTACGTGAGCGACGGCGACCCCCGGTGGCCGAGCGTGCACCGGCTGGACGCCGCTCACCTGTACCGGCTGGCCCTGGAGGAGGCTCCCGCGGGCGCGCGGCTGCACGCCGTCGCCGAGGAGGGTGTGCCGGTACGCGACGTCGCCGGCGTCATCGGGCGCCGGCTCGGCGTGCCGGTGACCGCGATCCCCGCGCGGGAGGCGGGCGAGCACTTCGGCTGGCTGGCCTCCTTCGTCACGCTGGACATGCCGGCCTCCTCCGCCCTGACCCAGAAGCTGCTGGACTGGCGTCCCGGCCTACCTGGGCTCATCGCCGATCTGAACGCGGGACACTACTTCAAGAGCTGAGCCCGCAGCTTCGCCGGTCATTCCTGCTCGGTCCTGACCGGCCGGCAGCAGAACGCGGCGATCGGTACCTACGTGCGCCGGCGCAACGCCCGAGCCCAGCCCAAGACGAACTTCGCCGTCGGCTCACCCATCCGCAGCTGGACCGGTTACCCAACCAAGGTTGCGTGACGGGCCACCAGAAGGCCAAGGAACGCCCCGGTCGTGCTGCCCCGAGGGGACGTCACATCAAGGTCTTAAGTGGGCTTTTAGGGCCCGGAGGCCAGACTCCAACCCGATCGCAAATCATGTCCAAGGGGTGTCGCCTAACGTCTCCCTGGACGTTAGACCGGGAGCGTCCGGGTATCGAGACGCGTACGCAATATGCGCCTCAGTTCCTCCCGGCTTTCCATGGCGAAGTATCAAGGAGCAGCTCATGCAGATCGGATATACAGTCCCGCAGTACGGCGCCTTCGCCGACCCGGATTTCATCCGGCAGGCCAGCGCGGATCTGGAGGCCATGGGTTACAGCAGCCTGTGGGCGGGTGATCGGATCATGGTGCCGCTCGAACCCAGCGACCCCTACCCGGGAGGAGACGGCGAGATCCCTCCGGCCTTCGCGACGTTCTTCGACCCGCTGACCGCGTTGACACTCGCCGCCGTCAGCACTCGGGAGGTCAGGCTGGGAACCAGCACGCTCAACGCGCTGTGGCAACCGCCGGTCCTGCTCGCCCGCATGCTGACCTCGCTCGACCTGCTCAGCCACGGACGGCTGGACGTCGGCATCGGTCTCGGATGGCTGCGTGACGAATACACCGCTACCGGGGTGCCCTGGCAGGGGAGGGGAGCCCGGCTCGAAGAAACGCTCGACGTGATGGAGGCCGCCTGGAGCAGTGAGGTCGTCGAGCACAAGGGTGCGCTGTGGACCGTGCCGCCGTCGCACATCGACCTCAAGCCCTTCCAGCGGCCGCGCCCCCCGATCCTGCTCGCCGGTTACACGCCCTCGTCCATGGAGAGGATCGGCAGGCGAGCCGACGGCTGGCTGAGCGCGGCGATACCCATGCCCTATCTGACCTCCCTGTGGGATATGGCGCTGCAGACCGCGGCACGCGTCGACCGGGACCCGTCGGCCCTGCGAATGGTGGTGCGCGTCAATCCGAAGATCACCGATTCTCCCGCGCCCGACGACCAGGTACCGCACGTCGGAACCGTGCGGCAGATCGGTGACTACCTGCTGACCCTCGCCCAGGCCGGTGCCCACGAGGCGTTCGTCGACCTGCAGACGACGACGTCCTCACGCGATCAGTTCATGGACGTCGCGCATGAGCTCATCACCAGGCTGAACGCCGGCTGAGAATTCGAACTCCGAGCAGGCCCCAGTGCTCATGACGGCCCGCTCGTCATGAGCACTCGGGGGATGCGGGGTGCCTCTCGCCGGTGAACTGGGCCCAGACGGCGTGGCCGTGGGACCGGGTGCCCTGGCAGCCGACCCGGGAGGCGAGGGCGACGACCAGGGGAAGACCTCGGCCGCCCTCGCGGAGAAGGGTGGGGTGGAGGAGGGTGGGGACGGCGCCCTGGCCGGAGTCGTAGACCGTCACGCGGGTGACCTCGGGCCTGCGGACGACCTCGACGACGAACGTGCCGTACGGTCGCCCGCTCGCGGTGTGGCGGATCGCGTTGGCGGCGAGCTCGGCGACGACCTGCTCCGCGTCCTGGCCGAACGGGGAGTCGACCAGGAGAAACCGGACGAAGCGTCGAGCCTCGGGAACCTGACAGGGATGACCGGGGAAGGTCCGCCGCCAGGTCATGCCGCCCGGGCTGAGCCGTACCATCGCCTCGATGAGTTCCGGGGCCACGCCGTCGTGGGCAGTGGTCATGCGCGCTCTCCTGCTCTCCTGGTCAGGGGAAAATCGTTGGCAGAACAGTGGCCCGGCGCTCCCGTGCGGTAGCCCTCCGGGACGCCGCCGATCGGATACTCCGCGTACAGCAGTTCTGACCTGCGAG
This sequence comes from Streptosporangium sp. NPDC049046, assembly GCF_040649155.1. Lineage (NCBI taxonomy): Bacteria > Bacillati > Actinomycetota > Actinomycetes > Streptosporangiales > Streptosporangiaceae > Streptosporangium > Streptosporangium sp. NPDC049046. Next base: position 346,157 of record NZ_JBEZEZ010000001.1, on the reverse strand, counting down.
AACGCCGCGTCCAGCGGTCGAGGATCCCCACTTCCCCCACGGACTGTCATTCTCCGTAACCGTGGGCATACGATCCGTGTGTGTTCGGGGAAGGGAGTCGAGGATGCCCGGAGAGGGATACCGGATCCTGCTGGGATGCAGGCGGCGCAGCGAGGCGCTGAGGGCCTGCCGCCTCACGTTCGACCAGATCGCCGGGGTGTTCGCCCTCGATCACCAGGTCAGCCCGTTGCGCCTGTACCGCTACGCCCACGGTCGCACGGCGGGCGACGTGGTGGCCGCCTACAACGACCTCGACCCCGCGGGCACCGCGACCCTGCGCGCCGCGCGCTTCTACGACTACGAGGCCTGGCCGCAGGCCGGGAGGCGTCCCGGTGCTGGGGCGATCGCCATCTTCGCCCGCATCTACCAGACCACCGCCCGCCGCCTGGTCACCGACGAGATCTACGCCTTCTACGGGGTACGCGACCGCGACCTGATCGACCAGACGGATCACTGTCACCTCGACGCGCACTACCGCCGCGAGGTGTCCGCATCGGCCATCCCGGGCACCAAGGGAACGAAGGCACTTCCCCCACTCGTTCCCGTGCCCACCCTCTGCGCCGACCTGCTGCGCGCGGTCGGCGCAGAGGAGGCCGACGTGAAACGCCGCGAACTGCTCTTCGAACTCGCCCTGCTCCTGGGCGGAACCCCGGCCCTGGGCCTGCTGCGCCACCTCACCCCACCGGAACGGGAACGCCTGGCAGCGGCCGCCCGCCACCAGCACCCGATCGACGCGGCCACCATCGACGTGCTGGAGCGACTCACGGCCCGGCTGTGGGCTATGGACGAGGCGTCCGGCCCTCAGCAGGTCCTTCCGATAGCCGAGGCCAAGCGCGCGTTGGTCGACGACATCCTCAAGCGAGGCTCCCTCGCTCAGTCACTACGAGAGCGCCTCCTTCGCGTCTACTGGAGCCTGAGCCACCTGACGGGTTGGTGTCACTACGACCTGATGGACTACACGAACGCTGGCCGTCGCTACAGAGAGGGGTTGGCGGCGGGTTACGAACTCGGTGATCCCGCTCTCCTCGCTCATCTGCACGGGCTGATGGCCGATATGGCGATCTATCAAGACAAGTGGACCATGTCAATTGATCATGCCTTCGCAGCTGAGGGATGGGCCAAGAACAGTGGCAACGGCCTGCAGCAGGCGGCGACCTTCTCCATAGTCGCCCGGGTCCTCTCGAATACGAGACGCGACGGGGAAGGGCTTCGGATGCTCGACCGTGCTGTCAGGCTGGCGGATGGAAGCCGGAACGGAGCGGAACTTCGGCATCTTTTCTGGCTTGAACCGGACCGCATCGCTCGCCACGCCGTGTTCTGTTTGATCAAAGCTGGACAGTTCGACCGGGCGATAGCCGAAGCAGAGCAAAAGCTCGCGAAGATGGGATCTGATTCTTCCCTGGTTAAAAGCATTCTTCGACTCGAATGCGCGACTGCGCTGGTCAAGAAGCAGGAGATTCCGGCAGCCGTCGAGATGATCGACAAGGCCGCGCAGACTGTCGTGGCGCACAGTTCCGCCCGTCTGGTTCACTCCGTGCGGCAGGCCCGCGCTCAGCTTCACCCGTGGGAGGGCAACAGGCACGTCCGGGATCTCGATGAACGGTTGCGGCTGCTGTCCATCCCGGTTTGACATATTCCAGCGCTTTCCCTGGAAAATGCTTGATTGTCGGACATCATTGGACCTGGGTGATGTTGGTCGATGTGAACGGAGAGTTTCGCCATGCATCTTGCTTCCGCTCGCGCTGGATTAGCGGTGATCGCCGCCCTGGGGATGTTGGCCCTGGGGGCGTGTTCCTCCGATCCTCCAGGACCGACGGCGGCTCAGGCAGAGGCGACGCTGAAGGCCGACATCGACTGGCTGATGAAGCTACTTCATGCGAAAGGCGTCCAAGTGACGGACGAAGGGGAAGGGGCATTTGCGAAAAGACTTCATCCTTCGACTCGCTGGTCTGCCCAGAACGCTGCTGTTTCGGTCAGCTGTATGTGGCCCCTAAGATGCAGCCGCTGAGGGCGCTCCCTTGCACCCTGTGAACTTCAGGCCTGTTGCGCCGCTTCTCTAGCAATACCCCGTTGTGCGGGTCGTTGACTTCTCCGGACTTCACTGGCCTGAAATAGATGCCGACGGGCCAGGGCGACTCGTTGATCGCCTTGAAGGTGTACGTCTTGTTCGCCTCGATCGGCACATCCTTCGGAAAGGTGAATTCGGTGAGCTTGTTGGAGACGATGTTGTCGCGTCTAGCCTCAGCTAGAATCTCCCCTTCTTCGTTTTTTAATTGCACCTTCATCGGGCGCGGTTCGGAGGCATCAGGAAGGCTCTCGTTAACTCCGACTACGATGCGTATTTCGGACACCACTCCTCGGGCGCTGATTCGAAACGACTCTGCTGCGCTTCCCCCTGCTTCGATATCGAAAACCAGGGCGCCTGTCCCGCTATCTGAATTAAGATCCCGTAAGCAGTGAAATTCTCCCAAGCGTGGCACATGTGTAGGCTGAGAAGAAACGATCAATGATTGACTCTTTTCACCCACTACCTGAAAAAGGACTGCGGTGCCAGCGACCGCGACGACGAGCGAGACCATGCCCCAAGCGTATCCCCGACGGTGATACAGCATCTGGGTCAACCATTGCAGAACCGCCGTGAGAACGAAAACGAAGACGAGGGTCGCCCATTCGGGTGCTGCGAGGATTCCGTTCATCGCAGCGCCGGCGGATACGGTACAAACCGCCAAGATTCCCTGGCTCGCCATCCCGGGGAATTCGGTCACCCTTTCAAAGGTTACGGACGGTCGCGCTTGCTGAAAGTTGACTGACTTCACTTTCCATCCCGCGCGGAGCCAGGCTCGTACGTGCGGACGCCACTGCGCTTTCCACCAGACTTCATTTCGTGCGCCAAATGGGAGTCGCGACGCGATCCCGTCTTTAATTTCTTCAAGAAAAAGCTCGACCTGCCGGTCCTCGTGGGAAACCTCGGTGAGACGTCGCGTGAGCCACTCGTACCTGTCCGCCATCAGGCCTCGTTTCTGCATGACTCCAGATAGAGAAAAGGCAGATCCGGCAGGAGAACGATTCGTCGAGCAGCAAAGTTCCCTACCATTGTTCGGCTGGAAATTTCGTGATCTTCCCGTGGTCGGGGAACGACTCGGCCGAATGTTGATTTTCGATCGGCTCAACGTCCTGGCCCGGCTGTCGTGCCTGATTGACGGGGTTCCATGGACCCGCGGTTGGCTCTTTCTGATCGTTTGGGCGGTTTGATGATGGTCGGGTTGGTGCCGGTAAGGCCTGCGGTCGGGCCACGGCAGAGATGACCTGCCGGGCGCGAGGTCATCGCACGGCGATGCGCAGTCATGGTCGCCGACCTCTGTGTGTCAGACAGTCGGGGACGGTAAACGGGCGTAGCCGGAGGTGGTCGGGTTCATAGGGGCGGGCCAGGGCTGCGCGGATCGTCCGTAATTCCCTTGGCGTCCAAAGACGTAACGATCTTGGGGCGACGACAGGTAGGCCGCACTCGAAAAGTGCCTTTCGAACTGGTGTGGACAGGACCCTCGGCAAGTCCGATTCTCCCAGCCCAAGGCGCTTTTCGTGTCTAAACGATAATTTTTTGCCGCTTCCCGGAGGAAAGCCCGAGGCTAATCTCTGCCTTATGTCCTCACCGTCTTCTCGCCTGCTGTTGCGCAACGCGCGACTGGGTCCCGGTGGCCCGCTGCGCCATGTCCTGATCGTCGGCGGCCGGGTCGCGGAGGTGGCCGCGGAGCCGCCCCCCTGCGACGAGTCGGTCGACGTCGGGGGCGGCACCCTCCTGCCGGGGCTGTGGGACGCGCACGTGCACTCCGTACAGTGGGCGCAGGCCCGGCGCAGGATCGACCTCACCTCGGCGCGGTCGGCACGGGAGGCGGTCGATCTCGTCGTCTCGCGGGCGGACACATCCGGTACGCCTGTCGCGTTCGGCGGGTCCGGTGCGTCCGGGTTCACGGTCGGTTACGGCTTTCGCGATGGCCTGTGGCCGGACACGCCGCACAAGTCGCTGCTGCAGGCGGCGGCACCCGACCGCCCGATCGTCCTGGTCAGCAATGATCTGCACACCGCCTGGTTCAGCCCGGCCGCGCTGGCGGTGGTCGGCAGGGGCGAGCACCCGACGGGGGTGCTGCGCGAGCGCGACTGCTACGACGCGATGGCCGAGATGCCCCCGCCGCCGCAGGACGAGCTGGATCGCTGGGTGGCCGAGGCCACCACCGCGGCCGCGGCGAGGGGGGTCGTAGGCGTGCTGGACTTCGAGTTCGCCGACAACGTCACCGACTGGACCCGGCGGGTGGGGTCGCGGCGGATCGACGTCCGGGTCGGCTGTTCGATCCCGGTGAACCGGCTGGAGGAGGCGATCGGCCGCGGGCTGCGTACCGGCGATCCCGTCGCCGGTGCGGAGGGTCTGCTGGAGGTCGGGCCGGTCAAGACGTTCGTGGACGGGTCGCTGAACACCAGGACCGCCTACTGCGAGGACCCGTACCCCGGCGGCGAGGCGCGCGGGCTGCTGGAGACGGCGCCCGAGGAGTTGTACGGCGTGATGGCCCTGGCGGCCGGGCACGGGATCGACCCGGCGGTGCACGCGATCGGCGATCTGGCGGTGAGCATCGCGCTGGACGCCTTCGAGCGGGTCGGCTGCCCGGGGCGGATCGAGCACGCGCAGCTCGTCCGCCCCGAGGACTTCGGGAGGTTCGCCAGGCCGGGGCTGGTCGCGGGCGTGCAGCCCGCCCACGCGCCGGACGATCGCGACGTGGCCGACCTGCACTGGCGGGGACGGACCGGCAGGGCCTTCGCCTACGCCGACCTGCTGGCGGCCGGAGCGGTCGTCGAGCTGGGCTCCGACGCCCCGGTGGCGCCGCTCGACCCGTGGGACGGGATCGCCTCCGCCGTGGCCAGGACCGACGACGAGCGGCCGCCGTGGCACCCGGAGCAGGCGATCCCGCTTCCGGCGGCGCTCGCGGCGGCGGCCAGGGGACGTACGGGTGTGCGTCCGGGAGACCCCGCCGACCTGGTGATCACCGAGTACGATCCGGCCGGGCTGGACGGGGACGGCCTGCGCCGCATGCCGATCCTCGGCACCCTGCTCGGTGGCCGCTGGACCCACCGCCGCTCCATCTGACCAGTCCCGCGGGCGATCGCGCCGCGTCCGCTCCATCTGATCGGCTCAGCGGACGATTGCGACAGGGCCGCTCCATTCGACCGGCCCTGCGGGCGATCGCGCCGGGGTCGCCTCTCGCCGTCAACGGCACGAGACCGGGCTGTCACAGGTACGGAGACCTGCCGTCAGAGGCACGGGACCGGCCCGTCCTTCCGCCGTCGTCTGGAGGGGGTGCCCGGGTCTGGTAGGACAGGTGGGTGACCCACGCCAGCCCTTCGCCGGACGACGACGCCCTGCTGCCGCTCGACGCGGTCCGTGAGCGGCACGTGCCGGGCGGTCCCACGAGGACGCGGGGTGGCCGCGCCGGGGCCGTGAGGGCCACCAGGGTGGTCAGGGCCGCTGGGACGGCCAAAGCCTCCACGGTGGCCGAGCCGGTGAGAGGGGTGCCGGAGCCGGCCGCCGAACTGCCGGTCGCGCGGGTCCTCGTCGACACGCCGCTGCCGCACCTCGACCGGTTGTTCGACTATCTCGTCCCCGCCCCCCTGGCCGCCGCCGCCGTGCCGGGGACCCGGGTCCGCATCCGGTTCGCGGGCAAGCTCGTCGACGGGTTCCTGCTGGAGCGGGCCGAGACCACCGAGCACGAGGGCAAGCTGACCCGCCTGGAGAGGGTCGTCTCCGCCGAGCCCGTGCTCACCCTGGAGATCGCCGCGCTGGCCCGCGCCGTCGCCGACCACTACGCCGGGACCATGGCCGACGTCCTGCGCCTCGCCATCCCGCCCCGCCACGCGAGGGTCGAGGCCGAGAGCCCCACCCCGGCCGTCTCAAGTCCGGCCTCACCGGCTCAGGCCGCTCCGAGTCCGGTCCCGCCGGCCCAGACCACCTCGGCCCCGCCGGCTCAGGGCGCCCCGACCCCGGCCGACTCGACCTCGGTCACCCCGGTCCTGACCGTGTCGACCTCGGCCGTCCCGGCCCAGAGCGCACCGGCACGAGCCGCCCAGGATCCGGTGCGGGGAGAGGGGCCCGGGCCGTGGGCGGACTACTCGGAGGGGGAGGCGTTCCTGGCGGCCCTGGCGAAGGGGGACGCCCCCCGCGCGGTGTGGACGGCCCTGCCGGGCATCGGGGAGAGCGGGCCCGCGTGGCCGGAGGCGGTCGCGGTTGCCGCACGGGAGACCCTGCGTGGGGGCAGGGGAGCCCTCGTGGTGCTTCCCGACGGTAAGGACGTGGGTCTGCTCGACGCGGCCCTGAGCGCCGTTCTGGAGCCCGGCGCGCACGTGGCGCTCACCGCCGACCTCGGGCCCGCCGAGCGCTACCGCCGATGGCTGCGGGTGTCCAGGGGGCAGGTGCGGGTCGCGGTCGGGACGAGGGGGGCGGCGTTCGCCCCGGTCAGGGATCTCGGGCTCGCGGTCATCTGGGACGACGGCGACGACCTGCACTCCGAGCGGCTCGCCCCCTACCCGCACGCCAGGGAGGTTCTCGCCCTGCGCGCCCACCGGGCGCGGGCGGGCCTGCTCATCGGGGGATACGCCCGTACGGCGGAGGCGACCAGGCTCATCGCGGCGGGCTGGGCGGGGCCCATCGTCGCGGCCCGCGCGACGGTGAGGGCGAGGGCGCCGAGGGTCCGTCCGGCGGGAGAGGACTCGGAGCTGGCCAGGGACGAGGCGGCGAGGGCCGCCCGGCTGCCCAGCCTCGCCTGGCGGGCCCTGCGTGCCGGGCTGGAGAGCGGTCCCGTGCTGGTGCAGGTCCCCCGCCGGGGCTACCTGCCCGCGCTGGCCTGCCAGAGCTGCCGGGCGACCGCCCGCTGCGGGCACTGCGGCGGCCCGTTCGCGCTGCGCGGCGGTCACGTGGCCCCGTACTGCCGCTGGTGCGGCCGGATCGCGGGTGACTGGCGCTGCACGTCCTGCGGCGGCGCCCGGGTGCGGGCCCTGGTGATCGGTGCCCGCCGCACGGCCGAGGAGCTGGGGAGGGCCTTCCCCTCGGTGAAGGTCAAGACGTCGGGCAGGGACGGGGTGCTCGCCACCGTCGGCGCGGGCCGCGCCCTGGTGGTGGCGACCCCGGGCGCCGAGCCGGTGCCCGAGGGGGGGTACGCGGCGGCGGTGCTGCTGGACGGCTGGGCGCTGCTCGGCAGGCCCGATCTGCGCGCCGCGGAGGAGACATTGCGCCGGTGGATGAACGCGGCGGCCCTGTTGCGGACCTCGGCCGAACTGGTCGTGCTGGCCGATTCCTCACTCGCCGCCGTACAGGCTCTGCTGCGCTGGGATCCGGTGAACCACGCCGAGAGAGAACTGGCCGACAGGACAGAACTCGGTTTCCCTCCGGCGGTGAAAATGGCGACGCTCACCGGATCTCCGGCGGCGGTGCGGGAAATGATCGGCGAGATGACCCTGCCCCCGGGGGCGCAGGTGCTCGGCCCCGTCCCGGTGGCCTCTCCCAAGGGGGATCAAGTGCGGGAACGTGCCATGGTCCGGATCGCGCAGGGCTCGGGACCGGCGCTGGCCGCGGCGTTGAAAGGGGCCGCCGGAGTACGCTCCGCGCGCAAGGCGGCGGAGGTGGTCAAGGTGTGCATAGACCCCCTAGATGTGATTTGAGTTGTTTCCCCGATTCGCGGTGCTGGCAGTAAGCCGTTAATTTTCCCCTGTGTCGATCGAATGGGTGAATCGGGCCGTAGACGACCTGCGCGCGTGGGGGCGTGCGCACAGCCTTGACGTTGACGTGGACGAGGTGCGGCTGCTCTGCGACTACGCGAGTGACTATCTGGACGTGAACGAGCTGGGTGACTTCACCCCTGTCACCTTCGAGGAACTGCTGCTCAACATCTACCCGCGCAAGGTCATCGCCCCCCCGGAGAGCGCCCCGGAGACCGTCGCCGCCGCCCGCACCCTGGTCGACTTCCTGCTCGCCACCGAGGAGATCGGCGGCAAGATGGCCGTCCGGATGAGGACCGTCCTCGACCGGATCGAACCCGAGATGCCCATCGCCCTCGCCGACACCTCCCGGTTCGGCATGGCCAAGAGCCTCTTCAGCGCGATCGGCGCCGACTCGCTGGAGCAGGACGCCGGGAGCGCGATCCTCTCCGTCTCCGCGGTTCGCGAGGAGCCCGCCGTCGAGCACTGCGACTGTCCCGGCTGCTCGCCCCTTCCCCCGGTGCGCCTGGCGCCCCGCGAGACACTCGTCCAGAGCGCCCTGCGGGTGCCGCTGGTCACCGACGCGCGCAGGCTGGTCCAGTGGATGCTCGCCGGAGGCCGCACCCCGACCCTCAAGGGCCGCCTGCGGGTCCGCGACGCCGGCGAGGCGGCCGCCCAGCTCTCGGTGGCCGACCCGGGGCTGCTGTGGGAGCTCGCGGTCCACACCGGCCTGGTCCAGGTCGAGGGCAGCGCGATCTTCGACGGCGAGGACTTCGATCCGCTCGAGATCTGGGCCGCCACGGTCGAGTTCGTCGTCGAGAAGGACACCGGCGGCGCCGTGACGGGCGACGTCTCCCTCGACGAGGAGCTCTACGGCCTGTGCGACATGCTCTACCGCCTCCAGGCGCCCGTGCCGATCCCCCTCGTCAGGGACTATCTGGAGGAGATCGGCCTGGTCGAGGGTGGTGAGATCGACGTTCCCGAGGCCGTCAGGCGACTCGCCTACTGCGGGATGGCCGAGCCGGGTGAGGAGCTGCTCGAACTCACCCCGCTGGCCCTGTGGGGACTGCGTGAGCTCTACACCGACCTGGGCGTCGAGGCGCCCGAGGCGGCCGATCTGACCACCGCCGACGCGCCCGAGCTCATCGAGGGGCTGCTTTCCGGAATGCCCGCCGAGATGGCCGAGGCCGACATCGGGGGCTGGCTGGAGAACAGGACCCCGGAGCAGGCGGTCACCGAGTTGTTCGGTTCGGTCTCCGGCGCGCCGTCGGTCGCGAGGGGCATCGCGGTGACGATCGTCGACCGCCTCGGCCCCGACGCCGAAGAGGCGGTGCGCGCCTTCCTCAAGGAGCCCGAGCTGCGCCCGCACGCCATCCACTGGCTGAGTTCGCGCGGCCTGGCGGCTCCCACGCTCACCCAGGAGGAGATGCTCTGGATGAGCGTGGACATGCTCGCCCTGGCCATGCCCGCCGCCGAGGAGGATCCGGAGACGTTCGCCGAGAACATGTCCGCCTCGGGTCCTCCGCCACACGTGATCGAGGAGATGTGGAGGGTCGACCATCCGGAGGTCGTCGACGTCCTTGAGCTGCTCGGACGCTCCCTCAGAGATCACGGAGCGGCCAAGGCCGCCCGCAAGGCGGCTTTCAAGGCGCGTTCCCGCGCCATCGGCTGAGCCGTGTATGCGTGAGGCGCGAGTGCAGTAAGTTTCACGAGTGGCAAAGAGCGGGAACAGTGGGAACGTCTTCGACATCGGCGAACTGCGCAGGCTGGTCGACGAGCTGGGAACGGCACCACGCGAGCTGCGGGCGGCCGTTCTCGAGGAGTCCGTCACCACCACGGGCCGAGGTCGCCCCCCGCGCGGCGACGCGCTGAGCTTTCCCCCGGTCGACCTCGCCACGGACGAGGAGCTGGCCGCGCACGTCCCGCAGGTGCCGCTGGTGATCGACGCCCAGCGTGTTGCCGTCTGGACCGGCACCCGCCGGGTGACCCCCGAGGGGCTGCTGCCCGACCCGTTCACGCCGTGCGCCGAGCTCGGACTGCCGGGCCCCGCGCGGCTGCACCTGCTCTGGGTGGTCGCCGTCAACACCGGCATGCTCCGCATCGTTCGCGGCGAGGTGACGCCCGGCCCGCTCGTGCTCTCCGCCGACCTGCCGCCCCGGGCGCTGCTGGGATTCTGGGACGGCGTGGTCATGGACGTCCTCGACCGTGCCGACGACGACCTGACCGGTTCCCCGGTGATCGACGACCATCTGGCCGAGATGCTCGCCACGCTGTACGCCGTGCGCGAGGGGCTGTCCACCGCGACCCTGGTGAAGGGCATCCTGCAGTCGCACGAGGTGGCCTGCGGTGCCCGCCAGGCGGAGATGCGGGTGCTGACGGGCGCGCTTCCCGCCCAGCTGGAGTCGGCCCTGTCGCTGCTGAGCTACTGCGGGCTGGTCGAGACCTCGCGGTCAGGGCGGCCGAGGCTGACCCCGCTGGGCATGTGGGCCGTCCGCCAGGACCTGATGCGGGAGGGCCACGACGCGCCGACGGGCGCGGAGGTCGCCGTCTTCACCGACCTGGGCGCGGCGGAGCTGGTCGAGGCGATCATGAAGGGTTCCGCCGCGCCCAGCGCCGTCACCGTGTGGCTGGAGTCCCGCCACCCCGAGGCCGCCGCCCGCGAGCTGGTCAAGGTCGCCGCCTCGGGTACGGCCGGCCGCCGTGGCGCCGTGGGCACGATCCTGGAGGAGCTCGGCCCCGAGGCCGAGGCCCCGCTCAGGGAGGCCCTCTCCGAGCCCGCCATGTGGCGCTACGCCGCCTCCTGGCTGCACATCCGCCACCTGCCCGCGCCCGCCCTCACGCCCGCCGACAACACCTGGCTCGCGGTCGACTCGCTCGCCTCGCTGCTCGAGCGCGGCGACGCCTCGGAGGCGATCTGCGAGTTCGACACCCTCGAACCCGGTGAGGACCTGGTCCGGGTGATCGAGGAGATGGCTCTGGTGGACCACCCGGACACCTTCGCCGTCCTGGATCTGCTGGGTTCTCGCCACGGTGACGCGGCGGTGGCCAAGTCCGCCCGCAAGGCGGCGATGAAGGCCCGCTCCCGCTGATCCCGGCACTCCCGGTCCCCGGCGACGGCTCGCCCGGATACGTCCGTGTCCCCGGGGACGGACGTGCCCGGGTGAACGCCCGTCCTTCCGCGGCGACGGCTCGTCCGGCCGGTCCCCGTGCCCGGTCCTGAAGAGGGCCCGGGGGAGGCGGCCGCCGCCCTTAGACTGGGCGGCATCCCATGAAGTGTGAGGAGACCCCTGTTGTCCATTCAGCCGATCCGTCTTTTCGGCGATCCGGTGCTGCGCACTCCCGCCGACCCGGTCAAGGACTTCGACAAGGAGCTGCGCAAGCTCGTCAAGGACCTCACCGACACGATGATGGACGCGCCGGGAGCCGGGCTGGCCGCGCCGCAGATCGGGGTCGGCCTGCGGGTCTTCACCTACTACGTGGACGACCAGCTCGGGCATCTGATCAACCCCAACCTCGACCTGTCGGAGGACAAGGACGAGGAGGGTGAGGAGGGCTGCCTGTCGTTCCCCGGCCTGTCCTTCCCCACGCCCAGGTCGATACGGGCCGTGGCGACCGGCTTCAACATGCACGGCGAGCCGGTGACCCTTGAGGGCACCGACCTGATGGCCCGCTGCTTCCAGCATGAGACCGATCACCTGGACGGCGTGCTGTTCATCGACCGGATGGACGCCAAGCAGCGCAAGCTCGCGATGAAGGCGATCCGCGAGGCCGACTGGAGCGGGCTGTCGGCCCCCACGTTCAAGTTCTCCCCGCACGCCACCCAAGGGAAGGCTCTGTAGGAACCTTGCGACTGGTCTTCGCCGGAACCCCGGACACCGCCCTGCCCTCGCTGCGGGCACTGATCGACTCGCCTCGCCACGACGTCGTCGCCGTCGTCACGCGCCCGGACGCCCAGTCGGGCAGGGGCCGCAAGGTCCATCCGAGCCCCGTCGCCGAGCTCGCCGAGGAGGCGGGCATCGAGGTGCTCAGGCCGCCCAAGGCGGGCGACCCGGAGTTTCTCGACCGGCTCACCGAGCTCGCCCCCGACTGCTGCCCGGTGGTCGCCTACGGCGCGCTGCTGCCGCAGGCCACCCTGGACATCCCTCGGTACGGCTGGGTCAACCTGCACTTCTCGCTGCTGCCGGCCTGGCGCGGCGCGGCGCCGGTGCAGCACGCCGTGCTCCACGGCGACGAGATCACCGGCGCGGCCACCTTCCGGATCGTCAAGGAGCTGGACGCGGGTCCGGTCTACGGCGTGGTGACCGAGGAGATCCGCCCCACCGACACCAGCGGGGAGCTGCTCGCCCGGCTCGCCGAGTCCGGGGCGGGGCTGCTGGCGGCCACCCTCGACGGGATCGAGGACGGCAAGCTGGAGGCCGTGCCGCAGCCCGCGGAGGGGGTGAGCCTCGCCCCGAAGATCAGCGTCGACGACGCGAGGGTCGACTGGTCCGCGCCCGCGATGCGGGTCGATCGCCTGGTCCGCGCCTGTACCCCCGCCCCGGGCGCGTGGACCGAGTTCCGCGGCGGGCGGATCAAGCTGGGTCCCGTGCGGCCGGTTCCCGACGCCTCCGGCCTGGCCCCCGGCCAGATCGCGGCGTCCAAGAACTCCGTCCTGGTCGGCACCGCCACCTACCCGGTCGAGCTGGGTGAGGTGCAGCCGCAGGGCAAGCGCCTGATGGGCGCGGGGGAGTGGGCCCGCGGCGTGCGGCCCACCGACGAGGATCGGCTGGCCTGAAGATCATGAGCAGTGGTAACGGCCGTAACGTCCCGCGCGGCGGGGGTCACGGCCCGGCGGGCGGTTCACGCGGCGCCGGAGGCAGGGGCAGAGGTGGGCGCCCGCCCAAGCCGGTCCGCGACGAGGCGCGCAACGCGGCGTACGACCTGATGCGCGCCGTCGACGAGCGGGACGCCTACGCCAACCTGCTGATGCCCGCGCTGCTGCGCGAGCGCCGCCTTTCCGGGCGCGACGCGGGCCTGGCCACCGAGCTGGCCTACGGCACCCTGCGCGGCCTCGGCACCTACGACGAGGTCATCGCGGCCTGCAGCGACCGGGCGCCCGAGGACGTCGACCCGCCGCTGCTCGACGCCGTCCGCCTGGGCGTGCACCAGCTGCTCAAAACGCGGGTGCCCCCGCACGCCGCCGTCGGCACCACGGTCGACCTGGTGCGGCTGCGCGTGGGCATCGGCGCGTCGAAGTACGCCAACGCCGTGCTGCGCAAGGTCTCCACCCGCTCCCTGGAGCAGTGGATCCCGATCGTGGCGCCCGACCAGGCCGAGGACCCGGTGGGTCACCTGGCGGTGGCCCACAGCCACCCGAGGTGGATCGTCGACGCCCTGCGCGACGCGGTGGGCGGCGACTTCGACGAGACGGCCGCCCTGCTCGCGGCCGACAACGAGCGTCCGAAGGTGACCCTCGTCGCGCGCCCGGGCCGCTCCTCGGTCGCCGAGCTTCTGGAGGCGGGCGCGGAACCCGCCAGATACTCCCCGTACGCGGCCTATCTGGCCGAGGGCGACCCCGGTGCGATCCTCGCCGTGGCCGAGTCGCGCGCGGCCGTGCAGGACGAGGCGAGCCAGCTCGTCGCGCTCGCCCTGACGCGGGTGCCGCTGGAGGGCTCCGACTCCCGCTGGCTCGACCTGTGCGCGGGTCCCGGTGGCAAGGCGGGCCTGCTCGACGCCCTCGCGACCCAGCGGGGCGAGGCGCGCCTGCTCGCCGCCGAGCTGCAGTACCACCGGGCGCGGCTGGTGTGGCAGACCACCCGGCAGGCCGCGGTGATCACCGCGGACGGCACCGCGCCGGCCTGGCGGCCGGGGGTCTTCGACCGGGTCATGCTCGACGCCCCCTGCACCGGCCTGGGCGCGCTGCGCCGCCGTCCCGAGGCCCGCTGGCGCCGCGACCCCCGGAGCCTTCCCGAGCTGGGCAGGATCCAGCGCGCCCTGCTCGACTCGGCGATCGACGCGGTACGTCCCGGCGGCGTCGTCGCGTACGTGACCTGTTCGCCGCACCTGGCGGAGACCGTCGCCGTGGTCGGCGACGTCCTGGGGCGCCGTGACGACGTCGAGGCGCTGGACGCCCGCGATCCGCTTCCCGAGGTCGAGGGGCTGGGCGAGGGGCCGTACGCGCGGTTCTGGCCGCACCGGCACGGCACCGACGCGATGTTCCTCGCCCTGCTGCGCCGCCGCTGAGCGAACGCCGCCCTCCTGGCGAAGGAGGGCGGATGAGATCATCACCGCAGGTCAGAGGGCATTATTTGGGCATATATCGACACCTAGGGCTGTTCGCCTGAATGTAACTGCTTCCGAGCAGGATGCGGGGTGGCGAAATGTGTGGAATCTGCGGATGGGTGGACTTCGAGCGCGATCTTCGACAGTCGCGGGCCATCGCGCAGGCCATGACCGACACCATGGCCTGCCGCGGACCCGACGACGAGGGGCTGTGGCTCGCCCCGCACGCCGCGATAGGCCATCGGCGTCTCGCCGTCATCGACATCGAGGGCGGGCGCCAGCCGATGATCGCCGATGAGGACGGGCAGACACTCGCCGTCCTCACCTACAGCGGCGAGATCTACAACTTCGTCGAGCTGCGCGCGGAACTGATCGCCCACGGCCACCGTTTTTCCACCCGGAGCGACACCGAGGTCCTCCTGCGGGCCTACCTCGAATGGGGTGAGGGCTTCCCCGAACGGCTGAACGGCATGTTCGCCTTCGCGATCTGGGACGTCCGCCGCGAGGAGCTGCTGCTCGTCCGGGACAGGATGGGCATCAAGCCGCTGTACTACCACCCGCTCCCGAACGGTGTGCTGTTCGGCTCCGAGCCCAAGGCGATCATGGCCAACCCCCTGATCGGGACGCCCGCCGTCGACGCCGACGGCCTGCGCGAGCTGATCGCCTTTGTGAAGAACCCGGAACACGCCGTCTACCGGGGCATGTACGAGGTGCGCCCCGGCCACACCGTCCGGGTGACCCGCGACTTCCTGTGCCGGCGCCCCTACTGGCACCTGGAGGCCCACGAGCACCCCGACGACCTCACCACCACCGTCGGGACCGTGCGCGAACTGCTGAACGACATCGTCACCCGTCAGCTCATCTCCGACGTGCCGCTGTGCACCCTGCTCTCCGGGGGCCTCGACTCCAGCACCATCACCGCGCTCGCCGCGCTCGGGCTGGAGGGGCAGGGAGGAGGGAAGATCAGGTCGTTCTCCGTCGACTTCACCGGATACAGCGAGAACTTCACGCCCGACGAGATGCGCGACACCCCCGACACACCGTACGTGCACGACGTCGTACGGCACATCGGCTCCGAGCACGCCGACATCGTCCTGGACTCCGCCGATCTCATGGACCCCGCGGTGCGCGCCGCGGTCCTGAGGGCGCGTGACCTGCCGATCGGCATCGGGGACATGGACACCTCCCTCCACCTGCTGTTCCGCGCCATCCGGGGTCACTCCACGGTGGCGCTGTCGGGTGAGTCCGCCGACGAGGTCTTCGGCGGCTACCGGTGGTTCTTCGACCCCGAGGCGGTCTTCTCCGACACCTTCCCGTGGCTGGCGTCCCCGGGGTTCGGACGGTTCGCGGGGGTGGGGGCGCTCCTCGACGAGGACCTGATGCGCAAGCTGGACATCCCCGGCTACCGCGCCGACAGCTACCGGCGGGCGCTCGACGAGGTGCCCCGGCTACCGGGCGAGGAGGGCCTGGAACGGCGCATGCGGGAGATCTCCTACCTGCACCTCACCCGGTTCGTGCAGATCCTGCTGGACCGCAAGGACCGGATGAGCATGGCCGTCGGGCTGGAGGTCCGGGTGCCGTTCTGCGACCACCGGCTGGTGGAGTACGTCTTCAACGCCCCCTGGGCGATGAAGACGTACGACGGGCAGGAGAAGAGCCTGCTGCGCGCCGCCGCCGCGGACGTCCTGCCGCCCTCGGTCGTCGGACGCCGCAAGAGCCCCTACCCCTCGACGCAGGACCCCGCCTACGAGCAGGCCGTCCGCGCGGAGGCGGCCCGGCTGCTCGGCGGCGGCCACTTCGCCGCCGCGCCGTTCGTCGACAGGGAGAAGGTACGGGCCGTGATCGACCGGCCGGAGGCGGGCGGCGGCCCGGGGGGAGGCCGGGCGTCCCTGGAAGGACTCCTCCAGTTCAACGCCTGGCTGGAGAGATACCGCGTCCGGGTCGACATCTGACCCGCCCGGACCGTCGACCGTCGGCGGCACGGCGGCGCATCCCGTCCTCCGGCAGGCTCCGGAGACGGGGACGCCCGATCGAAAGGAGATCGTCCCATGGCCGATCTGGGACTGCCCGAACTGCTCATCATCGCGGCGGTGTTCGTGCTGCTGTTCGGCTCCGCGAGACTGCCCGACGCCGCCAGGTCGGTGGGCCGCTCCCTGCGCGTCTTCAAGAGCGAGCTGAACAGGCCGGACGACCTCCCGCCTCCTCCTGGTGCGGGCGGCGGGCCGGGCGACCTGCCGCCGGCCTCCGGCGGGAGCGGCGAGAACGGGGGACCGGGCGACAGGCCGTAGCCCCTCGGCCGCGCGGTCCTGGGCGTCGCGGACCCGAGCCGGACGGAGGAGAGGGGCCCGCCGCTAGAATCGGCCAATCATGGCCGTACAGATCTCGCCCAGCATCCTGTCCGCCGACTTCGCCCGCCTCGCCGAGGCGGCCGCGGCGGTACCCAACGCCGACTGGCTGCACGTGGACGTCATGGACAACCACTTCGTGCCCAACCTCACCCTCGGGCTGCCGGTCGTCGAGTCTCTGCTCAAGGCGACCTCGACGCCACTCGACTGCCATCTCATGATCGAAGACCCGGATCGCTGGGCACCCGGCTACGCCGAGGCCGGTGCCGGGAGCGTGACCATCCACGTGGAGGCGGCCAAGGCCCCTGTGCGTACGCTGCGCCAGATCCGCCAGGCGGGCGCTCGCGCGGGCCTGGCGTTGAACCCGGCCACCCCCGTCGAGCCGTACGAGGACCTGCTCGGCGAGATCGACATGCTGCTGGTGATGACCGTCGATCCCGGTTTCGGCGGGCAGAGGTTCCTCGACATCGTGCTGCCCAAGATCCGCAGGGCCCGCGAGCTCATCGGCCGGCACGGCGGGCAGGTCTGGCTCCAGGTGGACGGCGGCGTCTCCGACACGACGATCGAGCGCTGCGCGGAGGCGGGGGCCGACGTCTTCGTGGCGGGCAACGCCGTCTACGGCGCGGAGGACCCGGCCCGCGCGGTCGACGGCCTGCGCGCCCTCGCCACCTCCGCCGAGTCGTGAGCGGCCGGCCGCCGAGCCGCTGACCACCGGATCAGCAGGCCGCTGAGCCGCTGACCACCGGATCACCCGGCGCTGGACCGCCGGCCGTCGATTCACCCCGCGGGCGGCCGTTGAGCCGCCGAGCCGACGTCACCGGCCGCCGAGGTGGCGGCCGGTGCCGGAAAACGGCGAGGATCGGGGGAAACGCCGCCATCGGACCGCCGGGCCCGCGACTGCGGGCCAGGCGTCCCGGGGGAAGACGCGGGACCGTCAGGTCTGCAGCGCCGGGTCCAGCACCACGTCCTCGCCGTGCACGGTCGGCTCCTCGGGGAAGTGGCAGGCTGTCAGGTGACCTTCCCTGTTGCCCTCCAGCCTGAGCAGCGGGGGCTCCTCGGTCGCGCACTTCTCCTGGGCCTTCCAGCAGCGGGTGCGGAAGCGGCAGCCGGACGGCGGGTTGATCGGGGAGGGCACGTCCCCGGCCAGGCGGATGCGCTCGCGCGGCGCCTCGTCCTCCAGCACCTCGGGCACCGCCGACAGCAGCGCGTGCGTGTAGGGATGACGGGGGCGCTCGTACAGGGAGGCACGGTCGGCGACCTCGACGATCTTGCCGAGATACATGACCGCGACCCGCTGGGAGAAGTGCCGCACGATCGCCAGGTCGTGCGCGATGAACAGGAACGCGATGCCCAGGTCCCGCTGAAGCTGCTGGAGCAGGTTGACGACCTGCGCCTGGATGGAGACGTCGAGGGCGGAGACCGGCTCGTCCGCGATGATCAGCTTGGGATTGAGGGAGAGCGCGCGGGCCACCCCGATGCGCTGCCGCTGGCCGCCGGAGAACTCGTGCGGGAAGCGGTTGAAGTGCTCGGGGTTGAGCCCGACGATCTCCAGGAGCTCCCGGACCCGTTTCTCCCTGCCGCCGGGGGGATTGATGCCGTTGATCTCCATCGGGCCGCCGATGATGCTGCCCACCGTGTGCCGGGGGTTCAGCGACGAGTACGGGTCCTGGAAGATCATCTGGATCTCGGCCCGGATCGGCTTCAGCTCCTTGCGCGTGGCGTGGCCGATCTCCCGCCCGGCGTACCTGATGCTGCCCGCCGTGGGCTCCAGCAGCCGGGACGCCAGCCGCCCGGCGGTGGACTTGCCGCAGCCGGACTCGCCGACCAGGCCGAGCGTCTCACCGGCGTGCACCGTCAGGTCGATGCCGTCCACCGCGTGGACCTTGCCCACCTGGCGTTTGAAGACGAGACCGCCCATCACCGGGAAGTGCTTCTTCAGGCCGGACAGCTCCAGCAGCGCCTCGCCGCGGGGTTCACCGGTTGTCTCGCTCACTTTTGGATCTCCCTCTTCTGGGCGAGGGTCAGGTAGCACGCGTCGCCGTGGCCGCGGTGCGGGGACAGTTCCGGCCGCTCGGAGCGGCACAGCTCGGGGCCGGCCAGCTCCATGTAGTCGCACCGGGGGTGGAAGGGGCAGCCGGAGGGAACGTTGATCAGGCTCGGCGGGGTGCCGCGGACCGGCCGCAGAGGCACGTCCACGGGAGCGCTCAGGCGGGGCATGGAGGCGAGCAGGCCCCAGGTGTAGGGGTGCCGGGGCTCGCGGAGGACCTCTCTCACGGTCCCGCGCTCCACCGCCCGCCCGGCGTACATCACCAGCACGTCGTGCGCGGTGTTGGCGACCACGCCGAGGTCGTGGGTGATCAGGATGATCGAGGCGCCCGTCTGGTCCTGGAGCTCCTTGAGCAGGTCCAGGATCTGGGCCTGCACGGTCACGTCCAGGGCGGTGGTGGGCTCGTCGGCGATCAGCAGGTCCGGGTCGCACACCAGGGCCATCGCGATCATCGCGCGCTGCCGCATGCCGCCGGAGAACTGGTGGGGATAGTCGTCCACCCTGGTCTTCGGCTGGGGGATGCCGACCCGGGTCAGCATCTCGATCGCGCGGTCCCTCGCCTCGGCGCGGCTCGCGCCGGTGTGCTTGCGGTAGACCTCGGAGATCTGCCTGCCGATGGTGTGGTACGGGGAGAGCGAGGTCAGCGGGTCCTGGAAGATCATCGCGACCTTGTTGCCGCGCAGCTTCTCCATGGTGGAGTTGGAGGCGCCGATCAGCTCCTCGCCGTCCAGCCGGATCTCTCCACTGATCTTGGTGGTCTCCGGGTTGTGCAGGCCGAGCACGGTCAGGTTGGTCACCGACTTGCCGGACCCGGACTCGCCGACGACACCCAGGGTGGTGCCCTTCTCGACGTCGAACGAGAGCCCGTCCACCGCGTGGACGACGCCGTCCTCGGTGTGGAAGTCGACGGTCAGGTCACGGACCGAGAGGAAGGGAGTTGACACTTTTTTCAGAACTCCTAGCTCAGCCGGACGCGAGGGTCGATGAAGGCGTACAGGACGTCGACGACGATGTTGAAGAAGACGATCGCGGCGGCCGCCACGAGCACCGTCCCCATCAGCATGGGCAGGTCGGAGCTGTCGACGGCCTTGATGGAGAGCCGCCCGAGCCCCTGTAACCCGAAGGTGGTCTCGGTGATGATCGCGCCGCCGATCAGCGTGCCGAGGTCCACGCCGAAGATCGTGATGATGGGGGTGAGGGTGCCGCGCAGGGCGAATCTCAGCACCACGCTCCGCCCTGACATGCCCTTGGCCCGCGCGGTGCGGACGTAGTCCTCACTGAGCTGTTCCACCATCGTCGAGCGCGTCATACGGGTGTAGTTGGCGGTGAAGATGATCGCCAGCACCACCCAGGGCAGCGCGAGCCCGCTCGCCCAGGCGACGGGGTTCTCGGTGAACGACAGGTACTGGGGCCGCTGGAGGATCTGGTTCTTGTAGACGAGGAAGTAGAGCGCGAGCGTGCCGATGAAGTAGATCTGCACGGAGGCGCCGATGAGGGACGCCACGCTGGCGATTTTGTCCAGCGGCTTGCCCTGGCGCAGGGCCGCGACGATGCCGGTCGCCATGCCGAAGAGCAGGAAGACGATCGCCGCGCCGATGGTGAGGGAGACGGTGACCGGCAGCCGGTCCAGGATCGTCTCGAACACCGGCTCGCGGTTGACGAACGAGTAGCCGAGGCAGGGGGCCGGGCAGTGGCCCAGGCTTTCGTAGTCGCGGCCGACGAAGATGCCGGCCAGCCAGGCCACGAACTGGGCGAACAGGGGCTGGTCCAGTCCCAGGTTGTGCCGCGCCTGCTCCAGGAGCTCGGGCGGGCAGACCTTGCCGCAGGCGAGCCTCGCCGGGTCGGCGGGCACGGCGAAGAAGAGGAAGAACGTGACCGCGGAGATGATCAGAAGCGTGACCGCGGCGCCGAGCGTGCGGCGAGTGATGAATGGAAGCATTGCCTGTTTCCCGAGGTGGCTGGGACCGCTGCTGGGGCCGACGGCCCCTTGGCCGTGGCCTCGCGGGAGAAGGTGTCGCCCTCCCGCGAGGCCACGGCCGCCGGTGTCTCCTAAGGCTTCGTGGGTGTTACTGCTTCACGAAGATTCTGTTCGGCTGGACGACCCACGACTGCGGGTCGATCTCCGCGCCGCCGATCTTGGAGCCGTGCAGGGTGTTGGCGATCCGGTTCTCGGCGACCACGAGCGGGGTGATCGTCTCCTGGATCTTCTTGTCCAGGTCCATCCACGCCTTGTTCTGGGCGTCGATGTCGGTCATCGCGGTGATCTCGTCCATCTCCTTGGTGAGCGCCTCGTCCTTCAGGTGCGAGTAGTTCGGCGCGCCGTCGGCGATCGGGCCGAAGATGACGGGCATGACCGTCGAGCCGGACGGCCAGTCGGCGCCCCAGCCACCCCAGTACATGTCGAACTCGTTCTTCACCAGGCCGATGGAGTCGTAGTAGGTCTTGCGGTCCAGCGGCTTGGCGACGACCTTGATACCGGTCTTCTCCAGGGCACTCTTGATCACGACCATGATCTGTTCCTGGAGCGGCGTCTGGTTGTGGGCGAAGACGATGGTCGGCGTCGGGTTGCTCGACTCGGCCAGCAGCTGCTTGGCCTTCTCGATGTCACCCTCGGGCTTGGCCTCCTTGCCGAACAGGTCGTAGGGCTGGTAGCCGACCGTGGTGTTCTCGTTGAGGATGGTGGTCGGCAGCGCGGCCGCCTGCGGGCCACCGTAGACCTGCTGGATCTGCTTGGACGGCCACGCGTAGTTGATGGCCTGGCGGATCTTCTGGTCCTTCACCCGGTCAAGGTTGAAGTAGTAGTAGTTCCCGTACGGGGAGGGGCTCTTCATCAGGCGCGGGGCCAGGCTGGCGTCGCCGAGCACCTGCTGCAGACGCTCCGGCGGGACCGTCGCGTAGAAGGTGAAGGCGGTCTGGTCCGGGCCCGCGTCCGCGATCAGGCGGTCGGTGATCTGCAGGTTCTCCTGGCCGAACTCCAGGCGCCACTTGTCGGGGTAGGCGCCGCGGATCGGGTCGGTGGCCGGGTCCCAGTTCGGGTTGCGCTCAAGGTCGATGGACTTGTCGACCACGTGGTTCTTGATGATGTACGGGCCGCTGGAGACGGGGGCCTTGTCGTACTTCTCCTTGGTGTCCTTCTCCTTGGGGACGATGCCGTAGCCGCCCATGGCGAAGGCGTAGTTGGCGTCGGCGTGCGGCGTCTTGAACTTGTAGACGATCGTCTTGTCGTCCGGCGTCTCGATGCTGTCGAGGCGCTTGCCGTCGTAGGGCCCCTGGTAGGCCTTCTTGTGGTCGACCTCGGTGAGCCACTGCTGGATGTAGGTCGGGCCCTGGGTGACGAAGGGGGCGAACGTCCGCTCCATGCTCCACTTCACGTCCTCGGACGTGATGGGCGTGCCGTCCTCCCACTTCACCCCGTCCTTGAGGGTGAAGGTCCAGGTCTTGCCGCCGTCGGAGGGGGTGCCGGTGTCGGTGGCGAGGTCGCCGACCAGCTTGTACTCGCTCTTGTCGGTGCGCTTGTAGCCGGTGAGGGTACGCGCGATCAGGAGGGAGAAGTTCGTCTCGGTGTTGACGTAGAGCTGGGCAGGGTCCAGGTGGGAGAAGTCGTCCCGGTCGATCATCGTGACGGTGCCGCCCTTGACGACACCCTCCGGCTCGATGGCGGGACCCTTGGAGTCCTCCGCGGTGCCGACCGTGATCGTCGGCGGCTTGAAGGGCTCCGCGGCGGGGGCGGACGCGCCGGCGGAACCGCTGGGAGCGGCGGGGGCGCCCTGGTTGCCCTCGGCGCACGCGCTGGTGAGTGCGAGCGCGCCTATGGCGAGTACGGCCATCGCTGACCGCGTACGGACTTTCATCTCTCTCCTATCGGGTCTAACGCTTGAGCTTTGGATCGAAGGCGTCGCGGACCGAGTCACCGAGAAGGTTGAAGGCGATCACGAAGATGAGCAGAGCCGCGCCGGGGAAGATGAGGTAGGTGATGTCGTTCTGGTAGACCTCGGTGCCCCGCAGGAACATCCGGCCCCAGTCGGGGATGGGCTCGATCATGCCGACGCCCAGGAAGGACAGGGCCGCCTCGGCGGTCACCATCGCGGGCAGCAGCAGGGTCGACTGGATCAGGATCGGTGTCCACAGGTTGGGCAGCAGCTCCTTGAAGATGATCCGCGCGGGGGAGGCGCCGGTCACCTTGGCGGCCTCGACGAACTCCCGCTCGCGCATGGAGAGCACCTGGCCGCGCAGCAGTCGGGCGATGCCGGCCCAGCCGAAGGCCGTCAGCAGGGTGATGAGCGTCACCGCGCGCAGCCAGACCGGCGTCTCCTCCGAGGGGTCGACGAAGAGGTTCTCCACCACCGGCATGAACGCGATGATGAACAGGGTCGAGGGGAACGAGAGGACGATGTCGATCAGGCGGCCGATGAAGTAGTCGGTTCTGCCCCCGATGTACCCGGCGACGATGCCCATCACGATGCCGATCATCGAGATGAGCAGCGTCGCGGCCATCGCGATCATCAGTGAGGTCCTGATGCCGTAGACGAGCTGCATGAACACGTCACGGCCCAGGCCGGGCTCGACGCCGAACCAGAAGTCCGAGCTCATGCCGCCGTTGGGCAGCACCGGGTAGCCGAAGTCGTTCAGCAGCCCGGGGGTGTCCTGGCCGTAGAGGGTGTAGGGGTCCTTTCCGTAGAGCCAGGAGATGACCGGCGCGAGGATCGCGACGAGGAAGAAGAAGATCACCACGAGGGCCGAGGCGATTCCGGTGGGGTCGCGACGGAAGCGCAGCCACATCAACTGGCCGGGGGAACGGCCCACCGTCTCCGTTGCCTTCACCGAGAGGGGGTCCTCGGTGGTGGACGCGGCTGGTGCAGGGATGGTCATCGTGCGGGCGCTCCCAACGAGCATGGTTGAGCCTGATCCTTGGAACCATCGCAAAGCAGTGAAGGTCAAATCAATGGTCTGCTCCTTACTCATTTTATCGTTGTGTAATTTCCATCTGTTCGTAGCGTCAATTCCGTTGACGTGATGGGGGGGCGGAGTGAAAGAATCGGCGCACATAAATGATGGTTTTCACGGATCTGTGACACTTTGATGACCTGGTCGTGACACCCCTGCCTGGATCTCGTCTCGCTTGTGTCGCAGATTCGGGACATATGGGTTTAGACCCCTCCTGTAACGTCGTCAGTACGTGTGAGGGAGGCGACGCATGGATCACGGCCTGTTCGGACCGGAGTCGGTGACCTGGAAGGTGATGGGCGAGCGGATCCTGCTCGTCGCCGGTTTCCGCGCGTTACTCATGCAGGGGCTGCACCCCCGGGCGATGCGCGGGGTCGCGCAGAACTCCGCGCTCATGGACCCGGCCGAGGCGTGGTCCCGCTTCGTGCGCACCACCGAGTTCGTCCGGGTCCGCGTTTACGGCACGACCGCCGAGGTCGCCCGGGCGGGAGCCAGGGTTCGGAAGATCCACGCCGGCCTCACCGCCCTCGACCTCGACACCGGCGAGCGGTTCCGCCTCGACGACCCCGACGCGCTGCTCTGGGTCCACGTCGGCGAGGTCGACTCCTACCTCTCGGTCGCCCGGCGCGCGGGAGTGCGCCTGACCGACGAGGAGGCCGACAGGTTCGTCGCCGAGTGGCGGCGGGTGGCCGAGGTGGTCGGACTTCGTCCCGAGGACGTGCCCGGCTCGGTCGGCGAGATGGACGACTACATCCGGGCCAGCCGCCCCGGCCTCTACTTCGTCCCCGAGGTGGCCCACCCGCTCCTGCGGTCGCTCAACGCGCCGCTCCCGGCGCGCCTGACCGCTCTCAAGCCGATGTTCCCCCTCATCACCGGGCTCGCCTTCGCGACCCTGCCGCGCTGGGCCCGCAGGCTGTACGGCCTGCCCGCCACCCCGCTGGGCGACCTGTGGGCGACGGCCTCCCTGCGGGCCCTGCACGCTGGTATCGGCCTGGTGCCCGAGCAGGTGCGCTACTCCCCGGACGCGCTGAAGGCGCGGAAGGCGGTCGCCGAGCGCGTGGCGTAACCCGACCAAGTGCTCGCTTGTTCCACATGATGGAAGAGCGTGTCGTCCGGTTTTCCGGACATGGCACACTGGTGGAGGAGGGTGAGCCGTCCGCGGCGTGCCCTTCGATCGAACAAGAAAAGCAGAGCAGCGTGCTCCGGGGTCGGTGAAATTCCGAGCCGGCGGTTACAGTCCGCGACCCGGTCGAAGCCATCGACCGGTTGACCTGGTGAAACTCCAGGACCGACGGTTAAAGTCCGGATGGGAGGAAGCGCGCGGGTGAAGGAGTGTCTTCGGGCACCCTTCACCGATCGGGTGTACGCATCCGTTGATCCCCCGGGGCCCGCCGTGGCGAAAAGCTACTGGCGAGTAGGAGACCTCGGGTGACTGATCCGGCGCGGACGCGCCAGGCGGTGGGATGTGCCCCTCACGGGCACGGCGCCGTCGGCCCCCACCATTCCCCGCATTCCCCGCATTTCCCGTATTCCCCGCCCGGCCGTTCACGGTCCGGGCACATCGGCATTTCCCCCTTCCTGAGCTTCCCGAGCGCGCCCCGCCTTCCTGGGACACGCTCTGTCGGTCTTCCGCCCCCCGGCCCGCGTCCTTGGGCGTCCCGGACGCCTCTCCCGAGCCCGGCCGTCCGGGCGGTCCCCCGCAAGGAGTTGTGAATGTTCACCGGAATCATCGAAGAACTGGGAGAGATCGCCGGAATCGAGCCGCTGACCGACGCGGCCAGGCTCTCGATCCGCGGTAAAACGGTCACCTCGGACGCCGGGCACGGTGACTCGATCGCCGTCAACGGCGTCTGCCTGACCGTGGTGGACGTGGAGGGCGAGGTGTTCACCGCCGACGTGATGAAGGAGACCCTCGACCGCAGCTCCCTCGGCGCGCTGAGACCCGGCTCCCCGGTCAACCTGGAGCGCGCCGTCCGCGCCGACCAGCGACTGGGCGGCCACATCGTCCAGGGCCACGTGGACGGGACGGGCGTCCTGCTGTCGCGGGAGCCCGCCGAGCACTGGGAGGTCGTCCACATCTCCCTGCCGCCCGAGCTCGACCGCTACGTGGTCGAGAAGGGCTCGATCGCCGTCGACGGCGTCAGCCTCACCGTGATGGGCGTCGGCTCCGGAGGCTTCGCCGTCAGCCTGATCCCCACGACCCTGAGCCTCACCACCCTGGGCGCGAAGCAGCCGGGAGACCCGGTGAACCTCGAGGTCGATGTGATCGCCAAGCACGTGGAGAAGCTCGTCGGGGCGTACGTCCCGGCCGGTGAATCCGTCCGGAGCGCCGTGCCCGCCCCCGAGGAGGCCCCGTGATCAAGCTGGATCCGATCGAGCGCGCGATCGCCGACATCCGCGAGGGCAAGGCCGTCGTGGTCGTCGACGACGAGAACCGCGAGAACGAGGGCGACATCATCTTCGCCGCCTCCAGGGCCACCCCGGCGCTGCTCGCCTTCACCATCCGGCACAGCAGCGGCGTGGTCTGCGTGCCGATGCGCGGCGAGGACCTCGACAGGCTCGGCCTGCCGCTGATGGTCTACGACAACAAGGAGCGCCTGCGCACCGCGTACACGATCAGCGTGGACGCCAGGGACGGGGTGAGCACCGGCATCTCCGCCGCCGACAGGGCTCGCACGATCCGCGCGCTGGCCGACTCGGCGACCGAGCCGGCCGAGCTGGTGCGGCCCGGACACGTCTTCCCGCTCCGCTACCGGGAGGGCGGCGTCCTGGCCAGGCGCGGCCACACCGAGGCGTCGGTGGACCTGGCCAGGCTCGCCGGGCTGAGCGAGGCGGGCGTGCTCGCCGAGGTCGTCAACGACGACGGCACCATGATGCGGCTGCCGCAGCTGCGCGACTTCTGCGACGAGCACGATCTGGCGCTCGTCTCGATCGAGCAGCTGGTGGAGTTCAGACGCCGCACCGAGCGGATGGTGACCAGGGTCGCCGAGACGCGGCTGCCGAACAGGTACGGCGAGTGGCGGGCCTACGGCTTCGCGAGCTCGCTGGACGGCGGAGAGCACCTCGCCCTCGTTCTCGGCGACATCGAGGACGGCGAGAACGTCATGGTCAGGGCGCACTCCGAATGCCTGACCGGCGACGTGCTCGGGTCGCTGCGGTGCGACTGCGGGGTGCAGCTCGACCACGCCATGTCGCGGATCGCCGCCGAGGGCAGAGGGGTGGTCGTCTACCTGCGCGGGCACGAGGGGCGCGGCATCGGACTGCTGGCCAAGCTCAGGGCGTACGGCCTCCAGGACGCCGGCAGCGACACCGTCGACGCCAACCTGGAGCTCGGTCTGCCCGTGGACGCGCGGGAGTTCTCCAACGCCGGGCAGATCCTCGCCGATCTCGGGGTGAAGTCGATCCGGCTGCTGACCAACAACCCGGCCAAGCTGCGCGGCATGGACGGCTACGGCATCAAGGTGCTCGGACGCGAGCCCATGCCGGTGGCGATGAACCCGCACAACGAGAAATACCTGTCGGCCAAGCGCGACCGCCTCGGCCACGAGATTCCCAGGGAGGGCGCATGAGTGAGCGAGTGCACCGGGCGGAGCGGGGCAGCGGGCACGGAGTGATCGCGTGAGCGGGGTCGGACGGCCGGCGGCCGAGGCCGTGCGGGCGAAGGGGCTGACCGTCGGCGTCGTCGCCGCCCGGTGGCACGAGAAGATCACCGATCAGCTCGTGGCGCGGGCCGAGCAGGCGGGCAGGGACAGCGGCGCGGAGATGACCGTGGTGCGGGTGACCGGATCGCTGGAGATCCCGGTCGTGGCGCAGGTCCTGGCCAGGAAGTACGACGCGGTCGTCGCCCTCGGGGTCGTGATCCGCGGTGAGACCCCCCACTTCGACTACGTGTGCGACTCCGTCACCTCGGGCCTGACGCGGATCTCCCTGGACGAGGAGGTCCCGGTCGGCAACGGCGTGCTGACCTGCGAGTCCCTCGACCAGGCCCTCGACAGGTCGGGCCTGCCCGGCAGCCACGAGGACAAGGGCTACGAGGCCACCGTCGCCGCGCTGGAGACGGCGCTGCTGCTGCGGGAACTCCGTTCCTAGAGATCGCTCGCGGCCCCGCTCCACCGTGCCTCGTGGTCGGTGCGGCGGGGCCGTGCGGTAGGTTGCCAACGGCGTCGTGACCAGCTGTCACAGCCGTTCCGGCCGGTGGTTTTCCGAAGGATCGTGATCTGAGAGTGAGCCAGGAGAGCGTCTCCCCGCCCCCGCTGCCCGTCGTGTGGCGGCCCAAGAGGGGACGGATCGCCGCCTACGGCTTCGCCGGTCTGATCATGCTCGGCGCGGTGCTGATGGCGATCTTCCTGTCCGAGCAGTTCACCCTGGCCGACAGGATCGCGATGATCGCGCTGGGCGGGGTGGTCGCCGGGGTCCTGCACCTGCTGGGACGGGTCCGGGTGGAGGCCGACGAGCAGGGGATCACCGTCGTCAACCCGCTGCGGGTGCACCGCTACGAGTGGCCCGAGGTGCTCGGGGTCACCCTGATCGAGCACGAGCCCTGGGCGAAGATCGATTTCACCGACGGGGCCACGGTCGGCGCGATGGGCCTGCAGGGCTCGGAGAAGGACCGTGCCGTCCGCCAGGTCCGCGAGCTCGCCGCCCTCATCAGGGAGCGCGGAGAGGCGTCCGAGACCGGCTGAGCCGCCCTACGGGGGCTCAGGGGGGCCCATTGCCCGCCGAGCCTGCCGGGCCTTCCCGGGGGTCCCGGAGCCGGTCGGCTTGGTGATGTGCGCGAGCGTGACCTCCCGGCGGGGACGCGGGGAGATGTGTGCGGGCCGTGGGAAAAGCGGTCACGTCGCGGTTCCGCGAATCGCTGGAACCCCATGAAAGTTACACGGTCATTCGCCGGAAACATCGCTGTGAGCTGCGTGAAGCGTTCTCTTCGATGGTGGTGACTGTCTTTTCCCGGTCTGAGGGTTCCAAGATGCGAAGCCCACGCAGTACAGGCCGAGAGGACTCCACGTGAACACGTCAGGCCGGATTCGGCTGTCGGCGGCGGCGCTGGCCGTAGCCCTGGCCGCGGCATCGATCACCGCGGCCGTCACCACAGGAACCGCCCATGCCGTCGTCCGACCGGCGCTCGGCCAGAACATCAAGGTCAACCAGGTCGCCTACGCGCCCGGCGCGGCCAAGCAGGCGACCGTGATCAGTAACTCGGGATCACCGCTGACCTGGAGCCTGCTGAACGGTTCCGACCAGGTGGTGTCCAGTGGCACCACGACCGTCTTCGGCGCCGACTCACCCTCCGGCGACTCCGTCCACAAGATCGACTTCTCGTCCTACACCGGGACCGGCACCAACTACGTGCTCACGGTGAACAACGAGTCCAGCCACCCCTTCGACATCGGCACCGCCGCCTGGAAGAAGCTGCCCTACGACGCGCTGGCGTTCTTCTACCACCAGCGCAGCGGCATCGCGATCACCTCCCAGTACGCCGGGGGAAGCCAGTACGCCCGCGCCGCCGGCCACCTGAACGTCTCTCCCAACCAGGGTGACAACAACGTGCCGTGCCGCAGCGACTGCGGCTACCGGCTGGACGTGCGCGGCGGCTGGTACGACGCCGGCGACCACGGCAAGTACGTGATCAACGGAGGCATGTCCGCCTGGCAGCTGGTCAACACCTACGAGCGGGCCAAGAACATCCCCGGCGCCGACACCGGTGCCTTCGCCGACGGCACCATGTCCATCCCCGAGCGCGGCAACGGCGTGCCCGACATCCTGGACGAGGCCCGCTGGGAGATCGACTTCCTGCTGAAGATGCAGGTCCCCGACGGCCGCCCGCTGGCGGGCATGGCCCACCACAAGATCCACGATGCCAACTGGACCGGGCTGCCGCTGCTGCCCGCCCAGGACCCCGAGGCCCGGGTGCTGTCGGCGCCCAGCACCGCCGCCACCCTGAACCTGGCCGCCGCGGCCGCCCAGTGCGCCCGGGTGTGGGCGTCCATCGACTCCGCCTTCTCCGCCCGCTGCCTGACCGCGGCGGAGAAGGCCTACGCCGCGGCCAAGGCCAACCCCTCGCGGTTCGCCCCGGCCTCCGACGGCACCGGCGGCGGCTCCTATGCCGACGGCAAGGTGACCGACGAGTTCTACTGGGCCGCCGCCGAGCTGTACACCACCACCGGCAAGCAGGCCTACCGCACCGACCTGACCTCCTCCTCGCTGTACTACGGACGCAGTTTCACGAACGAGGGCGCCCTGTGGGCGGAGGTCGGCAGCCTGGGCGACATCACCCTGGCGCTGGTGCCCAACGGCCTGACCTCCTCCATCGGCCAGCAGCTGCGGGCCTCCTTCGTCTCGGCCGCCGACGGCCTGCTGAACGTGATGCGCGGCCAGGGTTACCCGGTGCCCTTCCAGCCGTCCGGCGGCGGTTACATCTGGGGGTCCAACAACCTGATCCTCAACAACACCGTCGTGCTGGCCCTGGCCCACGACTTCTCCGGCGCCGAGCGGTTCCGCACCGGGGTGTTCGAGACGATGGCGTACCAGCTCGGCCGCAACCCGACGGGCTACTCCTACGTCACCGGCTACGGTGACAAGCCCTCCCGTAACGTCCACCACCGGTTCTGGGCCAACCAGATCAACTCCTCCCTGCCCATCGCGCCGCCCGGCGCCCTGGCCGGCGGTCCCAACAGCGGCCTGGAGGACCCGGTCGCCCAGCAGCGCCTCAGCGGCTGCCGGCCGCAGAAGTGCTACCTGGACGACATCGACGCCTGGTCGGTGAACGAGGTCGCCATCAACTGGAACGCGGTCCTTGCCTGGGTCGGCGCCTGGACGGCCGAAAAGGCCGGCACCAGCGGCCCGACGCCGACACCGACGCCCACTCCGACCCCGACCCCGACCCCGACCCCAACGCCCACCCCGACGCCCACTCCGACCCCGACGCCGACACCGGCCGGAAAGGCCTGTGCCGCGACCTACACCGTCACCAACCAGTGGAACGGCGGCTTCGGAGCCAACGTCGAGGTGAAGAACACCGGCACCGCCGCGCTCACCGGCTGGACCGTCGCGTGGACCTTCCCCAGCGGCCAGACCATCACCCAGCTGTGGAACGGCTCGCACACCGCGAGCGGCTCGGCCGTCACCGTGGTCAACCTGTCCTGGAACGGCGCGCTGTCTTCGGGCGGCACCACCTCCTTCGGGTTCAACGGCGCCTGGTCCGGGGCCAACACCGCCCCCACCGGGATGACCTGCACCGCCCGGTAGGCGGCGCGGTGGGAACCCGCCGGTGCGCGACGGGGCCGAGTTCCGGTCCGCACCGGCGCGTTCCCGCGCTCAGGTCTCCTCGGCGAACCGCTCGGCCTTGTCGGTGTCGCCCGCCACGAGCAGGGTGTCGCCGTTGTGGATCACCGTGTCGGAGGTGGCGTAGGTGAACTTGCCGCCGGGTTTCTTGATCCCGACCACGGTGACCCCGTACTCGCTGCGGATGCCCAGGCTGCTCAGACTCTTGCCGTCGGCCCACCGGGGCGCGAGGGTCTTGATCATGGCGTAGTCCTCGTCGACCTCGACGTAGTCGAGCATGCGCCCGGTGACGAGGTGCGCGACCCGCTCGCCCATGTCGTGCTCCGGCTGCACCACGTGGTGCGCGCCGACCCGCCGCAGGATCCGGCTGTGCTGCAGGCTGATCGACTTCGCCCAGATGTCGGACACTCCCAGGTCGGTGAGGATCGAGGTGGTCAGGATGCTCGCCTCGATGTCGGTGCCGATGCCGACCACGGCCCTGCCGAACTCCCTGATGCCCAGCTGTTCGAGGGCGTCGGGGTCGGTGGAGTCGGCGCACACCACGTGGGTGAGCCGCCCGGAGAAGTGCTGCACGTTCTTGGGGTCGCTGTCGACGCCGAGCACCTCGACGTCGCGGCTCACGAGTTCCGCCGCCAGCGCGCCGCCGAACCGGCCGAGGCCGATCACCACGACCGCGTCGCTGCGGCCCTTCCTGTCAACCAACGAGGGGACGCTCCTCCGGGTATCGGAACCGCCGGGTCTGTACGTGCAGTGCCAGTGCGGCGCCCAGGGTCACCGGACCGAGCCGCCCGACGAACATCAGGATGGTCAGGATGAGGTGTCCCACGGTGCCGACGTCGGCGGTGATCCCGGTCGAGAGCCCGACCGTGCCGAAGGCGGAGACCACCTCGAACAGTACGCGGTCGAGCTTGAACGGTGTCACCGTCATCAGGGCGAACGTGCCCATCGCGACCGACGCCACACTCAGCAGGGCGATCGTGAGCGCCTGCCGCTGCAACTGCTCGGGAACGCGGCGGCGGCCCGCCGACACGTCGGGCTCGCCGCGCAACTCGGCGAGGATCACGAATCCGAGCAGCGCGAACGTCGTCACCTTGATGCCGCCCCCGGTGCTCGCGCTGCCCGCCCCGATGAACATCAGCACGTCGCTGATGAGCCAGGAGCTCTCGCTCATCTGGGAGGTGTCCACGGAGTTCAGGCCGCCGCTGCGGGTCATCGTGCTGTGGAACAACCCGGCCATGATCCGCAGGCCGGGGGAGAGGGGACCCAGCGTTCCCGGGTTGTTCCACTCGGTGGCGGTGATGGCCACCGCCCCGCCGAACAGCAGGACGGCGGTCATCCCCAGTGTGATCTTGGCGTGCAGTGTCCAGCGCGCCGGGCGGCGCCAGTTCTGCCGCAGCACGGCGTAGACGGGGAAGCCGAGACCTCCGGCGACCACCGCGGTGATGAGCGGGAGGCAGATCCACGGGTCGGTGACGAACCTCATCATGCTGTCCGGCCAGAGCGCGAATCCGGCGTTGGTAAACGCTGAGATCGCATGAAAAATCCCGTAATAGGCGGCGCGGCCGAACGGCTCCCCGTACCCGATCATGAAGCGGGCGGCGAGCACCGCGGCGGTGAGCGCCTCGGCGACCAGGGTGACCTTGGCGACCCCCACGATCACCTTTCGCACGTCGCCGGGACCGAGGGTCTTGGTCTCGGCCTGGGTGTTGAGACGGGCGCGCAGACCGAGCTTTCCCGAGACGATCACCGCGAGGATCGAGGAGAGCGTCATGATCCCGAAGCCGCCGATCTGCATCAGCACCATGAGCACGATCTCGCCGAAGAACGACCAGTGCGTCGCGGTGTCGTGCACGGCGAGCCCGGTCACGCACACCGCGGAGGTGGCGGTGAACAGGGCCGACGTCCACGAGACGCTCTCACCCGCCGCGACCGCGACCGGTAGCGAGAGGAGCCCCGTACCGGTGAGGACCACCGCGAGGAACGCCAGCACGACGGCCCTGGACGGGGTGTTGATCCGGTCGAGCAGGTTCTTCACTCAACACCTGCAGCGTGAAGGCCCGGTCCTTCTGGGCCGGGAGGAAACGCGGAACGGTCCTGCACGATGCGATCCTTCCACGACTACCGGGCGATATCGCCAATGAGGCGTTGGTGACGGAAATGTTGAAGCTCGTCCCGAGCACCGAGCAGGCCGGGGGCCCGCCGGCGACGGTGCGGGCCTGCGATGCCGCCGCCGGGCGGGCAGACGCGGGAGCCGGGGCGCGGTGTGGTGCGGTGTGGTCACGCTGGGACCCCGCCGACGGGCGTAGCCTGAGGTGGTGGTGAGGCGGACAATCGAGACATCCAATGTGGAGTCGCCCGCGCAGTTGGCGGAGCTGCTCGACGAGCGGTCATACCTGGCAGACGAAGGGCTCGTCACGGCGACCTTCCTCGCGCTGCGGATGGGCCGCCCGCTGTTGCTCGAAGGCGAGGCGGGAGTCGGCAAGACCGAGCTGGCCAGGACCCTCGCCGAGGTGTTCGACGCGCCACTGATCCGCCTGCAGTGCTACGAAGGGCTCGACGCGTCCCAGGCGCTCTACGACTGGGACTTCGCCCGCCAGCTCCTGCACCTGAAGGCGGCCGAGGCGGCCAACGCAGGGGGCGTCACCGACGCAGCCCGGCTGGAGGGCGAGGTCTACGACCGAAGATTCCTGATCGCCAGGCCGCTGCTGAGGGCGATCGAGACCCAGCCCGCGGTGCTGCTCATCGACGAGGTCGACCGGGCCGACGTGGAGTTCGAGGCGATCCTGCTGGAGGTGCTCTCGGACTTCGCGATCTCCGTCCCCGAACTCGGTACGATCCGCGCCGCGCGGCCGCCGGTGGTCGTGCTCACCTCCAACCGCACCCGCGAGGTGCACGACGCGCTGAAACGACGCTGTCTCTACCACTGGCTGGACCACCCCTCCTTTGACAGGGAGGTGGCGATCCTGCGCAGGAGGCTTCCCGAGTGCTCGGAGATCCTGGCCGAGCAGGTGGCCACGGCGACGGGGCGGCTCCGCGAGGCCGATCTGATCAAGCCGCCGGGGATCGCCGAGACCCTGGACTGGACCGAGGCACTCCTCGCCCTCGGCGCCCGCGAGCTCGACCCCGACCTGGCGGCCGCCTCGCTGGGCGCCCTGCTCAAGCACAGGGAGGACCACGAGACGGTGCTCGGGAAGGGATTCCTCGGTGCGTCCCGGCGCTGACGGCGTTCCCCCGACCGGGTCTCCCACAACCGGGTCTCCCACAACCGGTGTTCCCCCGACCGGGTCTCCCGCAACCGGTGTTCCCCCGACCGGCTCCCCCTCGGTGGGAATCCCGCCGACCGGGGCTGCCTCGACCGGACTCCCCTCGACCGGCGTTCTTCCCGTCACCCGGGCCGCTCCGGACGGCGGGGCCCCTCTCGCGGCGCTCCCCTCCGGACTCGGCGCGGGGGAGGACCTGGTCGCGGTCATGACCGGTTTCGCCAGGACGCTGCGCGCCGCGGGGGTGTCCGCCGACCACGAGCGGACCCAGGGCCTGCTGCGTGCCCTGTCCCACCTGGACGCCTCCAGGCCCGGCGACGTCTACTGGGCGGGCAGGGTCACGCTGTGCGCCTCGGCCGAGGACCTGCCCCGTTACGACCGGGTCTTCCGCGCCTACTTCGCAGGGCTGCGGGCGGGCCGTGCGAGAGCGGAGGCGGTCACCGTCACCCGGCACACCGCGGCGAGGCCCGAGGTACGCCCCGAGCACCGCCAGGGCGGCGAGCCTCCCGCCCTGGCGTCGACCGCGAGCGCGACGGAGGTGTTGCGCACCCGGGACGTGGCCCGGATGACGGCGGCGGAGCTCGCCGAGGCGCACCGGCTGCTCGCCCTGCTGCGGGTCGGCAGGGAGCGGCGCGCGTCACGGCGTTTCCGGCCCTCGCGCCGAGGGCGGCTGGACGGCCCGGCGACCGTCCGGGAGACCCTGCGCAGAGGAGGGGAGATCGCCGGGCTCCGCTACCGTGCGCACCGGACCAGGCCGCGCAGGGTCGTGCTGCTGGTCGACGTGAGCGGCTCCATGACCCCGTACGCGGACACGCTGCTCCGCCTCGCCCACGCGCTGGTCAGGTCGGAGCCGGGTGCCACCGAGGTGTTCAGCGCGGGCACCCGGCTGACCAGGCTCACCGCCGAGCTTCGCCACCGCGACCCGGAGACCGCGATGAACGCCGTCTCCCGCGCCGTTCCCGACTGGAGCGGCGGAACCCGCCTGGGCGAGGAACTGCGGCGTCTCCTGGCGCTGAACGACGCGGCGGGGGCGGTGGTGGTGATCGCCTCCGACGGCTGGGAGCGCGGCGACGTCTCGCTGCTGGGAGCGGAGATGGCCAGGCTGTCCCGTACGGCCCACCGGGTGATCTGGGTGAACCCGCACAAGGGCAGGGAGGGCTACCGGCCGCTCACCGCCGGGATGCGGGCCGCGCTTCCCCACATCGACGACTTCGTGGCCGGGCACAGCCTGGCCGCGTTCGAGGAACTGGCGACGCTGCTTGGAGGTACGCATGCGTGACGTTCTGTCACAGATCCTGCGATGGTGGGAGGCGGGAGAGACGTTCGGCCTGGCCACCGTGGTCAACACCTTCCGCAGCGCGCCCCGGCCACCGGGGGCGTCCATGGCGGTGCTCGGCGACGAGGCCGAGGGCAGCGTCTCCGGCGGCTGTGTCGAGGGCGCCGTCTACGAGCTGTCCAGGGAGGTGGTCTCCTCGGGCGCGCCCGTCCTGCAGCGGTACGGAGTGAGCGACGACGACGCCTTCTCCGTCGGCCTGACCTGCGGCGGCATCCTGGACATCTTCGTCGAGCCCGTCTCCAGGGAGACCTTCCCCGAGCTGGGGGAGGTCGCCGCCTCGGTACTGCGGCGTGAGCCGGTGGCGGTGGCGACCGTTCTGTCGGGGCCGGGCGCGATCGGCACCCGCCGGGTCATCTGGCCTGACCGCTCCTCAGGCTCCCTGGGGGTGACCCGGCTGGACGACGCGGTGGACGACGACGTCAGGGGGATGCTCGCGCAGGGACTGACGGGCATCCGCAGGTACGGGGCGAAGGGAGAGCGACGGCTCGACGAGCTGTCGGTCTTCGTCCAGTCCTTCGCGCCGCCGCCCAGGATGCTGGTCTTCGGCGCGATCGACTTCGCCGCCGCGGTCGCGAGGGTCGGCAAGTTCCTCGGCTACCACGTGGTCGTGTGCGACGCCCGGCCGGTGTTCGCCACGGCCAAGCGCTTCCCCGAGGCGGACGAGGTGGTCGTGAAGTGGCCGCACGACTATCTCACCTCGACCGTCGTGGACGAGCGGACCGCGATCTGCGTGCTCACCCACGATCCCAAGTTCGACGTTCCCCTGCTCGAGGTCGCGCTGCGCACCCCGGCGGGCTACGTCGGCGCGATGGGGTCGCGCCGCACGCACGAGGACCGGCTGGCCCGGCTGGCGCAGGCGGGGATGGGAGAGGCCGAGCTGAAGAGGCTCCGCTCTCCGATCGGGCTGGACCTGGGCGCGCGCACGCCGGAGGAGACGGCGATCTCGATCGCCGCGGAGCTGATCCAGCTGCGCTGGGGCGGCTCTGGCCGGCCGCTGACCGACGGTTCCGGCAGGATCCACGGCGAGGGACCCGGCGGGTGAGCGCAGCGAAGATCGGTGGGCGTGCGGCGAGCGCGGGACTGCTGCTCGCCGCCGGATCCGGCTCGCGGCTCGGCACTCCCAAGGCGCTGGTGGACTTCCACGGGGAGCGGCTGGTGGATCGCGGGGTGAGGGCGCTCCACGACGGCGGCTGCCGTCCCGTGGTCGTGGTGCTCGGCGCGGCCACCGTGCGGATAGGGGGAGCGGTGACCGTCCACAACCCGGAGTGGAGCTCGGGGATGGGCTCATCGCTCAGGGCCGGACTGAACGCGATCCCGGACGTCGCCGAGCACGTGGTGATCGCCCTGGTGGACCAGCCGTTCGTCGGCCCGCGGGCGGTGGAGCGGCTCGTCGAGGCCGCGCGGCGGGGCGCCTCGGTCGCCGTCGCCACCTACGGCGGCGCGCGGAGGAACCCGGTGTTGATCGCGAGGGAGCACTTCGAGGAGGTCGCCAGGCTCGCGACCGGGGACGCGGGCGCCCGCCCGTTCCTGAGGGCCCATCCGGAACTGGTCGTCGCGGTCCCCTGCGACGACGTCGCCGACCCCGCCGACATCGACACCCCGGCCGACCTGTCCGCCCTCCGTGCCCGCCCGGGAGCGCCGGGTCTCTAGGGCGCCGGTTTCCCGGGGCCTTCCTAGGCGGCCAGGCGCAGGGAGGCGACGGCGGCGCGGTGGTCGCTGCCCGCGGCCCGCTCGACGCCGGCGCTGGTGGCGATCATGCCGCGGTACAGGATGTGGTCGGGGCGGGTGACGGGGAAGGACGCGGGCCAGGTGAAGCCGAATCCGGTACCGGCCTCCTGCTGGGCGTCCGACAGCGGCGGCACCAGGCCGGAACGCTTGCGGTCGGTGGTGGCGGTGTTGAGGTCGCCGAGCAGCAGCAGGTGCTCGCTGTCGTCCCTGTCGACCATCCTGCGGGCGTGGGCGAGGGTCTCGTCGCGCTGGGCGGTCTGTCCCGGGCGGGCGGAGGCGAGGTGCATGACGTACACGGTCACCCTGCCCTTGGGAGTGACGACCACCGCGCGCAGTGCCCGCGCCCAGTCGAGGCCGATGTCGGCCTTGCGTGCCTCGGCGATCGGGAACCGGCTCCACAGGCCGACCGTGGCGATCCGGTAGCGGTGGGGGAAGTGGTCGTTGAGGAACTTCGCCGCGGGGCCGCCGGCGGTCAGTTCCTGCACCGCGACCAGGTCGCGGCCCTTGGAGACGGACCGCATGGCCTCGGCGGAGGCGGCGTTGGTCGCGCCGACGTTGAGGGTGGCGACCGAGAGGTCGCTGGGTCCGCCGGGCGGGCTGCGCAGCAGCGCCGGGCCGAACATGAGGCCCCACACGGTCGCCGGGACCAGCGCGGCGACGATCACCTGCCACGAACGGGTGGCCAGCGCGCAGATCAGCAGGATCGGCACGGCCACCCCGAGCCATGGGAGCAGGCTCTCCAGCACGGGCGTGAAACCGCCCAGCTCCGGCAGGAGCCGGTGCCCTCCGAGCGTGAGGGCGAGCGCTGCCGCCGCCACGACGATCGACTGCCTCAGCACACCGCTCCTCGTCCGCCCTGTGGTGGTGACCCGCCCCTCCGGGGTCCCCTACCCCGGAATGCGTAGGCTACCGGCCCGATGGCGGCGGCGCGGGGCTTGGTGCTTCGGCGGTGAGTCGATAGCCTTTGCCGACGAGGCGACGGAATAACATTCGGTTTTGTCGGCACCGCGGAAGGACGATCTCACGATGCGCATCGGTATGGCCCTGAACTACTCGGGGGGCTTCAAGGAGACGGTGGCCGAGCTGGCCGACTACGAGAAGGCCGGGCTCGACATCGTCTTCGTCGCCGAGGCGTACAGCTTCGACGCGGTCAGTCAGCTGGGCTACATCGCGGCCAGGACCGAGAGGCTGCAGATCGCCTCCGGCATCCTGCCCGTCTACTCCCGCACCCCCGCCCTGCTGGCCATGACCGCCGCGGGCCTGGACTACGTCTCCGACGGACGCTTCACCCTCGGCCTGGGAGCCTCGGGCCCCCAGGTCGTCGAGGGTTTCCACGGCGTTCCCTACACCGCGCCGCTCGGCCGTACCCGCGAGGTCGTCGAGATCTGCCGTCAGGTCTGGCGGCGCGAGCGCCTGACCTACGAGGGCAGGCACTACACCGTCCCGCTCCCCGCGGACCAGGGAACGGGGCTGGGCAAGCCGCTGAAGCTCATCAACCACCCGGTCCGCGAGCGCATCCCCGTCGTGATCGCCGCCATCGGTCCCAAGAACGTCGAGCTCGCCGCCGAGCTCGCCGAGGGCTGGGAGCCGATCTTCTACGTGCCGGAGAAGGCCGCCGACGTGTGGGGTGCCTCCCTGGCGGCGGGCGGGGCGAGGCGGGATCCGGCGCTGGGCGAGCTGGACGTGATCGCCCAGGCCCCGCTCGCCATCGGCGACGACGTCTCCGGCTGGCTGGAGCTGGGCCGCCCGATGGCCGCGCTCTACATCGGCGGTATGGGCGCCAAGGGCAGGAACTTCTACAACGACCTCGCCCGCAGGTACGGCTACGAGAAGGAGGCCGAGCAGATCCAGAACCTCTACCTGGAGGGCAGGAAGGACGAGGCCGCCGCGCTCGTACCGCACGAGCTGCTGGAGAGGACGTCCCTGATCGGCTCGGAGGGGCACGTCCGCGAGCGCCTGCAGGCGATGCGCGAGTCGGGTGTCACGACCGTCAACGTCGCCCCGCTGGCGGGCACCCACGAGGAGCGCGTCCGGCTCATCGAGAGGGTGAGGGAGCTCGCCTCCTGACGCCGGCCCGGTGAGCGCAGGGTCGCAGGATTAAGGTGACGGCATCGGTTAAAATTGGTCAAATCGGTTAATAACATGCCTACTATGACCGCCACCCACGCCCGGCGCCGCGCGAGCCTCGCGGCCCTGCTGCCCGCTCACCGGGCGGACGCGATCCTGGTCACCAGCGTCGTGAACGTGCGCTACCTGACCGGCCTGGCCAGCTCCAACGCGGCCGTCCTGGTCGGGGCCGACGCCGGCGCCACCCTGGCCACCGACTCCCGCTACATCGAGGCCGCCCGGCGCGTCTGCGCCGACGTGGAGGTGATCGAGGCGCCCGACGTCGCCGGGGCCCTGCTGCCGGAGAACGGCCGGACCGGCATCGAGGCCGAGCACATGTCCGTCGCCGACTACTTCCGGCTGGGCGGAGGACTGCCGCGCCTGTCCGGGCTCGTGGAGTCGGTGCGCACGGTCAAGGACGACGCCGAGATCGACCTCATCCGCACCGCGTGTGAGCTCACCGGCCGGGCCTTCGACGAGGTCGTGCCCGGCTTGCGTCCCGGACTGACCGAGAAGGAGGTCGCCAGGGCACTGGAGCGCCGGATGGTGGAACTGGGCGCGGACGGGCTCGCCTTCGACTCGATCGTCGCGAGCGGGCCCAACGGCGCGATCCCGCACCACTCGCCCTCTGACCGGCCGCTGGAGCGCGGCGACCTGGTCACCATGGACTTCGGGGCGCTGTACCGGGGCTACCACGCGGACATGACCAGGACCGTGGCGATCGGCGAGCCCGCGGGATGGCAGCGCGAGCTGTACGACCTGGTCCGCGCCGCCCAGCGGGCCGGAAGCCTGGCCGCGCGGGTCGGCGCGGCGCTCCACGAGGTGGACGCCGCGGCCCGCGACCTGATCGGGGAGGCGGGCTACGGGGAGTTCTTCAAGCACGGCCTCGGCCACGGCGTCGGGCTGCAGATCCACGAGGCGCCGTTCCTGTCACCGGCGAGACCCGAGAACCCGCAGGACTCCCGGGGAGAGCGGGAAGGTTCTCCGAAGCCGGAACGATCTTCGAGAGAGCCGGAGCGCGACCATGAGCACGCTAGACTAGAGGATCGAGTTCCGGTGACCGTCGAGCCAGGGGTTTACCTTCCCGGCAGGGGTGGTGTCCGCATCGAGGACACGCTCGTGGTGCGCGATGGCGGACCGGAACTTCTCACACGGACGACCAAAGAGCTGCTCGTCCTTTAAGAGCGGCCGTACGCAGGAGAGACTAGTGGCGACGACGAACGACCTCAAGAACGGCCTGGTGCTCAAGCTCGACGGCGGTGAGCTCTGGGCCGTCGTGGAGTTCCAGCACGTCAAGCCCGGCAAGGGCGGCGCGTTCGTCCGCACCAAGCTCAAGAACGTGCTATCCGGCAAGGTCGTCGACAAGACCTTCAACGCGGGCGTGAAGGTCGAGGTGGCCAACGTCGACAAGCGCGAGATGCAGTTCTCCTACATGGACGGCGACGACTACGTCTTCATGGACACCGAGACCTACGACATGCTCAACGTCTCCAGGACGGCGGTCGGCGACTCGGCCAACTACCTGCTGGAGAACATGCTGGCCACCGTGGCGATCAACGAGGGCAACGTCCTCTACGTCGACCTGCCCGCGGCCGTCGAGCTGCTCGTCGCCGAGACCGAGCCCGGCCTCCAGGGCGACCGCTCCACCGGCGGCACCAAGCCCGCCACGCTGGAGACCGGCGCCGAGATCAAGGTGCCGCTCTTCATCACCACCGGTGAGAAGGTCAAGGTCGACACCCGCACCGGCGATTATCTCGGCCGCGCCTGATGTCGGCACGAGGTAAGGCGCGCAGGCGCGCGCTCGACATCCTCTTCGAGGCCGAGGCGCGTGGCCAGGACCCGCTGAGCG
The DNA here is from genome assembly GCF_040649155.1 of Streptosporangium sp. NPDC049046. Taxonomy (NCBI): domain Bacteria; kingdom Bacillati; phylum Actinomycetota; class Actinomycetes; order Streptosporangiales; family Streptosporangiaceae; genus Streptosporangium; species Streptosporangium sp. NPDC049046. The sequence goes on along the minus strand of NZ_JBEZEZ010000001.1, from coordinate 305,227 downwards.
TCCTCGCCGAGCGCCTCGAGCGGGCCGAGCCGCCCGTGAACGAATACACCACGACGATCGTCGAGGGCGTGTGCAGGCACCGGTCGCGCATCGACGAGCTGATCACCACCTACTCCGAGGGCTGGACGCTCGACCGCATGCCCGCGGTCGACCGCAACCTCCTGCGCGGCGGCACCTACGAGCTGCTGTGGATGCCCGACGTCCCCGAGGGCGTCGTCATCAGCGAGTGGGTCAGCCTGGCCTCCGAGCTGTCGACCGACGAGTCGCCGCAGTTCGTCAACGGGCTGATGGCCCGTTTCAAGCAGCTCAAGCCGTCCCTGGCGCTCTAGCGGTCCTGCGCCGGACGTCGACCGGGAAAACCTCGGCGGGGAACGACCGTCCCGGCCGGGGGAAACCCGGTCAGGGGCAGGAGAGGCCTCGCCGGTCGCCCTGCGGGGGCCCGGATCTCCGGGTCTCCCCGCCCTGGCGTACCCCTGTCCGGGGTGTCCCCTTTTCTCCCGGCTTGCCCATGGGATCCGTCCGAGCCGGGAAAAAGACTCGATCAAGTACGAGTATGGATACTCCTTGGGCCGCACCGGGGGGCGCGCCGCGTAGGCTGGGCTCGTCACCGAACGAGGAGGCGATCTGAAGTTGCACGCCGTAGGCATCTCACGGCAGGCGGGCACCCCCGCGGTCCGCACAGCGGTCGTGTGGGACGTCCTGAGTGCCGTGCTGGCCGAGCGGGTGGCCGCGACAGGCCGTGAGCGGCTCGACATCGTCGACGCCGGGGGCGGAACGGGTGGTTTCGCCGTTCCCCTGGCCGACCTGGGGCACGCCGTGACGGTCGTCGATCCCAGCCCCGACTCGCTCGCCGCGCTGGAGCGCCGCGCGGCGGAGGCGGGGGTGGAGGTGCGCGCCCTGCAGGGTGACGCCGCGGACCTGGGGGAGTTGCTCCCGGGTGGCGGGGCCGACCTGGTGCTCTGCCACAGCGTGCTGGAGTACGTGGAGGACCCGAACGGCGCGGTGCGGGCGATGGCCGGCCTGCTGCGCGAGAGCGGCGTGATCAGCGTGCTCGCCGCCAACCCGCTCGCCGCCGCGCTCCACCGCTCCATCGCCGGCAGGTTCGACGAGGCACTCCAGGTCCTGGACGACCCCCAAGGTCGCTGGGGCGACCGCGACCCCACGCCCAGGCGCTTCACCCGAGAGGCGCTGGAGCGGCTTCTCGCCGCGGCGGGTTTCACGCCCGGCGAGGTGCACGGTGTGCGGGTCTTCGCCGACCTGGTGCCCAGCAGGCTGCTCGACGGCGAGCCCGGAGCCGCCCGCGCCCTGGTCGCCCTGGAGCAGGCGGCGGCGGCGCATCCGGTGCTCCGCGACATCGCCACCCAACTGCACATGCTTGGCCACCGGTGAACGCCACATCGAACGCGTGTTCCCGTAGGATGGCGGGGTGTCGAGAAAGCAGCAGATGCCGCGTCCGGGTGCCGATCTGGGGACGGACGACAGCGGCTGCCCGATCCTCCACGTCGACATGGACGCCTTCTACGCGGGCGTCGAGCTGCGTGACCGTCCCGAGCTCCGGGGTTCTCCCGTCATCATCGGCGCGCCCGGGGCGCGCGGGGTGGTGCTCAGCGCCACCTACGAGGCCCGGAGATTCGGGGTGCACTCGGCCATGCCCATGACCCGGGCCCGACGGCTCTGCCCCCAAGCGGTGATCATCCCGCCGAGCCGGGGCAAATACGCGGAGGTCTCCCGGCGCGTCATGGAGATCTTCCACACCTACACCCCCGAGGTCGAGCCGATCGCCTCCGACGAGGCGTTCCTCGACGTCGGCGGGGCCCGCAAGCGTCTCGGCCCACCGGCGGCGATCGCCAAGATGATCCGTGAGCAGGTCGTGCGAGAGCAGGGCGTCACCTGTTCCGTCGGGGTCGCCGGCAGCAAGTTCGTGGCGAAGCTCGCCTCGCGGCACTGCAAGCCCGACGGCCTGTTCGTGGTGCCCGCCGACAGGGTGGTCGACTTCCTGCACCCGCTGCCCGTGGCGGCGCTGTGGGGCGTCGGAGAGCGCACCGAGCGGTCACTGGCACGCCTCGGCATCAAGACCGTCGGCGACCTCGCCAGGGTCCCTGTGGAGACGCTCCAGCGGGATCTGGGCCAGGCGGCCGGCGCGCACCTGGCGGCGCTCGCCTGGGGGCGCGACGAACGCCCGGTGACCCCGTACGTCCCCGACAAGAGCATCGGCGCGGAAGAGACCTTCGCCACAGACATCGCCGATCCCGTGGAGATCCGCAGGGAGCTGCTCCGGCTCTCCGAGCGGGTCGCCGCGAGGCTCAGGGAGGGCGGCAGCGTCGGCCGCACGATCAGCGTCAAGCTCCGCCGCGCCGACTTCACCACCCTTTCCCGGTCCAGGAGCCTGCGAGAGCCCACCGACGTCGCCAAGGTCCTGTACGAGGTCGCCTGCGCCCTCTACGCCGCCTCAGGCCTGGAGAACACCAGGCTGAGACTGGTCGGCGTGCGGGTGGAGAACCTCGGCCCGGCCGCCGGGGCGACCCGGCAGCTCGGGCTCGGAGAGCGTGAGACGGGCTGGCGGGAGGCCGAGCGGGCGATGGACAGGGCGGCCCGCAGATTCGGTCGCGATGCCGTCCTCCCGGCCTCCCTTGTTCGCCCGCCGTTTGATGGAATAGACCCATGACGCGGCCTCCGGTTTGGACTACGTTGGACGTTTTCTTTCGTCTACGTCTACAGCCTCGTATTCTGGGGATAACCGACCGCGAGGTTCGGACACCCCGTGTCGTCCGTCACCGTCTTCCCCGTCCTGGGGCTGTCCTTGGGAGGCGCCGTGCCGCTCTCTGAGCACGAGCAGCGCTTGCTCGACCAGATCGAGCAGGCCCTCTACGCCGAGGACCCGAAGTGGGCCAATACCGTCAGGATCAGTGATCCCCGCAGCCATTACAGGCGCCGCCTGGTGAAGGCCTCCATCGGCTTCATCCTGGGTGTCGTCCTGCTGATGGTCGGCGTTGTGATCATCAACATCCCGCTCGGCGTCGGCGGTTTCGTGGTCATGCTCGCCGCGTGTCTGTGGGGTCTGTCCAGCTGGAAGCGGATGAACGGGTTCGGTGAGGCCAACGCGGCCACGTCGCCCGATCAGCCGCGAGGCAAGGGGGGGCGCCGTCCCGGCGGCTCCCGCCAGAGCTTCATGGAACGTATGGAGGAGCGCTGGCGCCGTCGCAACGACGAGCGCTAGCCCGGCGGGGGGCGTCACCTTCCCCGGAGGATCCCCCCGACGATCTCTCCACGCCGACGAGGGTCACTCCCGCATGGGAGCGGCCCGCGTCACCCCTTGTGTCGTTCAGCGCGTCGTCCATCGCCTCGTCCGCTGTGTCGCACGGTGTCGTCCCCCGGGTCCCTCTCGCGTGCCCCGGCGGCTCCTGCCTCGCCGTCAGCGACGAGGATCCCCGGGTAGCCCGGAGCGCCGATGATGAACGCCGGTCGGCCGACCGGCTCGACGATCACCGCGGCCGGGACCGTGAACAGCGCCTGCAGCGGCGGCCCGGTGATCGGGGCGCGATGTCGCGTCCCGATCACCGGAGGGCTCAGGCGCCCTTCCTGGCCGGTCGGCGCAGCCGGATGTTCTCCAGCCGGTCGAAACCGTCCAGCACCCGCCCGCCCATCGCCCGCGCCCGCAGCAGCGTGGAGGGCGGTAGCAGCACCGCCCTGATCCGTCTGCCACGGGTCACGGTGGCCGCCAGCGCCCGCCGCACGGTGCGCATGTCCTCGCGCAGGGTGCCGATCTCGCCCGGCGTTCTGGCGTAGAGCATCCGCTCCACCGCCGCGGCGATCCTCGCCAGCGCGGCGGCGGCCTCCGGCTCGAACACGTACTGCTCGGCCAGCCGCCTGGCCAGCGCGCGCGGACTCTCGCTCACCTGCCGCGACATCCCGTAGTCGCACAGGGCGTCGTCGAGTTCGGCCCACGCGGCCGTCACCGCAGGCTCCCAGCGGATCTCCCTGACCGCGGCGGGCGCGACGGCGGTGGGATCGGGGACGGCCGAACCCTCGCCCCCGGGACCCCTCACCGGCCGTGAGTAGGACCTGCCTCGGCGGGCCCGCAGCTGCCAGCGGATCAGCGCGGGGATCAGCGCGACCAGAAGCGCGATCGCGACCCCGATGCCGATCTTCGCAGCGGGCGGCATTCCCTCGTCCACCGGGATCAGCGCGCCACCGGAGTCCCGGTCGAGTTGCTCGCGGCGGCGGTCGTCCGCCGCGCCGGTGGGCGAGTCGGAGTCGTCGGGGGCCGACGACGGTGCCGCGCTCGGCTCGTCGGAGGTGGCCGGCGCCACCTCGGGGCGGGTGTAGGACGGCACCGTCGCGCTGCCCTGACCTGCTCCGCCAGCCGGGGTGGGCTCGAAGCGGAGCCACCCGACGCCCTCGAAGTACAGCTCGGGCCAGGCGTGCGAGTCGTGGGTGCGCACCTGCCACCCCTCGGAGGTGACGCTGCCCCCGGTGTAACCGATGGCGACCCTGGAGGGGATGCCCAGGACGCGCGCCAGCACCGCCATGGAGGCGGCGAACTGCTCGCAGTAGCCGGTCCTGTTGCGGATCAGGAAGTCCGTCAGCGCCGGGCCGTCGTGCCCCTGGGTGGCCAGACTGTAGGTGAACCCGCCGGTCTTGGTGAAGAACTCCTGCAGCTGGATCGCCTGCTCGTACGGGCCGGCATCCTGCTTGGTCTCCCTGAGGGCGAGCTGCCTGATCTCCTCGGGCAGGGTTTCCGGCAGCGTCAGGTATCGGTCCCTGATCGCCGTGGCGGGCGAGGGCGCCGCCTTGAGCCTGTCCGCCGTGGCCTCGGGCTCGGCGGTGAGGGCCTGGTAGGTGAGGCCCCCCGCGGTGTTCCGCGTGGAGAAGACCATGAGCGTGTCGCGGTCGGGACGCCAGTCGCCCGCCACCGTGACCTTGGACACCGGGTAGGGCAGGGGGAGGAAGCTCAGTCTCCTGACCTGCGGGCTCACCGTGACGGTGACGGTCGCGGGCGTGACGGGCACGTTCGCGCCCTGGCCGGGAGGCGGCGGCATCGGCGCCTCGGAGGTCCGGTCCTCGGGACGGCCCCTGGGCTCCGACATCGTCCACTGCTCGCCGTCGAAGACGTCGAGCGAGTACATCCTCAGGTAGCGCGGCGTGCTGTCGCTGGCCTGGTAGGTCAGGACGGTGGAGTTCTCCGGAAGCGACAGCTGGCCGCGCAGGTTGACCATGGGGTTCGGGATGCTGATCGAGTTGCCGCCGCCGCCTCTGCCGTTGCCCACGCCGAAATTGAACAGCGGGTCGGGCTCAAGGGTGGGCAGCAGCGCTGGCAGCAGGACGGCGAGCGCGATCGCGGTGAAGCCGATGCGTCTGCCGGAGAGCCGCAGCGGCCCGGTGTCGGCGGGGTTCGGCCGGGTGGCGGTGAAGGACGACGTGCGGCGCACCAGCACCGCGCGGCCCCATTGGCCGACCCGTTCCCGTCCGTCGGCGACGAGGATCCCCAGGTAGCCCAGGGCGCCGATGATGAACGCCGGCCAGCTGATCGGCTCGACGATCACCGCGGCCGGGACCGTGAACAGCGCCAGCAGCGGCAGCCCGGTGAGCGCCGCCCTGCGCAGCCGCGCGGCGAGCAGGTCCACCAGGACGGCGATCAGGCCGACACCGCCGCAGGTGAGCAGGACGATGCCGGCGTTGTCGGGCACGGGGGCGGCGAACCGCTGGATGTCGGCGAAGCCCGTCGTCAGCAACTCGTCCAGCCTGTCGAGCGAGTCCCAGGTGGGAAACACCCTCGCCCACGCCTCGTCCCCGGCGAACACCGCCGTGAGATAGAGGAACACCGCGAGCACCTGCACGGGCGGCGCCAGCCAGCCGGGCAGCGTGTAGTGACCGGCCAGCATGCCGACCCCGGTCACGACCAGGATGGCGCCCAGGCTCGACCAGAACCAGGAACCGCCCTGGAAGAGCGGGTAGAGCCCGAGCGCGACCGCTCCCGTGGCCACGCCCGACGCGATGGAAAGTCTCATGAGCCACTCCTGCCGGCCGCGAATCGTCCGCGTTGCGCGACGTCCTGCCAGACGCTCGCGACGGAGGTGCCGGCGGGCAGCCCCACCACGCGCCAGCCCGTTCCCGTGAGCACCGAGCGCACCGCCCGGAACTCCTCGTCCTCGCCCAGTTCGGGATTCTCCCAGCCCTCGACGTCCAGCAGCACGGCCACGCCGGTCATGTTGCCGTGCCTGGCCCTGGCCAGCTCCTGGGCCTGGTCGAGGTCCATCTTGCCGAGCACGGCGACGATCAGGCCGTCACCGCCCCCCTGCCGCAGCGCGCCGACGCCGTACTCCAGTGACCGTGCCGTGCTGGTCCGCACGACGGCCAGGGTGTCCAGCAGCGACAGGCTCAGCCCGCTGTCGGTGAGCTGCTCGGCCCCCTGGTCGGTGACCAGGCGCAGGCCGAGACCCTCGTGGGCGAGGTGCACGCCGATGGAGGCCGCGACCGAGACCGCCGCCTCGAACGACGAGCGCGGCCCCTCGCCCCGGTGGGCGTAGCGCCGGGTGTCCAGCAGCAGCGCCCCCCTGCTCTGCCACTGCTGCTCCTCGCGCCGCACCATCAGCTCGCCGTGCCTGGCGGTCGAGCGCCAGTGGACGCGACGCAGGTCGTCGCCCTGACGGTACTCACGTGGCGCGACGTCGTCGTCTCCCGCGGCCGCGACGCTTCTCGTACGGCTGTCGCCCCCGCCCGTCCACTCACCGGACAGGCGCACATGGGGCAACGCCACCACCTGGGGCGTCACCATGAGCGTGTCGGTGATGGTGAACGACCTGGTCAGCTCGACCAGGCCGAAGGGGTCGCTGATCCGGATGGAGAGCGGCCCGATGGTGAAGCGTCCGCGCAGGTCGGAGCGGACCCGGTAGTCGATCTCCCGGATGCCCTGCGCCTCCACCCGGTCCAGCACGAACCTGGGCCGGGCGCCGAGGGCGTAGGGAACGGTGTCCTCGATCATCAGCAGCCCGGTCGGCAGCCGGGTGATGTTCTCCAGCCGCAGCGTCACGGTGGCCTCGCTGCCCACCTCGGTCCTGGGCGGGTCCAGGCGCCGGGCGCAGCTCAGCCGGTAACGGGTGCGGGCGACCACCAGGGCCGCGAGCAGCGGCAGCGAGACGATCAGCACGCCGATCCTGAGCAGGTCGTGCTCGCCGAGGATGAAGGCGCACAACAGCGCCGCGACGCCGGACGCGAGGAAGGACCGGCCGCGGGCGGTGAGTGCCTTGAGGCCAGAGGTCACCGGGCCTGGGCCTCGGGCACGGGCACCCGGCGGACCAGGTCGGCGATCACCTGCTCGGGCGGGCGGCGCTGCCCCTGGGCCTCGATGCTGGGCAGCAGCCGGTGCGCGAGCACGGGGGCGCACAAATCCTGAAGGTCGTCGGGGATGACGTAGTCGCGGCCCGCGAGTGCGGCGTGCGCCCGCGCCGCCCTGACCAGCTGCAGGGTCGAGCGGGGGGAGGCGCCCAGCCTCAGGTCGGGGGACTGACGGGTGGCGGTCACCAGGTCGATCGCGTATTTCTTGATCGGCTGGGAGACGTAGACCCCGCGCACCGCCTCGATCAGGGCCTTCACCTGCTCGGTGGTGGCCACCGGCTCCAGCTTGTCCAGCGGGGAGGCCGCGCCGTGCACGTCGAGCATCTCCAGCTCAGCGGAGGGGGCGGGGTAGCCCATCGCGATCCGGGCGGTGAACCGGTCGCGCTGTGCCTCGGGAAGGGGATAGGTGCCCTCCATCTCGATCGGGTTCTGTGTCGCGATCACCATGAAGGGGGAGTCCAGGCGGTAGGTCGCGCCGTCGACGGTGACCTGGTGCTCCTCCATGCACTCCAGCAGCGCCGACTGGGTCTTCGGCGAGGCCCGGTTGATCTCGTCACCGACCACGATGTTGGCGAAGACCGGGCCGGGCTTGAACTCGAACTCCCTGGTCTGCTGGTTGTAGGCGCTCACCCCGGTGATGTCGCTCGGTAGCAGGTCGGGGGTGAACTGCACGCGGCGCACCGGGCAGTCGATGGACCGCGCCAGCGCCTTGGCGAGCATGGTCTTGCCGACTCCGGGCACGTCCTCGATGAGGAGGTGTCCCTCGGCGAGTAGTACGGTCAAGGTCAGGCGGACGACGTCGCTCTTGCCCTCGATCACCGATTCGATCGACTCACGAATCCGGTGCGCGGTGACCACAAGATCATCGAGCTGTGGTGAGACGTCATGTGTTACTGCCACCAGGCCTCCATGAGGGTGCGGCGGTTGTGCGCCGAGGGGTTACCGTTGCGGAATCTTTGCGATCCCGTAACTCATTCTGCCTTCCGACACTACGGCGCCATACGTTCCCACGGCGACTTTATGCGGTCATCAGGGCTGATTCCGGGTAAACGGTCATAGCGGGCGACGCGGTGGTCGCGACCACGTGCCGGGGTGCGCCGATTCCGGAACGGTGCGGGGATCCCCGCCTTCCATCATTCTTCACCGCGACCCGACTTATTTCATGATCCATAGCCTATTCGGCGGCCTTACCCGACACGCCCGTGGCGTACGAGGGGCCGCTTACCCCCTCCACTCCGCACCACCCCATTTGAACTGGGGAAATGTCGGCGAAACCCGTCGTGAAGAGGCGTGGAATCAGTTGACGGTGGAGAGAAGTGGAGTATGGTGGTGCGCAGTGGAGGGCAGGGCGGCGACGCCTGGCGCTCCGCTGGGCACGGGAGGTGAGGCCGGTGTTCCTCGGCACTCACCACCCACGTCTTGATGACAAGGGACGGCTGTTCCTGCCGGCGAAGTACCGCGAGGAGCTGGCGGAGGGTCTGGTGATCACCAAAGGCCAGGAGCGCTGCCTCTACGTCTTTCCCGTAGAGGAGTTTCAGCGCATAACCGAGGCTCTGCGCACCGCGCCGGTGACCGCCAAGGCGGTCCGCGACTACAGCCGCGTCCTCTTCGCCAGCGCATCCGACGAGGTCGCCGACAAGCAGGGCCGGATCACCGTTCCGCAACCTCTGCGCGAGTACGCCAGCCTGCGCCGCGACTGCGTGGTCATCGGAGCCAACACCCGGTTGGAGATCTGGGCCGCGGACGCCTGGAGCGCCTATCTGGCCGACCAAGAGCAGGCTTTCGCCGATCTGTCGGAGGAGGTGCTGCCAGGGATTCTGTGATTCCACGGTCGACTCATCGGTAAAACGTCGTTCGGCGAGGTCTCCACCCGCAACCACCTGTCCGTCAGCTGATGCACCTTCCCCGGTGTCAGGTGACGGGTGGACACGCGGGTGCGGATGGGGACCTGGCCGGACGGCCCCGGGGGTGGGGGCCTGTTTTCAAGACACCGGTGAGCGTCCGCCGCGCGTCCACGGGACGAGGCGGGAAAGAGGGGGGTTGCGCTTCATGCGCGCCGAGAACCACAACCATGATCTCCAGACGGCCGGGGGTCACGTCCCCGTCATGCTCGACCGGGTGCTGGAGTTGCTCGCTCCGGCGCTGGCCCGCCCCGCCCCCGTGCTCGTGGACGCCAACCTCGGCCTCGGCGGTCACGCCGAGGCCCTGCTGGCCGCGCATCCCTCGCTCCACCTGATCGGGATCGACCGCGACCCCACCGCCATCGAGCGCTCCACCACCAGGCTCGCCCCGTACGCCGAGCGGATCACGCTGGTCCGCGCGGTCTCCGACGAGCTTCCCGAGGTACTGGCCGAGCTGGGCCGTCCCCGCGTCGACGCCGCGCTGTTCGACCTGGGCGTCTCCTCCCCACAGCTGGACGAGGCCGAACGCGGTTTCGCCTACTCCTACGACGCGCCGCTGGACATGCGGATGGACCGCGACGAGGAGCTGACGGCCGAGGTCGTGGTCAACACCTACCCGGCCGCCGAGCTGATCCGGATCCTGCGGGATTACGGAGAAGAACGATTCGCCCCGCGTGTCGCGCACTTAATCATCAAGGAAAGGGCCAGAGAGGCCATAACGTCTACCAAGCGGCTTGCGGAGATCGTCAGAACGGCGATCCCGGCCGCTACCCGCAGGACCGGGGGCAACCCCGCCAAAAGGACTTTCCAGGCGTTGCGGATCGAGGTGAACGCGGAGTTGACAGCACTGGAACGCGCGCTCCCGGCCGCGCTCGACGCATTGACGCTGGGCGGGCGCGTCGTCGTGCTCGCGTACCACTCCCTTGAGGACCGGCTGACGAAGCAGGTCATCACCGCGCGGACCAGGGACACCGGCCCTGTCGGCCTCCCCGTCCCGCTGCCGGCTCACCAGCCGCGGTTCGCGCTCCTGACAAGGGGAGCCGAGCTTCCGAGCGAAGAGGAGGTGGCCCGCAACCCGCGGGCGGCCTCCGCCCGGTGTCGGGCGGCAGAGAGGATCCGTGAGGCAGTTGACGAGGAGTGAGACAGACGTCCGACGCGCCGCGCCCAGCCGCGGCGCACGCCCCGTGCGCGTCCCCCGCGCGGTGCCGCAGGGGTACGGGACCAAGCCGGCCAGGCCTGCGCCCGCCACCGCTCCGGCCGCGCAGGGTAAGCAGGTCAAGGCTGTGGCTCTCGGGGCTCCAGGTGCCTCAGGGCCCCCGGCGGCCCGTCGCGCCAGGCCGCCGAGAACTCCTTTCCTGCTGCTCGTGGTCGGCCTGCTCTGCGGCGGGCTGATCAGCCTGCTGCTGCTGAACGCCGTGCTCGCCCAGGACTCCTTCAGGGCCAACGGGCTGCGCAAGGAGATCAGTGACCTGCGCATCGCGAAGGAGAGCAAGCAGAGCGCGATCATGCGGCAGGAGATGCCGGAAGCGGTGGCGAGGAACAACGAACTCCAGGGTCTGGGTCCCGACTGGGACACCGCGCGCGTCATCGACCCCGACAAGCCCGCCGTCGGGGGCGCCGACGACGCCACCAAGCCCGCGGGGCAGGAGCGAGTGCCGGGCACGGGCCGGTGAGGGAGACCGGGGGGCCCGGTTCCGGGCAGGGCCGCGGGGGCTCCGGGGGAGGACCGGCGGGAGGGGCGGGCCGCCGTTCTCCCGGCGGTCCCGGCCGCGCGGCCAGACCGGGCGGTTCCCCGGACGCCTCCGGTAAGCCGCGCAGGCCCGGTTCCGGCGACGCCGGGCCGTCCGGCGCTCCCGGCGTTCCCGACAGCCCCCGGGAGCCGGCCCCCCCGCGCAGGCCTCCGGCCTCGGGTAGGCAGGGGGCAGGCGGTTCGGGCCGTACGGGTTCCTCCGGAAGTTCCGGCCGTGCGGGCTCCCCTTCGGGCCGTGCGGGTTCCTCCGGTGGCTCGGGGCGCGGGGGCTCCGCCGGGAGCTCCGGTCGTGCGGGCTCCTCCGGTGCCTCTGGCAGGGCAGGCTCGTCCGGCGGGTCACCGGCACCGGAAGGTTCCGGCAAATCAGGTAAACCGGCGAGGGGCGGCAGGCCGGGCTCCCCGGCGAGGCCGTCGGCCGCCGGCGCGTCCGGCAGGCCGGGAGCCCCGGGCAGGCCCGCTCCCACCGGCAGGACCGGTTCCGGCGCACGGCCGCCCGCTTCCGACGGCTCGGGTCGGCAAAGACGACCGGACGGCAAGGGCGGTGCCCCCGGTGCCCCCGGTGCCCCCGGCATCCGTGGTGTCCCCGGCGTTCCCGGTGTCTCCGGAGCCCCGAGGGCTTCCGGTGGATCCGGCCGGCCCGAGGCGCCGGGCAGGACCTCCGCCCCCCGCCCCGGCAGGCCGCCGGGGCCCGCCCCGCGTAGGTCCTCGGGGCCCGAGGCGCCGCGCAGGTCTCCGGGAGCCGAGGCCCCGCGTGGGCCGGTGCGGTCCTCACGGGCGGAAGGACCGCCGGACCCGCTGGGCTGGGTGCGGTCCGCGCCGAGGCGCGGAGGCGAGCGACCGGGGGATCACGAGCACACCCGCATGACCACACGCGGCGGCGGTGGCAGGCCGCCGCGGCCGCCGGCGCGCCCGTCGGCGGTGCTGCGCCTGGGCAACCCCCGCAGGCGCATCGGTATCGGCCTGATGGCGATGACCTTCGTGCTGTCCATCTTCGCGGGGCGGCTCATCCAGCTCCAGGGCCTCGACTCGAAGGTCTACACCGCGGAGGCGGCCAAGCAGCGCGTCCAGGGCGAGAAGCTGCCCGCGAGGCGAGGGTCGATCACCGACGTGAACGGTCACGAGCTCGCGCTCACCCTGGAGGCTCGCGAGATCTTCGTGGACCCCTCCCAGGTCTCCGCCGGCCAGCGTGACCGGGTGGCCACGATCCTGGCCAAGGAGCTGGGCACGCCCAAGGAGTCGATCGCCGCCAAGCTGGCCCAGAGCACCAGCCACTACCAGCAGCTCGCCGCAGCCGTCGACCCGCCGCTCGCCCAGCGGATCATGGCGCAAGACCTCAAGGGCGTCGGCAGCAAGCACCGCTACCGGCGTGACTACCCCGGCGGCGACCTGGCGGGCACCCTGCTGGGCTTCGTCGGCACCGACGGCACCGGGCTGGCCGGGCTGGAGAGCACCTACGACAAGCTGCTCGCGGGCCGCGACGGCGAGCAGATCATCGAGACGGGTGCCAGGGGGCAGCGCATCCCGATGACCCGCAGCACCGTCCGGGCGCCCGTCGAGGGCAGGGACGTGCGTCTGACCATCGACCGCGACGTCCAGTGGGCCGCGCAGAAGGCGATCGCCGAGCAGGTCAAGGCGACCGGGGCGCGCACCGGCAGCGCGATCGTGCTGGACACGCGGACCGGCAAGGTGATCGCCATGGCCAACGCGCCCGAGCTCGACCTGAAGAACTGGATGAACTCTCCCGGCGCCGACCGGGTCAACCGGTCGGTCACCGACGTGTTCGAGCCGGGCAGCACCAACAAGGTCATCACCGCGGCGGCGGCCCTGGAGTCGGGTGCCGTGCGGCCGGAGACCCTGTTCACGGTCGCCGACCGGATCAGGTGCGCCGACCAGGTGCTGAAGGATTCCCACCCGCACCCCACCGAGCGCCTGACCTTCTCGGGCATCGTGGCGACCTCCAGCAACGTGGGTACGATCCTCGCCACCCAGAAGATCGGCGACGAGAAGCTCCACTCGATGCTCCAGCGCTTCGGGTTCGGCACGAAGCCGGGCTCGGAGTTGCCGGGGGAGGAGGCCGGGCTCCTGCCCGACTGGAAGAGCTGGTCGGGTAGCCAGCGCTGCACGATCGCGTACGGCCAGGGGGTCTCGGTGACGGCGCTGCAGACGGCGAGCGTGTACCAGACCATCGCCAACGGCGGGGTGCGTGTCACCCCGCGGATCGTGGCCGGCACCACCGGGGAGAACGGCGTGTTCACGCCGTCGCCGCCGGGCAAGCAGACCCGGGTGGTCGGCGAGCGTACGGCGCGGGAGATCGCGACCATGCTGGAGGCCGCCGTGAGCGAGGAGGGCACCGGCAACCTCGCCGCGATCGACGGTTACCGGGTGGCGGGCAAGACGGGGACCGCGATGCGCTACGACACCAGATGTCAGGGTTATTGCGGTTATACCGCGACTTTTGTTGGTTTCGCTCCCGCGGACAAGCCCCGCCTCGTCGTCCTGGCGGTCCTCCAGGACCCCAAGGAGGGCCATTACGGCGGGGAGATCGCCGCGCCGGTCTTCAAGAAGGTGATGACGTTCGCGTTGAAGAGCGGGAAGATCCCGCCGACCGGAACCAAGCCGTCCCCGGTGCGGATACGCGCCGGAGAGTGACGAGTGAAGGTACGCTCTCGCCGTGCGTCCCCCGTCGTCAATGCGACCCTCAACCAGTTCACCCCGTCCGCTCTCGGGGCTGGCGAGCCTCATCGGCGCGCCCTCGGGCACGTCGCGAGCTCCGCTTGCCGCGGTGTCCGGGATCACCATCGACTCGCGCCAGGTGTGCCGGGGAGATCTCTACGTCGCGCTCCCGGGGGCCTCGGTCCACGGGGCCGACTTCTCCGCCCAGGCCCTCGCCGCGGGTGCCAGCGCGATCCTGACCGACGAGGCGGGAAGGGAGGCCGCGGTCGCGACCGGCCTCCCGGTCCTCGTCGTGCCCGATCCGCGGGCCCTGCTCGGGCAGGTCTCCGCCTGGGTGTACGGCAATCCCGTGGCGGACGTCATGGTCGTCGGGGTCACCGGCACCAGCGGCAAGTCCACGGTCACCTTCATGCTGGAGGCCGGGCTGCGGGCCGCCGGGCACAGCCCCGGGCTCATCGGGGGGGTGGAGATCCACGCCGGTGAGCTGCGCTTCGCGCCGAAGCTCACCACGCCCGAGGCGAGCGACCTGCAGAGCCTGTTCGCCCTGATGCGCGAGCGGGGCGTCACCGCCGCGGCGATGGAGGTCTCCAGCCACGCGCTGGCGCTCGGCCGGGTCGACGGGGTGTTCTACGACGTGGCGCTGTTCACCAACCTGTCCCAGGACCACCTCGACTTCCACCGTGACCTCGACGACTACTTCGCGGCGAAGGCCAGGTTGTTCACCCCCGAGATGAGCCGCGTGGGGGTCGTCAACCTCGACGATCCGCACGGGCGTGAGCTCGCGGGCTTCGCGAAGATCCCGATGACCACCTTCTCCGCCGAGGGCGCCCTGGAGGCCGACTGGCGGGCCACCGGTGTGCGGCTGGGCCCCGAGGGCAGCACCTTCACGGTCGTGGGGCCGGGAGGCGTCGAGGAGGCCGCCTCGGTCGCCCTGCCGGGGCCCTTCAACGTGTCCAACGCCCTGGGCGCGATCGTCGCGCTGGTGGAGGCGGGTGTGCCGCTGCGGGCCGCGGTGGCGGGTGTCGGTACGCTGACGGGGGTTCCCGGCCGGATGGAGCGGGTTCCCGGCGGCGAGGACTTCCAGGCCATCGTCGACTACTCGCACAAGCCCGGCGCGGTCGAGTCGGTCCTGCGCTCGCTGCGCGAGGTCACCGAGGGCGAACTCATCGTCGTGCTCGGCTGCGGGGGTGACCGTGACCGCAGTAAACGCCCAATGATGGGAGAAGCCGCCGCAAGGTTGGCAGATGTGGCTATTCTCACCAGCGACAACCCCCGCTCCGAGGATCCCCTGCGGATCCTCGCGGAGATGATGGACGGAGTTCTCGGTGTGCCCCAGGACGGGCGCGCGCATGTGATCATTGAGCCGGACCGCGCCGCGGCCATCGACCTGGCCATCGGCCGGGCGGGTCTCGGTGACGTCGTCGTCGTGGCCGGCAAGGGCCACGAGCAGGGCCAGTACGTCGGCGACCAGGTGCTTCCTTTCGACGACAGGCAGGTCGTGGCCGACGCGATCGTCAGGCGCAGGAACCGCACCGGGCGCCGAAGCACGTATGGAGAGTAGGGAAGACGCATCATGATCCCGTTGCCGCTGGCCAGGATCGCCGAGATCACCTCGGGGGCCCTCGCGGGCATGGCCGACCCACGCGCGGTGGTGCGCGGCCCGGTCGTCACCGACTCCCGCGCCGTCGAACCGGGGTCGCTGTTCGTCGCGATCAAGGGCGAACGGGTCGACGGGCACGACTTCGCGGCCCAGGCCGTCGCGGCCGGGGCGGTCGCCGTGCTCGCCGCCCGGCCGGTCGACGCCCCCGCCGTCATCGTCGGTGACACCGTGGCCGCCATGACGGGCCTGGCCACCGCCGTCTGCGCGGCACTGCCGGCGACCACGGTCATCGGCATCACCGGCTCCGCGGGCAAGACCACCACCAAGGACCTGCTCGCCAGGCTCACCGCGAGGATCGGCCCGACGGTCGCCACGGCCGGCTCGTTCAACAACGAGATCGGCCACCCGCTGACCGTGCTGAAGTCCAGCGAGGACACCCGCTACCTGGTGCTGGAACTCGGCGCGAGGAACGCGGGGCACATCGCCCACCTGACCCGCGTCGCCCCGCCGAGGATCGGCGTGGTCCTCAACGTCGGCACCGCCCACCTGGGCGTCTTCGGCGGCAAGGAGGAGATCGCGAGGGCGAAGGGCGAGCTGGTCGAGGCGCTGCCCGCCGACGGGGTGGCCGTGCTCAACGCCGACGACCCGCTGGTGGCCGCGATGGCCGGGCGCACCGGTGCCCGCGTCACCTGGTACGGCCGGGGCGAGGACGCGACCGTACGGGCCGAGAACGTGACCGTCGACGAGCGCGGCCGCGCCTCCTTCACGCTGCGCACCCCCTCGGGTGCCGCCCCCGTCGGCCTGCGCCTGTACGGCGAGCACGCGGTGGAGAACGCGCTCGCCGCCGCGGCGGCCGCCTACGAGCTGGGCCTGCCGGTCGCCACCATCGCCGAGGAGCTGTCCGAGGCCGAGCCCCGCAGCCGCTGGCGGATGGAGGTCACCGACCGCGCGGACGGCGTCACCGTGATCAACGACGCCTACAACGCCAACCCCGACTCCATGCGGGCCGCCTTCGGCACCCTGGACGTGCTCGCGGGCGGCCGCCGCCGCTTCGCGGTCATCGCCGCCCTGCGCGAACTCGGTGACGAGAGCGCCGCGCTCAACGAGGGGCTGGGACGCCTGGCCGGGGGCGCGGGCCTGGCGGGCCTGTTCGTCGTCGGCCCCGACGCGGATCCGGTCCTGGCAGGGGCGGAGGCCGCCGTACGGGCCGCGCGGGAGAGCGGCGTCGTCGCGCACGCGGGAGCGGCGCCGCACGGGGCGGGAGGACCACCGGGCGACGGCGCGCTCTCGCCTCTCTCCGCGTTCGGCGAGACCGCCGAGCCCGATGCCGCCGCCGGCGCCATCCGGATCTCGCACGCCGCCGACGCGGCCCAGGCGGGCGCGGAGCTGTCGGCACTGCTCGCCCCGGGCGACGTCGTACTGATCAAGGGACCGCGCGCCGCGGGCCTCGAACGCGTGGCCACGGCGCTGCTCGGGGGTGACCGCCGATGAGGGAGATCCTCGTCGCGGCGGCGGTCAGCCTGCTGCTGTCCATGCTGGGCACGCCGCTGGCGATCCGCCTGTTCTCCCGGCGCGGCTACGGGCAGAGCATCCGGGAGGAGGGACCCTCCGGCCACCACGACAAGCGCGGCACCCCCACCATGGGCGGCACCGTGATCGTGATCGCCGCGCTGGTCGGCTTCGCCTGCGCCCACCTGTACAGCTTCACACCCCCCACGGTCTCCGCCGTCCTCGTGCTGTTCCTGATGACGGGACTGGGCGCGGTCGGCTTCCTCGACGACTTCATCAAGATCTACAAGCAGCGCAGCCTCGGTCTGCGAAGCGGCGCCAAGGCGCTGGGCCAGCTCATCGTGGGCGCGGTCTTCGCGGTCCTGGTGACCCGTTTCCCCAACTCCTACCAGATCACCCCGGCCGAGACGCGCCTGTCGTTCCTGAGGGACTTCGGCCCCTCCATCGGCCTCATCGGCTTCACCATCTGGGTGCTGATCATGATCGTCGGCTTCTCCAACGCAGTGAACCTCACCGACGGTCTCGACGGCCTCGCCAGCGGCGCCACCGGCGTGGTGCTCGCCTCGTACGTGCTGATCGGCAACTGGCAGCTGCGCAACAGCTGCACCAGCCAGCTCGGACCCAACTGCTACTGGGTCCGCGACCCGCTGGACCTGGCGGTGGTCGCCGCCGCTGTGCTCGGCGCGCTGGTCGGGTTCCTGTGGTGGAACGCGCCGCCCGCGAAGATCTTCATGGGCGACACCGGTTCGCTCGCCCTGGGCGGCGTGATCGCCGGTCTGGCCATCACCACCAGGACCCAGCTGCTGCTGATCATCCTCGCCGGGATGTGCGTGCTCATCACCATGTCGGTGATCATCCAGGTCGGCTTCTTCAAGATGACCGGAAAACGGGTCTTCAGGATGGCGCCGCTCCAGCACCACTTCGAGTTGAAGGGCTGGGCCGAGACGACCATCGTGGTCCGCTTCTGGCTGATCGCCGCCCTGTGCTCCGCCGCCGGGCTGGGGATCTTCTACGTGGAATGGATGCCCAGGCTGTGAGCGTACGGACGAACGTGGCCGGGGAGGACGTGTGATCTGCGTCGCGGGGCTGGGGGTCTCCGGCACCGCCGTGGCCCGCGCGATGGCCGGTCGCGGCGAGAAGGTGGTCGTCCTGGAGGGCAGGGACGGCGAGCGGGCCAGGGCGGTCGCGGGGGAGCTGACCGCGCTCGGCGTCGAGGTGCGCTTCGGCGAACCCGCCGAGCCTCCCGAGGGCACCTCCCTCATCGTCACCACCGGCTGGCCGCCGCACCACCCGCTGCTCGCCGCCGCCGCGGCGGCCGGTATCGAGGTGATCGGCGAGGTCGAGCTGGCCTGGCGGCTCCGAGGCGAGGGCGCCGCCCCCTGGCTGGCGCTGACCGGCACCAACGGCAAGACCACCGCGGTGCGCATGCTCACCGCGATGCTCCTCGCCGCGGGCCACCGGGCGCTCGCCGTCGGCAACGTCGGCACCCCGGTGGTGGAGGCCGTCGCCGGTCCCGGCGACGTGCTGGCGGTGGAACTGTCCAGCTTCCAGCTGCACCGCTCGCCCAGCATCGCCCCGTACGCGGCCGCGGTGCTCAACGTGGCGCCCGACCACCTCGACTGGCACGGCTCCATGGAGGAGTACGCCCGCGTCAAGGGGGAGATCTTCGCCAGGGCCGGGACGGTCGTGTACAACGCCGACGACGAGTGGGCGGCCCGTCTCGCCGCGCCGTACGAGAGCGAGGCCGGGCACGGCGCCACGGCGCGGAGCGTGGGCTTCACCCTCAAGGTGCCCCGGCCCGGCCAGCTCGGCGTGGTCGAGGACCTGCTGGTGGACCGGGCGTTCGTGGCCGACCCGGCGAGCAGCGCCGAGGAGCTCGCCTCGTTCGCCGACATCCGCCCGTTCGCGCCGCACAACGTGGCGAACGCGCTCGCCGCCGCGGCCCTCGCCAGGGCCTACGGGGTGCCCGCCGCCGCCGTCCGCGAGGGACTGCTCGCCTTCGTTCCCGACCCCCACAGGATCGCGCACGTGGCCAGGGTCGCCGAGGTCGACTACGTGGACGACTCCAAGGCCACCAACCCACACGCCGCCGCCGCCTCGCTGGCCGCCTACCCGTCGATCGTCTGGGTCGCCGGAGGGCAGCTGAAGGGCGCCGACGTCGGCGAGCTGGTACGCCGGGCCGCGCCCAGGCTGCGCGGCGCGGTGCTCCTGGGCGCCGACCGCGAGCGAATTCGCGAGGCTCTGGCGCGACACGCCGGGAATGTTCCCGTGGTGGAGGTGGCGGGGCAAGACACTGGGGTCATGGACCGTGTCGTCACCGAAGCCGCCAGGCTCGCCGCCCCCGGAGACACCGTGCTGCTGGCCCCGGCCGGCGCGTCTCTGGACATGTTCGCCGGTTACCCCGCCCGAGGGGAGGCGTTCGCCCGGGCCGTGCACCGTCTCGCCGAGGGGCACGACGGGGGAGCGGCGTGAGCGCGACCACCCAGGAGGGCGCGCCCGCCCGCCAGGGCGCCCCAGGGCGCCCCGAGGGGTTCCGCGAGCACCTGACCGCCTTCCGTGAGTTGCTCAACCGGCCGCTGACCTCGTACTACCTGATCCTGGGGTGCAGCGGCCTGCTGCT
Organism: Streptosporangium sp. NPDC049046; assembly: GCF_040649155.1. NCBI lineage: Bacteria > Bacillati > Actinomycetota > Actinomycetes > Streptosporangiales > Streptosporangiaceae > Streptosporangium > Streptosporangium sp. NPDC049046. The sequence continues at coordinate 285,839 of NZ_JBEZEZ010000001.1, read as the reverse complement.
CGTCCTCGGCCTGATGATGGTGCTCTCGGCCTCCAGCATCGAGGCGCTGCAGAAGACGGGCGATCCCTTCTACTGGTTCTTCAAGCAGTCGATCTCGGTCGGGCTCGGCCTCCCGCTGATGTGGATCTGCGCGCAGCTGCCGCCGAGGTTCTTCAGGCTCGCCGGATACCCGCTGATGGCGCTGGCGATCCTCGGGCTGGTGCTGGTGCTGTTCGTCGGCACCTCCCAGCTCGGCGCCCAGCGCTGGATCGACCTCGGCCCCGTCTACCTGCAGCCGTCCGAGCCCGCCAAGCTCGGGCTGATGCTCTGGGGGGCCGACCTGCTGGCCCGCAAGGCGCGCAACGGCATGATCGAGTGGCGCAGCCTGTTCATCCCGCTGATGCCGGGCACCGCCATCCTGGCCGTCCTGGTCATGCTGGGCAGTGACCTCGGCACCACGCTGGTGCTGATGCTCATCTTCCTGTCGCTGCTGTGGGTGGTGGGGGCGCCGCTGAAGCTGTTCGGCGGGATCCTCGGGGTGACGGCGCTCGCGACCATCGTCATGATCAGCACCGAGGGATACCGCTCGGCGCGGATCGCCGGGTGGCTCGACCCGTGGGGCAACGCCCAGGGGGCGGGCTTCCAGGCCGTACAGGGACAGATCGCGATCGGCAGCGGCGGCTGGTTCGGGCTGGGGCTGGGGTCCAGCAGGCAGAAGTGGAGCTGGATCCCGCACGCCGAGAGCGACTTCATCTTCTCCATCCTCGGCGAGGAGCTCGGCCTGATGGGCACGCTCGTCGCGGTGGCCCTGTTCGGGCTGCTGGGCTACGCGGGGCTGCGGGTCGCCACCCGGGTCAAGGACCCGTTCGTCAGGCTCGCCTCCTCCGCCGCGGTCGCCTGGATCGTGGGTCAGGCGCTCGTCAACATCGGCGCGGTCATCGGCGTGCTGCCCATCACCGGCATCCCGTTGCCGCTGGTCTCCTACGGTGGATCGGCCCTGCTGCCCACCCTCGCCGCCCTGGGCATGCTCCTGTCGTTCGCCAAGCAGGAACCCGGCGCCCGCGAGGCGCTGGCGGCCCATGGCCCCGGACCGGTGGCGCGGGGCCTAAGCTGGCTTGGCCTGGGTGGTCCGGCCAGGAAACGACGGCCGGGCCGCGGAAGACGATAAGCGAAAGGACCGAAATGAGGGTGGTCCTCGCCGGCGGCGGGACGGCCGGTCATATCGAACCGGCGCTCGCCCTGGCCGACGCGTTGCGCCGGCTCGACCCGAACATCGGGATCACCTGCCTCGGCACCGAGCGCGGCCTGGAGACCAGGCTGGTGCCCGCCCGGGGATACGAGCTGCAACTGGTGCCCGCGGTGCCGCTGCCCCGGTCCCTGACGCCCCAGCTGCTGAGCGTGCCGGGCCGCCTGGCGGGCGCCGTCAACGCGGCCGCCGGCATCATGGACCGCGTCCAGGCCGACGTCCTGGTCGGCTTCGGCGGTTACGTGGCGACCCCCGCCTACCTGGCGGCGCGGCGGCGCAACGTGCCGATCGTGGTCCACGAGGCCAACCCGCGCCCCGGCCTGGCCAACCGGCTGGGCGCGCGCCTCACCGAGCACGTGTTCACCGGCCATCCGGACACCCCTCTGGGCCGCGCCGAGCACATCGGGATCCCGCTCCGCCGCGAGATCGTCAACCTGGACCGGCTGTCCATGGGCGACAAGGCCCGGTCCTGGTTCGGCCTGGAGGCCGACCTGCCCACGCTGCTGGTCACCGGGGGTTCCCAGGGGGCACGCTCGCTCAACCGGGCGGCCCTGGCGGCCGCCCCGGCGCTGCGCAGGGCCGGGGTGCAGGTGCTGCACGTCATCGGCCCGAAGAACACGCTGGAGGAGGAGCCGCCGCCGGGCGACCCCCAGTACGTCGTGCTGCAGTACGTCGACCGGATGGACCTCGCCTACGCGGCGGCCGACTTCGCCCTGTGCCGCAGCGGCGCGATGACCTGCGCCGAACTGACGGCCGTGGGCCTGCCGGCCGCGTACATCCCGCTGCCGCACGGCAACGGCGAGCAGCGGCTCAACGCCACCCCGATCGTGCGGGGCGGCGGCGGTGTGATGATCGACGACGCCGAGCTGTCGGCGGAGTGGATCGTCCACAGCGTGCTGCCCATCCTGTCCGACCCCGAGCGCGTGGTCACCATGTCCGAGGCGGCCGCCAGGATGGGCAGGAAGGACGCCGACGTGACGCTGGCACGCAAGGTGCTGGGGATCGCGGCGCAGGGGAGAGGCTGAATGGGCGCGCAGGGGAGCCGGGGCGGCGGGCGCGGGACCGCCGGAGACGAACGACGGCCGGAGGGGCGCGGACGCGCCCGCGCGGCGAACGAGGAGGGGTGAGCGGCCGATGAGCCTGGTCAAGCTGGTGGATCCGGTCGCGGCCGGCGATCTGGGACGGGTCCACTTCATCGGGATCGGCGGTTCCGGGATGTCCGGGATCGCGCGCATCCTGCTCAAGCGGGGAGTGCCGGTCTCCGGCAGTGACGCGCGGGGCTCGGACCTGGTGACGGAGCTGCGCGATCTGGGGGCGAGGGTCCACATCGGCCACGCCGCCTCCCACATCAAGAACGTCGACACCGTCGTGGTCTCCACCGCGATCCGCGACTCCAACCCCGAGCTGGGCGAGGCGCTCCGCCAGGGCCTGCGGGTCATCCCCAGGGCCGCGGCGCTCGCCTCCGTGATGGCGGGCAAGACCGGTGTCGCGCTGGCCGGCACCCACGGCAAGACCACCACGACCTCGATGCTCACCGTGGCGCTGCAGAAGTGCGGCGCCGACCCCTCGTACTGCGTGGGCGGGCAGCTGGTGACGACGGGCCTGGGCGCCGACGAGGGTTCGGGCGGTACGTTCGTCGCCGAGGCCGACGAGAGCGACGGCTCCTTCCTGATGCTCGCCCCCGACATCGCCGTGGTGACCAACGTCGAGCCCGACCACCTGGACAACTACGGAGACCCGCGCGCGGTCCACGACAGCTTCGCCCGGTTCGTCGAGCGCGTCACCGCCACCATGGTCGTGTGCGCCGACGATCCCGGTTCCGCCGCGCTCATCCCGATCGCCCGCGCCCGCGGCCTGAAGGTGATCACCTACGGCGAGAGCGAGGACGCCGACCTGCGGGTGGACGGGATCGTCCCCGAAGGGCTGGGCATCACCTTCACGATCGTGGGGCACGGGGAGGTCAGGCTCGCGGTGCCGGGCCGCCACAACGCGCTCAACGCCGCCTCCGCGATCGCGGTGGCGAGGGAGCTGGGCGTCTCCTTCGACGAGATCCGTGACGGCCTGGCGGCCTTCACCGGCGCCAAGCGCCGTTTCGAGGCCAAGGGGGAGGCGGGCGGGGTGGCGGTCTTCGACAGCTACGCCCACCACCCGACCGAGCTCGCCGCCGACCTGCGCGCGGCGCGGGACGTGGTGGCGTCCTTCTCCGGCGACGGCAGGGTCATCGCGGTCTTCCAGCCGCACCTGTACTCGCGGACGAGATTCTTCGCCGACGATTTCGGTACCGCGCTCGGGCTGGCCGACGAGGCCATCGTCCTGGACGTCTACGGGGCCCGCGAGGACCCCGAGCCGGGCGTGTCGGGGGCGCTGGTGGCGGGGAAGGTGCCGCTGCCCGCCGAGCGGGTGGCCTACGCCCCCCGCCGCGACAGCGTGCCCGCCCTGGTGGCGGAGCGGGCCAGGCCCGGTGACATCGTCCTGACCATGGGAGCGGGCGACGTCACCGAGCTCGGTCCCAGGATCGTGGCGGAGCTGGCCGCGCGGTGACCCACGCCAGCGGGCGCGGGTCGCCGGAGGGGGAGTGGCGATGAACGGGGTGTGGAGGTCGGCCTTCCTGGCCCTGCTCACCGTGGGGGTGGTGGGCATCGCCGCCTGGCTGGTGTTCTTCTCCCCGGTGCTCGGGGTGAGGGAGATCCAGGTGGTGGGCAACGCGGGCCTGTCCGCCGAGCAGATCCGCCAGGCGGCGCAGGTGGCCGAGGACATGCCACTCGCCACCGTCGACGTGGCCGAGGTCGAGGGCAGGATCGGCAGGATCCCGCAGGTGGAGTCGGTGACGGTGAGTCGTGGCTGGCCGGGCACCCTGCGCGTCGAGGTCGTGGAGCGCGAGCCGGTGGCGGTGGTGCCGGTCGGTGACAGGTCCGCGCTGATGGACCGCCACGGGATCGTCACCGAGCTCAGGAACGTCGCGCCCCCGGCACTGCCCGTGCTGAGGGTGTCTCGGCCGGGCCCGGCGGATCCCGCGACCGCGGCGGCGCTCAAGGTCATCACCGCGCTGCCGCAGAATCTCGCCCGCCGGGTCGCGGAGGTTCTCGCGCCGTCGGCGGAGACGGTATCGCTGCGTCTCAAGGACGGCCGCGCGATCGTGTGGGGTGGCGGTGACCGCCCCGCAGACAAGGCGCGGATCCTTGTTACGCTGCTCAAGCGTCCCGCTGACACCTATGACGTCAGTTCGCCTGACGTGGTGACGGTTAAGTGATCTCATCGGATGGCGGGCGTTCCCGGAAAAGGACGGCCCGCGACACGCTGGACACGCTTGCGGCGCGGTTAGTTGACCCGCCAGGAGCGTAACTCCTACTGTCCGTATCACTCCTCAGGTTGACATAAAGCTAAATCTCAACTTGAGGGTGAGGGTTTTGGAAACGACGGCACGGGCCCCGTGCCGCATGAAATTGCAAGTCAACGAGCGGAAAGGCCCCTCGTCGTGGCAGCACCGCAGAACTACCTCGCGGTCATCAAGGTTGTAGGAATCGGCGGAGGCGGAGTCAACGCCGTCAACCGGATGATCGAGGAGGGACTCAAGGGCGTCGAGTTCATCGCCATCAATACCGACGCCCAGGCGCTGCTGATGAGTGACGCCGACGTCAAACTCGACGTCGGGCGCGAGCTCACCCGCGGCCTCGGCGCGGGGGCCAACCCCGAAGTCGGGCGCAAGGCGGCCGAGGACCACCGCGAGGAGATCGAGGAGGTCCTCAAGGGGGCCGACATGGTTTTCGTCACGGCGGGCGAGGGCGGTGGCACGGGCACCGGCGGCGCCCCGGTGGTGGCCAACATCGCCCGTACGCTGGGCGCGCTCACCATCGGTGTCGTGACCCGGCCGTTCAGCTTCGAGGGACGGCGCAGGGCGATGCAGGCCGACGCCGGCATCGAGACCCTCCGCGAGGAGGTCGACACCCTCATCGTGATCCCGAACGACAGGTTGCTGTCGATCTCCGACCGGCAGGTGAGCGTGCTCGACGCCTTCAAGGCGGCCGACCAGGTGCTGCTCTCCGGTGTCCAGGGCATCACCGACCTGATCACCACGCCCGGCCTGATCAACCTCGACTTCGCCGACGTGAAGTCGGTCATGTCCGGAGCCGGTTCGGCCCTGATGGGCATCGGCCACGCCCGCGGCGACGACCGCTCGGTCGCGGCGGCCGAGATGGCCGTCTCCAGTCCGCTGCTGGAGGCCAGCATCGACGGCGCGCACGGCGTGCTGCTCTCGATCGCCGGAGGCTCCGACCTCGGTCTTTTCGAGATCAACGAGGCGGCCCAGCTCGTCTCCACCGCCGCCGCGCCGGATGCCAACATCATCTTCGGTACGGTCATCGACGACGCCCTCGGCGACGAGGTGCGCGTCACGGTGATCGCGGCCGGTTTCGACGAGCCCGCTCCCGAGCCCAAGCAGGCCGCGCAGCCGGCCGCGCGCCCGCAGGCCGTCTCCCGCCCCGCCCCGCCCGCCGCGACGGCGCCGGTCCGCCCGCTGGCGCCCACGGTCAAGGCCGAGCCCCGCCCCGAGCCGAGGGTGGAGCACGCGCCGCCCCCTCCGGTGCGGCCGGTCGCCACCCCGCAGCCGGCGCCGGCGGAGCCCACGCCCCAGCAGCAGATCTACCCGGTCCAGCAGGCGCAGCCCTCGGCGGAGCACGCCGAGCCGCACCGCGCGGAGGAGTCGCACTCCCCGCCGTTGTCGATCCCCCGCCCGGCTCCCGAACCCTCGCAGCCGACGCCGATCTCCGCCAGGGCCACCGACCCGGCCCGGCGCCGACCGGTGATCTTCGAGGAGCAGGAAGAGGAGCTGGACGTCCCCGACTTCCTGAAGTGAGATCTCTCACTGTGGGGGTGGCGACGACCTGCCCGGCCGTGCCGGGAAGAATGGGCTCCGCCGGTTTGCCGACGTCCGAGCGGCGGAGATGTGACGGAAACAACACGACGTGATGAGATCGCGGCCGGGCTGGCCCGGGTGGAGGCGGAGATCGCCCAAGCCTGCCGGGCCGCCGGCCGTCACCGCGAGGAGCTGACGCTCATCGCGGTGAGCAAGACCTATCCCGCCTCCGACGTGCGGATCCTGGCCGAGCTCGGGATCACCGACGTGGGGGAGAACCGCGACCAGGAGGCGTCCGCCAAGGCGCGCGAATGCGCCGGCCTCGATCTCCGCTGGCACTTCGTCGGCCAGTTGCAGACCAACAAGGTCCGCTCGGTGGTCGGGTACGCGGACGTCGTCCACTCGGTCGACCGTCCGCGCCTGGTGGCCGCGCTCAGCCGGGAGGCGCTCGCGGCGGGACGCCCGGTCACCTGCCTGGTGCAGGTCGCGCTCGACGGCGACCCCGCGCGGGGCGGTGCGCGGCCCGAGGAGGTGGAGGCCCTGGCCGACGCCGTCGCCGGAGCCGAGGGGCTTGAGCTGGGCGGGGTGATGGCGGTCGCGCCACTGGGCGAGGAGCCGGGCAGGGCGTTCGCGAGGCTGAGGGAGATCGCGAGGTCCGTCCAGCGGGCTCACCCCGGCGCCGATGTCGTCTCGGCGGGGATGAGTGGGGACATATCCCAGGCTATCGCCAACGGCGCGACACACCTGCGTGTTGGTACGGCGTTGCTCGGTCGCAGGAAGCCCTTCGTCAGGTAATGTCCCTTCAAGTGGACCTTGGCGTCCACGTGTCCGGACAGCGGTCGAACGGTGGTGAGCTCAGGGCGGTCGGGCTGTCCCCCTGGGGCACATCTGAAGTAAGACGGAGGAAGAAGTAGCGATGGCCGGCGCGATGCGCAAGATGGCGGTCTACCTCGGTCTTGTTGAGGACGACCGCTACGAGAGATACGACAGCTACCCCGACGACGAGTACGAGGAGTTCGACGACGCGCGCCGCGAGGGCGACGAGCGGTCTGGCACGGTCCACGACCTCCAGGACGACACCGACTCCGGCGTCCCCGCCCCGAGGCCCGCGACGGCCCTTCTGGAGCGCCGTACGACCGATCTGGCGCGCATCACCACCCTGCATCCCCGCACGTACAACGAGGCGCGGACCATCGGCGAGCACTTCCGTGACGGCACCCCGGTCATCATGAATCTGACCGAGATGGTTGACAGTGACGCCAAGCGGCTCGTTGATTTCGCGGCAGGTCTCGTCTTTGGCCTACACGGCAGCATCGAACGTGTTACGAACAAGGTGTTCCTGTTGTCCCCAGCCAATGTCGAGGTGACCGCCGAGGACAAGGCTCGAATCGCGGAACGCGGATTCTTCAACCAGAGCTAGAGTTCCATCATGAACAGTGACCGGCCTAACAGGTCCCGACGGGCCAGAGGACGGCAGAGCGAAGTGGAGGCGGGCACGGACCGTGGGGATCGTTAGCGGGATCTTGGTCTTCGTCCTGTCCATCTACCTCGTCCTGCTGATCGGCAGAATGATCTTGGAGACGGTGCAGGCGTTCGCGCGCCAGTGGCGCCCCACCGGCATCGTCCTGGTGCTGGCGGAAGCCGTATACACGGTGACCGACCCACCTCTCAAGTTCCTCCGCCGTTTCATTCCACCACTCCGGTTGGGTACGGTGGCCTTTGACCTAAGCTTCACAGTGCTGTTCATTGTGGTCTTGGTCTTGATCCAACTCGTGTCCGCGCTTCGTTGATCGGGTACCGTCCCCCCGGACAGACTCCAAGCGCGCCAAGGAGACCGAAATGCCGCTGACACCCGCCGATGTGCGGAACAAGCAATTCAGTACGACCCGCCTTCGGCCGGGTTACGACGAGGAAGAGGTAGACGCCTTCCTCGATGAGGTCGAGTCCGAGTTGGACCGTCTCATTCAGGAGAACGAGGAGCTCCGCGCCAAGCTGGCGGAGTGCCTGCGGGGCAAGGTCCCCGGCGGTATGGGCATGGCCATGGCGCCGGCCCCCATCGCCGAGCCCAAGCCCGAGATGATGATGCAGCAGCCGGAGCCCATGCGCGCTCCCGAGCCGGTGCAGCATCAGCAGCCTGTTCCCGTCGCGATGGGAATGCCTCCGGCCGAGGACAACATGGACACCGCGGCCCGCGTTCTCGCCCTCGCCCAGCAGACCGCCGACCAGGCCATCGCCGACGCCCGCCGTGAGGCGGACGAGACGGTGACCCGGGCGCGCCGCGAGGCCGACGACATCCTCGGCAAGGCACGTCGCCAGGCCGAGCAGGTCATCGGTGACGCGCGTGCCCGAGCCGAGACGCTGGAACGTGACGCGCAGGAGCGGCACCGCCAGGCCATGGGCTCCCTGGTGCAGACCCGCGACGAGCTTGAGCGCAAGGTCGAGGAGCTCCGCAGCTTCGAGCGCGAGTATCGCAGTCGCCTGAAGCTGTACCTGGAGAACCAGCTCGCAGAGCTTAACGTGGCTGCCGAGGGCAGCGGCGGGTTCCCGATCGTGAGCGGGCCTCCGGCGATGTCCCACGCGGTGGCTCAGGGCGGTCAGCCGACCCTCCAGAGCGCACCCAACCCGTTCGGCGGCGACCCCTCGCAGCACTCCGGTGCCTTCCAGGGCGTTGACGGTCCTCACAACGACCGCCGCTAAGGTGTCGGGTCATCCCCTTGACCCGCACCCGGGAGTCTCTCTGTGATCCTTATCAGCGCCGGTTTGGTACTCACGGCCATCGTCCTGCTCATCGCGGGGTTCGTGCTGGCCAAGCCATTTCTGGTCATGTGGTCGATCGCGGTCAGCGTGCTGTCGGCGGTCTTCCTGGTGATCGGGGCGTTGCTGCGCCGCCACGAGTTGTTCCCCGGCGGGGACGCCGGGGCATCTCAGCCCCTTCCCCAGAAGGGACCGATGCCGGCCGGGCCGCTGCCCGCGCCGCACGGGGTGCCGAACCACCCTTCGGCGCCACAGCAGATGATGGTGCGGCACGGGATGCAGCAGGCGCCCGTGGCCCCGGCCCAGCCGCGACGCGGCCCGGTGGCCGGACCCGCCACCGCCGCGGCGAGGCGGGGCGCCCTGGCCCCCGAGGCCATCGTGCTGGTCATCCCCGGCCGTAAGCGCTATCACGTCGCGGGGTGCCGCCAGCTGGCCGGCAGGGATCATGAGGAGCTCACCCACGAGGAGGCGCTGGAGGAGGGCTTCACGCCCTGCACCACGTGCCTGCCCGCAGACTCCGCCTCCGGGCCCCAGCCGCGGGAGACCTCGCCCGAGGCGCGGAAGCCCGACGAGCCTCTGACCGCCTCTCGGGAGTCCGGCCCCGTCGCCGGTGCTCGCGAGCCAGGTGTTCATGAGGCCACCGCCCGCTTCACCTCCCCGTACCGGCCCGTGCAGCCCACCGCTCCGTCCGGTGGGGTCTCGTCCGGCGGGCAGCAGACTCCCGGAGCGCGGCCCGAACCTCAGCGGCCCGAGTCCCAGCGGCCCGGCGAACAGCAGGGGTCCGAGACTCAGGGGTCCGAATCGCAGCGGCCCGAGACAGCGGCATCGCAGGACCGTTTCGAGGCTTCGCAGACCAGGGCTGAATCTCCGGTGTCTCCGGCGTTTCCGGTCGCGAGCCGCGACGCCGCGCCCGCCAGGCCGGAGAGCTCCGCAGGCGGTCGCGAGAGCACCGCGTCCCGCCAGGAGACCAGGCGTCCGGAAGCCGAGCCCTCACAGCAGGACCCCGTCGTCCCGGTCGCCCGGCCCTACGTGCGGTCCTCCGAGCCCCAGCCTCGGGCCTCCGAGCCCCGGCCCCAGCCTCAGAAGCCCGCGAGCCCTCCGGCCCGCCCGGCGGAGCAGCCCACCCGACCGGCGATCCAGTTGCCGAAGATCCCCGAGATCCCGCACGCCGCGTCCGAGGCCACCAGCTGGTTCAGCCGTGATGTGGCCGCGCAGGCGGCAGGGGAGAGCCGGGAGGCCTCCGCCGGCTCCGTGGGCGCCTCGGCCAAGCCTGGTTCGCCGAAGCCGGAGCCTGACTCCGCGAAGGCCGGACCCGAGCCCGCCGCCTCCTCCGGTACGTCGGCCACGGACGCCTCGGCGAGCCGGGCCGGGGCGTCCGACCCCGATGAGCCGGACGCCGGCGGGGGCGCGTCCGCGAAGTCCGGGTCAGCCGGGCCCGAGCAGGCCGAGGTCGAGCCCACCAGGCCCGCTTGGACCAAGCCCGCGAAGGACGAGCAGACCAGGAGCCGACCGGCCGAGGCCACGTCCGCCGACTCCGCGAAGGGCGGGTCCGGCGGCGGGGAGGCCCGCGCCGAGGCCGTCTCCGGCGAGAACGCCTCCTCCGCGGAGGCGGAAACCACGACCGCCGGTCGGGAGACCTCTCCGGAGCCCTCGGGTTCCTCCGGGCGAGAAGACTCCGCCACGGTCGGCACCCCCGAGCCGGTGGAGCCGGCCGAGACCGCACCCGGGCGCGCCGGGCGGCAGGTAGCGGCCGACTCCACCTCAGCCGAACCCGACCCGGCACCCGAGAACGCCTCGGCCGATGTGAGGTCCGAAGCCGGCACGGGGACCTCCTCCCGCGACGGCCGCGACGACGGCGACGCCCCCGATGATCGAGACGACGACACCTCTCCCGGCGGTATTCCCGCCATCAAGGACCGGCCGCGCCCCGCGACCGAGGAGCGGGAGACGGACGGCGAGACGGTCACGGTCATCGCCGGTACCCGCCGTTTCCACGATTCCGACTGCCCTCTCGTCAAGGGGGCCAGCGTGGGCGGCAGCGGCGTCGAGACCACGACCCGAGCCGAGGCCGAGCGGGCCGGTCTGAGCAACTGCCCGATCTGCCGGATCGACCGCCGGACGTGAGCTGACCGGGCAGGCCGGACACCCGGCCCTTACCGGCCCCTCCGCACATCCGTATCGCTGTGAACCATGACGGCCGGGGTTTCCTGGAGGACATCCAGAAAACCCCGGCCGCGTCCGGTCTCGCCGACCTTCCCGGGCCGGTCCGACCGGTTGAGCCGATCGGACCGGCCGGACCGGTCAGACCGTCGTCGTCGTGCGGCGGAGCTGGAAGGTCAGGCCCAGCTCCGCGTCGCCGTGGACGGGGAGGTCGTCGGCGCCGCCCTCGGTGAGGGAGACGGCGAGGACCTCGTCGGCCACCGTCTGTCCCTGGGTTCGCAGGGCCTCGGCCAGGTCGGCGTCGCCGGTGGACCACCACACGTCGATCCGGTCGGCGATCGACAGGCCGGTGGACTTGCGGGTGTCCTGGAGCAGGCGGATGACGTCGCGGATCAGGCCCGCGCGGCGCAGCTCGTCGGTGATGGTCAGGTCGAGGGCGACCGTCTCACCGGCCCCGGCCTCCACCGCCCAGCCGGACCTCGGCTGCTCGGTGACGATCACGTCGTCGGCGCCGAGCTCCACGGTGCCCAGCTCTCCCGCCTCCACCGGGACCGGTGAGCCGGTACGGAGCGCGCGGGCGAGCTCGGCGGGATCGGCGGCGGTGACGGCCGAGGCGACCAGCTTGGTCCGCGAGCCGAACCGCTTGCCCAGCGCCCTGAAGTTGGGCTTGACCGTGAAGGACACCAGGTCCGCTCCGATCCCGGACAGGTCCTCCAGGTCATTCACGTTGAGCTCGTCGGTGATCAGCTCGCGCAGTTCCGGGGGGAGCGCGGCCCAGCCGGGGGCTCCGACCAGGGCCCGGCCGAGCGGCTGGCGGGTCTTGACCCCGCTGGAGGCGCGGGCCGAGCGGCCCAGCTCCACCAGGCGGCGGACCAGCGCCATCCGCTCGGACAGCTCCGGGTCCAGCAGTTCGCCGTTGACCTCGGGCCAGGAGGCGAGGTGGACCGAGGAGGGGGCGTCGGCGTCGCGGAGCACGTCCCACACGTAGTCGGTGGTGAACGGCACCACCGGCGCCATCAGCCGGGTGACCGTCTCCAGGCACTCGTACAGCGTGGCGAACGCCGCGGGGTCACCGCCCCAGAAGCGGCGCCGGGAACGCCGTACGTACCAGTTGGACAGGTCGTCGAGGAACTCGGCGAGGCGCCGCCCGACGCGGGCGGTGTCGAAGACGTCCATCGACGCGGTGACCTCGTCCACGGTCCTGTGCAGCTCGGCGAGGGCCCAGCGGTCGATCAGCGGGCGCTCGTGGTACGCGGGCGCCGCCGACAGCTGGGACGGCGACCAGGACTCCGCGTTCGCGTACAGGGTGAAGAACGACGTGGTGTTCCAGTAGGTGAGCAGGACCTTGCGGACGATCTCCTCAAGGGCGCCGTGCCCCACCCTGCGGGCCGCCCACGGCGAGCCGGAGCAGGCCATGTACCAGCGCAGCGCGTCGGCGCCGTGCTGGTCCATCAGCGGCATCGGCTGCAGGACGTTGCCCAGGTGCTTGCTCATCTTGCGGCCGTCCTCGGCGAGGATCAGGCCGAGGCAGAGCACGTTCTCGTACGAGGACCTGCCGAAGACGAGCGTGCCCACCGCCATCAGCGAGTAGAACCAGCCGCGGGTCTGGTCGGTGGCCTCGCAGATGAACTGCGCGGGATACGCCTTGGCGAGCATCTCCTCGTTCTGGTAAGGGGCGCCCCACTGGGCGAACGGCATCGAGCCCGAGTCGTACCAGGCGTCGATCACGTCGGGGACCCGGCGCGCCTCGTCGCCGCAGGTGGGGCAGGGCAGGGTGACGTCGTCCACGTAGGGGCGGTGCGGGTCGAGCGCGGAGACGTCCTGACCGGACAGGCGGCCCAGCTCGTCCAGCGAGCCGACGCAGGTGACGTGCGAGTCGTCGGTGGTGCAGACCCACAGGGGCAGCGGGGTGCCCCAGTAGCGTGAGCGCGACAGCGACCAGTCGACGTTGTTGCGCAGCCACTCGCCGAACCGGCCCCACTTGATCGTCTCGGGGTACCAGCTGGTCTTCTCGTTCTCGGCGAGGAGCTGGTCCTTGATCGAGGTGGTGCGGATGTACCAGGCGGGGAGGGCGTAGTAGAGCAGCGCGGTGTGGCAGCGCCAGCAGTGCGGGTAGCTGTGCTCGAAGTGGCTGCCCCGGTAGAGCAGGCCGCGCGTCCGCAGGTCGGCGGTGAGCCCTTCGTCGGCGTCCTTGAAGAACGTGCCGCCGACCTGGGGAACGTTGTCGAGGAAGCGGCCGTCGGGGCCGATCGGGTTGACCACGGGCAGCCCGTAGCGCTTGCAGGTCGTCATGTCGTCGGCGCCGAAGGCGGGCGCCTGGTGGACCAGGCCGGTGCCGTTGTCGGTGGTGACGTAGTAGCCGAGCACCACGTAGTGCGCACCGGGGATGTCGACCAGCTCGAAGGGGCGCGTGTAGGTGGTGTGCTCCAGGTCGGCCCCCTGGAAGGAGGCGAGGACCTCGGCGCCCTCGCCCAGCGCGGCGGCGAGCAGCGGCTCGGCCACGACGAGGACCTCGTCGGATCCGGCGGGACGGGCCGCGACGTAGGTCACGTCCGGGTGCACGGCCACGGCGGTGTTGGAGACCAGGGTCCACGGCGTGGTGGTCCAGATCAGCAGCGAGGCGCCGAGGTCGGCGAGCGGCCCCGAGGTCGCGGGCATGCGGACGTAGACCGACGGGCTGTTCACGGTCTCGTAGCCGCCCGGCTGGCCCAGCTCGTGGTCGGACAGGCCGGTGCCGCAGCGGGGGCAGTACGGGGTGATGCGGAAGTCGCGGGTGAGGAGGTCCTTGTCGAAGATGACCTTGAGCGACCACCAGACGGACTCCACGTAGGCGGGGTCCATCGTGCGGTACGCCTGGGACAGGTCGATCCAGTAGCCCATCCGCTCGGTCATTTCCTCGAAGGCGTCCACGTGCTTCAGCACGGACTCGCGGCACCTGTCGTTGAACTCGGCGATGCCGTACGCCTCGATCTCCTTCTTGCCGGAGAGGCCGAGGGACTTCTCGACGGCGACCTCGACGGGCAGTCCGTGGCAGTCCCAGCCCGCCTTGCGGGGGACGTTGTAGCCACGCATCGACTTGTAGCGGGGGAAGACGTCCTTGAAGACACGCGCCTCGACGTGGTGGACGCCGGGCATGCCGTTGGCGGTGGGCGGACCCTCGTAGAAGACCCAGTTGGGGCCGCCGGCGTTCTGCTCGACCGAGCGCTCGAAGATCTTGCCGTCCCGCCAGCGGTCGAGCACCTCGTGCTCAAGCGCGGGAAGATCGACCTGCGCGGGAAGAGAACGGAAATAGGCGGACATGATGGGCTGGACCTCCACGCTGGAACCGGCTGTGGCGTGGAGGGACGAGGCCGTCGGGCCCCGCGGTACCACCCTCCTTGACCTCGCGTGCGAGGCCCTCTTCCTTCGGTCTGCTGCCGGGTCTACTGGGCCGCCGCGGATCTTCTCCGGGACGTCGCGGCCGTTCTTCCGGCGGCTCCGGGGTGATCGTGCCTTCGCGCCTCGCCCCGGGCTCGCACCGTCCCCGGGTCGCTCGTGCGAGGGGATGCGGAGGTTGCTGTCCCCATCAACGCCTTGCAGGCTCACACGATAACGCACCCGCCCCCCTGGAAGCTTCCCGTTATCGAGGCAGGCTGAGCGGAATCAGGGGGAAGCGACCGGATGTTACGGGAGTGGTAAACAATGCGGCGGGTCGTTTGCCGTTCTGTTATAGAAGACCTAAGCTGCCCGCACCGCTTACCACATTGGAAACGGTCATCGAGCAAGGAGGCCGCCATGGCTGCGACCGTGCGCGCACACAACAGCGCGGTGGCGCCGTCCCAGGACGGCGCCGTCGTCACCTGGTCGGCCGAGGAACTCAAGGTGGTCCGTGAGCAACTGGCCACGGAGATCCGAGAGCTCACCGAGGAGATCGCCAGGGCCGAGACGGAGATCGCGTCGAGCGACGTCACCGACGGCGCGGGAGACGATCAGGCCGACGCCGGAGCCCGGACGTATGAACGCGAGCGCGAAATCGCCCTTACCCTGAACTCGCGCGACCTGGTCGCGCAGAACGAGCGAGCGATCGCCCGGATCGACGCGGGGACCTACGGAGTGTGCGAATCGTGCCATCAGCCGATCGGAAAGGAGCGCCTTCAGGCGTTTCCGAGGGCGACGCTGTGCGTGGCCTGCAAGCAGCGGGAGGAGCGCCGCTGACCGGTGACAGCGAGGACGGGGCGGTTTCCGCCGCCCCGCTCCCGAGGCGGCGGATCGCCGTACTCGCGACGATCGTCCCCGTCATCTACGCCCTCGACCTGGCCACGAAGACCCTCGTGCTTCGGACCCTGGAGGGCAGGGAACCGCTCGTGGTCGTCCCGGATCTCCTCCAGTTCCGGGTGATCTTCAACTCGGGGGCCGCCTTCAGCCTCGGCACCGGGATGACGATCATCTTCACCTGTGTCGCGACCGCCGTCGTGGTGGCGATCCTGCGCACCGCGCGCAACCTGCGCAGCCTGCCCTGGGCGATCACGCTGAGCCTGCTGCTCGGCGGGGCACTCGGCAACCTCACCGACCGTATCTTCCGCTGGCCCTCGGGCTTCGGGCCCGGCAGGCCCTCGCCCTTCCAGGGGCACGTGGTCGACTTCATCGAGACCTTCCCCGGCCACTTCCCGGTCTGGAACGTCGCCGACTCGGCGATCGTCTGCGGGGGCATCCTGGCGGTCGTTCTCGCCTGGCGGGGTTACCAGCTCGACGGCACGCGCGACATGGGGGCCGAGAAGACCACGAAGGAAACGAAGGAGAACAGCGATGGCTGACCGGCGAAGCCTGCCCGTCCCCGACGGGCTGGAGGGCGAGCGTCTCGACGCCGCCCTGTCACGCCTGTTCGGCCTCTCCCGCACCCGCGCGGCCGAGCTGATCGTCGCCGGTGACGTGCTGGTGGACGGCGCGACCGCGATCAAGTCCGACCGGGTCCACGGCGGCGCGTGGCTGGAGGTCACCCTCCCGCCGCCGCCCACCACGCCGATGCCGGTGGCCGAGCCCGTGCCCGGAATGCACATCGTGTACGAGGACGACGACATCGTCGTCGTCAACAAGCCCATCGGCGTGGCCGCCCACCCGACCACCGGGTGGACCGGTCCCACCGTGATCGGCGGTCTGCTGGGCACCGGCCACCGGGTGGCCACCAGTGGCGCGGCCGAACGCCAGGGCATCGTGCACCGGCTGGACGCCAACACCACCGGCGCGATGGTCGTCGCCAAGAGCGAGCACGCCTACTCCCACCTGAAGAGGGCTTTCAAGGAGCGTACGGTCGACAAGCGTTACCACGCGCTGGTCCAGGGCCACCCCGACCCGCACCGAGGCACGGTGGACGCGCCGATCGACCGCCATCCCGTCGGTGACGGTCGCTGGGCGGTGGTGGCCGGGGGCAAGGACTCGGTCACCCACTACGACACGATCGAGGCGTTCCGCGCGGCGTCGCTGCTGGACATCAAGCTGGAGACGGGCCGCACCCACCAGATCAGGGTCCACATGTCGGCGCTGCGCCACCCGTGCGTCGGCGACATGCTGTACGGGGCCGACCCCACCCTGGCCGCGCGCCTGGGGGTGAGCAGGCAGTGGCTGCACGCGGTCTCCCTCGCCTTCGAGCACCCTTCCACCGGCGAGTGGGTCTCCTTCAGCACCACCTACCCCGAAGATCTGGCCCAGGCTCTCAGGATCGTCGCCGCCGAGTCCTAGCGCCGCACACCGATCAGCCGTTCCTGATCTCGCCTCCGGTGTCCGTGTCCTGGCCCGGTCCGTTGATCACTCCGGCGTTCGCGACCTTGCCCTCGGGGGCCGTCCCGGCGTTGGGGTCGACCTGGTCGGGTGAGTCGCCCTGCTGCCCCTCGCCCGGCGCGGTGTCCTGCCCCGAGCCCTCGCCGGTCCCCTCACCCTGGTCCTGCTCCTCGTCCTGCCCCTGGCCGGCGGGGTCCTCCTCAGGCCTGTCGGGTTTGTTGGGTTTGTCGGGCTTGTTTTGAGGGTCCTGTGACGGCTTGGGCGACGGCTTCTCCGACGGTTCGCCCGACGGCCTGTCCCGTGGCGCGGGGTCGTCGTTCCTCGCCCTTTCCGGGGCGGGGCGACCCGAGGTCCCGCCACCGTTGTCTCGCGCGGGTACCTTCGCCTGCTCGGGCTTGTTCGAGGGCTTCTTCTCGTCGGGCCCCACGCTCGCCGACGTCGGCTGATCCCGGGGGATCGGGGGCGAGGAGTTGACGGCGACCCATGCCGCACCTCCCGCGGTCGCGGCGATGGCGAGCGTCGCCGCGACCAGGGCGGCCATCGCCGGACGTCGCCTCCTCCGGGGGACGAAGGCCGGACCCTGCTCCGGGCCGGATCCGGCGGGCACGGGAGGTAGCGGCGGTGTGGCCTCGGCCGGCGCGGTGGGTGCGCCGTCCGGACCCGGGACCGCGGCCACCAGGGGAACCGCCATGGAAGATCCGGCCGACGGTCCGGTGGCGGCCCCGGCGGGCGGTGCGGCGGGCAGTTCGATGGGCATGGTCGGTTCCGGTGCGGTGCCGTTCACCAGGGAGGTGAGGTGGACCTGCACATCGCGGGCCGACATGCGTCGCGCGGGATCCTTGTGGAGCAGGCCGAAGATCACCGGGGCGAGCGGCCCGGCGAACCGCATCGGCGACGGCTCCTGGTGCATGACGGCGCTGAGCGTCGCGAGCGGGTGGGCCCGCTCGAAGGGGGAACGTCCCTCGACCGCCACGTAAAGCGTCACGCCGAGCGACCACAGGTCGGAGGCGAACTCGGCCGGCCCGCCGCTCGCCCGCTCCGGCGCGATGAACGCCGGGGTGCCGATGAGCGAGCCGGTCCTGGTGATCGAGGAGTCGCCCTCCAGGACGGCGATGCCGAAGTCGGTGAGCACCGCCCGTCCGTCCCTGGCGATCAGCACGTTGTCCGGCTTCACGTCGCGGTGCAGGACACCGGCGTGGTGGGCGGCGAGCAGCGCGCCCAGCACCTCCAGCCCGATCCGCGCCACCCGCATCGGCGGCAGCGGCCCGTCCTCCCTGACCACCGCTCCGAGCGTGCGGGAGTCGATGAGCTGCATGATGATCCAGGGGCGCCCGTTCTCCTCGATCACGTCGTAGACCGTCGCCACTCCCGGGTGGCCGCCGATCCGCCCGGCGGTACGGGCCTCCCTGAGGGTCCGGACGGTGAAGACCTCACGCTCGGGACCGGTGAGGTCGGGGGAGGGGACGACCTCCTTGACCGCCACCTCCCGGCCCAGGACCTCGTCCCGCGCTCGCCAGACCGTTCCCATGCCTCCTCGGCCGATGCGTTCGAGTAGGCGGTAGCGGGCTCCGATGATCCCCTGAGAATCGGTCATGGGGTGGCGAGTACCCAGGATTTACGTCGGCATTCAGGAAAGTTTACGCAGACCAGAGCATGTGCCCTTCTTCGCGCATGAACGTGTCCACGAATCCGGTGCCGTGCTCACCCGCCGCGAACCGCGGTTGCGCGAGCAGGGCGCGCAGCAACGGGATGGTGGTGGCCACCCCCGGTCCCTCCACGGCGAACTCGGCGAGCGCGCGGTCTGCCCTGGCGATCGCCTCCTTTCTGGTGGGCGCCCAGACGACCAGTTTCGCGATCATCGAGTCGTAGTCGGGGGGAATCGTGTCGCCCTGGGCGAACCCGGAGTCGACCCGCACCCCGGGGCCGCCGGGCGGACGGAAGACCGTCAGGCGGCCAGGAGTGGGACGGAACCCCGCGCCCGGGTCCTCGGCGTTCACCCGGCACTCGACGGCCGCGCCGGTGAAGCGGATCTGCTCCTGGGTGAACGGCAGGAGCTCGCCCGCCGCCACCCGGATCTGCTCCCTGACCAGGTCGACGCCGGTGAGCATCTCGGTCACCGGATGCTCGACCTGGATACGGGCGTTGATCTCCATGAAGGTCGCCTCACCGGTCGGGCCGACCAGGAACTCCATCGTCCCCGCCCCGGTGTAGCCCACGTGCCGCGCTCCGGCCACGGCGTACTCGCCAAGCCGCCCGCGCGCCTCCTCGGACAGGGCGAGGGAGGGCGCCTCCTCGACGAGCTTCTGGTTGCGCCGCTGCAACGAGCAGTCGCGCTCCCCCAGGTGCACGACGGTCCCGGCGGAATCTCCCAGCAGCTGCACCTCCACGTGGCGGGCCACGGGCACGAACCGCTCGATGTAGACGTCGCCGTCACCGAACATCCGCCGGGCGAGCGCGGTGGTGCGCCGGTAGACGTCACGCAGCTCCGCCCGGTCGCGCGCCACCTCGATGCCCCGCCCGCCGCCGCCCGCGACGGCCTTCACGATGACCGGATAGCCGATCTCGGAGCCGATCCGCTCGGCCTCGGCCGCGGAGGAGACGGCGCCGTCGCTGCCGGGCAGGACGGGCAGCCCGGCCTCGGCCATCAGGGAGCGCGCCCGCGCCTTGTCGCCGACGTGCTCCATGACCTCGGGACGGGGACCGATGAAGGTGATCCCGCTGTCCGCGCAGATCCTCGCGAAGTCGGCGTCCTCCGACAGGAAACCGTAGCCGGGGTGGATCGCCTCCGCCCCGGTCTGCAGGGCCGCCTCGATGACGGCGGGCACCGAGAGGTAGCTGCGCCGCGCCGGGGCCGGGCCGATGTGGACGGCTCTGTCGGCGTAGGCCACGAACCGGGCGTCCCGGTCGGCCGTGGAGTACACGGCGACGGTCTCGATGCCCATCTCGCGGCAGGTCCTGGCCACGCGCAGCGCGATCTCGCCCCGGTTGGCGATGAGTATCCTTCCGAAGCTCATGGCTCGTCCGTCCGTAGCCGCACCAGGACCTGCCCGTACTCCACCGGCTCGCCGTTTCCCACGACCACCTCGACGACCTCGCCCGCCTGGCCGGCGGCCACCGGGTTCATGAGTTTCATCGCCTCGACGAGGCCGACCGTCTGCCCCGCGTCCACCCGGTCGCCGGGTCGTACGAACGGCGGGGCTCCCGGCTCGGCGGCGACGTAGAAGGTGCCCACCAGGGGAGAGGTCACCGCGTACGAGGCGGGGTCCTCTCGCTCGGGCGACCCGGCCGCCTGCTCCGTGGTCACGGCCGTAGGCTGCTGGACCGGCGCGGCGGGCTGGGAGGCGGGCCGCAGGACCGGGGGAGGGGCCTGGGGAAAGGCCCAGGTCACCTCAAGGGCGCACTCGCCCAGGCGCAGGGAGATGCCGGCCACCGGTCCCGGGACGGCCTTGACGAGGTTGGCGACCTCCTCGCGCAGCAGCCGCATCGCCGCGTGGGTCTCCTCCCCCTCACTTCGCCTCTCGGTGTCTCGGACTACCGCGTGGGTGTCCTCTCCCCGGCCCTGCCTTCCGGTGGCCCGCTCACTCATCCTCGACCACCCCCAGCACGCGGAACCTCTCGTGGCGGTGCTTGCGCAGCTCGTCGCCGTCGAGCCCGGACAGCTCGCGCAGTGATTCCAGTACGGCCGACCTGAGCGCGTCCATCGCCGCTCGCGGATCCTCCTGGGCACCGCCCGCGGGCTCCGGCACGACCCCGTCCACGACACCGAGCCGCAGCAACTCGGGCGCGGTGATCCGCAGGGAACCGGCCAGCTCGGTGGCGTGTGAGGGATCGCCGTACAGGATCGCCGAGCAGCTCTCCGGGCTGATCACCGAGTAGACGGCGTGGCGCAGCATCAGGACCCGGTTGGCCAGCGCGAGGGCCAGCGCCCCGCCGCTGCCTCCCTCACCGACCACGGTGGCGACCACCGGCACGGACAGCTCCGACATGCCGGCGAGGCACTCGGCGATCGCCCAGGACTGCCCGCGATCCTCGGCTCCGACACCCGGGGCCGCGCCCTGGGTGTCGACGAGCGTCACCACCGGCAGGCCGAGCCGGTCGGCGAGCCGCATCAGCCGCAGTGCCTTGCGGTAGCCCTCGGGATGGGCGAGACCGAAGTTTCTGGCGACGAGTTCCCCGGTGTCGTGCCCCTTCTGATGACCAATGATCATCACGGGTGTCCCGTCGAGCAGGCCGGTGCCGCCGACGATCGCCGGGTCGTCGCGATGCGTGCGGTCTCCGTGAAGCTCCACGAAGTCCGAGCACAGATGCCAGATGTAGTCGAGAGTGGTCGGACGCCGGGTGTCGCGGGCCAGCCGCAGGGTCTCCCGGGCGGTCGGCTCGCCGGACAGCTCGCCCGGATCGCGGATCACCGCCGCGGACCGAGCGGGGAGCGGCGTCCCCTGCGCGGACCCGTTCCCGTTTCGCGCGTCTCGGTGTGGTGCGTTCCCGGTCTGTTCGTTTCCGGGGCGGCCGGTCGTGGACAGCAGCCGGGCGAGCAGGGGACGCAGCCCTTCGCGGGGCTCGACCCGGTCGAGCATGCCGCGTTCGGCGAGGTATTCGGCGCTCTGGAAGCCGGGCGGGAGCTTCTCGCGGGTGGCGGAGGCGATGACGCGCGGCCCCGCGAAGCCGACGAGCGCACCGCGCTCGGCGATCAGCACGTCCCCGAGAGTGGCGAAGGAGGCGGTCACCCCGCCGAAGGTGGGATCGGTCAGCACGCAGACGCTGAGCACGCCCGCCCGCCGCAGTCGTCGCATCGCCTGGGCGGTCTTGCCCATCTGCATCAGTGACAGGCAGCCCTCCTGCATGCGGGCGCCTCCCGAGGCGACGGCCAGGACCAGCGGCACGCGCTCGCTCAGCGCCCGCTCGCAGGAGCGGGTGACGGCCTCGCCGACCGCCGAGCCCATGCTGCCGCCGAGGAAGGAGAAATCCATGACGGCGACGACCACGCGGTGGCCGCCGATCGTGGCGGTGCCGTGCAGGACGGCGTCGTCCAGGCCGGTGCGCTCGCGTGCCCGCGCCAGACGCTCGCCGTAGGGCAGGGAGTCGGTGAATCCCAGCGGGTCGCCACCGCGCACCCGGGGGGCGGCGACGAAGGAACCGTCGTCCACCAGTGTGCGCAGCCGCTCATCGGCGCACAGCCGGTGGTGGTGGTCGCACTCGGGGCAGACGCCCCGCGTACGGGCCAGGCGGGGGACGTACACGATGGACGCGCAGCCGGGGCAGCGAGACCACAGGGCGGGGGCGGTGGCCGGTGCGGCGGGGGAGATCGTCACAGGGCACGCTCCGGGGGGGTCCAGTGGTAGAACCGCTGTGCCATCGCGTCGGCGGGGCCGCGCCAGGTGTCCGGGTCGTACGGTCTGACGTGCGGGGCGAGCTCCCGGCTCAGCCGCAGGAAGTCCTCGCGTCCGCCGGCCGTGGCCATCGCCTCGGCGGCGGATCCCTCGAACTCGACATGGTGGAAGTAGAGGTCTCGGTAGCGGAACAGGTCGCGGCGCGTCACCCCGAGCGCGCGGGGCAGCTCGCCGGCGTCGGACTCGCCGAAGAGGCGGGAGACCTCGCCGGAGCCGCCGGGGGTGAGGCGGGCGACGATCAGAATCCGGTCGGGCACGGGAACTCCTCGGTGTCCGGTCGATCGGGTCCGTCCCACCGTAGGAACCGGGCCGGGCCGCTGTCGCCCGCCGCCGGCGTGAACCCGGGACTCCTCCGGGGAGGGGACCCTCTCCTTCCCCGAGGGGAGCCGTGCCCTTTTCCGGGCCCCCTTCGGGACCTTCCTTCCGGTCCTCTTCCTGGCGCCTTTTCGGGTTGCCGGTGCTTTTGCGGGATCGGGCGGAAGGTGGTTTCGCGGTATGGGCGGACGCGAATGGGCCGCCCCCCGTGGGGGAGACGGCCGCCGTCGCGTGCCTGAGCCGTGTCAGCCCCGAGGGGTGGCCGCCACCAGGCCGTTCTCGTACGCGAAGATCACTATCTGGACCCGGTCGCGGACCCCGAGCTTCTGGTAGAGGTGCTGGACATGCGACTTGATCGTGCTGTCGCCGAGCACGAGCGCGCGTGCGATCTCGTCGTTGCCGTAGCCACGTACGAGCAGGCGGAACACCTCCCGCTCCCGCTCGGTGAGCTGGTCGAGCACGGCGGTCGGCGCGGCCGAGAGCACCGGGCGCCTGGCGAACTCGTCGATGAGCTTTCGCGTCACCGAGGGCGAGAGCAGGGCGTCGCCCTCGGCGACCTCGCGCACGGCCTCCACCAGCCGGTCGGTGGGCGTGTGCTTGAGGATGAAGCCGCTGGCCCCGCTGCGCAGCGCCTCGAAGACGTGCTCGTCCTGGTCGTAGATGGTGAGGATCACGACCTTCGCGGGGTAGGCGGCACCCAGCTTGCAGATCTCCCTGGTGGCGGTGATGCCGTCCATGCGCGGCATGTTGATGTCCATCAGCACCACGTCCGGGCGGAGTGACTTGACCGACTGCACCGCCTGTAGCCCGTGCGGTGCCTCTCCGACCACGACGATGTCGGGCACCCCGTCGAAGACGGCGTGCAGGCCGCTGCGGATCAGCGGCTGGTCGTCGGCGATCAGGACGCGGATCTTCCGCATGGCTCGTCCTCTCTGGAGATGGCGGAGGTGACGGGGATGACGGCCCGGGTGGCGAACCCGCCCCCGGGCAGTGGCCCCGACTCCAGGTGCCCCCCCTGCTCCGCGACCCGCTCGGACAGACCGGACAGTCCTGTGCCGCCCCGTTCGCCGGGAACCCGCCTGCCGGGAAAGGGCACGGGAGCGGCCACGGTCATCACACCGGGGCGCGTCTCGTTGACCACCGAGACGCTCAGCTCGTCACCGAAGCAGACATCCAGATGGACCGGGCCGGCGTTGTGCTTGAGCGCGTTCGTCAGTGCCTCCTGGGCGACACGGAACGCGGTCTTGGCGACCTCGGGTGGCACGTGGCGTTCGTCGGCGATGTTGCGCAGCCGTACGGCCAGGTCGGGGAGAGGAAAGCGCCCGGCGAGCTCGGTCAGCCTGGTCGAGAGCGGCACCCCGTCGTCACCGCGTCGAGGCTCCTGCCGGATGAGCCCGCCTGAAGGCTCCTCCAGGGGGAGGCCACGCGCCGGTCGCCTCCGGGAGAGACGGCGTGGCGGCTCCCTTCGAGACGGACCACGCGGAGGCCGCTCCCATGCGGGGTCGCCCAACGGGTCCTTCCAGGGCGCCAGGTCGAGCCTCCCCCGTGGGAGAGACGGCTCGTGCCGCAGGGCGGCCAGTGTTTCCCGCAGGTCCTCCAGGGTCGCCTGGGCCGTCTCCTCGATGATCCGGGCCACCTGGTGTCCCGTCGTCGAGGAGCCGGACAGCCGTCTGGCCTGGAGCGCGATGACGGTCAGGCCGTGCCCCACGCCGTCGTGCAGGTTGCGGGCGATCCAGCGCCGCTCGCGGAGCATCGCGCTGGTCTCGCTCCCGGTCGGGATGGTCTGGGCCGAGGTGGTCTGGGTCGGTGTGATCCGGGCCTGGCGGGGATCGGTCGTCGCCGACACGGTGGCCAGGATCACGGCCGCCGTGGAGCACAACAGGTCGGTCCAGCTCAGCTCGGAGAGGAGATAGCCGAAGAAGTCGCTCACCGGACCCACCCCGTTGGGGTCCGTTGAGATCTCCGCTGGGATCGGCTGATCAGTGGATGTGAGAGGTGCTTGCATTTCTGGGTTGTTTTGCCCCGTCGTTCCCCCATGAAAGGTGAGCGTAGTCAGAAAAGGGAGCTATATCAAGCAAATTATATGGGCCGTCACAGGCTTCGTTAAGATTCTGTTCTCCGGGTAAGTGAAACGCCGATCGCGCGTCTGTAAATGTTCTCTGGCGGGCCGTCGGGGAATTCGAGGCGATCCTGTCGGCGGATACCATCGACGGGCTCCGCATTCAAGTGATCTATGGGTTCTCACAGGGAGGTCTCGGAGGTTCTTAAGGTGCGCGGACCGAATCGCATTATGTGCGGTGACTTGATATGCGGGTAAAGTGGCGTGAATCGTGACAACGAGGCATTGTGGTGATGATGTTTTGAATTAAAAGGCGAGGCGGTTTAAGTGCTGGGCGCAATGGCACCATCGCCTCCGCGCCTCTCGCCTCCGCGCCCCTCACCCCTCGATCCCCACGCCCGTGTCCTGGACCTCGGTGTCTCCGTCTCCTCGCTCCGACCTCTGTCGATGCCCTGGCCCTCCCGGTCTCCCGCGCCTTCATACTCCCGTGCCCCGGCCCTGTGCCCTCGGCCCCGTGTCCCCGATTCCGTAGCCAGGGTGCCCGTCCCGTGCTCCCGGGCTCGCACCGGAGGCCGGGAGACACCGCGGTGAGGGGACGCCTGCTCCCACCCATGGCGGAGAGGACCCCACCGAGGGGGGACCGACGGGTTCGGTCACGTGGTGGAAGACAGTCGGGCCCGCCGCGAACAGGCTGGTTCCAGAAGGCGGCGGACGGCTGCCACCGGCCAAGGGAGACCGATGCGGCGCTACGCGATCACTTTCCAGATCAGGCCCGGCACGGAGGCGGCGGTGCGGAAACTCCTGTCGGAGTACGCTCCCCCGGATTGGGAGACCTCCGACGGGACGCGTCTGCTCAGTACGTCGATCTTCATGCACGGCACCACGGTCGTCCGTGTCATCGAGATCGACGGCGATCTGCCGAGTGTGATGGCCCACCTGTCCAGGCAGCCGGGCATTCAGCGACTGGAACGCGAGCTGGACGCCTACCTCGTGGTCCCGCGCGACATGAGCGACCCGCGGGGAGTGCGCGCCTTCTTCGCGTCGGCGCTCATGGACCACGTGACCACCCGCGTCGCCGGGCCGGCCAGGAGCGAGCCTGTCCAGGCAGAGCCCGTACAGGCAGAGGCCGTCCAGGTTGAGGCGGTACGAGGGGAAGCGGGCAGAGCTGAGCCGGCTGAGCCCTTCCGAGCTGATCCGGTTCGAGTGGAGCCGGTTCGATGAGCGCCCCGGCCTTCCTGATCACCGGGGCGACCGGGCAGCTCGCCGAGTCCGTGATCGAGCTGCTCGGCGGCCGGGGCGACCGGCTGCTGCTCACCGGCCGTGACAAGGACCGCCTCGACGGGCTGCGGCGACGGCACGGGGTCGTCGGACGGATCGAGACGCTGGCCACGGACGTCTCCGATCCCGAAGGCGCCCGTCTCGCCGCCGAGGAGGCGATCAGGCGTTTCGGCCGCCTCGACGGGCTGGTCCACCTGGTCGGCGGCTTCCGGGCGGGACCGCTCTTCCTGACGGACATCGGGGTCTACGAGCGGATGCTGCGCGACAACTTCCTGTCGGCGGTGATCGCCACCCAGGCGGTTCTGCCGTACCTGGGCGAGGGGGCGCGGCTGGTCTACTTCAGCACCCCGCTCGCCGGTGAGCCGCTGCCCGCGCTGTCGGCCTACACCGCCGCGAAGGCTGCCCTGGTCGCCTGGGTCCGTTCCATCGCGCACGAGGTGAAGCGGAGCGGCATCCATGCCAACACGGTCGTCATGACCGTGGCGGACACACCGGACAAGCGCCGGGAACGGCCCGGGATGAACTTCGACCACACCGTCACCCCCGAGCTGGTCGCCAGGGTCGTGGGGTTCCTCACCTGCGAGGAGTCGGACGGCCTGTACGGCAGCTGCGTCCCGGTGCTGGGCCGGTTCGAGTTCACCTCCGAGCTGGGCGGACCGCCGCCCGGTGCGGGAGGTCCCCGATGAGGGCCAGGATCGTCTTCTTGATCAGGGTGCCCGACGAGCGGCGAGAGGACTTCCTGGCCGCCTACGAGAAGATCCGTTACCAGGTGTCCGCAGGTGTCCCCGGCCACCTGAGGGACCAGGTCTGCCAGTCGGCCACCGACCCCGAGCAGTGGCTCATCACCAGTGAGTGGCGCGAACTGGCCGACTTCCTCACCTGGGAGGCGACCGAGGAACACCGCGAACTCGTCGGGCCCATGCGCGAGTGCATGACCGAGGCCCGTTCCCTGCGCTTTCTGATCCGCGAGGAGACGGGGGCGGCCTTACCGTCTCCCGAGGGGATGGCGGCCGTACCGCTTCCCGAGGGGACGGCGGCGGCCGTACCGCTCTCGGAGGGGACGGAGGACGGCCATGCCGTCCCCGGAGGGGCACCGCCTGCCGGGGGGACGGCGGTGGCCGTGTCACTCCCTGAGGAGGCGGCCGTGCCGTCCGCGGGGAAGGCGGGGGCCGTCGTGGCCGCCGCCGTCGCGCGGGAGCCGTCGTGAGGGTTGCCGTCGTCGGGGGCGGCATCGGCGGGCTGAGCGCGGCGCTGGCGCTGCGGGCCGCGGGAGCCGAGGTCACCGTGTACGAACGCGTCATCGAACCGTGTGCCGCGCGGGCGGGACACGGCCTGGTGCTCTGGCACAACGCCGTACTGGCACTGCGCGCGCTCGGTGTGGGGCCCGAGGTCGAAAAGATCGGTCACGAGCTTCACCGGCATCGCTTTCGGGACGCGCGTGGCAGAAGGATCGCGGAGTGGTCGATGGCGCGCATGGCGGGGCGCCTCGGCGCCCCCGTCTACGGCGTCGGCCGCCCCCACCTGCACGCGCTCCTCGCCGACCGGGTGGGGGACGACCTCGTGACCGGCTTCCGGTTCACCGGTTTCACCGCGACCGGGGACGGCGTCGTCGTCCGGTTCGGCGAGGGCCGCGAGGAGCGGGCGGACCTGCTCGTCGGCGCGGACGGGCTGCGCTCGGCCGTACGTGCCGCACTGCTCCCCGGCGACCCTCCGCCCCGATACGCCGGGTTCACCGCCTTCCAGGGGGTGATCAGGCTGCCCGGCTCCGGGATGCCCGAGCACACCTTCCTCAGCACGTGGGGCCGAGGCCGGTGGTTCGTCTGCTACCGGCTCTCCGACGACCACGTCTACTGGGACGGGGTGCTGGGCGACCGGGTCGCGCCGCGGCTCGGCGAGAGCCCTCTCGGCCTGCTGGCCGCGGAGTTCGACGGCTGGCCCGACCCGATTCCCGGCCTGATCGCCGCCACCGGGGCCGACGACGTCACCCCGGTGCACGTCTTCGACCGTCCTCCGCTGCGGCGCTGGAGCCACGGCCGGGTGACGCTGCTGGGGGACGCGGCTCATCCGATGACGTTCAACCTCGGCCAGGGGGCCGGACAGGCGATCGAGGACGCGCTCGTCCTGGGCGAGGAGCTCGCGGGCGGCGACGTTCCGGCGGCACTCGCCGCCTACGAGGCCCGCAGGGTGGAACGCACCACCCGGATGGTCCGGCGGTCGCGGGCCAACGGCGAGCTCACCCGCTGGCGACACCCGATCGCCTGCGCGGCACGCGACGCGTTCATGCGCCTGACGTTCGACCGGCTGGTGTACCGCGAGACGTACCGGCTCACCATGGCCGTCGACTTCACCGGAGACGCGGGCGCCATCGGAGCCGGGAGGTCCGCCGGCGACGGAGACCTCACGGCGGAGGGGAGTGAGACGTGACCAGACTCGCGGGGGAGCCCGGACTGCCCACGGGCGTGAGCCGCACCGCGGTGGTGATCACCCAGGCGCGGGAGGCGGAGAGCGCGCGGCCCGACCGGCTCTTCGACGATCCGCTCGCGGGCCCGCTCGCCGACGCGGCCGGGCGGATCACCGGGATCAGCGAGGCGGGCCGGCACGCGGCCGAGCACTTCGTCCTGCGCACCCGCTTCTTCGACGACCGGCTGCGCGAGGCCGCGGAGGCGGGCCTGCGGCAGGTGGCCCTGCTCGCCGCGGGCCTGGACACCCGCGCCTTCCGGCTGAAATGGCCAGAAGGCACCCGCCTGTTCGAGGTCGACCTGCCGGACCTGATCTCCTTCAAGGAGAAGGCGCTCGCCGACCAGGGGGCCCGGTCCGCCTGCGATCGCGCGGTCGTCCCCGCCGACCTGCGCGAGGACTGGCCGTCGGCGCTGCTGTCCGCGGGCCTCGATCCGGACGCGCCGACCGCCTGGCTGATCGAGGGCGTGCTGATGTACCTCACGCCTGACGAGGCGGGGCGTGTGCTCGGCCGGGTCTCCGAGCTGTCGCCCCCCGGGAGCAGGCTCGCCGTCGAGCACGTCAACAAGGCGTACGCCGAACTGCCGCAGATGCGGCCCGCGATGGGCAGGCTCGCCTCCACCCGGGCCGCCTGGCGGTCGGCCGTCGAAGACCCGTCCGCCTGGCTGGCCCGGTACGGGTGGCGTGCCACGGTGACCCACCAGGCCGACCTCGCCCGGGCGCTGGGCCGTCCCGTCCCGGTGATGGCGGATCCCCGGACGGTCGGCTCGGCCCGGATCTGGCTGGTGGACGCCCTGCGAGACGAAGTGCGAGACGAAGAAGGACACCGACCGACGACAGGAGCCGATGACGATGCCGTTCACCGATGAGAACGTACGCGAACTGCTGCTCTGTGTGGGCCTGGACCCCGCGGCCGGGGACGAGGCCCTGGAACTCACCTTCGACGCGCTGGACCTCGACTCCCTGGCCAGGGTGGAGATCGCCACCCGCATCCAGGACAGGTTCGGCGTGGACGTGGAGGAGGAGCTGACGGCCCAGACCACACCGTCCCTGATGAGAGAACTCGTGACCGAGCGGCTGGCGGCGACCGGCGCCTGACCGGTGTCTTCTGAGGAGGCGAACGCACATCATGATCGGACACACCGACAACACGATCGAGATCGACGCTCCCATCGGATTCGTCTGGGACCTGACGAACGACGTCCGGGCCTGGCCGGAGCTCTTCTCCGAGTACGCCAAGGTGGAGGTCCTCACCGAGTCGGACGACTCGGTGACCTTCCGGCTCACCATGCACCCCGACGAGCTGGACCGCGTCTGGTCCTGGGTGTCGGAGCGCTCCTGGGACCGCGACACCTGGACGGTGAGAGCGCGCCGGGTGGAGACCGGGCCGTTCGAGTTCATGAACATCACCTGGGTCTACGAGGAGCTCGGCCCCGACCGTACCCGCATGCGCTGGGTGCAGGACTTCCACATGAGGCCCGAGGCGCCGGTCGACACCCAGGAGATGACCGGCCGGATCAACGCCGGCTCCGCGGTCCAGATGTCGTTGATCAAGGAGAAGGTGGAGAGACGCCGCCGGCGCGTCGTGGGGTTTCACGACGTGCCGTCCAACACCAGGCGCGGCGGCGACCTGCGCACCCTGGTCTCCCCGGCGACCTGCGGTTCCTCGTCGGGCTTCTGCGGGGCCGTGCGCCTGGCGCCCGGCGAGGGCGTCAGCGAGCACTACCACCCCTACTCCGAGGAGTACGTGTTCGTCGCGACCGGGACGCTCAGGGTGGACCTCGACGGTGAGCCGCTCACCGTCGGCGCCGAGCAGGCGCTGCTCATCCCCCGCGAGGTGAGGCACCGCCTCACCAACGTCGGCGACGACGACGCGCTCGTGGTCTTCCAGCTCAGCCCGCTCGCCCCGAGGCCCGAACTCGGGCACGTGGACACCGAGCCCTGTCCGGAGGCGGTGGGAAGGTGAGACGGGTCGTCGTCACCGGCATCGGGGTGATCGCCCCGGGCGGGGTGGGCCGGGAGCGGTTCTGGAACCGGATCGTGGACGGCAGGCCGGCCGTCCGCCGGGTCACCGCCTTCGACCCGTCCCCGTTCCGCTCCCAGATCGCGGCCGAGGTCGACTTCGACCCGGCCGCCCACGGTCTCACCGCGCGTGAGGTCCGGCGCATGGACCGCTTCGTCCAGTTCGCCGTCGCCTGCGCCGACGAGGCGGTGGTCGACTCCGGCCTCGACCTCGGTGCGGCCGATCCCGAGCGGGCCGGGGTGAGCCTCGGCTCGGCGGTCGGGGCCACCATCACCCTGGAGGAGGAGTACGTGGTCGCGAGCGACCGCGGCAAGGACTGGGAGGTGGATCACCGCCACCTGAAGCCGTTCGTTCACCAGGCGCTGGTGCCCTCCAGCGCGGCGGCCGAGCTGGCGGTCCGGTTCGGCCTGAACGGCCCGGCCGCCGTCGTCTCGACCGGCTGCACCTCCGGCATCGACGCCATCGGCAGGGCGTACCGGCTCGTCCAGGACGGCGAGGCGGACATGATGCTCGCGGGGGCGTCGGACGCGCCGATCTCCCCGATCACCGTGGCGTGCTTCGACGCCATCCGCGCGACCAGCCCGGACAACGCCGAACCGGAGACGGCCTCGCGGCCCTTCGACGCCGGGCGGAAGGGCTTCGTCCTCGGTGAGGGCGCGGCGGTGCTGGTGGTGGAGGAGCTGGAGCACGCCCGGCGGCGCGGTGCCCGGGTGTACTGCGAGATCACCGGCTACGCCGCGCGGGCCAACGGCTTCCACATGACCGGGCTGCGGCCCGACGGCCTGGAACTGGGCAGGGCGATCGGCCACGCGCTCGACCAGGCGAGGCTCAACCCCGAGGACATCGGCTACGTCAATGCCCACGGGTCGGGGACCAGGCAGAACGACCGGCACGAGACGGCCGCCTACAAACGGAGTCTCGGCGAGCACGCCCGGCGGGTGCCGATCAGCTCGATCAAGTCGGTGATCGGCCACTCGCTCGGTGCGATCGGCTCGATCGAGATGGCGGCCTGCGCCCTGGTCCTGCAGCGGGGCGTGATCCCGCCCACGGCCAACCTGACCGTCCCCGACCCCGAGTGCGACCTGGACTACACGCCCCTGGTCGCGCGGGAGGTGACCGCCGGGCACGCGCTCTCCGCGGGCAGCGGCTTCGGCGGGTTCCAGTCCGCGATGATCTTCTCTGAGCCGGGGGCGGTCCGATGAGCGACCGCAGGGCGGTGATCACCGGGCTCGGCGTGGTCGCCCCGACGGGTGTCGGCGCGGCCGGGCACTGGAAGGGGTCCCTGTCCGGGCGGAGCCGGATCGGCCCGGTGACGTCGTTCGACGCCTCGGGGTCGCCGGTCAGGCTGGCGGGGGAGGTCACCGGTTTCGACGAGCGCGAGTTCGTCGACAGCAAGCTGCTGGTGCAGACCGACCGGTGGACCTGGTTCGCCCTCGCCGCCACCCGGCTCGCCCTGGCCGACGCCGCCCTCGACCCCGCCAAAGAGGATCCGTTCGACCTGTCGGTGGTGACCGCCGCCGCCTCGGGAGGAAACGCCTTCGGTCAGCGGGAGATCCAGGCGCTGTGGCGGAAGGGGCCACGAGCGGTGAGCGCCTACCAGTCCATCGGCTGGTTCTACGCCGCGAGCACCGGCCAGCTGTCCATCGCTCACCGGCTCAAGGGCGCCTGCGGGGTGCTGGTCGCGGACGCGGCGGGGGCGATCGACGCGCTCGCCGAGGCGGCACGGCTGATCCGCGCGGGTACCGAGGTCGTCGTGACCGGGGGCACCGAGGCGCCGCTGTCGCCGTACGCGCTCGCCTGCCAGGCCGGTGAGGCGACGGTGAACCGCTCGGCCGACCCCGCCGCGGCCTACCGGCCCTTCGCGCCCGACGCGGCCGGGCATGTTCCCGGCGAGGGAGGCGCGATCCTCATCGTGGAGGACCGGCACAGCGCCTTGGGCCGGGGCGCCCCGACCGTCTACGCCGAGATCGCCGGGACCGCCTCCACCCACGACGCCCACCACGTGAGCGACCCGGCCCCCGACCACCGTCAGTACGCCAGGGCGATGCGCGAGGCGATCGCCCGTGCCGGGCTCGGCGTGGACGACGTCGGCGTGGTCTTCGCGGACGGGGCGGGAGACGTGGTCAGGGACTCCCTTGAGGTGGCGGCGCTGCGGGAGGTGTTCGGGGATCGTCGCGTGCCGGTGACGGTGCCCAAGACGATGACCGGCCGCCTGTGCTCAGGCGGTGCGGCCCTCGACCTCGCCTGGGCGGCTATGACGCTGACCGAAGGGGTGATCCCGCCGACCGTCGGCACCGTCGCCCCCGAGGGCGTGGACCTGGTCACCGAGCCCAGGGGGGTGGAAGGGCTCTCGTCCGCGCTGGTCGTGGCCCGAGGCTCCGGCGGCTTCAACTCCGCGGCGGTGCTGACCGCTGTCTGACGGCTCGGGACGAACCCTCCCCGAGGCCCGTGAAAGGGAAGCGTGGACGGCCACCGGCTTCACAGCCGGTGGCCGTTTCGTTGTCCGGTGACCCCGGCCCTGGCCCCGGTCTTGGCCCTGGTCCCGGCCCCGGTCCTGGCCCCGGCCCCGGCCTTGGCCTTGGTCCCGGTCCCGGCCTCGGCCTCGGCCTCGGCCTCGGCCGACCCTCGTCCGGCGCGAGTCCGGAACGGCATGCCCGGCGGCCTCGATCCGCGGCTCTTGGGACGGTGGTCCGGTGCCCCCCGGCCCCGGCCGACTCTCACTCTCCCCCGGTCGACCCGCTCCCGGGCCCTCACCCCGGACCTGCGGCCCCCGGACCATCGGTCCGGGGGCCGCAGGTCCGGAGGCGGGTCCTAGACAGGCTCCGGGATTCGGGTGGGCTCGGGGTTCTCCCACCTCAACGGCGAGGGCTCCACCCGCAGGATCCGAGCGGCCCAGACGGGCAGCCACCAGTTCCACCGGCCCATCATCGCGACCACGGCCGGGACCAGGACGCCGCGGATGAGGGTGGCGTCCAGGAAGACGCCGAGGGCCAGACCGCTCGCGAACACCTTCACGTCCAGCTCGGGGGTCATGGCGAGCGCCGCGAAGGAGACGAACAGGATCAGCGCCGCCGAGGTGACCAGCCGGCCGGTGCGGCCCACCCCCTCGATCACCGCCTGCTCCGTGCTGCCGGACCTGTCGTACTCCTCGCGCATCCTGGCCAGGATGAACACCTCGTAGTCCATGCTCAGGCCGTACAGGAAGGCGAAGATGACGAGCGGCACGAACTCGCCGATCGAGCCGGTCGGCTGGATGTCCAGCAGCTCCCTGGTTCCCCAGCCGAACTGCCACAGCACCACCATCGCGCCGATCACCGCGCCCAGCGAGAGCAGGTTGAGCGCGATCGCCTTCAGCGGCAGCAGCAGCGAGCGGAACGCCCGCGCCAGCATGACGAAGGTGACCAGCGCGATCAGGCCGAGCATCCAGGGGAACGCCCCGTAGGCGTGCTCCTGGAAGTCCATGCTCTGCGCCGCGTTGCCGCCGACGCGCGCGGTGACCGGCACCGCCTCGCGCACCCGGGCGATGGTCGCCTCGCCGGCCTCGGTGCCGTTCTCCGAGATCGGAAGCACGGTGATGACGGCGGTGCCCTCGCGGCGCCAGGACGGGTCGTCGGGGGCGAGCACCGTGGACACGCCCTCCACGTTCCTGATCCGTTCGGCGGCCTGGGCGGGGTCGCCGCTCACCAGGACGTCGAACGGGGTGATCGAGCCCGCGGGGACGCCCGCCTGGCGCAGCGCGGAGAGTCCTTCGGCACCGGGGCCGGTGGTCAGCAGGTTCCCGCTCGCGGGCAGGCCGAGGTTGACGCTCAACGCGGTCACCGTCAGCGCCGTCAGCAACCCGCCGGTGAGCAGGGCGGCGAGCAGGCGCATCCGCACCACGCCGCGGGCCCACGCCGACCAGGCCCGTCCGGCTCGCGCCTCGCGCTGGAAGGGAGCCCCGTCCCGGCCCGCGCGGGTGCGCCTGCGGTCGAGTCGCCGGCCGGTCAGGGCGAGCAGTACCGGCAGCACGGTGAGTGTGGTGGCCACGCTCGTCGCCGCGATGATCATCCCGGCGAGGCCGAGGCTGCGCAGGAACGGCACCGGCAGCACCACCATGGTCACCAGGCCGACCGCGACCGCCGCGCCGCTGAACAGCACCGCCCGTCCCGCGCCCGCCATGGCCCGGTGCACGGCCTCGTCGCCGCGGTGCCCGTTCGCCCGCTCCTCACGCCAGCGGGCCACCAGCAGCAGCGAGTAGTCGATCGCGATGCCCAGGCCGAGCAGGGGCATCGTGGTGAGGGCCACGTCGTGCACGGTCGTCACCAGCGTGAGCAGCAGGATCACGACGAACGACAGGAAGATGGACAGGACCGAGATGAGGAGCGGTACGAAGGCGAGTGCCGAGCGGAACACCAGCAGCAGGACCACCACCGCGGCGAGCACTCCGACACCGATCTTGGTGGGCACGTCCACCCCGCCCGCGTCCACGCTCGGCGCGAGGGCGTCCAGGCCCGTCACGTGCACGCTCGTGCCCGCCGGCAGCACCGGGGTCATCGCCTTGACGATGACCGGGCTCTCGTCCGGTGTCTCCCCGAGGCCCCCGCCCGGAGGGCTGCCGTCGGAGTAGGTGCCGGGGAAGACGAGTCCGAACGTGGTCCGGCCGTCGGTGCCGATCAGCCGGGGATCGCCGGTGCTCGCGTAGGAGACCACGCGGGCCTTGGGCAGTTCGGCGGAGACGGCGGCGAAGGCGCGGCCGAGGATCTCCCTGTTGTCTTCGGCCCGCATTCCCTCAGGAAGCACGACAACTGGAACAAATGGCCGCTGATAGCCACCATTCCCATAGATTCTGACTATTTCCTGGTTGGCCTCGAAGGCGGGCATTCCGGGATGCGAATATTCCTCGGAGAGCCGCTGGATCGCGATCGGCGTCGCGCCCAGGCCCACCAGGAATCCCAGCACGGTCAGCAGGGCGACCAGTCCCTTGCGCCGCAGTACGAAAACCGAGATTCTCTCCATGGCCTCCAGTGCAACAAAATGATCTTCAATGGTTGTGTGCCCGCCCTTAGAGCGGCATGTGAATCACTCTTCACAGAGTTTTCTATGGTCTTTTCAAGATCTTCCGAGTGAAACTTGTCGGGTGAACCGAATACTGGTCGTAGACGACGAGCCCTACCTCGCCGACCTCGTCGCAACCGCGCTTCGCTACGAGGGGTTCGAGACGGCGATCGCGGGGACGGGGGCCGCGGCGGTGTCGCTGGCCGAGACCTTCGGTCCCGACCTGATCGTCCTGGACGTGATGCTGCCCGACGTGCTCGGCACCGAGGTCTGCCACCGGATCAGGTCGAAGGGCTCCGAGGTGCCCGTGGTCTTCCTCACCGCCCTCGACGCCACAGAGGACAAGATCGGCGGGCTCACCGTGGGAGGTGACGACTACGTCACCAAACCGTTCAGCCTGGAGGAGCTGATCGCGAGGATCCGCGCCGTGCTGCGCAGGACCAGGCGGGCCGGCGCCGAGGAGGGCAGGGTGACCTTCGCCGACCTTGTCATCGAGGAGGACGCCCACGAGGTGTGGCGCGACGGCCGGCGCGTCGACCTCACCCCGACGGAGTTCAAGCTGCTGCGCTTCCTGGCGGCCAACGCCGGCAAGGTCGTCTCCAAACGGCAGATCCTCGACTACGTGTGGGAGTACGACTTCGGCGGGAACGACGGGGTCGTGCAGACCTACATCAGCTACCTGCGCCGCAAGGTCGACGCGTCGCATCCTCCGCTCATCCACACCGTGCCCAGGGTGGGATACGTCCTGCGCCTGCCGAGGGAGGACTGATGTCGCTGCGGACCCGCCTCGTGCTCACCGTCGTGGGCCTGGTCGCGCTCGCGCTCGGGATGGCGGCGGGGGCGACGTTCGGCGCGCTGCAGGACTGGCGTGGTCACGGCGGCGCCAGGCTGCTCGTCCTGCCCACCCCCGAGGCGCTCATGGCCGCCTCCGACGAGCTGGTCAAACGCGTCGCCCTCGTCATGATCGGCTCCTCGGCGTTCGCGCTCGTCTGCCTGACCCTGCTCGCCACCCACCTGATCCGCCGGGGGCTGCGCCCGCTGGACCGCATCGTCGAGACCGCGGCGGCGATCGGCGAAGGCAACCTGGATCGCCGCATCGAGGCGGCGCCCATCACCGGGGAGGTGGGCCGCCTCGGCCACGCGCTCAACCAGATGCTC
Source organism: Streptosporangium sp. NPDC049046 (assembly GCF_040649155.1). Lineage (NCBI taxonomy): Bacteria > Bacillati > Actinomycetota > Actinomycetes > Streptosporangiales > Streptosporangiaceae > Streptosporangium > Streptosporangium sp. NPDC049046. Next base: position 249,380 of record NZ_JBEZEZ010000001.1, on the reverse strand, counting down.
GCCCAGATCGAGGAGGCGTTCCGCGAGAGGGAGGCGTCGGAGGACCGGCTGCGCCGCTTCGTCGCCGACGCCTCCCACGAGCTGCGCACCCCGATCGCCTCCATCCGCGGTTACGCCGAGCTGTTCCGGCGCGGCGCGGACACCCGGCCGGAGGACCTGGCCAAGGCGATGCGCAGGATCGAGGCCGAGGCGACCCGGATGGGCTCCCTGGTCGACGAGATGCTGCTGCTGGCCCGTCTCGACCAGGGCCGCCCTCTGGAGCGCGTCCCGGTGGAGCTCACCGAGCTCGCCGCCGACGCGGTCGCCGACACCCTCGCCATCGAACCGCTCAGGCCGCTCTCACTGGAGTGCGAGGGCCGTGTCGAGGTGCCGGGCGACGCCGCCAGGATCCGCCAGATCGTCGGTAACCTACTGGCCAACGTGCTCAACCACACCCCCGAGGGGACGGCGGCGGTCGTCAGGATCCGGACGGACGACGAGTACGCCGTGGTCGAGGTGGCCGACGAGGGACCCGGCCTCACCGAGGAGCAGGGCGCCCTGGTCTTCGAGCGTTTCCACCGGGCCGGTCATCCCCGCGACGGCGCCCGCCAGGGGGGCGCGGGCCTCGGGCTCTCCATCGTCGCCGCCGTCGCCGCCGCGCACGGTGGCGACGCCACGGTGACCTCCCGCCCCGGCGCCGGCGCCACCTTCCGGGTACGGTTCCCGCGCGGCACGGACGACCTCGACCTCAGCTTAGGACGTGGCGCAGCGCGGCGGTGACGAGGGCGGCCGCGGCGAGGACCACCAGGAACGGGGCGCGCAGCAGCAGCGCCACGACGGCGGCGCACATCCCCGCGGTGCGCGGCCAGTCGAGATGCAGCGCCTGCCCCTCGCCGAAGGTCTGCACCGCGATCAACGCCGCCAGCAGGGCCACCGGGACGAGCGTCGCGAAACGCTGCACCCCCGGGTGGTCGAGGACTCGGCGCGGTGCCGACAGCCCGGCGAGCTTGAGCGCGTAACAGGCGGCGCAGGTGATGACGACGGCCCACCAGATGGTCACTTGGGTCTCCTCAGGATCACCGCGAGCACGGCCACGGACGAGAGCAGCACGGGCACGCCCGGCGGGGTGAAAGGGGTCGCGGCCAGCGCGACCGCCGCGCCGCCGCACGCGATCAGGCGCAGCGCGCGGGCCTCGGCGCCGCTCCCGGTGAGCCGGGGCCACAAAATGGCGAGGAAGGCCGCGGGACCGACGACGTCCAGGCCGAACGCCGAGGGGTCGGCCACCCACGAGGTGCCCAGCGCGCCGAGGAGGGTGGTGGCGTTCCAGGTCAGGTAGAGACTGACGAAGGTGACGAAGAACGCCGTCCTGGCCGACTCCTCGTCCGGCTGGGCGAGGGCGACCGCCGTCGTCTCGTCGATCACTCCCTGGGCCGTCAGCGGCCTGCGCCATCCCCGGACGCCGAGCACCCCGGCCATGCGCAGGCCGTACAGGCTGTTGCGGGCGCCGAGCAGCATCGCACCGGCCGTGCCCGCGACCAGGTTGCCGCCGCCCGCGACGACGCCGACCAGGGCGAACTGCGAGGCGCCGGTGAAGGCGAACAGGCTCAGCACGCACGCCTGCGCGACGCTGAGCCCTGCGGTGACCGCCGCGGCGCCGAAGGCCACCCCTGACAGTCCGACGGCGATCCCCACGCCCAGTCCGTCCCTGATCGCGGAGGAACGAGTGGTTGTTTCCATGGGAGGCGAGCCTAGGTTCGGGTCACGTTCCGGTCTTGTACGTTCCTGCGCGCTGGTACGCGGCCGGTGGCACGCCCACCGTCCGCTTGAAATGCCTGCTCAGGTGGGCCTGGTCGGTGAATCCCACGTCCCCGGCGACCTGGGCGGGAGGTGTGCCCGCCTGGAGCAGCCGCCGGGCCCGGATGATCCTCAGCGTGTTCAGATAGGCGTGCGGAGGCAGTCCCGTCGCGGCCTTGAAAGCCCGGATCAGGGCGAAGGGCCCGGTGCCCACCGCCCGCGCCAGGTCCTCGATCGTGGGCGGATCGACGAGCCGCTCGTGCAGGATCTCCCGGGCCCGGCGCACCGCCGGGTCGTCGTTCCAGCGCGGCGCCTCCGGAGGGCGGCGGGAGGCGTGGTGGCTGAGCAGGGCGGCGAAGGCCGTGCGGGCCAGCGTCGAGGAGGCGAGGTCGTCACCACCCTCCGCGGCGTCGTGCGCGGCCCGCAGCAGCGCGACGGTGGGCCGGTGGTAGGTGACGGTCTCGGGGAAGCAGGGGGTGCCGTGCCCGGCCATCAGCTCTGCGGCGATCCCGGAGACGAACTCGACCGAGGGATACAGCACCCGGTAGGACCAGCCGTCGGGGACGCCCGCGTGGCCGTCATGCACCTCATCGGGGTTGAGCATGCTCAGGCTGCCCGGCCCCACGCGGTGGACGGTGCCCCGGTAGGCGAACTCCTCCACCCCGGACAGCACCAGCGCGATCGCGTAGCTCTCGTGCGCGTGCGGCGGGAAGCGGTGGGTCACGTACCTGGCCTTGAGGAGGTCCACCCCGGGCAGGGCCGGGGTGCGCCAGAAGCGCGCGCTCTCCGGGCCGCTCATGGCCGGAAGGTGTTGGTGAACGCGGCGAAGAGCGATCCGGACCGCCTGGCGTCCGGGCTCTCCCAGTAGATCGCGTACGGTTTGCCGTCGCGGGTGCGAAAACCCCGGTCCAGGACGCGGGTGCGGACCCCGTTCTTGAGGTAGGTGAACTCCCAGTCGGCGGCCGGCACCCCCTGGTACGTCAGTGCGGTGATACTGACCCGCCGGTAGCCCGGCCAGACGTTCTCGGCGACCCCGGCCCGCTCCACCTTCTCCCAGTGCCTCTCCGGGTCCTTCTCCGGGTCCTCGGTCGACTCGATCCACAGGAAGCTGTCGCTCGCGCCGGGGGCACGGAACTCCACCCGGTCACGGCCGGAGAACCGCTTGACCTGCCAGCTTCCGGGCACCGCGATGGAGAAGCCCATCGGGTCGCGGTGCAGCCGCCAGCCCGAGGGGATGATCCTGGACGGACGCGGCGTCGCCGTCGGGGTCGCATCCCGGGTGGGGGTCGCCTCGGGCGACGCGGCGGGGGTGGGGTCGGTGATCGGGGCCGTGACGCCGGCCCGGCCGCCCGTGTCGACCGGGGTACCGGGATTCCTCAGGACCAGCCACGCGCCGACCCCGACCGTCACCGCGAGCGCGGGCACCCCGGCCAGGAGGGCCAGGCGTCGCGCCCCGGTCCGCCGCGCGGGCGCGGCCCCCGTGTCGGTGGGCTGCTCCCGCCTCGTCCAGGGCTCCGAGCCGTACGCCCGCTGCTCGGGACGCGCGTGCCGAGGCTGCTCGGGGTGTGTGTATGAGGACTGGTCGGGGTGTGTGTACGGCTCGGAGGGCACGGACGAGGAGTGGCCGGGATGTGTGTAGGGCTGCGCGTACGGCGGCTGCTCGGGCCGGGTGTGGGCCACCGGGGGGCGGGACTGTTCGGGGTGAGGGCTCCCCGCCGGGTACGGGGAATGCTCGGGGTGGGTGCGGGCCACCGGGGGGAAGTGCTCGGGTGGCGGGGGCGCGGACGGGTGGCGAGGCTGCCCGGAACCGCCAGGGGAATTCCCGTACGTCGGCCGCCACGCGTCCTGAAGCGGTGACGGGCCGGTGCGCGGCGGGTCGGTCTGGAAACCGGGCGAACCGTACGCCCGCTGCCCGGAGTGCGGCCCGGGGGAGGCCGGGGAGCCGGGGGAGGCGGCGCGGCCGAGCAGGGCCTCGGCCTGGTCGGGGACCATCCGGGCGGCGGGATCCCTGGCCAGGAGGCCGAGGATCGCCGCCGACAGGGGGCCGGAATGGCTCATGGGACTCGGTTCGCCGTGCAGGACCGCCATCATGGTGGCGGCGGCCGTGGCCCGCTCGAAGGGTGGGCGGCCCTCCAGCGCGGCGTACAGCGTCGCCCCCAGCGACCACAGGTCCGACTCGGGGGTGGCGGGCATCCCGTGCAGCCGCTCGGGAGGCAGGAAGGCGGGGGTGCCGACCATCGCGCCCGTACGGGTGATGCCGGTCTCCTGCGTCATGGAGGCGATGCCGAAATCGGTCAGCACCACCCGGCCGTCGTCGGCGAGCAGCACGTTCTCGGGCTTGACGTCGCGGTGCAGCACCCCCGCGGCGTGCGCGGCCCGCAGCGCGCCCAGCACGTGCAGCCCGACCGAGGCGACCCGCTCCGGAGGGAGCGGGCCGCCCGAACGGACGATCTCACCCAGCGACCGGGACCGGACCAGCTGCATGACGATCCAGGGCCGCCCGTCCTCCTCGACCACGTCGTGCACGATGATCACGGAGGGGTGGTCGAGGCGCCCCGCGGTCCTCGCCTCGCGGATGGTCCGCCGGTTCAGGTCGGTGCGCGCGGCCTCGTCGACCCCCCGGTAGCGGACCTCCTTGACGGCCACCACCCGGTCGAGGAGCTCGTCGTGGGCACGCCAGACGATGCCCATGCCGCCCTCGCCGATGTGTTCGAGCAGCCTGTAGCGGCCCGCCACCCTGCTTTCCGCCATCCCCCGCCCTCCCAGAATCACTCACCGCAGGCGGTGGGGCTCCCGCTCACTTTTTGGAGGAGAAGGTCGCGGTGAACCCCTCGAAGAGGTGCATGTTCTTCTTCCAGTCCTTGGCCAGGGTATGCCAGTAAATCGCGTACCCCCGGCCGCCCTTGGTGACGAACCCCCTGTTGATCACACGAGCCTTGCCCGAGTTGGTGTTCCAGGTGAACTCCCAGTCGGCGGCCTTCACCATGTACTTGACGTTCGCGATCCGGATCCGGTCGTAGCCGGGGAAGTTGCCCCGGACGGCCCCCTCCTGGCTCTCCCAGTCCTTCTTCGGATCGGGACCCGCCTTGTCGACGTACTCGACGAAGACGAAACTCGTCCGGTCGGGGCCGCGGAACCACACCTGCCGACCGGGCCGCTTCTCCACCGCCCATCCCTTGGGCAGGCCGATCGAGAAGCCGTTGCCGTCCTTGTGCATCCGCCAGCCGGAGGGAAGGGGGGACTTCTTCTCCTTCTTGGTGGGGCTCGGGCTGGAGGAGGGGGACGTCGAAGGATCTTCGGACGGCGACGTCTCAGGACTCGGCGAGCCCTCAGGGGTCGTCTCGGCGCCGCCGCTGGGGGCCTCCGACGCGCTGGACGCGCTCGGATCGACCGGCTTGGCCTGCGGGGTCTCGTCGCCGTCGCCACTGCGCAGACCGAGCCAGCCGGCGATCCCGCCGACGATCAGCAGCGCGGGCACGAGCACGAGCAGCCCTCGCTTCACCGGGGAGACGCCGGAACTGCGGGAGATGAGTGTGTCGCCCCCGTCGCCATGGCCCCCGTAGGCAGCGGGCTCCTCTCGCGGAGCGGGCTCGGCCTTGGAGGCGGAGGCGGGCATCTGTTCGGTGCCGGGCCCGCGCCCCACTGGCGGGAAGGGGTTGGGGCGCGAGACGGGTTTGCGGCCCTCGGCTCCCGGCTCCGCGACCGGCGGGGCGCCCTCGCGGCTCACCTCGGGGCCGGTGGACCTGCTCCCGGCGGGGAGGTCGGGCTCGGAGGGGGCCGTGCCCGGTTTCGTCTCGCGTACCCGCGTGACATCGGCCCCGGGCTTGGGGGTGGGTTCGGTTTTCTGGCCGATGGTGGGTCTCGGCTTGGGAGCGAACCTGGCCAGGATCGGAGGCGCGGCCTCGTCGGCCGCCGCGGACGCCGGGGCGGGTTCGGTCTTCTGCGTCGGTTCGGGCCCGGGGGTGGGTTCGGTCTTCGCGCCGACGGCGGGCTTCGGCTTGGGAGCGAACCTGGCCAGGATCGGGGGCGCGGCCTCGTCGGCAGGTGTGGCCCCGGTGACAGGCGCGGAGGGCGGGGCGGGTTCGGGCCCGGGGGTGGGTTCGGTCTTCGCGCCGACGGGGGGCTTCGGTTTCGGGGCGAACCTGGCCAGGATCGGGGGCGCACCCTCGGACGCGGCCTCGGCGGCGGAGGACACCGGGGGAGCGGGGATGGCCTTGCCGGTGGGACGCTTCGCCTTCGAGTCCGCTCCCGCCTCGGGAGCCCGCGCACCCGCTCCGGCGTCCGGGCCGGGGGAGTCCGCAGCGGCCTCGGCGGCCTGCCCGCCCCGCGCGGTCTTCTTCGGCGCCGCCTTCGCCTTCTCCGCGGAACCGGCCGCCGGAGCGGACGGGGGAACGTCGGGGGCGGGGGTGGGCGTCGGCCGTACGGCTTCTGCGGGCGTCCCGGCGGGGGTCTTGGGGTTCTTGGCCGGGTTCTTGGACGGAGGCTTCCGCGGCTCCTCGCCGCGCGCGGGCGGGGCGGACGCCTCCTCCTTGGCACCCGAGGGTTCCGAGGGTACGGAGTCCAGCTTGGCGCCCGTCTCGGGGACGGCACCCGGCTGGAAGCGGGCCCCGGGATCGGTGTCGTCCCCCGCGTTCACGGCCGGCATGACGGCGGTCCTGGGAGGCCGGACCCGGTCGCCCTCAGCCACCCGGCGCAGCAGCCGCTCGGCCTCCTTGTAGGGCATGCGCAGCGCCGGATCCTTGCGGAGCAGCCCTTCCAGGACGGGGGCGAGCGGCCCGGCGTGCACCGGAGGCTCGGGCTCGTCGTTCAGGATCGCGTGCATGGTCGGCAGCGCCCCGCCCCTGTCGTGCGGCGGCTTGCCCTCGACGGCGGCGTACAGGGTCGCGCCGAGCGACCACAGGTCGGACTCGCGCTGCGCGGCGCCGCCCTTGATGCGCTCCGGCGGGATGAACGCGGGCGTGCCCGCGATGCCGGTCATGGTGAGGGCGGTCTCGGCCTCGAGCGTGGCGATGCCGAAGTCGGTCAGCACCACCCGGCCGTCGTCGGCGAGCAGCACGTTCTCCGGCTTGACGTCGCGGTGCAGCACTCCCTGGGCGTGGGCGGCGCGCAACGCCTCGAGCAGCTTGAGACCGATCTCCGCGACCCGTCGAGGCGGCAGCGGCCCGTCCTGGCGCATCACCTTGCCGAGGGAACGAGACTCCACCAGCTGCATGACGATCCAGGGACGCCCGTCCTCCTCGACGACGTCGTGGACGACGACCACGTTCGGGTGCGTCAGACGCCCTGCGGCGCGAGCCTCGCGCTTGGTGCGCCGGTTGAAGTCCTCCTGGTTGTCCTCGCCGAGCATGTCGGCGTAGCGGACCTCCTTGATCGCGACCTCACGGTCGAGGAGCTCGTCGTGGGCCCGCCACACGATGCCCATGCCACCTCGGCCGATGGCTTCGAGCAGCTGGTATCGGGAGGCGACTCGCCGTCCCGCGGGCTGTGCTTCGGCCATCAACCGGCTACCTCCTTCTGAACCCCCGAATACTCTCATAGCCCAGTAAAGTGATCGACTCACACGCCGCAGAAAAGTCCACGCCTTGAGATGCGCTGTCCAGTACGTGGCGGATGCCGGGAAGATGACCTAAGGTTGAGGCCATGACCTGCCACTTCGCGTTCATCGCGTCGGCTCAGGAGAGCCGGCCGTGACAGTCGGGAACTAGCGGCCGGCCGGAGCCGGCACGAGGCGGGGACATGAGGTCTCTGCCTCTTTCTCTTTCAGAAGTCCCTTCTCGAACGGCCGCCGGCTCGCGGGACGCGCGTCGGCCGAACCAGGGGAGCCTCATGTCGTCCACCGCACAGCGCGCCGCGCACACGGAACGCGCAACGGTACGGCTGGGCACGCTCACGGTGGGCGCGGGGCCGGCCGTGGTGATCGGCGGACCGGGCGCGGACGCCCGCTGGATCAGCCTGCGGGACCACCGCGGGGGAGTCTCCGCCCACGGGGCGGAGGAGTCCGTGGCCCGCGCCCAGGGGGCGGGGCCCGTCCTGGTGGAGCCCTCCTGCGAGGGAGATCTTCCGCTGATCGCCGAGAGGGCCGACGGCACGGTGGTCGGCGCGGCCTGGATGCGGGACTCCGGGCTGGTGCGCGCCACCGCCGGGCTCGGCCTGCCGATGCTTCTCCAGCGCGACCCCTCCGCGACGCTGGAGGAGTGGCTGGAGGTCGCCGGTCACTGCGCGGCCGAGGGCAACGAAGGGATCGTGCTCTGCGAGGGCGGCCGTGGCCCCCTGGGCGTCGCCGCTCCCGACCTGGCCCTGATGCGCACCGCGCGTGAGAGGTCGGGGCGTCCCGTCCTGGCCGGTCTCGGCACCGACCCCGTGCTGGCCGCCGCCGCGATCGCCGCGGGTGCCGACGGACTCCTTCTGGACCCCTCCGCGAGCGATCGGGACGCGCTGGCGGCGCACGAGGCCGTGAAGATCGTCGGAGCCCTCATCCGCAGGGAGAGCCCCGACTCGGTGCCCGCCGCCCGCGAGGCCATCGACCGTGTCGACGCCGCCCTCGCCGTCCTCCTGGAGCGCCGCGCCGAACTGGCCGGGACCATCCAGCGCCTCAAGCCCGTCGGAGGTTTCGCCGGTCGCGACCCCGACCGCGAGCGCCGCCTGGTCGCCGAGATGGCCCGCCGTGCCCCCGTACTGGGCGAGACCAGGCTCGCCCCCATCATGAACGCCGTGATCGAGGCGGGCCTCCACCTCGCCGAGGAGCGCCGGGCCGCGCCTCGCGACCGAAGGTGAGAAGAACGCCGACGACCCGGGTGCCTCGGCCGCTCCGAGGCGCGGTGAAAGACTGAGGCGCGGTGAAGGACTGAGGCGCCGCGAAAGACCGGGGCGCCGCGAAGGATCGGGGTGCCCCGGGAGGGCCGGGGCGTCGGGAGGAGAGACGACTCAAAGCGCATGAGTCACTTCCGGAACTCGGATTTGGATACGCTTTCCCCGCCGACGGTGCGACTAGGGGGAGGACGGGGCCGCATGTCAGACTCGTTTGTGCATCTGCACGTTCACACGGAATACTCCATGCTGGATGGGGCCGCCCGTTTGAAGCAGATGTTCAAACAGGTCGGCGATCTGGGCATGCCCGCCATCGCGATCACCGACCACGGCAACATGCACGGGGCCTACGACTTCTACAAGCAGGCGACCGGGGCCGGGATCAAGCCGATCATCGGCATCGAGGCCTACGTCGCCCCCGCCTCCCGGCACCAGAAGAAGCCGGTGCTGTGGGGCGAGCCGCACCAGAAGCGCGACGACGTCTCCGCGGGTGGTTACTACACCCACATGACCATCTGGGCGAAGAACGCCAGGGGCCTGAGCAACCTGATGAAGCTCTCCTCGCGCGCCTACACCGAGGGATTCGTCCGTAAGTGGGCCCGGATGGACGCCGAGATCCTCGCCGAGCACGCCGAGGGCCTGATGGCCACCACCGGCTGCCCGTCGGGCGAGGTGCAGACCCGCCTGCGCCTGGGCCAGTACGACGAGGCGGTCGCGGCGGCGGCGAGGTTCCAGGACCTGTTCGGCAAGGACAACTACTACCTGGAGATCATGGACCACGGGCTCGACATCGAGCGCCGGGTCCGCGACGGCCTGACCCGCATCTCGCGTGAGCTGGACATCCCGCCGCTGGTCACCAACGACTCCCACTACACCTACGAGTCCGACGCGACCTCGCACGACGCGCTCCTGTGCATCCAGACCGGCAAGCAGCTGTCCGACCCCGACCGCTTCCGCTTCGACGGCAGCGGTTACTACATCAAGAACGCCGACGAGATGCGCGCCGTCGACTCCTCGGACCTGTGGGCCGAGGGCTGCCGCAACACCCTGCTGGTCGCCGAGAAGGTCGACCCGAGCGGCATGTTCGGTTTCAAGAACCTGATGCCCACCTTCCCGCTGCCCGAGGGGGAGACCGAGGAGAGCTGGTTCCGCAAGGAGATCTGGTCGGGCATGGAGCGGCGCTTCCCCGAGGGCGTCGACGAGGAGCACCGCGCGCAGATCGAGTTCGAGATGAACGTCATCCTGCAGATGGGGTTCCCCTCCTACTTCCTCGTGGTCGCCGACTTCATCATGTGGGCCAAGAACAACGGCATCCGCGTCGGCCCCGGGCGAGGCTCGGCCGCGGGTTCGCTGGCCGCGTACGCGCTGGGCATCACCGACCTCGACCCGCTGCCGCACGGGCTGATCTTCGAGCGATTTCTCAACCCCGACCGTGTCTCCATGCCCGATGTCGACATCGACTTCGACGAGCGCAGGCGCGGCGACGTGATCCGCTACGTGACGGAGAAGTACGGTGCCGACAAGGTCGCCATGATCGCCACCTTCGGCACCATCAAGGCGAAGGCCGCCATCAAGGACGCGGCCCGCGTCCTCGGGCATCCGTACGCGCTGGGCGACAAGGTCTCCAAGGCGTTCCCGCCCGCGGTGATGGGCAAGGACATCCCGCTGTCTGGCATCTTCGACTCCAGCCACCCGCGCTACAACGAGGCCGGTGAGCTGCGCAGGCTGTACGAGGAGGACGTCGACGTCAAGTCGGCGATGGACCTGGGCAGGGGCCTGGAGGGCCTGATCCGGCAGACCGGCGTGCACGCCGCCGGGGTCATCATGTCGGCGGAGGTGCTGACCGACTACATCCCGATCATGCGCCGCGACTCCGACGGTGTGATCATCACGCAGTTCGACTACCCGACCTGCGAGACGCTCGGCCTGCTGAAGATGGACTTCCTGGGCCTGCGCAACCTCACGATCATCGACGACTGCCTGAAGATGATCGAGGCCAACACCGGCGAGGCCATCGACCTGCTCAAGCTGCCGCTGGACGACCGCAAGACGTACGAGCTGCTCGGCAGGGGCGACACCCTGGGGGTGTTCCAGCTGGACGGCGGCGGCATGCGGTCGCTGCTGCGGCTGATGAAGCCCGACAACTTCGAGGACATCTCCGCCGTCGGCGCCCTGTACCGGCCGGGTCCGATGGGCGCCAACTCCCACACCAACTACGCGCTGCGCAAGAACGGCCAGCAGGACATCGTCCCGATCCACCCGGAGTTCGAGGAGTCGCTGCAGGAGATCCTCGGCACGACGTACGGCCTGATCGTCTACCAGGAGCAGGTCATGGCCATCGCGCAGAAGGTCGCCGGGTTCTCGCTCGGCAAGGCCGACCTGCTGCGCCGGGCGATGGGCAAGAAGAAGAAGGCCGAGCTGGACAAGCAGTTCGAGTCGTTCGAGCAGGGCATGAAGGACAACGGCTACTCCGCGGCCGCGATCAAGACGCTCTGGGACATCCTGCTGCCCTTCTCCGACTACGCCTTCAACAAGGCGCACAGCGCCGCCTACGGCCTGGTCTCCTACTGGACCGCCTACCTCAAGGCCAACTACCCGGCCGAGTACATGGCGGGGCTGCTCACCTCGGTCAAGGACGACAAGGACAAGTCGGCCCTCTACCTCAACGAGTGCCGTCGCATGGGCATCAAGGTGCTGCCGCCGGACGTCAACGACTCCGACTTCGACTTCACCCCGCGTGGCACCGACGTCCGGTTCGGCCTGTCGGCGATCCGTAACGTCGGAGGCAACGTGGTCGACGGGATCATCGCCGCACGCCGGGAGAAGAGCCGTTTCGCCGACTTCAAGGACTTTCTGCGCAAGGTCCCCATGGTGGTCTGCAACAAGCGGGTCATCGAGTCGCTGATCAAGGCCGGCGCCTTCGACTCCTTCGGGCACGTGCGCAAGGGCCTGGTGATGGTCCACGAGCAGGCCGTCGACAGCATCATCGGGATCAAGAAGAACGAGGCCCAGGGGCAGGACTCCCTGTTCGGCGCCATCGAGGGCGCCGAGGACCAGACCTTCGACGTGCAGATCCCGCTGGGGGAGTGGGACAAGAACACCCTGCTGCAGTTCGAACGGGAGATGCTCGGCCTGTACGTCTCCGACCACCCGCTCTTCGGCGTGGAGCACATCCTCGCCTCCGGGGCCGACTGCTCGATCGCCTCGCTGCAGGACGAGCACCGGCCGGACGGTCAGGTCGTCACCGTCGGCGGTATCCTGAGCGGCCTGCAGCGCAAGGTCACCAAGAAGGGCGACACCTGGGTCCTCACCCAGCTGGAGGACCTGGAGGGCGCCATCGAGGTGATGATCTTCCCCTCGGCGTACCAGCTCTGCGCGACGGTGCTCGCCGAGGACGCGATCGTGTTCGTCAAGGGGCGCCTGGACAAGCGTGAGGACGTCGGGAAGATCATCGCCATGGAGGTGACGGCTCCCGACCTGACCCGCGAGGCCGGTGGCCCGCTGGCCGTCAGTCTCGCCCTGGCCCGCTGCACCCCGCCGGTGGTCGGCCGCCTCAAGGAGGTGCTGACCGCGCACCCCGGCACCACCGAGGTGCATCTGCAGGTCCACAACGGCCCGAAGACCACCATCGTGCGCCTCGACGACCGCCTGCGGGTGTCGCCGTCCCCGGCCCTGATGGGCGACCTGAAGCAACTGCTCGGCCCCGCCTGCCTGGGGGCCTGAAAGGCGTCGGGCCGTTTGCGGGGGCGGTCACGGCGACCGGCGATGGGCAGGGTGCCGTCGATCAGGACGATGGTCCCGCTCGAGGAGGGCGTCCCGAACGACGAGCCGAGCGACGCATGTCCGGATCTGTGGGATAGCTGTCCTTGTGGACCTTTCGGCGAGGCCGCCAGAATCGACGCCGTGAAAGACCTGGTGGTTGCCCTCTACGACGGTGTGGTGTTGCTGGACGTGGCGGGGCCGGTGCAGATCTTGCACGGGTCCCGCGGTTACCGCATCCGGCACGCGTCCGTCGACGGGCGGCCGGTGCGCACGGATGTCGGTGTGCCGCTGGGGGCCGACCTGGCTCTGGGCGAGATCGACGGGCCGATCGACACGCTGCTGGTGCCGGGGTACGCGCCGCTGGACGGCGATCGCTCCGGCGAGGTGTTCCTGGACCTGCTGCGTGACATCGGCGCTCGCGCGCGCCGGGTGGCGTCGGTGTGCACGGGTGCGCTCCTGCTGGCCGAGGCCGGCCTGCTTGACGGGCGGCGGGCCACCACGCACTGGGCCGTCTGCGCCGAGCTGGGGTCTCGGTTCCCGGGGGTGAGCGTGGAGCCGGACGCCATCTTCGTGCGTGACGGACCGGTCGTGACCTCGGCGGGCGTCACCGCCGGCATCGATCTGGCGCTGGCCCTCGTCGAAGAGGATCATGGACCGGATCTCGCGCGCGTGGTGGCCAAGTACATGGTCGTGTTTTTGCAGCGGCCGGGCGGCCAGTCGCAGTTCAGCGTGCGCGGGGCCCTCCCCACGACCCGTCACACGGCGCTGCGCCGCCTCCTGGACGCGATCGTCGCTGAACCGGCGGCAGAGCACACCCTTGCCTCGATGGCGGCCCAGGTCAGGGTCAGCGAGCGCCATCTGACCCGGTTGTTCCGCCGCGAAATCGGGCTCACCCCCGGCCAGTACGTCGAGCGGATCCGGGTGGAGGCCGCGCAGGCCCTGCTGGAGACCACGGCCGACGGCGTGGCGTCGATCGCCCGAAGGTGCGGTCTGGGATCCGACGAAACGATGCGCAGGACGTTCCTGAAGGTCCTGGGCACCACGCCGACCGCCTACCGCCGGGGCTTTCGCGCCACCCATACGCCGATAACCCCGAAGGAGACCACATGAGCCCATCCCCTGACCGCCGTACCGTGCTGGGAGCCGGCCTGGCCGGCGCGGCGGCCCTCGCGATCGGCACGCCTGCCGCGGCCGAAAGCGGGCACGCCGACCTGTCCTTTCCCGCCACCCGCGTCGCCAAGGCGGCCAGGCAGCTGGTGACGGACGCCCAGCAGCCGTACCTGCGCAACCACAGCCTGCGCAGCTTCCTGTTCGGCCGGGCGGCCGCTGCCCGGGCCGGCCGCCTGCCGGGCCGCGACTACGACGCCGAGGTGATGTTCCTCATCTGCGTGCTGCACGACATGGGCCTGACCACACACGCCGACACCGGCCGGCGCTTCGAAGTCGACGGCGCCGACTTCGCCGCCCGATTCCTGGAGCAGCACGGCATCACCGACGCCCGCGTCGACACCGTCTGGGACGGCATCGCCCTGCACACCTCCAAAGGTCTCCACGACTCGCCGGTGTTCGCCCGCCGCCGCCCGCCGGAGATCGCGATCGCGCAGAACGGCATCGGCATCGACCTGCTCCGCGGCCCCGGCGATCTGCCCGCCGGATACGCCGACCGCGTGCACGCCGTCTACCCTCGCCACGGCGGCGCCCGTGCCCTGACCGACGCCATCATCGCGCAGGGCCTCGCCGATCCGCGAAAGGCGCCGCCCATGACCCTGCCCGGCGAGATCCTGCACCAGCGGCATCCCGAGGTCCCCTACACCACCTGGCAGGACATCCTCGACGCCGGCGGCTGGCACGACTGACGGTGCCGCAACCGCTCGGCCCCGCCTGCCCGGGGGCCTGAGGGCGGGATCCAGCCGGTGTGACCGTGTGAACGTTTCATCACAGAGCCGATCTCGCGCGGTGCGATCGGATGCCCGTAAGGGCAGATGAAGGCCCACGGGGGCGGGAGTATCGGGGGAACGGGCGAGGGGCAGTGTCTTGACGCGGATCGGCCGCATCGTATTGGCTCCGCGCACCACCCCACTCTCACCGGAGAAACGAGCAGTCCGCCAGCGGACGTCTTGTTAACGCTAACAAAAACCGTGGCCCCGTATACGTCCGGGCCGAACCCCCCGGGTGCATCCACACCAGTCCCTGACAGCGGCTGGACGAGAAGATGAGGAGCACGCACATGCGCCTGCCCTGGCGAACGCGGACACCGCGCCGCTCCGCCGTCACACCGACGGCACCGTCCCGATCGGCCATGCGCCGAGGCCTGGCGATCGTCACGATCCCGATCCTGATGGCGGCCGCCGGTCTAATTGCCACGCAGCCCGCGCAGGCGGCCGTCGCCTGCCGGGTCGACTACACCGTCAGCTCGTCGTGGCCGGGGGGCTTCGGCGCCAACGTCACCATCAACAACCTGGGCGACCCGGTCAACGGGTGGCGGCTGACCTGGTCCTTCGGGGGCGGCCAGCAGGTCACCCAGATGTGGAACGCCACGTCCGCCCAGTCCGGTTCCGCGGTGACCGCGACCAATGCCGCCTACAACGCCGCCATCCCCACGGGAGGCAGCACCTCCTTCGGGTTCAACGGCTCGTACAGCGGCAGCAACCCGTCGCCCACCTCGTTCTCCCTGAACGGCGTGGCCTGCACCGGGAACCCCGGAAACCCCGATCCCACCCCCACGCCCACCCCCACGGTCACGCCGACTCCCACGCCGACGCCGACTCCGACGCCCGGTAACTGCACCCTTCCCTCGACGTACCGCTGGACCTCCTCGGGCGTGCTCGCGACACCGAAGGCGGGCTGGGTCTCGCTGAAGGACTTCACCGTCGCCCCCTACAACGGCAAGCAGCTCGTCTACGCCACCACCCACAACACCGGCACCAGCTGGGGTTCGATGAACTTCAGCCTGTTTACCAACTACTCGGAGATGGCCTCGGCCAGCCAGAACACGATGAACAACGCCACCGTGGCGCCGTCGCTGTTCTACTTCGCGCCGAAGAACATCTGGGTGCTCGCCTACCAGTGGGGCGGCCCGGCGTTCTCCTACCGCACCTCGACCGACCCCACCAACCCCAACGGCTGGTCGGCACCCCAGACGCTGTTCTCCGGCAGCATCTCCAACTCCGGCACCGGCCCCATCGACCAGGCGCTCATCGGTGACGGCCAGAACATGTACCTGTTCTTCGCCGGCGACAACGGCAGGATCTACCGGGCCAGCATGCCCATCGGCAACTTCCCCGGCAGCTTCGGCTCGAACTACACGACCATCATGACCGACACCACGAACAACCTGTTCGAGGCCGTCCAGGTCTACAAGATCCAGAACGAGAACCGGTACCTCATGATCGTCGAGGCGATCGGCTCGCAGGGCCGCTACTTCCGGTCCTTCACCGCCACCAGCCTCGGCGGCAACTGGACCCCGCAGGCCGCGACCGAGAGCAACCCCTTCGCCGGCAAGGCCAACAGCGGCGCCACCTGGACCAACGACATCAGCCACGGTGAGCTGCTGCGCACCAGCGCCGACCAGACCATGACCATCGACCCCTGCAACCTGCAGCTGCTGTACCAGGGCCGCAGCCCCAGCTCCGGCGGCGACTACGGCCTGCTGCCCTACCGCCCCGGCCTGCTCACCCTGCGGCGCTGACGGACATGACACCGATCCGGACCGGGTGTACCTGACACTCACGGGGAAGGCGCACACCCTCGTCGGGTGAGCGTGATCAGGACCGGCCGGCGACGGAGGGGCGGGCTCGGCGTTACGCCGAGCCCGCC
This sequence comes from Streptosporangium sp. NPDC049046, assembly GCF_040649155.1. Taxonomy (NCBI): domain Bacteria; kingdom Bacillati; phylum Actinomycetota; class Actinomycetes; order Streptosporangiales; family Streptosporangiaceae; genus Streptosporangium; species Streptosporangium sp. NPDC049046. The sequence goes on along the minus strand of NZ_JBEZEZ010000001.1, from coordinate 233,222 downwards.
CCGTGTCATGTGGAGAGACCAGATCATCCCGCTGTCCGAGCGGGCGGTTCACCTCCGGGGGCGCCGATACGCCAAGCACTCGAAATGAGTCCGTACCGGCCGGCATGTCCGCGGCCCGAAGCCGAGGCGGTCGGCTTCGGGCACGCCATGACGTCCCGCCGGTCAGGAGCGGCCGATGTCGGCGGCCCAGGGATAGGTGAGCTGGACCGAAGAGGTGGGCGCCCCGGTAAGGCCCTTGCCCAGGTAGAGCGGGTTGAACGGCGCGTACAGCGGGATCCAGATCAGCTGTTCCGCGGCGATCTTCTGCGCTTCGGCCACGAGTCCGGCCCGCTCGGCCGGGTCGGCCGCCGAGGTGGCCTCGCCGATCAGCCGGTCGAACTCCGGGTCGGCCCACCCGGCGTAGTTGAACGTGTTGCCGCCCTGAAGGTACTGGTAGATCTGCGTCGGATCCGGGTAGTCCGTCTGCCAGAGCGAGAAGATCATGTCGATCCCCTCCCGAGCCTTGGCGTCGCTGTACAGCGCGTTGTAGTTGTCGGCGGGCAGCGTCCTGAGCTCCACCTTGAGGCCGACGGACTCGCCCGCCCGCTTGACCTCCGCGCCGATGACCGGCATCTCGGCCTGCGAGCCGGTGACCGCGATCGTGATCGGGGTCGCGGGCACGCCCGCCTCGGTCACCAGCCTCCGCGCCTCGTCGACCGGGCCGCTGGGCTCGGGCAGCGCGTCGTACGCCGCCTTCAGCGTGTCCTGCCCATAGCCCCAGGTGCCCGGGGAGGCGGGGGCCTTGAGCGGCTCGGCCGCCCCCGACATCGCGGCCTTGATGATGCCCGGCCGGTCGATGGCGAGCGAGAGTGCCCTGCGGATCCGCACGTCGGCCAGCGGGCCCTTCAGGCTGGTCACCATGCCGACGTAGCTGCCGGAGGTACGACCGAAGTAGAGCTTCCCGGTGTCGGTGGCCTGGAGCCGGGTGAAGCCGGAGGAGGGCACGTACCAGGATCCGTCCAGCTCTCCCGCCAGCATGGCGGTGACCCGGGCCGCGGGGTCCCGGATGAAGTCGAAGCGGATACCGGGGGACTTGGCCCGGTGCGCGGTGTCCCAGTAGCCGTCGAAGCGGGCCAGCTCGATGGACTGTCCCGCCGTCCAGGTGGCCAGCCTGAACGGGCCTGTGCAGTCCACGCCCCCCTGAGGCGTGCCGAGCCTCTTGCCGGCCGCCTCGGACGCGGCTCTGCCCAGGACGCGGCCCGCCGGGGTCGCCATCGACTGGTTGAACAACGCGTCCGGCTTCTTCAGCCGGACGGTGACCTCACCGTCGCCGGTGGCCTTGATGTCCTTGACGTTCTGGTAGACGGCGTCGTTGTAGGAACCCAGGTCCTTGTCGAGGTTGCGGTTGAGGCTGTATGCGACGTCCTCGGCGGTCAGGTTGGCGCCGCTGTGCAACTTCACCCCGGGGCGTAACGTGTAGACCCAGGTCAGGGAGTCGGGTTGTTCCCACGACTCGGCCAGCGAGGGCTGGAACGAGAAGTCGGGTGCGACCTTCACCAGGCTCTCGCACACGTTGGCGAGGACCTCCATCGGCGGGAAGTCGTTGCTGTAGATCGGGTCCAGAGAGGACGGCTCGGCGTACAGCGCCCAGCGGAGCGTGTCCGCCTCGCCGGTGGCGGCGGGCAGTGACTCGGTGAGGACGGGGCCGCCCGATCCGCCGGGCGAGGAGGAGGCGCCGTCGGCTCCTCCGGCCCCGGTGGCGACGGTGCCTCCTGAGCATGAGGAGACGGTGAGGGCGGCGCAGACGGCCAGTGCGAGGAGCGGGCTGCGGCCAGGGGCGGGTCCGACGGTCATGGGATTCCTTCCGGGGTCTCTGTCACGAGGCCGGTGGTCGGTGGGGGGACGCGGAGAGAGGGGAGTGGTCGGCGGGGTCAGTACCGGGCGAGAAGATCGCGGCGGGCCTGTCCCACACGGGCCGGGTCCCAGCCGGGGCGCGGGACACTGGACAGCAGCAGCCGGGTGTAGGGGTGCTCCGGCCGCTGGAGCACCCGGGAGGTGGGACCGCGTTCGATCACGGCCCCGCGGAACATGACCACCACGTCGTCGGTGACCCAGCGCACGACCTCCAGGTCGTGGCTGACGAACACCAGCGCCACGCCCGTGTCACGGCGGATCTCCGAGAGGAGGTTGAGAATCTGCGCCTGGATGGACACGTCCAGCGCGGCCACCGCCTCGTCCAGCACCAGCATGCGCGGCCGGGCGGCCAGCGCCCTGGCGATGGCGACGCGTTGCCGCTGTCCGCCGGACAGCGCGCGGGGCAGCGCCGCCGCCTCGCGTGAGCCGAGCCCGACCTGGTCGAGCAGTTCCCGCCGGCGGCGGGCGCGGGTGGGCGGGTCCGACTCGGTGTGCAGCCGGAGTATCTCGTCGAGGGCGTCGGCGACGCTCTGCCGGGGATCCAGGCTCTGGTAGGGGTCCTGGAAGACGAGCTGTACGATCCGGGCACGCCGCATCCGGTCGCGGCGGTCGCGGCCGTGGCCGGATTCGAGGCCGTCGAAGCGGATCGTGCCGGAGTCGGGCCGCTCCAGCCCGACGATCAGCCGTGCCGTCGTGGTCTTGCCGGAGCCGGACTCGCCGACGACACCCAGCGAGCCGCCGGCCGCGACCTCGAAGGAGACGTCGTCGACCGCGACGACCCGCCCTCGGTCGTACGTCTTGCGCAACCCCTCGGCCCGCAGCAGGGGGTGCTCACCCGCTGCGGCGGTCCGGGGGGAGGTGGGACTCGCCTCTGGTGTCACGGTCGGCTCCTTTGTCGCGGCCGGGCCGGTCCGGCGGGTTCCCCGGTCTCCGCCCCGGACGTGACCGGGGCGGAGGTGTCGGTGAGGGTGAGGTCGTCGGCCCGGTGGCAGGCGACCAGGTGCCCGGCGATCGTCCGAGGGCGGGGAGCCGATTCGTGGCAGGCGTCGGCCGCGTACGCGCAGCGCGGCGCGAAGGCGCAGCCGAGCGGCGCCTCGAACAGCCCGAGCGGGCGTCCGGGCACCGCCCGCAGCGTCGTCCGGCCGGGGCCCGGCCGGGAGGCGAAGAGCGCCGCCGTGTAGGGGTGGCGCGGGCGGCGGTGCAACGCGTCCGCGTCGGCGACCTCGACGATCGAGCCCGCGTACATCACATGGATGCGGTCGCAGACGGCCGCCGCGAGGTCGAGGTCATGGGTGACCAGCACGATGGCGAGCCCGCGCTCGCGTCGAAGGCGCAGCAGGATCGCCATGATCTCCGCCTGGGTGGTGACGTCCAGCGCGGTGGTCGGCTCGTCGGCGAGCAGCAGCTCGGGCTCGCCGGCCAGTGCGGCGGCGATCATCACTCGCTGGAGCATCCCGCCGGACAGCTCGTGCGGGTACTGGCGCAGGTGGCGTCCGGGGTCGGGCAGGCCGACCTCGTCCAGCAGGCCGGCGGCCACGGCGAGCGCCTTGCCGCGCGGCAGCCCCCGGTGGACGCGTAGCCCTTCGGTGAGGAACGCGCCGATGCGCTGGAACGGGTTGATGTGCGCCCGGGGGTCCTGGAAGATCATCGCGGTGGTGCGGGACCGTATCTCGCGCAGCACCGGCGCCGGGGCGCCGAGGACGTCCCGCCCGGCCACCAGGACCCGGCCCTCCACCCGGGACCGTGGCGGGACGAGTCCGACGGCGGTGCGCAGCGTCATCGACTTGCCGGAGCCGGACTCTCCGACCAGGCCGACGATCTCACCTTTCCCGCAGGTCAGAAAGACCGTTTCGAGGATGGGGCGGCCGACGCCGCCGGTGGTCACAGCCAGGGACAGGCCCCGCACCTCAAGCATCGGATCGATCCGGGGCGCGCTCACCGGTCCGCCTTCCTGATGTGGTCGGCGATGCCCTCGCCGAGCAGGCTGAACGCGACGACGGCGATCACGATGACGGCGCCGGGGGCGAGCGCGGACAACGGCGCTCCCTGGAGCAGCGCCGACTGGCCCTCGGAGATCATGGCGCCCCAGTCCGCCTGCGGTGGCTGGACGCTGAAACCGAGGAAGGAGAGCCCGGCGAGGTCGATCATCGCGTAGCCGAAGCACAACGACGCCTGGGCCAGCACGAACGGCGCGATGTTGGGGATGAGGTGCCGCGTCGTGATGCCCCAAGCGGAGAAGCCCTGGATCTCCAGTGACCGGATGTAGGGGCGGTGCCGTTCGCTGAGCGCGACGCTGCGCGTCATCCGCGCCATGTACGGGGTGTAGGCGACGGCGAGGGCGAGCACCGTGGAGTCCAGACCCGCGCCGAGCACGGCGACCAGCAGGATCGCCAGCAGCACCCCGGGGAAGGAAAAGATCACCTCGATGACGCGGGACAGCGCCGCGTCGATCCAGCCGCCGTACCAGGCGGCCACCACGCCGACCGCGACGCCGAGGACGGTGGCTCCGGTGACGACGCCGAGCGGTCCGAGCAGCGAGGTGCGGGCGCCCCAGATCAGCCTGGACAGCACGTCGCGTCCGGCCTGGTCGGCGCCGAGCGGATGCGCGGCGGACGGCCCGGCCAGGCTGTCGGAGAGCGAGACCGCGTCCGGGTCCTGCGGGGACAGCCACGGGGCGAAAACCGCCACCACGACCAGGACCGTGAGGACCGCGACCGAGAACACGACCAGCGGGCCGCCTCCGACCGGACGGGGTATCCAGCGGCGCCGCACCAGGGGGGCGGCGTCGGCGAGGGGCCCGGCGGGATTTCCGGCGGGAATGCTCATCGGGCACCCGCCTTTCCGCGCACCCGCGGGTCGATCAGCGGGTACAGCAGGTCCACCAGCAGGTTGGACAGCGCGAACACCGCGACGATGATCAGGACGATGGCCTGGGTGACGGGGAAGTCCTTGGCGTTGACCGACTGCACGAGCAGCGACCCCATTCCGTTGAGCCCGAAGGCGGTCTCGACCAGGGTGGTGGTGACCAGCAGGCCGGAGATCACCAGTCCGGCGAGCGTGACGACCGGGGCCATCGCGTTGCGGAACACGTGCCGCCAGATGATCCGGCGCTCGGGCATGCCGCGGACCCGGGCGGTCTCGACGTACTCCTTGCCGAGTTCGGTGAGCATGGAGGACCGGGTCGCGCGGGCGACCAGCGCCACCGACGACAGCGCCAGCGCGATCGCGGGCAGGGTGAGGTGCCAGATCCGGTCCCAGAGCCCTTCACCCGCACCGAAGGCGGGAAACCAGCCGAGCGTCACGGCGAAGAGCGAGGTCAGCCCGATCGCGACCACGAAGGCGGGGGTGCCCATCGCGACCGTGGTCCCGATGATCGCGACCGCGTCCACCGTGCCGCGGCGGACCGCGGCGAGTACGCCGAGCAGGACGCCGGACAGCAGGATGAGCACCGAGGCGTACGCGACGAGCGCGAGCGTGGTGGGGATCCGGGAGGCGATCAGGCCGCCGACCGGCTGGCGGAACTGCAGGGACTGGCCGAAGTCGCCCGTCAGCAGCCCGCCGAGCCAGGAGACGAACCGCTGGGGGAAGGGATCGTCCAGGTTGTACTGGGCGCGGATGGCCCGCAGTGTGTCGGCGGTCACCGAGTTGCCGCGGGCCAGGAAGGACTCGGGGGATCCCGGCGCGAGGTACATCGCGCCGAAGATCACCACAGAGGTCGCCAGCATGACCAGGACCAGCGCGAGCAGCCGGCGACCCAGCACGGGCAGCACCGTCCCCGGCCATCCCGGTGGGCGGTCGCGTTCCGTCCCCGGTTTCCGTGCCTCCGGCGGTGGCACGACGGCCGCGCCCGGCGGGACTCCGGTCACGACGCCGCCCCGAGATCGGCCGCCCACGGGTAGTGCAGCTGGACGTAGGAGGCGGGAGTGCCGGTGAGCCTGTTGTTGAGGAAGAGGGTGTTGTACGGCGCGTACAGCGGGATCCACACCAACTCGTCGACCACGATCCGCTGCGCGTCGGCGACCAGCGCGGCACGGGCCTCCGGGTCTCCGGTCTTCCCAGCCTCGGCCACCAGCTTGTCGAACCCGGTGTCGGAGAACCCGGCGAAGTTGTAGAAGTGCCCTGTCTGGAAGTACTGGTACATCTGCAGCGGGTCGGCGAAGTCGGTGCCCCAGCCGGTCAGGTACAGGTCGATGCCCTCACGGGCCTTCTTGTCGGTGTACACGCCGCTGTACTGGTCGGCGGGGATGCTTCTGATCTCGACCTGGAGGCCGATCTGCTTGGCGGCGGCCTGGATCTCCGCGCCGATCACCGGCACCTCGGCCTCACCGTTCGTCGTTGCCAGCACGATCGGCGCGGTGGGCGCGCCCGCCTCGGCGACCAGCTTCCTCGCCTCGTCGAGACGGCGCTCGGTGACGGTGAGGGCGTCCCACGCCTTCTGGTACGTCTCGTCGGCGTAGCCCCAGGAGCCGGGCACGGCGGGAGCCTTCTGTGGTTCTCCCGCACCCTGGAGCACGGCCTTGATGATGCCGTCGCGGTCGATCGCCATCGACAGCGCGCGGCGGATGCGCACGTCGCCGAGCGGGCCGCCGAAGTTCATCACGATGGCGTTGAAGCCCTGGGTGCTGCGGCCGTAGTAGACCTTCCCCTGCCCGCTGGAGGCCAGGCGCCGCAGCGAGGACGGCGGCAGGAACCAGCCGCCGTCGATCGACCCGGCCAGCATGCCGTTGACCGCGGCAGCCGGGTCGCGGACGAACTGGAACACCACCTCCTTGGCCTTGGCCCTGTGCGCCGGGTCGAAGTAGTCGTCGTCACGGGCGAGCGTCATGGATTGGCCCTTGTCCCAGGAGGCGAGCGAGAACGGGCCGACGCAGTTCACGCCGCCGTCCGGTGTCCCGTAGGACTTCCCCTTCGCCTGCACGGTCGCCTTGCTGTCGATGATCCCGGCGGGACTGCTCATGTAGGAGTTGAAGAGCGCGTCGGGCTGCTTGAGGGTGACCGTGACCTCCAGCGGGCCGGTCGCCTTGACCGTGGAGACGTTGGCGTACGCGCCGGACCAGAAGGACCCGGCGGCGGTGTCGAGGTTGCGGCTCAGGCTGAAGGCGGCGTCCTCGGCGGTCAGCGGGGTGCCGTCGTGGAAGGTGATCCCGGAGCGCAGCCGGTAGACCCAGGTCTTCGGGGACGGGTTGTCGAAGGACTCGGCCAGCGCGGGCTCCAGCGACATGTCGGGGGCGAGCCGCAGCAGACCCTCGCAGACATTGGCCATGATCTGGCCGGTCGCGAAGCTGGCGTTGTAGATCCAGTCGAAGGACGAAGGCTCGGCCGCCACGGACCAGGTGACCCGGTCGAGTTCCCCTGCTCCGGTGGGGGTCCGTTCGGTGACGGTGATCGTGTCCTTGCCCTCGGAGGCGGTGGGGGTGGTGGGAGAGGCGGATCCCGCGGGGGCGGCGCAGCCGGCCAGAGAGAGGACCCCGGCGGTGAGGGCCGCGGCGATCGACCGATGGCGGGCTGGTCTGGCAGGTCTGGCAGGTCTGGAGTCGGCGGTCAAGGGATACCTCCGGGACTGCGGATCAGGTGGCTCGGGCGGTGGGCGTACCGCGTCCGGCCACCGGTTCTGTGACTGCGGGAGCACCGGTTCCGGGGTGGGGGCCGGTGTCGAGTCGAGGTTGTGTGACTGGGTGGGGCGCCGGCTCGGATGACGGGATGAGCGTCCGGTCGCGGGTTCTGTGACTGTGGGCGGGGCGTCGGTTCCGGCGGCGAGGGCCGGTTCCGGGCCGAGGATTCGGCGAGGGGTGTTCGCCGTGGTTGGCGGCAGTTAACCCCAGCTGGTTCCGGGGGGTCAAGGGTCTAAAGAAACGTTCCTGTTAACAAAAGAAACGTTTCTTTTTTCTCTTGCATGGGTCATGATGCTGTCCGTCGGCGCTCTGGCCTCCCCGAGGGGAGGCGGGGCCGCCCCGCCCCCTGTCCTTCCATCCACCGGAAGGTGTGTGATGACCCAGCCCTGGATCCTGGTGACCGGGAACGGTGCCTTCGGCGCTTCGGCGAGCCGCGCCGAACTGCACTACCCCGAGAATCCGAGTAGCGCCGTCGCCCTCGCGCTCGACGGCGAGACGATCGCCGGGCACCGCGTGGCAGCCCGGAGCCTGGCCTGGCGCTCACACCCGGAGGAGGCGCTGGCCCCCCTGCTCGTCGGCCCGTCCGCCGGTGAGGGGCCTCCGGCGGCGGTGGTGTCGTGCGGGGTGTTCTCCGGGCGTGCCGTCGTCACCGCGGAACGGGTCGCCGTCAACGTGCAGGACTTCCAGTTCGCCGACGACCGGGGTCACCGGCCGGCCGGTGACCCCGTCTATCCGGGCGGTCCCGCCGCCTACCTGTCGACCCTGCCGATCAAGGCCATGACCATGGCGATGCGCGCGGCCGGCGTCCCCGCCCTGGTCTCCAACTCCGCCTCCACCCATGGCTGCAACTCCGTCATGTACACCGCGCTGCATCTGGCCGCCAGGCACGGGCTGCCCTCCAGGTGCGGCTTCCTGCATCTGCCGGATCCTCCGGGCCACGTGGCCAGGATCGGGCACAACGGACCGAGCATGGACCTGTCGCTACAGGTCACCGCGGTGCGTGCGGCTCTGCGCGCACTGGTCGAGAACCCGGCCGACATCAGCACGCCGGCCAACGAATGGGAGTGGTGACCGACATGCCACAGGAACTCGACCTGTTGATCCGCGCCGGGCGGGTCCACGGCCACGACGGCCTCGTGGACGTCCACATCAGGAACGGGCTGGTCGTCGCGGTGCAGCCGACCCTGCCCGTCCCCGCCGGGGACGGACACGCGGGAGACGGGCACGCGACGGCCGCCCCGGCCGAGGCGCGCGAGGTGCTGGACGCCGGTGGCGGGCTGGTCTCGCGTTCCTTCACCGAGCCGCACTATCACCCGGACAAGGCATACAGCCGCCGCCTGGCCCCCGAGGGGATGGCGGACGGGTTCGCCCGCGCCCGGGCGATCAAGGCGGGCTTCACCGTTCCCGATGTGACCGAGCGCGCCCTCCGGGCGCTGCGACTGGCGTCCGCGAACGGTGTCACGGCACTGCGCGCCAACGTGGACGTCGACTCGGTGTCCGGGCTGACCGGGCTGCACGGCGTGCTCGCCGCCCGCGAGCGGGTGGCGCACCTGCTCGACGTGCAGATCGTCGCGTTCCCGCAGGAAGGGCTGCTGCGGGACCCGCTGGCCAGGCCGCTGCTGGTCGAGGCGCTGCGCTCGGGCGCCGGGCTGGTCGGTGGCTGGCCCAACGTCGAGGAGGGGGCCGAGGCGCAGCGGGCTCACGTACGCGAGGTGTTCGACCTGGCCGAGCGGTTCGGCACAGATGTGGACATCCACCTGGACTGTGAGATCGACGCGACCCAGACCATGCTGGAGTTCACCGCCGCCGAGACCGTACGGCGCGGCTACCAGGGACGGGTCGTGGCGAGCCACTGCTGCAGCCTGGAGGTGTACGACGACGCGGACGCGGCCCGGGTGATCGCGGCGGTGGCCGAGGCCGACGTGCGAGTGGTGGTCGTCCCGCTGAACCTGGTGGACGGCGGCCCGCGCGGGCTGTCCCGGCCACGGCAACTGGCCGAGGCCGGGGTGGTCGTGGCCGCGGGCAGCGACAACCTGAACGACGGCTGGTACGCGCTGGGGACGCTGGACCCGATGGACCGGGCACGGACGGCGTTCCTCGGCGCCGGCTACCACGACGAGGGCGCGCTGGACACCGCGTGGGACCTGGTCTGCGGGCAGGCGGCGGCCGCGATCGGCGGGCGCCCCGGTGACATCGCCGTCGGGGAGGACGCGGACCTGGTGGTGTTCGACGTGCCGGACCGGGCCACCGCCCTGGCCGGGGTTCCGGGGCGCCGCGTCACGCTGCGGCGCGGCCGGGTGGTCGGTCGCAGGGACACCACCGGAACCACCGCGTACGGGCCGATCGGTCTCACCGCCGCCCTCTCCGGCACCGGGACACCCGGCGGCACGGGCCCCGGCCGTCCCGCACAGGAAAAGGCGAGCGCGTGATCGGGCGGGTGGACCTGGCGGTGGTCGGGGGCACCGTGCTGGCCCCCACCGGCGCGGCGCCCGCGACCCTGCTGGTCGACCGTGGGCGCGTGCGCGCGGTGGTCCCGCGGGAGACCCCGGTGGACGCCGCCGAGGTGCTCGACGCCACCGGCCTGCACGTGATGGCCGGGATCATCGACCTGCACGTCCACTTCGACGTCCCCGGCATCTCCTTCGAGGAGGACTTCCGCACCGGCACCCGGTGTGCCGCCGCCGGAGGTGTCACTTTCGTGATGGAACACCCCTTCTCCAACCCGCCGACCACGACCGCAGCCCGGTACGCCGCCAAGAGCGAGCGGGCCGCGGCCGGCGCGGTCGTCGACTTCGGCCTGTGGGGCGCGCTCACCCAGCCGTCGCTGGAGGAGATGGCGGGCCAGCGCGCACTGGGGGCTCCCGGCTTCAAGGCGTTCCTGCCGGAGAACACCATGGGCTTCCCGCCCGCCACCGAGACGGACCTGCTGACCGGAATGGCCACCGCGGCCCGGCTCGGCGCGCGAGTGCTGGTGCACGCCGAGGATCACGACACGCTGGTCTCCGCCGAGGCCAGGCTGCGCGCCGGCGGGCGTACCGACCTGACCGCGCTGCTGGAGGCACGCCCGCCGTCGGCCGAGATCGACGCGGTACGCCACGTGCTGCGGCTGGCCCGCAGGACCGGCTGCGCCGTTCACCTCGTGCACCTGTCCACTCCCGAGGCGGTCGACCTGGTCGCCGGAGCACGGGCGGAAGGGATGGACGCCACCTGCGAGGTCACCGCCCACCATCTGCTGCTGGACGACGGCGACCTGCGGCGGGTCGGCGGGTTCGGGGTGTGCGCCCCGCCGCTGCGCGACGCCGGGCGGGTGGAGCGGCTGTGGGATCGGGTCCGCGCCGGACTGGTACAGGCGATCGTGTCCGACCACTGTCCCTACGACCGCGCGGGCAAGCTCGTCGCCGAGACCGACGTGTTCAGCTGTCCGTTCGGGATCCAGGGCGTCCAGGAGTACGCGCCGCTGGTGCTCGGCGAGGCACTGAACCGGGGCCTCCCGCTGGACGAGGTCGCTCCGCTGCTCACCACGGGGCCGGCCGCGATCTGCGGGGTCTCCGGCTCCAAGGGCGTGCTGGCGCCGGGCATGGACGCCGATCTCGTCCTCCTCGACCTGAACTCTCCCTGGGTGGTCGACTCCGAGGCGCAGCAACTCGCGGCGGAGCGCTGGTCGCCCTACGACGGCCGCGGCTGCGACGTCCGGGTGGTGCGTACCCTGGTGCGCGGCCGGACGGTGGCCGTGGACGGCGAGGTCGTGGCCGTGCCCGGCTCGGGGCGCTTCGTCCCCCTTTCCGAGGGAGCCCCGTGTCCGATCTGACCCCCCACGCCCCCGGCCCCCCGACCCCCGGCCCCCCGACCCCTGGGCCGTCGGACCAGCCCCTCTCAGATCAGACTCGGACTCCGACCCCCGGCGCCCCCGAACCCTCATCGCGGGCACTTCCCGGTCCGGCCTCCCCGAGGCCGGACCTCGGGAAGACCGCGCTCCCCGACGCGCGGCTACGCCGAGGGGCAGCGGAGCTGGTGGGGACCTGCCTGGCCGTGGCGAGGGAGGATCGGGTGCTGGTGCTGACCGACCGAGCCACCCGGCGGCTGGCCGGGATCGTGGCCGACGAGGCCCGAACCCTGGCACCGGACACCGTCGTCGAGGTGCTCCCGGATGTCGCGGCAGGCTACCCGGCGGCCCGGCGAGCGGTCGAGGCGGCGTTGGACGCCCACCGGCCCACCGTCACCGTGTTCGCCGCCGCCGACCCCGAGGACCTGCTCGCCTGGGACCCCTCGTTCTGGGCGCTGCTGGCTCGCGACGGCGTCCGCCACGCCCACATGCCCGCCCTGGACGACGCCTGCCTGGGCATCGGCATGGCCGTCGACTACACCGAGGTGGCCGGGTTCACCCTGGGCGTCCGCGACCTGCTCACCGGCTGCGCGTCGGTGCACGTCACCAGCGCCACCGGTACGGACCTGACGCTGACGTGCGATCCGGCCCGTCCGTGGACACCGTTCACCGGCCTGTACCGGTGCGGTGGCCAGGGCGGACGGCTGCCACAGGGTGAGGTGTTCTGCAGCCCGCGCTCGGCCGAGGGCGTCCTCGCCGCCTCGGTGCTCGGCTACCCCCTCAACTCCCGCCACGGCCTGCTCACCGAGCCGGTGCTGATCGAGGTGGCGGCCGGCGAGGCCGTGGAGGTGCGCCACCCCGACACCGCGCTGGCCTCGGAGGTGTACCGCCTCCTGGCGGAGGCACCGGGCGGCCTCCGGCTCGGCGAGCTGGCCCTGGGCACCAACCGGGCCCTGACCGGGCTCACCGGCAACCTGCTGTTCGACGAGAACGTGCCCGGCGTGCACATCGCGTTCGGGCACCCGTTCCCGCAGTACACCGGCGCCGACTGGGAGTCCCCTGTCCACCTGGACCTGGTGCTGGAGCGCCCCTCGGTCCGCGTCGACGGGCACACCGTCCTGGACTCCGGCCGGTACGCCTCCGCCGACCCACCCCTTTTCCTCTCGCCACGCCTCCACGGAAGGAAGCGACATTGACACCCTCCCCACGGCCAAGCCGGGGCCTCCGCGCCGGAGGCATCCGATGAACGGCACCACCCGAGCCGATTACGTGAGCGCCAACCGCGGACGCGTCCGCGACTCCTACATCCTGATGTGCCCGGACAACCTCGTCGAGAACTCCCTTCCCCATCTGCACGGCGTGGTCGCCAGGCCACTCGCCACGCCGAGGGTCCGTCCCGCGGCCTTCGGCGAGTACCTGCTGGAGTTCGAACCGGGCGGTGGAGGCACTCGCCCGCTCGGCGCCGGCTTCGAGAACTTCCTGTACGTCCTCGACGGCGACGGCCTGGACATACGAGCCGGAGGGGAGACCCACTCCCTGACACCCGGCGGATTCGCGTTCCTCCCGCAGGGCACCGAGTTCGAGATCCTGGCGCCCGGGAACGCGACCCGGGCCCTGTGGGTGAAACGCCGATACGAGGAAGTGGACGGCGTTCCCGCGCCCGAGCCGGTGACCGGGCACGTCGAGGAGGTCGAGCACATCCGCGACGAGAGCATCGGCGGCACGTACGCGCCGCTGCTGCCGCTGGACGAGCGCTACGACATGGCGATGAACGTGATGCGGTTCGACATCGGCGCCAGGTTCACCATGGTGGAGGTCCACCACCAGGAGCACGGCCTGTACATGCTCGAAGGCCAGGGGGTCTACTACCTCGGCGACGACCACCTGGAGGTCGCCGAGGGCGACTTCGTCTACATGGCGCCCTACTGCCCGCAGTACTTCTACGCCACCGGATCGACCCGCGCCGGCTACCTGCTCTACAAGGACATCAACCGTGACGGCTTCTGAACCGCCCGCCGACCTCGTCATCGAGAACGCCGTGTACGAGGACACGGCCGTGGACATCGTGATCCGCGGCGGCCTGATCGCCGCGCTCGGCGCCGGCGCCGGCGCCGGTCTGCCCGCCCGCGAACGGATCTCCGCCCGCGGCGGCCTGGTCACGCCGCCGTTCGTCGAGCCGCACAGCCACCCGGACAAGGCGTTGAGCCGCCACTCGATCCGCCGGCTCGGCCTGCCCGAGCGGCTCGTCCACCGCCCCGCGATGATGCGGCGGCAGCGCGACCTGAAGGCGTCCTTCACCGTCGAGGACGTGGCGGCTCGGGCCGGGGCGTTTCTGCGGCTGGCCGCGTCCCAGGGCACGGGGACCGTCGCCGGGCAGGTCGACATCGACACCGTCACCGGGCTGACCTCGTTCGAGGGTGTCATGCGGGCGCGCGAGGAGCACGCCGGCTTGGTGGACCTGCTGGTGACCGCCTTCCCACAGGAGGGGCTGGTACAGGATCCCGGCGCGTACGACCTGGTGGCCGAGGCGCTGGCCGCAGGCGCGCACCGGGTCGGTGGGTGGCCCAACAACGAGCGGACCGAGCAGGACCGGCTGTCCCACCTGGACCAGGTCTTCGCGCTGGCCGAACGGTTCGGCGTCGGGATCGACGTCAACATCGACTACTTCACCGACCCGAGTGAGCGGATGCTGGAACCGCTGGCCGAGCGGACCGTCGCGCACGGCATGCGAGGCCTGGTCAACGCCAACCACGTGGGCGCGCTGGAGACGTACGCCGACGACGACGCGCGGCGGGTGATCGAGAAGGTGGCCGCCGCCGGGATCACGGTGACGGTGTGCCCGTCCAACCTGGGGGGATCGCTGCCCTACCGGGGTGTCTCCCGGGCGAACGAGCTGCTCGCCGCAGGAGTGGTCGTCGCGGCCGGAACCGGCAACATGCAGGACAACTGGGAGCCGTTCGGCAACCTGGACCCGCTGGACCTGGCCAGACTGGCATGGCACGCCTTCCCGCTCGCGGACGAGTCCGACGTCGGGATCGCCGTCGCCTGGGACCTGGTCGGCGCGTACGCGGCACAGGCGGCCGGGGTCGCCTACGGGGAACTGCGGCAGGGAGCGCCGGCCGATCTCGTCGTGCTGGCGGCCGGAACGTTCACCGACGCGTTGCGCAACGAGCCGGGCCCGCGATGGCTGGTGCGCGGCGGCCAGGTGGTGGCGAGCCGGTCCGGTGAGCTGTGGACGGCGGACGAGCCTGACACCGACCCGGTGGGCCTACGGTGAGAAAACCTCAAGAAATCTCGATCCGAAACGTTTCTGCTTCGATCGCTCGCCTAGCGGGGCGGTGATATTTTGAAGGACGTGACCAGGGCCTCAGGCGGGCGGGTGACGATCCGCGACGTCGCGGCCGTCGCCGAGGTCTCGGTGACGACGGTCTCCGACGCGCTCAACAACAAGGGCAAGCTCCGTGAGGAGACGCGGGCCCGTATCCGCGAAATCGCCGAGTCTCTCGGCTACCGTCCCAGCCGGGTCGCGCAGGCGTTCCGGCTGGGACGCACCGGCACCATCGCCCTCGTCCTGCCCAACATGGGCGAGCACGCCGCCGAGCAGGAGATGATCAGCCTCGACTACTACATGTCGATCGCCTCCGGCTGCGCGCGGGCCGCGTTCAGGGAGAGATACTCGCTCACCCTCACCCCGCACATCAGCACGGCCGACGAGTGGCGGCTGATCGGCGCGGACGGGGTCGTGCTGTGCGATCCCGCCGGCCTGGACCCGCGTATCGACATGCTGGAGGGCATGGGCGTGCCGGTGGTGTCGATCGAGCGCGACCCGGCACGGCCCGAGCGCCCGTACTACACCTCGGGTGACAACGAGCGCAACATTCGCGACCTGCTGGAGCACCTGCACGAGGCGGGCGCGCGGCGCATCGCGCTGCTGTCGGCCCAGTCGTCCTGGGCGTGGTCGCTGGACGGCCTGCGCGCGTACGAGACGTGGTGCGCCGAGCGGGGCATGCGGCCGAGGGTCGCCCCCGTCTCACTGGACCGGTTGGAGGCCGACTCCTACCGGGCGACCCGCGCGTTGCTGGACGGTGACGACCCGCCCGACGCGCTGATCGCGTCGGCCGAGCAGTACAGCGAGGGAGCCACCCGGGCCTGCCGCGAGCGGGGCGTCCGCATCCCGGAGGACCTGATGCTCGCGGTCGGCATCGACAGCCGGTTCGCCCAGCAGTTCGACCCGCCGATCACCGCCATCGACCTGCGGCCGGTGGACCAGGCGTCGGCCGCGGTGGACATGCTGCTGAGGAGGCTGTCCGGCGAACGGGTGGACCGGCCAGAGGTGGTCGCCAGCAAACTGCACATCCGGGCCAGCACCCGGCGTCGGGCCTGAAGGGCCTCCTCGGGCGGGGCGGGGCGGGGCCCGGGAGCGGGGTTCCGCGCTGCGGCGCGGGCCGCGGGCGGTTTCGCCGATGTGACCGCAGCCGTTCCGCTGGTGCCCTGTGAAGTTCCGGCGGTGCCCTGTGAAGGGGTCAGCGGTGGCGCGGGCGGTCGAGCCGGTGGGGGGCGCGGTACCGGCGGTGCGCGTCGTTCTCGCGGTACCGCCGCTCCTGACGATACCCGCGCTCCCGCCGGTAACGGCCCTCCTCGCGGAAGCGGCGTCCCCCCTCTCCCCGGGCGTCGCGGTCCCCTCTGGCGCCGCGACGGCCCTCGCCGTCAGTGCCGTCAACGCCCTCCTCCTCGCGCTCCCTGGCCATGGCCTCCTCCAGGCCAGGGGTGAACCCACCGCCGAAACGGCTCATGTCGGGACGGCGGAAGTGGGTCTCGCGCGTACCGTCGAGGGCCGCCGACATCGACGAGACCCAGATCGGCCCCGGCAGGGAGGCGCCCTGGACCGAGCCGAAGTACTCGCCGCCGATCTCGACGTCGGTGAGCGGGTAGCGGTAGGAACCCCGGATGTCGCCCACGCTGACCGCCGCGGCCAGGTCGGGGGTGTAGCCGGCGAACCAGGCCGACGTGTAGCCGTTGTTGGTGCCCGTCTTGCCCGCGGCGGGACGGCCGATGCTCTGACCGGTCATCGTCCCCTTGGTGAACACCCCGGACAGCAGATGGTTGACCGCGTCGGCCACGGCGGGCTCGATCGCCCGCGCGCAGCTGGGCGGGATCTTGAAACGCCTGCCGTCCCGCTCGGCGATCTCGACGATCGCCGTCGGGCGGCAGTAGCGGCCCCGAGCCCCGAACGCGGCGAACGCGGCGGCCACGGTCACCGGGTCCATCTCGTTCACGCCGAGGGTGAAGGTCGGCACCTCCCGCAGCGGGGCGCCGTCGGCGCGGACGATGCCCAGGGCCTTGGCCGTCGTGACGACCGGGCACAGGCCCACCCGCTGCTCCAGCATCATGTAGAAGATGTTCACCGACTTCCAGGTGCCGGTGGACAGGCTCTGCGGGCCTCCCTTGCCCTCGCCGCTCGCGTTGAAGATCTCCGCGCCGGGATCGTTGACCTCGCGTCCCCGGCAGTCGGTGAAACCGCTGTCGGGGACGAAACTGCCGGGCGTCATGAAACCCTGGTCGAACCGCCAGCCCTGGGTGAGCGCGGTCGCGAGGGTGAACACCTTGAACGTCGAGCCCGCCTGGAAGCCCTGGCCGCCGCCGTGCGCCGTGTCGGCGGGCAGGTTGTAGGTGGTGTTGGGGCCGTTCTTGGAGTTGGCGGCGTTGCCGGGGTTGCTGCCGTACCTCTTGCTCGCCGCCATGGCCCGGATCCGCCCGGTGCCCGGCTGGACCATCGCCTCGGCCGCGACCTCGGTGTCCTTCCTGTCGACCCGCGCGGTGATGGCGCGCTCCGCGGCCCGCTGCGCCTTCGGCGACAGGGTGGTGCGCAGCACGAGGCCACCCTTGGCCAGGCGGCGTTCCCGCTCGGCGCGGGTGTGGCCGAAGGCCGGGTTGGTGAGCAGTTCCCGGTGCACGTAGAGACAGAAGTAGGGATAGGCGCTCCCGTCACAGCCGCCGGGCTCGGGTTTGAGCCGGATGGCGAGCGGGCGCCTCTTGGCGGCCTCGGCCCGCGCCGGGGTGACGTACGACAGCTGGGCCATCCGGTCCAGGACGAGGTCCCTGCGCTCGCGCAGCCGCTGCCTGCGCCCGGCGTCCAGCGAGGGGTCGGTGGTGTACGGCGCGCGGACCGCCCCGGCCAGCGCCGCGGCCTGGGGCAGGGTGAGCCGGGCGGCCGGGACGGAGAAGAACCGCTGGGCGGCGGCCTCCACCCCGAAGGCGCCCGCGCCGAAGTAGGCGATGTTGAGGTAGCGCTCCAGGATCTCGGCCTTGCTGTACTTCTTCTCCATCGCCAGCGCGTACCGCAGCTCGGTGATCTTGCGCTGGATGCTGGGCGCGCGGGCACGGGCGCGTTCGGTGTCGCTCTCGGCGTTCTCGACCAGGATGTTCTTCACGAGCTGCTGGGTGAGCGAGGACCCGCCCTGCCGCACCCCGCCCGCCCTGGTGTTGGTGATCAGGGCGCGCAGGGTGCCCTTGACGTCCAGGCCCGCGTGCTCGTAGAAGCGCGCGTCCTCGATCGCCACGATCGCGTCACGCATCACGGGGGCGACCTGGGCGAGCGTCACCACCGTCCGGTTCTCCGTGTAGAACTGGGCGAACCGCTTGCCGTTCTTGTCCAGCAGCACGGTGCGCTGGGAGAGCGGGTTCTCCCGAGGGCTCGGAGGCAGGTCGGTGAGGGTCCTCGCGACGCCGTTGGCGGTGAGTCCGGCCGTGCCGACCAGTGGCAGCGCGGCCATGGCGGCGAGCAGCCCGCCGAACACCCCGCAGACCACCAGTCCGAGCAGGCACGCGCCGGGCCCGCGTCTCACCTCTGGGCGCGATGTCACGCATAGTAACGTGCGACCAGGTGATCACCTATAAACGCCCGATTGCCAATCCTTACCCGTCCTGCACCTTTTCTCGACTGATCTTCAGCCCGAGTGAGGCGAACTGCTCGAACGGCCGGTGGTAGCCCCGCTCGATATGGTGCACCCCGCGCAGGGTGGAGGTGCCCTCGGCGGCCGCGGCGGCGAGCACCGCCGAGAACCCGGCCCGGATGTCGGGCAGTGTCACGTCGGCGCCGCTCAGCCTGGAGACGCCGCGCACGACCGCCGAGTGCTTGGCGTTGGTGTCGTGGTAGCGGCAGGCGGGACCACCGAGGCAGACGTCGAACACCTCGATCTCGCAGCCCATCTTCTGCAGGGCGGGCACGTAGACCAGGCGGTTCTCGAACACCGTCTCGTGCAGCACCGACATGCCCTGGGCCTGGGTGAACAGCACCATCAGGGGCGTCTGCCAGTCGGTCATGAACCCCGGGTGCGTGTCGGTCTGCACCGCCGCGGCCCGCAGCCCGTTCGGCGCGGACGCCGACAGGTAGTCGTCGGT
Source organism: Streptosporangium sp. NPDC049046 (assembly GCF_040649155.1). NCBI lineage: Bacteria > Bacillati > Actinomycetota > Actinomycetes > Streptosporangiales > Streptosporangiaceae > Streptosporangium > Streptosporangium sp. NPDC049046. Next base: position 214,493 of record NZ_JBEZEZ010000001.1, on the reverse strand, counting down.
GATGTCGACCTCGGCGCCCATCCTGGCCAGGGTGGTGATCGCGGTGACCAGCCGGTCCTGCGGGCAGCCGTGCACCCGCACCTGCCCGCCCGTGATCAGACCGGCGGCCAGGTAGGAGAACGCCTCGATGCGGTCGCCGTTGAGCCAGGTGGAGGCGCCGTGCAGGCTCTCCACACCCTCGATCACGATGCGCCGGTCGGGACTGAGCTCGATGCGCGCGCCCATGCGCTGCAGGAACAGGGCGAGCTCCACCACCTCGGGCTCCATCGCCGCGCCCTTCAGCACGGTCTTGCCCTCGGCGAGCACCGCGGACATCAGGATCGTCTCGGTGGCTCCGACGCTGGGGTAGGGCAGTTCGATCCGGGTGCCGCGCAACCTCTTGGCCTTGGCGTAGACCCCGGTGTCGCTCACCTCGACCTCGGCGCCCATCGCCCGCAGCGCCTCGACGTGGAAGTCGACGGGCCGGCGGCCGATCGGGTCGCCGCCGACCAGCGGCACGAACGCCTCGCCCGCCAGGTGCAGCAGGGGGCCGAGCATCAGGATCGGGATCCTGTTGAGGCCGGTGAACGCCGCGGGAACGTGCGGGTTGATCTGCTTGCCGGGAGCGACGGAGATCTCGCCGGCGCTGATCTCCACGTCGATGCCGAGCGCCCTCAGCATCTGCGCGGTGATCCCCACCTCGCCCACGTCCGGGGCGTTCTGGATCGTGCTCTCACCGCTCCCCAGCATCGCGGCGACCATGTGCTTGGAGACGCCGTTCTTGGAACCGCGGACCTCGACGTCACCGCGCAGCGGCCCGGAGGGTTCGATCAGCCATACCTCTTCGTTCACTCCGCCAGAGTAACGGGATTCGGTCGAAGCCTCGGATGGCACCGGGCCGATAGGTATGTAACATCGGGCACATCTGCACAGAGGGTGAGGGAACCATGGTGCGAGGCGTGCGTGATTTCGCGATCACAGTGCTGGTGCTCGCGCTGATCGGGGTCGTCGCCGGGGTCCTGTGGTCGCTGGCCGCGCCGCGCCCTCCGTACGTCGTGACGGGCAGGGGGCCGCTGCTCGCCGATCCCTCCACACAGGCGCTGATCGCCGCGGACGGCTGGTTCGCGGTGATCACCGGTGCGTTCGGCCTCGCCTGCGGGGCGATCGGCTACAGCGTGTCGCGCGGGGGCCGCCCGCTGCCGGTGGTGGTGGGCCTGGCGGCCGGCGGCCTGCTCGGCGCGCACCTGGCGCTGGTGGTGGGGGAGGCGGCCAACCTCGGTGCCGTGAGCGTGACCGCCTCGGGGGTGTCCGCGTCGCTGGTCGCGGGGCCGCTGAAGCTGACCGCCAGGGGGGTGCTGTTCGCGTGGCCGACGCTGGCCGCCGGTCTCTTCTTCGCGCTGGAGGGCATCGCGGGCTACCGCGACTCCCCGCTGCGCCGGCCTTTCGGCGGGGACGACCCCTACGGGCCGCTGTCGTCGTACGACATCAGCGGCCGGTAAGGCCCGGTGAGAGGCGTCAGAGCGGCGGCCGGTGCGAGCCGTGGCCGGTGGCGCGCTCGAACGCGTGGGCGAGCCGCAGCACCGCCATGTCGGCGAACGGGCGCCCGACGATCTGCACGCCCACCGGCAGCCCGCCGGAGGTGAACCCGCACGGCACCGATGCCGCGGGGGCGTGCAGCACGCTGATCCAGTAGGCCGAGCGCATCCACGCCAGATAGTCGGGCAGCGCCTCCCCGTTGATCTCCGAGACGTGGGGGGCGTCCACCGGGAACGGCGGCACCTGGCTCACCGGCGCGATCAGGAAGTCGTAGGTGTCGAAGAAGGAGTTCATCCGCCGGTAGAGCCCGCTGCGCAGCCGCTCGGCGCGGGCCAGGTCGGCGCCGGTCACCTCCCGGCCCCGCTCCACGTTCCAGCGCGTGTTCGTCCCCAGGCTCTCCTGCGGCAGGTTTCCGAAGGAGAGCGCGTAGTACCACGCCCGGTAGATCCGGAAGGCGTCCTCGGCGGCCGACAGGTTCAGATCCACCCGTTCCACCCGCGCGCCCAGCTCCGCGAGCGCGGCCGGGGCGTCCGCGGTGACCTTCGCCGTCTCCGCGTCGACCGGCAGCCCGCCCAGGTCGGGGCTCCAGGCGATGCGCACCCCTGTCAGGTCGAGGTCCAGCGGCCCGGCGAAGACGGAGCCGCTCTCGGTGATCGAGAAGGGGGAGGCGGCGTCGAACCCCGCCACCGCGCTCATCAGCAGCGCCAGGTCCTGCGCGGTGCGGGCCATCGGTCCCGGCACGCCGAGGGTGAACCAGGCCGCGACGGGTGACGGGGAGGGGACCCGCCCGGGGGTGGGCCGCAGCCCGGCCACGTTGCAGAAGGAGGCCGGGTTGCGCAGCGAACCGCCCATGTCGGAGCCGTCGGCGAGCGCCACCATGCCGGTCGCCAGCGCCGCCGCGGCCCCGCCGCTGCTGCCCCCGGCCGACCTCGACAGGTCGTACGGGTTGCGGGTGGCGCCGAAGATCTCGTTCACGGTGTGCGAGCCGGTGCCGAACTCCGGGGTGTTGGTCTTGCCGATCGTGATCGCCCCGGCCTCGCGCATCCGCCGCACGATCGGCGCGTCGGCGACGGGGACGTGGTCGGCGAAGATCGGTGAGCCGTAGGTGGTGCGGATCCCCGCGGTGTCGGCGAGGTCCTTGTGCGCGACCGGCAGGCCGTGCAGCGGCCCCCGCCACCGGCCGCGGGCCAGATCCCTGTCGGCCTCCTCGGCCTCCCGCCTGGCACGCTCGGCCACCAGCGTGACGATCGCGTTGACCTTCGGGTTGACCTCCTCGATCCGCCGCAGGTGCGCGTCGAGCAGTTCGACCGCGCTGATCTGCCCGGTGCGCAGCAGTTCGATCATCTCGGTAGCGGTCAGGTAGTGCATCGTGCCCCCGATGTCCCCGGTCAGGTGTCTGTCTTCCCACCCGAGTCTGGCCGAACGTCGCCGCGTGTCGCGTCGGCAACCTTCGACAGGACCCGCCAGGGGGAGCGGGCCTGTCTTACGGGCTCGTCTTACAGGCCCGTCTTTTGGGCCCGTTCCGCGCGACCTCGGGAGAGCCACCAGGGCGACGGCGCCGAACCGTCTCCCGCACGCCTGTCCCGCGCGACCCCGGGAGAGCCTCAGTCGGCCTTGCCGATGGGGGCGGTGACCGCCTGGGTGAGCCGTACCAGCTCCGAGGGGTCGGTCTCGATCTGCAGTCCACGCCGCCCGGCGGAGAAGTAGATCGTCGCGAAGCCGAGCGCGGAGGCGTCGACCACCGTGGGCAGTCGTTTGCGCTGCCCGAGGGGGCTGATGCCGCCGACCACGTAGCCGGTGACCCGCTCGACCTTCGCCGCGTCGGCCATCGTGGCCCGCTTGCTTCTCATCGCCGCCGCGAACGCCTTGAGGTCGAGTTTGCCCGCCACCGGCACCACCGCGACGGCGAGCCCGCTCTCCACCTCGGCCACCAGGGTTTTGAAGATCCGCTCGTACGGCACCCCAAGGGCGTCGGCCGCCTCCTCGCCGTAGGTCTGCGCGCCGGCGTCGTGCTCATAGGGGTGCAGGGTGAAATCGACCTTGGCCTGGGTGAGGGCCACCGTCGCGGGGGTCCCCTGGCCGCCCTTGTTCTTGCTCTTGCTCACGGGGGAAGCGTAGCGGCTGGTTAAAATCTACATAGTAAAGGCGCCGTCCGGATAATGGACAGGACGATATCGGGTGGCGGACCTCCGTAGACTGAACGGGTGATTTCGCGTACCGACCTGCGAGGCCCTCTGCCGGAGGACCTTCGCGACGTGCTGCCCCGCGCCGACCTCGACGTCGAAGCCGCCCTGGAGAAGGTGCGGCCCATCTGCGAGGACGTACGCCATCGCGGGGCGGTCGCCGTGCGCGAGCTGACCGCCAGGTTCGACGGCGTCGAGATGGAGTCCACCCGGGTGCCCGCCGAGGCGATCGCCGGGGCACTGGAAGGGCTCGACCCGAAGGTGCGGGCGGCGCTGGAGGAGTCGATCCGCCGCGCCCGCCTCGTCCACCGCGACCAGCGGCGCGCCGACGTCACCACCCAGGTCGTGCCCGGCGGCACCGTCACCGAGCGCTGGGTGCCCGTCGACCGGGTGGGGCTTTATGTCCCCGGTGGCCGGGCGGTCTATCCCTCCAGCGTGGTGATGAACGTCGTTCCCGCCCAGGAGGCGGGGGTGCCCTCCCTCGCGGTCTCCTCGCCCGCGCAGCGCGAGTTCGGCGGGCTGCCGCACCCGGCCATCCTGGCGGCGTGCGCGCTGCTCGGCGTGGACGAGGTCTACGCGGCCGGCGGCGCCTCGGCGGTGGCGATGTTCGCGTACGGCACCGAGGAGTGCCCGCCGGTCACCATGGTCACCGGCCCCGGCAACATCTGGGTGGCCGCCGCCAAACGCCTGCTCAAGGGGCGCATCGGCATCGACTCCGAGGCCGGTCCCACCGAGATCGCGATCCTCGCCGACTCCACGGCCGACCCGGTGCACGTCGCCGCCGACCTGATCAGCCAGGCCGAGCACGACACGATCGCCGCCGCCGTGCTCGTCACCGACTCGGTGGAGCTGGCCGAGGGGGTCGAGCGGGAGCTGCCCCGCCAGGTCGCCGCGACCAAGCACGCCGAGCGGATCACCGAGGCCCTGTCGGGACGTCAGTCGGGCATCCTGCTCGTCGACGACATGGAGGCCGGGCTGCGCGTCGTCGACGCCTACGCCGCCGAGCACCTGGAGATCCACGCCGCAGGGGCGCACGAGCTCGCCGCCCGGGTGCGCAACGCGGGGGCGATCTTCGTCGGCTCCTACGCGCCGGTCTCGCTCGGCGACTACATGGCCGGTTCCAACCACGTGCTGCCCACCGGGGGCTGTGCCTGCCACTCTTCGGGGTTGTCGGTGCAGACGTTCCTGCGGGGCATCCACGTCGTCGACTACAGCCGCGAGGCCCTCGCCGGTGCCGCCGCCCACGTGTGCGTGCTGGCCGACACCGAGGACCTCCCGGCGCATGGCGCGGCGATCCGCGCACGATTCGACTGGGAGATCCCGGCGTGAGGCTTGAAGACCTGCCGATCCGCGACGACCTTCGGGGGCGCACGCCGTACGGTGCCCCCCAGATCGACGTCCCGGTCAGGCTCAACACCAACGAGAACCCGTACGGGCCCTCCGCGTCCCTCGTCGCCGACCTGGCCGAGGCCGTACGCGTCCAGGCGGGCGAGCTCAACCGCTACCCCGACCGCGACGCGCTCGCCCTGCGCGGGGATCTGGCCTCGTACCTGGGTCACGGCCTGGCCGTGGAGCAGGTCTGGGCGGCCAACGGCTCCAACGAGGTGCTCCAGCAGATCCTGCAGGCCTTCGGCGGTCACGGCCGGGTCGCGATGGGCTTCGAGCCCTCCTACTCGATGCACCCGATCATCACCACCGGGGCCTCCACCGAGTGGATCTCCGGGGCGCGTGAGGACGACTTCGGGATCGACCCGGGCAAGGCCGTGGCCGCGATCGAGGAGCACCGGCCGGACGTCGTCTTCCTGACCTCGCCCAACAACCCGACCGGCACCGCCCTGGACCCGGCGGTGATCGCCGCGATCGTGGCGGCGGCGCCGGGCATGGTGGTGGTGGACGAGGCCTACTTCGAGTTCGCCCGCGGCGGCACCCCGTCGGCGCTGACGCTGCTGCCGGACAATCCCCGGCTGATCGTCACGCGGACGATGTCCAAGGCGTTCGCCATGGCCGGGACCCGGCTCGGCTACCTGGCGGCCCACCCGGCGGTGATCGAGGCGTTGCTGCTGGTCCGGCTGCCGTACCACCTGTCCACGCTCACCCAGACGGCGGCGCGGGTCGCGCTCGCCCACAGCGCCGAGCTGCTCGGCGCGGTCGACGCGCTGCGGGCCGAGCGGGACGGCACGGTGGAGTGGTTGCGCGGCCGGGGGCTGACGGTCGCCGACTCGGACGCCAACTTCGTGCTGTTCGGGCTCTTCGAGGACCGGCACGCGGTGTGGCGGGGCATGCTGGAGCGCGGTGTGCTGATCCGCGAGGTGGGCCCGCCCGGGTGGTTGAGAGTTTCGATCGGTACCCCTGAGGAGATGGCGGCGTTCCGCGCCGCCCTGGAGGAGATCCTGTGAGCAGCATCACTGACGGTGTCGTGGTCGCACCGCGTCGCGGTCGCGTCGAGCGCGTCACCAAGGAGACCTCGGTGCTGGTCGAGGTCGACCTCGACGGCACCGGGAACGTCGAGGTGTCCACCGGTGTCGGGTTCTTCGACCACATGCTGAACCAGCTCGGCAAGCACGGGCTGTTCGACCTGACCGTGAAGACCGAGGGCGACCTGCACATCGACGCCCACCACACGATCGAGGACACCTCGCTCGCGCTGGGGGCGGCGTTCCGCGAGGCGCTGGGCGACAAGTCGGGCCTGCGGAGGTTCGGCAACGCCTCCTGCCCGCTGGACGAGTCGCTCGCGGAGGTCACGGTCGACCTGTCGGGACGCCCCTACCTCGTGCACAGCGAGCCCGAGGGCATGGCGCCCATGATCGGTGCGGAGTACGACACGACGATGACCAGGCACATCCTGGAGTCGTTCGTCGCCCAGGCCGCGATCTGCCTGCACGTGCGCGTCCCGTACGGCCGCAACGCCCACCACATCGTGGAGGCGCAGTTCAAGGCGCTGGCCAGGGCGTTGCGGGCGGCCTCCGAGCGCGACCCGCGCGCCACCGGGGTGCCCAGTACGAAGGGCGTGCTGTGACCTTCTCTCGCGGAAGTTCTCGCGGGGTTTCTCGCGAGGGGAGGGGGAGGCGCCGGTGACCGGCAACTGGACGGCCGTCGCGATGGCCTTCGTGGCCCTCTTCCTCGTTGGCGGGATCGTCTCATTCCTCAAACAGGGTCTGAAGAAGGGCGCGGTGCTGCTCGCCGCCCTCGCGGCCCTGGCGACCACGGCGGCGGTGCTCTGGTGGTGAAGAAGAAGGTGACCGTTCTCGACTACGGCTCGGGCAACCTCCGTTCCGCGGAGCGCGCGCTGGCCAGGGTCGGGGCGGAGGTCACGGTGACGGCCGACTACGAGGCGGCGCTGGAGGCCGACGGCCTCGTCGTGCCGGGGGTGGGGGCGTTCGCCGCGTGCATGACGGGGCTGCGCGCCGTACGGGGTGAGCGGATCATCGGCCGGCGCCTGTCGGCGGGGCGGCCGGTCCTCGGCATCTGCGTCGGCATGCAGATCCTCTTCGAGACGGGCGTCGAGCACGGCGTCACCTCCGAGGGGTGCGGGGAGTGGCCGGGCACGGTGGAGCGTCTGGACGCTCCGGTCCTGCCGCACATGGGCTGGAACACGGTCAAGGCCCCCGCCGAGACCGCGCTGTTCGCCGGGCTCGACGCCCAGACGCGCTTCTACTTCGTGCACTCCTACGGCGTGCGCTCCTGGGAGTTGGAGGCGGGACCGGGTTTCCCCGATCCGCTGGTCACCTGGGCCGAGCACGGTGTGCCGTTCGTCGCGGCGGTGGAGAACGGCCCGCTCGCGGCCACCCAGTTCCACCCGGAGAAGTCGGGCGACGCCGGTGCTCAGCTGCTCACGAACTGGCTCGGGACCCTCGCGTGAGCGTCCGGTGAGTTCTCGATGAGCAAGGAGCGGGCCAGGCGCAGAGCCGAGCGGGAGGCCGAGCAGGCACGCCAGGCGGCTCTGCGCGCCGAGCGGGAGGCCCGCCTGGCGCGGCGGCGCGAGCGGGTCGGCAGGGTGGTCGCGCTGCTGCCGGGCAGGCCGGTGCGCATCGTGTCCCAGGGCGGCATCATGGCCCGCCGCCGCCGGACGCAGAACGGTGTCGCGGCGGTGCTGTTCCTGATCGTCCAGGTGATCGTCTGGTTGTTGTGGTCCTCGTGGGCGGCCCGGTTCGGGGCGCTTGTCCTCTCTTTGTTGTTGCTACCGCTTCTCATCACCCTTGTCTTCGACCGGAGGTCTTGAACAGATGACGCTTGAGCTGCTCCCCGCCGTGGACGTCGCCGACGGTCAGGCGGTCCGCCTGGTCCAGGGCGCGGCCGGCACCGAGACGTCGTACGGCGATCCCCTGTCCGCGGCGCTCGCCTGGCAGGAGGCCGGTGCCGAGTGGATCCATCTGGTCGACCTGGACGCGGCGTTCGGCCGGGGCAGCAACCGCGAGTTGCTCGCCACCGTGGTCGGCGCGCTCGACGTGAAGGTGGAGATGTCCGGCGGTATCCGCGACGACGCCTCGCTGGAGCTCGCGCTGGCCACCGGCTGCCGCCGGGTGAACATCGGCACCGCGGCGCTGGAGAACCCCGCCTGGTGTTCCAAGATCATTTCTGAGTACGGTGACCGGGTCGCGATCGGTCTTGACGTGCGGGGGACCACGCTGGCCGCCCGGGGCTGGACCCAGGAGGGCGGCGACCTGTGGGAGGTGCTGGCCCGGCTGGAGAAGGACGGCTGCTCCCGCTACGTCGTCACCGACGTCACCAAGGACGGCACGCTGCGCGGCCCCAACCTCGACCTGCTCCGTGAGGTCTGCTCCCGCACCGACGCGCCGGTGGTCGCGAGCGGCGGCGTCTCGTCCCTGGACGACCTGCGCGCGCTGGCCTCGCTCGTCCCGATCGGCGTCGAGGGGGTCATCGTGGGCAAGGCGCTGTACGCGCAGCAGTTCACCCTCGAAGACGCCCTCGCCGCCGTCGCCGCCGCGAGTTCGTGAGAGGTCCGAAGATGATTTTCTCTCCAGACCCAAAAGCGGGGGTTTCCACGCTGAAAGGAACGCGATGACTGTCGCGGTACGAGTGATCCCCTGCCTGGACGTGGACGCCGGGCGGGTGGTCAAGGGCGTCAACTTCGAGAACCTCCGCGACGCGGGCGACCCGGTGGAGCTGGCCCGCCGCTACGACGCGGAGGGGGCCGACGAGCTGACGTTCCTGGACATCACGGCCTCCAGTTCCGACCGGTCGACGATGTACGACGTGGTCAGCCGGACGGCCGAGCAGGTGTTCATCCCGCTCACCGTGGGCGGAGGGGTGCGCGCGGTCGAGGACGTCGACAGGCTGCTGCGGGCCGGCGCCGACAAGGTGAGCCTGAACACGGCGGCCCTCGCGAGGCCCGAGCTGCTGACCGAGGCGTCGCGGCGCTACGGGGCGCAGTGCATCGTGCTGTCGGTGGACGCCCGCAGGATCGTCGACGGCCCGCCGACGCCGTCCGGTTTCGAGGTGACCACGCACGGCGGACGCCGGGGCACCGGCATCGACGCGGTGGAGTGGGCCCGGCGGGGCGAGGAGCTCGGGGTGGGGGAGATCCTGCTCAACTCCATGGACGGTGACGGCACGCGTCACGGCTACGACCTGGAGCTGATCCGGGCCGTACGGGCCGAGGTGTCGGTTCCGATCATCGCGAGCGGCGGGGCCGGTGCCGTCGAGGACTTCCCGCCCGCGGTCGAGGCGGGGGCGGACGCGGTGCTGGCGGCGTCGGTGTTCCACTTCGGGCAGCTCAAGATCGGCGATGTCAAGGAGACGCTGAGGGTGGCGGGGCATCCGGTCCGCTGACGTCGTTCCGATTCGCCGTGGCTCGCGGAAGGGAGCCGGTAGCCGAGTTCTTTGGTGTACAAAATGCCGGTGTGCGTGAATTTGACGGCATAGGGTGACTCCGGTGAACATGATCGGCGGCTACGCGCTCAGACGTGAGCTGGGCAGGGGCGGCATGGGCGTGGTGCACCTCGCCGCGACCCCGGCGGGGAGCCTGGCCGCGGTGAAGGTGATCCATCCGCACCTGGCCCGCGACCCCGCCTTCCGGCGACGCTTCGATCGGGAGGTGGCGGCGGCGCGCAGGGTGGCGAGGTTCTGCACCGCCCCGGTGCTCGACGCCGGGGTCGAGGACGGCGTCGCCTACCTCGTCACCGAGTACGTCAGGGGACCCGACCTGGCGCAGGCCGTACGCGAGCAGGGGCCGCTCACCGGCGCCAACCTGGAGGCGCTCGCGGTCGGGATCGCCACCGCCCTCCACGCGATCCACGGGGCCGGGGTGATCCACCGCGACCTGAAACCGTCGAACGTGCTGCTCTCGCCCCTCGGCCCGCGCGTGATCGACTTCGGTATCGCGCAGCTCGTCGACACCGAGAGCCTGGCCAGCCAGGCGATCCTGGGCACCCCCGCGTTCATGGCGCCCGAGCAGGTGCGCGGCGAGCCGCTCACGCCGGCGGCCGACGTGTACGCGTGGGGCGGGGTGATCGCGTTCGCCGGTACGGGACGGTTGCCGTTCGGCGGAGGCTCGCCGTCCGAGGTCCTCTACCGGATCGTCAGCGACGGGCCGAACCTCGAAGGTCTCGACGAGAGCGTGCGCGCCGTCGTCGAGAGGGCGATGGCGAAGGACCCCGCGCGGCGGCCGAGCGCCCAGCGGCTGCTGGACGAGCTGGTCGGCGGCCGGCCGACCCCGGCGACGGCGAGTCAGGTCGTCGAGCGCGCCTGGGCGGGCGGGGGGCCGGTCGCGCCCGGGGGAGCGGGTCTGCGGGAGGGCTCGGCGGTGGCCGCAGGACCGGGCGTGGCCGGGAAGCCGGGTGCAACGGGAGGATCGGGCGCGCCTGGGGAACCGGGCGTGGTCAGGAGGCCGGGTGCGTCAGGGGAACCGGCCGTGGTCGGGGGGCCGGGTGCGCCGGGGGGATCGGCGCTGTCCGGGGAAGCGGCTGTGGCCGGGGCGCCCGTACGGTCCGGTGTCACGGTCGCGAGAAGACGGCGGTGGCCCTGGGCGGCGGGTGTCGCCGTGCTCGTGGCGGTCCTGGTGAGCGGGGTGATCCTGTACGCCGGTTCAGGCGCGCCCACGTCGCCGTACCGTGCCGGTTTCGCCGAGTCGTGGGCCGTCGGCGCGTCCGACGGAGGCAGCACCGAGCTGGACGACGGGGTCTACCTGCTGACCGCCAACCCCGGATGGCGGCTGTGGAAGTCCGCCCCCTTCTCCGAGGGTTCCGCCGGGGGTGTCGTGGTCAGCTCCAGGATGCGGCTACGGGAAGGCTCGGGGGAGTTCGGCGTGTGGTGTCGCGGCGACGCCGATACCGGAGACCGCTACGAGTTCACGGTCACCGCCTCGGGCGAGGCCTCGATCACCAAGCGGCACGACGGGCGGGGCGTCGTCCTGCACGGACCCGTACGGATGAGGAAATCCGCTGACAATCGGGTCGTCGCCCGATGCGCGCAGCAGGGCGAGCGGGTCGTCCTCGGCATGTGGCTCAACGAGGAGCCGGTCGGGGAGACCGAGGACGCCCAGGACCCCTACGGCCCCGGAGCCGTCGGCGTCCACGCGGCACCGGACACGGCCACACCCGTCCTGGTCGGGTTCCAGTCGTTCGAGGTACGCCCGGCGGAGGGGTGAGCGTGCGGTTCGGGGTGCTGGGAGCACTGCGGGTCGTCGAGGGCGAGCGTGACCTGACGCCCGGCCCCGCCAAGCACCGCGCGCTTCTGGCCGCCCTGCTGCTGAGGCCGGGACGGACGCTGACCGTCGGGCGGCTGGTCGCCGAGGTGTGGGGAGAGGAGCCGCCCGCCTCGGCGGAACCGGTGCTGCGGGTGTACGTGAGCGCGCTGCGCAAGCTCGTCGACGGGATCCGCACCGTGCCCGGCGGCTACCTCCTCGACGTCGACCCCGAGCAGGTGGACGCGCACAGGTTCGAGCGCCTGGTGGCCGCGGGCAGGCGGGCCAGGGACGCGGGCATGAGCGCGGAGGCGGCCCGCGAGCTGCGTGCCGCCCTGGCCCTGTGGCGGGGACCCGCGCTGGCCGACGTCGACTCGGCCGAACTGCGGCGGGCGTACGCCCTACCGCTGGAGGAACTGCGGCTCACCGCGCTCGAAGAGCGCGTCGAGCTGGACGTGGCGCTCGGCCGTGGCGCGGAGGTGACGGGGGAACTGCGCGCGCTCGTGACCTCGCACCCCCTGCGGGAGCGGGCCTGGGCACAGCTCGTCCTCGCGCTCGGCCAGGCGGGGCGCCGGTCGGAGGCGCTGAGCGCCTACCGGGAGGCGCGGCGGCTGCTCGTCGAAGAGCTCGGCCTTGAGCCGGGTCCCGAGCTGAACCGGGCACACGAGCGCGTGCTGAGGGGGGACGCCCTCGCACGGATCGTGCCTGGTGAGTCGGCGGGGGGTGTTCCTGTGCGGGTCGTGCCGAACGAGATCGTGCCTGATGAGACGGCGGGGGGTGTTCCTGTGCGGGTCGTGCCGAACGAGATCGTGCCTGACAAGGCGGCGGGGGGTGTCCCTGCGCGGGTCGTGCCCAACGAGACGCCGCCGGACATCGCCGACTTCACCGGGCGCCAGCGCGTCCTGGACCGGATCCGCCGGTCCGTGCCCGCCGCGGGGAGCGCGCCCGTCCACCTGGTGCTGCACGGGCCCGCGGGGGCGGGCAAGTCCGCGGTGGCGGTCCGCGCGGCCGGCGGGCTCGACTTCCCCGGCGGACGGTTGTACGTCTCGCTCGGGGCCAGGACGCCGGGCGCGGTGCTGGAGGACCTGCTGCGCTCACTCGGCTGCCCCGAGGGTGCGGTTCCCGCTCACCTGGCCGAGCGGACGCGCCTGTACCGCAGCCTGGTGAGCGGGCGGCGGCTGCTGGTGGTGCTGGACGACGCGGCCGACGCCGCTCAGGTGCGCCCGCTGCTGCCCTCGGGGCCCGGTTGCCTGACGCTGGTGACCAGCCGCTCGCCGCTGTCCGGCCTGGAGGCGGCGCGCGCCTTCGAACTCGGCGTGTTCGACACCGACGAGTCCGTGGAGATGCTCGCGCGGGTGGTGGGGGAGCGGCGGGTGCGGGCCGAGCCACGGGCGGCCGCGCGGATCGCGGTGTTGTGCGGCGGACTGCCGCTGGCGCTCAGGATCGCCGGGGCCAGGCTCGCACGGCGGCCCAGCTGGACGCTGGAGCACCTGGCCGGACGCCTTGAGGACGAGCGTGGCCGCCTCGACGAACTCAGCGCGGGAGATCTGGCCGTACGCGGCAGTCTGGCGTTCGGCTACCGCGCGCTCTCGGATCGCGAACGCCTGCTGCTGCGCCGCCTCGGCGCACTGTCCGCGCCCCACGTCGCCCCGTGGGCGGCCACCGCCGTTCTCGGGGCGCCCGCCGAGCGGTTGCTGGAGGCACTGGCCGAGGCGGGCCTGCTGCGCTCGCGCGGGCTCGACGCGAGCGGTCAGGAGAGGTACGACTGCCACGACCTGACCAGGCTTTATGCCGCCGAGCGCCTGGAGGCAGAGGAGGGAGCGCCCGCCCGGGTCCTCGCCGCCGCCACCGGGGAGATACTCGACCGCGCCCGGCGGGCGAGGACGCTGCTGCTGCCCGCCGAGCCGGGGTCCGGCCAGACCGTCGCCCGTACGGCGGAGCAGGCCGCGGACCTGGACACCGCGCGGCTGCGGGAGTCGGCCCGCTGGCTGGCCGCCGAGCGCGGGTTCCTGGTCGCGGCCGTCGCCGACCTCCAGCGAGCCGGCCTGGACGAGGCGACCTGGCGGCTCGCCTTCTACCTGACCCCGTTCTTCGAGCTGGGCGCGTACCGCGAGGACTGGAACACGGTCGTGGAACTCGGCCTGCGGGCCGCCCGGCGCGCGGGCCACCGCCACGGTGAGGCACTGCTGCTGCGATCCCTGGCCGACCTTCGCCGTACGGAGGGCCGTCTGGAGGAGGCGGCCGACGCCCTCGGACGGGCGCTTCCGCTCACCGAGGCGCACGAGGTGGCCCGCACCCGCCACCGGCTCGGCCTGGTGCGCCTCGCCCAGGGGCGGCGTCCGGAGGCGGAGGCCTGCTTCGTCGCCTGCCTGGCCGCGTTCTCGGCGGCGGGGGATCGGCGCGGCAGGGCCGATGCGCTGCGTGCCCTCGGTGGGGCGCGGCAGGCAGGCGGCAGGGCGCGGCAGGTCCTCGGTGGGGCGCGGCAGGCCGAGGACCTGCTGCGCGAGAGTCTCGCCGTCTACCGGGAACTGGGCGATCCACGCGGCGAGGCGGCCGTCTCGCTCGACCTCGCGGGGCTTCACCTGGAGCGGCGGCGCCTGGCTGAGGCGCGCGAGCGGGCCGAACGCGGCCTCGGCCTGGTCAGGCGTCTGGGGGACCGGCTCCCCGAGGCCGCGGGGCTGGTGCTCCTGGCGAGGGTGGCCCTGGCGGAGGGGCGGCCCGACATCGCCCGCGGGGGTGTGGAGGAGGCGCTGGGGACGTTCCGCGAGTACGGGGACCGCCGGGGTGCCGGGCAGGCGCTGCTCACTCTGGCAGCGGCCCTTTTGGATCTTGATGAGGTGGATGGGGCGGTTGGTGCTGTATCGGATGCTGTGGGAGAGTTTGACGCTCTCGGCGACAAGGACGGCCTCGCCGAGGCCGAAGAGCTCGCCCGTGAGGTGTCGCGGCGCCGTGGCCTGCGCGTATAGCGCGCTATACGGTTTCTGAAGGCGGATCTCCTACGGTCGGGCTCGATGTGATCCACAACGGGCGGAGGCGGTACGGGATGCGAAGAGGGACCACGCCGGTGGCGGTCGTGGCGGTGGTGGCCGCGATGCTGAGCGGCTGCGGGATGCTTCCTGGGCAGCAGGGGGGCGGCGGCGAGGAGAGGCAGCCGGTCTCGCAGAAATCGCAGGAATCGCAGGGCTCACCGGAGGAGCGGGCGACGAGTACGGCGGATGTCACGGAGGCCACGGCGACCGGCGATCCCGGTGAGCCCGCACCTGCGGAGCAGGAGAGGGTGATCGCCCGCAGGGAGGTCAAGGCGAGCGGCGCGGACCTGACCGTGGAGATCACCGGTCTCAAGCGCCAGGGCCGGCTTTCCACGCTGACCTGGAAGGTCACCAACAACAGCGACGACCGGTGGCAGATGAACAGCGACATGGGCGACACCCCGGGCGGCCTCGGCCTGACCGTGGCCGGGATCAGCCTCGTCGACCCGGTCAACGGCAAGCGGTACGTCGTCGCGCGCACCGGGAAGTATCCCCGGGCCAAGTGCCTGTGCTCCGATTACGACGTGTTCACCGAGGCCGGCGAGGTGCTGCCCCTGCACGCCACGTTCGCCGCCCCGCCGCCGGACGTCACGAAGATCAATGTGGACCTCAAGGTGCTGGGTGTGTTCACCGATGTCCCGATCTCCTGAGCGCCTCACGATCCTGTTCCTCGGACTCGCCCTGGTCGTCACGGGGTTCGTGCCGGCCGCGTGGGCGGATCCGGGTGGCGACGCCGTGGCCGAGGTGGAGGATGTCATCGCGGTCGTCGAGGACATCGTGGCCGAGGTGGAGTCCCTCGACGGCGCCGAGAGCGAGTCGCGACAGGGCGAGAAGGTCACCGTGGCGCTCACCAGCGACGTGCTGTTCGCGCTCGACAAGGCCGTGCTGACTTCGAAGGCTCGGCAGCGGCTGGGACAGGTCGCCGCGAAGGTCCGGGCCGACTCCGCGGGCGGGACGGTCGGGATCGAGGGGCACACCGACGACCAGGGCGACGACGCCTACAACGCCGCGCTCTCGCTTCGGCGGGCGCAGGCCGTACGGCAGGCGCTTCAGGGGACGCTCACGGGCGTGACCTTCCAGGTCGAGGGCTTCGGCGAGAGGCGGCCCCGGGTGCCCAACGTCGTCCAGGGGCGGGCACTGGAGGAGAACCGGGCGAAGAACCGGAGAGTGGAGATCGTGTTCACCGCCAGGGAGTGAAGCTCGGAGGGCTTCTGCGGTGCTTCGCGGTTGGGCGTGTGTTGCCTGTTGCGGGGTTGAGTGTGCTTCCTGGTTGAGCGTGTCCTACGGTGTGGTTTCCGCACGTCGGGGCTTCCTGTGTTCGCCGCTGTGCTGGAGTTCGACTCCGTGATCGCCAGCGCCGGTGCGGCTGGGGAAGGACCGTTTACGTCCGACCTGTGTCGGTGTTCCGGAGCGGGGTTCGCGCTGCGGCGGGCCGGTGCTCCGGGCGGCCGTCGTGGTGAGGGTCTGGTTCTTCAGGCCTCCGGCCTGCTCGGGCGCGCGGGGTTGCGCTTTTTTATAAGCCGCCCGGAACACCGGCCCGCCTCCGCGCACGGCGGCTCCGTCGCATGAGGGTGCGGGCCGTAGTCGCTCCGTTTCCGGCCGCCCAGAGTGCTTTCCCGCGCTGAAGCCTTCGTGCGGGGAGGTTTCTTGGGTGGCCGCCGTAGCTGAAGCGCCGCTGCGGAAAGGAGCGCAGGGCTGGGCTCCTTGGCGTACGGGGGGTGGGTGCGCACGGGTCTGGCGGTACGTGATCCCGGTGAGGGTGATCGGTGGCTATGTGCTCATGCCTGAGCCGGGCCGGGGTGGCATGGGTGCGAGGGTTCCGGGGTCGATCGTCAGGGGGACGGGACCGGGCAGGGTGGCGGTGGTACCTGGGGCGAGGGCGGCCACCTGCCTGTAGAGGTCGCCGTCGAGCTGGTAGCGCGGCGAACGCCATCGCGCACACGAGCAGCGGGAGCCCCGAGGGGACGTTCATCGTCGAGTTGACCCGCAGGACGACAGGCGTTCGGATCACCGTCTATGACTGCGGCCGGGGCGCCACCCCCCGGTTCGGCCCGCGACGTGACGCCGATCCGCTCGCCGAGGGCGGCCGGGGTCTGGCCGTGGTCGCCGCCCTGGCCTCCAGGGTCGGCTTCCGTGGCACCCAGACGAAGGGCCACGCGGTCTGGGCAGAGATCATTACGGTCTGATGGCTTCAGGTTTAAGAGCCTTCGCGGTGATGTCTTTCGCACCCGTGTCCCCTGCCGAAGATGATCCGCGCGATGCGGCGCCGCATCTCGTTCGCTGGCATCATTGGATGCGGGCGAAGCGAGGAGGAGCCGAGATGTCGGATGATTCGAGGACGTTCAGCGAGCTCCTCGCACTGGCGGCGGAGCGTGACGGTTACAAGGTCGAGTGGTATGCCGGGAAGATCGTGATGCAGGCGTCCGCATCCGCCTTCCATAATCTGATCGTCAGCGAGACGATCCGTCAGATTCCTTCTGATGCGTGGTGGGCTCTGCCCGACATGGGGGTCGGGACTCCGGGTGATCATCGGGGGCCGCAGCCCGACATTGTGATCATTCCTGCCGGAAGTCTCAGCGACGACGAGAACCCGGTTCGTAAGGAGATCGTGGCGGCGGTCATCGAGGTGGTGTCGAAGAACACCCGTTCCGAGGACTACGGCGACAAGCCGGAGGCGTACGCCTCGATGGGGATTCCCGTCTACGTGATCATCGACCGGAAGTGCGAGACCATCAGGGTGTTCAGCGAGCCCGATGTCAACCGCTACACCCGCGAGAACGTGAGCTCCTTCGGCAAGCCGTTCACGCTGCCGGAGCCGGTGCTGCTGACGATCGGCACGGAGGGTTATCCGGCCGCCCTGTAGCGGCGGTGGTGCGGCGGGCCCGGTGACCTTCCCTACCAGTCACCGGTGCCGAAGGTGTTCTCGTCGCGGTCGCCGTCCGTCACCCACCACAGGGACGGCGCCGAGCCCCATTCCGGTAGGTGATTGACGGGGGGCCAGGTCAGCAGCAGTTCGTCCCGGCCGTCGCCGTCGTAGTCGGCCGACGTTCGGGGAAACGCCGGGCGTTCGTCGGGGCGCAGCTTCCGGCCCGTCGGGTCCGTGGCCGGTCCGAGCCGGTGGATCGTCCTCCCGCCGCGTCGCAGCCCGTTTCCCCCGCCGTGGAGGAGTTCGACGCCGTCGGGGCGGCGGGCGATCGCGAGGTCGTCGGTCCCGTCGCCGTCGTAATCTCCTGCCACCACCGTCCGCGCGGCTTTGACGTTCCTGAACACCTGTGGCACGCGCCGGGCCCCGCCGAAGTAGACGGTCATCACGCCGTCGACGTGGGGCGGCTCGGTCTCGTACCCCGGCTCGTTGTTGCGGCCGCCGCTGTCGGCGACCACGACGTCGCCCCTGCCGTCCCCGTCGAAGTCCCCCAACGCGACGGCGTTGCCCTCGTTCAGCCGCCGGCTTCGGTGGGGCAGCCCGCCGGGGCCGCCCCTGAGGAGCCACGACGCCGACTGCCCGCCGTCGTTCGACTCGCGCACGAGCAGGTCGGTGGCGCGCCTTCCGCCGATCCTGCCCGCGACCAGGCCGCCGGAGTCCAGGGTGACCTCCGACGGATGGACGACGCGACGGTGGGGGACGCCCTCCCGGGTGAACGGCCCGTACAGCACGGCCAGGCTCTTCATGGTCGAGTCGTTCCCGCTCGCTCCCTCCGTTGTCGGTGTCCACAGCGCCAGATCGGCCGCGCCGTCGCCGTCGAAGTCGCCCGGCACCGTTTCCGCGCGGAAGTTGTCGGGGGGTGCCGGGGTTCGGACGGCGGTCGGTGGCGCCTCCGGATCCACCCCCTCCGGGCCGCCCCACAGGATGTGCGGGATGTCCGGGGGGCTGCCCGCCCTCGCCACGTGGCCGTGGACGAGGACGTCGGCGAAGCCGTCGCCGTCGAGGTCGGCCGTGCTCGTGGACCCGCCGAACTCAAGATGGATGCCGGGCACCACCGTTCTGGTCCGGGGGTTCAGGCCGCCCTTCGAGCCGTACACGATCACGAGGTCGGGTGACCAGGAGTCGTGGGACATGACGAGGGTCAGGTCCGCGAAGCCGTCGCCGTTGACGTCGCCGGGCTCTCGGCCGCCCTTTCCCGCGGGGGGCGGTGATGCCTGCGACCGTAGCGACGCGGGCCGGGGGGACGGCGACGGTGGCGGCGGTGGCGGCGGCGGTGGCGGTTCGGGGAGCAGCGCCGACGGTGTCACGTACGGGGCCGGAGACGCGTCCCGCCCGTCTCCGAGGCTGCATCCGCCGAGCAGGAGGACGAGTGCCAGGGCCGTTCCGGTTCTGGTTTTTATCGCGCCCTCCCACATGTATGGGGATATTAGGACCTAGAAGACCCGGAAGTGGTGGAACATCTCGTAGGCGGCGTCCTGGGCGGCGAAGGACCTCGCCTCGGAGCGTTTGACGGCGAGGTAGGCGGAGGCGCGCAGGGGGCCGAGGGCGTTCATGAGGACGTCGTCGGACTCCAGGGCGTCCAGGGCCTCGTCCAGGGAGGCGGGGAGGCGGGGGACGCGTCCGGAGGGGAGGGTCGCGGGGTCGACGTTGACGGGGTCGCCGGGGTCGAGGCCGCGGCGGATGCCGTCCAGGCCGGCGTGGATGACGGCGCCCAGCGACAGGTAGGGGTTGGCCGAGGAGTCGGAGGGCTTGAGCTCCAGGTTGGCGGACGCTGAGGTGTCGCGGCCCGTGGGGGAGCAGATCCGTACCGCCGCCTCGCGGTTGTCCATGCCGTAGCAGGCGTACGCGCTCGACCACGATCTCGGTGTCAGGCGCCGGAAGCTGTTCACCGAGCCGCAGGTGAGGGCGGTGAGTGCGGGGAGGTGGGTGATCAGGCCGCCGATGAAGTGATAGGCGGTGGCCGACATGCCGTAGCGGTCGGAGGGGTCGGCGAAGGTGTTGGCGCGCAGTGCGGTGTCCCAGAGGGAGAGGTGGAGGTGGGCGCCGTTGCCGGGCTGGCCGGCGAGGGGTTTGGGGGCGAGGGAGGCCCACATCGACATGCGGGTGGCGACGCCTCTCACCGTCTCGCGGTAGATGACGTGGTTGTCGGCGGTCTGGAGGGCGGGGGCGTGACGGATCGACAGTTCGTGCTGGCCGTGGCCGAGTTCGGGATGGTAGTGCTCGGGCCGCAGCCCTTGTCTTTCCAGGGCGTGGAGCAGGGCCATCGTGTAGTCGTGGAGCTGGTTGAAGCCGACGGTGGAGTAACACAGGCTGTCGTCGGCGGGGATGAGGCGGTCCGGGCCGCCCTCGGGGTCGGGTACGCGGCGGCCGAGGGTGAACTCGGGTTCGTAGGCGGCGACGAGGGTGTGGCCCTCGGCGGCCAGGGCGGCGACGGCCTCGCGCAGGAAGGTGCGCGGGCAGACGGGCCAGGAGGAGCCGTCGACCTGGCGCAGGTCCGCCAGCATGGCCGCGCTGCCGGGAGCGTAGGGCAGGTGGACGAACGTGGCAGGGTCGGGGACGAGACGGACCTCCCCGACGGGGCCGAGGCCCTCGACGTCCTGGAGTTCGTCGAGCATGTTCATCGCCATCATCCCCACGGTGTGCCCGATGCCGGTGTGGAGCCGCTCCGCGAGCCGGGGGTGGGAGGTGGCCTTGCCCCTGATCACGCCGCCGTGGTCGGCGTACAGGAAGCGGATGAGTTCGACGCCCTCGGTGTCGGCGCGTTCGATGGCGCGAAGGGCCGCGGCGTCGAGTGTGTGAGGAGCGGTCATCGCCTGGTGATCTCCTATGCCTCCTGCGCGATACGTCCTCTGGGGAGGGAGAGCCTCCGGGATGCTCCGGGGAGGTCGTGGGGTTACGGTCCGCGGTTATGTGGTGAGTACGTCGGCGGTGCCGTTGTCGGAGCAGGGGGAGCTCGACGGGGGGAGGGGTGCGGGGGGTGAGTCGGCGCAGCGGCAGGTGATGGTGATCGTCACCGTGCCGGTGGTGCACCCGCTGGAGGGGGCGCAGGCCTCGACCGGGACCGTCCAGGTGCCCGGTACCCGGGAGGTGCCGCCGAGCAGGCCGTCGGCGTCGAGCGTGATCCCGGCGGGAAGCAGGGTGGGGCTGGTCACCTTGAAGGAGAGCCTCTCGCCGGTCGGGTTGGCCAGCGTGATCCTTCCCGTCAGCGGCCGGTCGACGGCGGTGCCGAAGTGGCCGAGGAGGGGGTGGGCCGAGAGGGAGGAGGGACCTTTCGTGCTCCCTGAGCTCTCCGACGCCTCTATGCCTGCCGGGCTTCCCTGCGCTTCCGTGCCTCTCAGGATTTCCGGGGCTTGTGTGCCGCTCGGAGCTTCGGTGGCGGGGGCCCGGACGGTGATCTGGGGGGAGGGGGGTGCCGGCATGGGGTCCGGTGTCGGGGTCGCGAAGGCGACTCCCGGGGTCGCCAGCACGCCGCACGTGACGGCTCCCGCGATGATCGCCCCGAGCCCGGGGAACCTCTGCCTGCCGTGCATGAAACGATCCCCCGTACGAGAAACGGATTTCCCACCCAGGGTGCAGGAAAGATCATCAAGGGAGTGCCGTGATGTCTTCCGTGGTCACCCATGATCGGGTCAGGACGTTCGTCGTACGGGCACCACCCTGGTTCCGTACCACTCTGTACGGTGGGGCCGCGCGGCTTCGGGCGGCGGGGTGCGAGGGGGACCTCGTGGGGGCGGGCGGTTTCCGGCGACCGTCGCGATACGTTTCCGGGATCGGCGGGGCCGACGGCATGACTTTCGAGGCGGGGGGTGTGCGCTCCCCTGTGGATCAGACGGGAACGCGGGTGGCGCGGTTAGGGGCGGGAGGGGACCCGCCGGGTGGTTAGGTGAGCACGCGGGTGAAGAACAGAGCCAATTGGTCTGCTCCCCTGATGATCCCGTCGAAGACTCCGTTGACCGCGCTCGCCGCCTCGGCGGGCTTGGTGAACAGATAGAAGACCACGAAAGCTACCGCGAGGTAGGTGAGGATCTTCTTTACCTGCATGGGGGCCTCCTGGCAGTTCCAATCCCAGCCGTATATACCCGAATTTTATCGATCATTGGCATCTGCGGCCCGGGTGGCTCCCGGATTTTCGATGATCATACCCGTCCCGCGGAAGCAAACCGTGGTCTGGTCGGGAGTTTGGCATAGGTCACACTCGCCATCGTGGGGTCGCGAGGCGCTCCTGTCCAATCTTCACTGCCAGGTATACCGGTAGGGCTAGATCGGCGCCGCTCGTACGCCGATCCCGGGGAGCGTCTTTGCCCGCCCGGTGATCGGCTCCACGTTTCCCTCAGACCCCCAGGGAGGCGTCCATCAGCCGGGCCACGGCCTCGTCGTCACCGTTCACGGTCACCTTGGCGTGGGACTGGCGCCCGAAGCAGAACAGCAGCAGCTCCCCGGCCGTGCCCGTCACCTCGACCTGGGGACCCTCCTTGGCGCCGCCGACGGCCGTGCCGCCGCCGGCGCGGTGCAGGACGACCTGGACGGGGGCGCGGCGCAGGAACAGCCGGGCGCCCCGGTGGATCTGCTTCCAGAACCGCTCCTCCAGCTCGGCGGGCAGCTCCCGCGGCTCCCAGACCCGCTGTGCCCGCCGTACGTCCTCGTGGTGGACGAAGAACTCCGTGGTGTTGGCCGCCTCGTCCAGGCCGGGCAGGCGGTAGGGCCCCCCGGGGCCGGAGCGTACGAGCTCGACGAGGCCCGCGTACCCCTTCCTGGTCTTCATGGACTCCTGCACCCTGGCGGTGTGGCTGGCCAGCGGCTTGAGGAGGATGCCTGCGGCGGCGTCGGGGCGGCGTTCGCGGACGACGAGGTGGGCGGCGAGGTCGAAGGTGGTCCAGCCCTCACAGAGGGTGGGAGCGTCCGGGCCGAGCCGGGTGAACAGGTCGCTGAGCGCGGCTCGTTCGGTGCGGGCGTAGTGCATGTGTGGTCCTGACAACGTCGTTGGGCGGGCGATCAGAGGGGTGGGCGTGACATTGCCGAAGGTGGTTCGGGAATAACCGCTTGATCCACAGTGATAGGGACTTAGGTAGCAACGTTCCCCCGTCGAAAGGACATCCCCCGCGTGGCGAGCAAGATGACCGGCGCAGTCATGCGTAAGGGACTCGGGGTCCTGGGGGTGGCGGTTCGGGCGGAGAAGCCGATCTTCTCCGCCGCGGTGCTGTCCAGTGCCCTGTACGGCGTGATGACCGTCGCCTCGGCGTGGGCGCTGGGCTGGGCCACCGACCACGTCGTGCTCCCCGCCTTCAGGGACGGGCAGATCACGACGGGCACCCTCGCCGTCGGCGCGCTCCTCATCATGGGGGCGTCCCTGATCAAGGCGCTGGGTGTGGCGGGACGGCGGTATTTTGCCGGGGTCATGCAGTATCGGATGCAGGCACGCTCCCGCCGGGACGTCACCCGCCAGTATCTGAGGCTTCCCCTGGCCTGGCACCACAGGCACCCGACCGGGCAGCTGCTGTCCAACGCCGGGTCCGATGTGGAGGCCGCCTGGGCGCCGCTCGCCCCGCTGCCGATGGCGGTCGGCGTGGTCGTGATGCTGGTCACCGCCGCCGTCGCCATGGTGATCACCGATCCGATCCTCGCCCTCGTCGGTTTCCTGGTCTTTCCCGCGATCGCCGTGCTCAACCTGGTCTACCAGCGCAGACTGAACCCGCTCGCCACCCGCGCGCAGCAGTTGCGCGCCGAGGTCAGC
Organism: Streptosporangium sp. NPDC049046; assembly: GCF_040649155.1. Classification (NCBI taxonomy): domain Bacteria; kingdom Bacillati; phylum Actinomycetota; class Actinomycetes; order Streptosporangiales; family Streptosporangiaceae; genus Streptosporangium; species Streptosporangium sp. NPDC049046. The sequence continues at coordinate 191,470 of NZ_JBEZEZ010000001.1, read as the reverse complement.
GAGATCGCCCACGAGAGCTTCGACGGCGCCCTGGTCGTCAAGACCCTCGGCCGCGAGGACGAGGAGACCGCGAGGTTCCTGGCCAAGGCCGAGGAGCTGCGCGACGCCAACATCGCCGTGGGCCGGGTCCGCGGCCTGTTCGACCCGCTGCTTGAGGCGCTGCCCACCCTCGGCGTGCTCGCCGTGCTGCTGATCGGCGCGATGCGGCTGGAGAGCGGCGCGATCGGCTCCGGGGTGCTCGTCCAGGTCGCCTACCTGTTCACCCTGCTGGCCTTCCCGATCCGCGCGCTGGGCTGGGTGCTCGCCGAGCTGCCCCGCGCCGTCGTCGGCTACGAGCGGATCCAGGCCGTGCTCGAGGCCACCGGTTCCATGGAGCACGGCGCCGTCGAGCTGCCCGGCAAGGAACCGGCCAGGCTGGAGGTCCGCGGCCTCGGCTACGCCTACGGCGACGGGGAGTTCCCCGTCCTGCGCGACGTGAGCCTGGAGGTCGCCTCCGGCCGCACCGTCGCTCTGGTCGGCCCCACCGGGTCCGGCAAGTCGACACTCGCCCAGACCCTCGTCCGCCTGGTCGACCCGGCGGAGGGCGTGGTGCTCGTGGACGGCACGGATCTGCGCGACGTCGCCAGGAACGGGGTGAGCGACGCGGTGGCGCTGGTGCCGCAGCAGACGTTCCTGTTCGACGACACCGTACGCGGCAACGTCACCCTCGGCCTGGAGGTCGGCGACGAGGAGGTCTGGGCGGCGCTGCGCCTGGCGCAGGCCGAGGGGTTCGTCAGCGCGCTGCCCTCGGGGCTGGACACCCGGGTCGGCGAGCGCGGCACCAGCCTGTCGGGCGGCCAGCGCCAGCGGATCGCCCTGGCCCGCGCCCTGGTGCGCTGCCCGCGGCTGCTCGTGCTCGACGACGCCACCTCCAGCGTCGACCCGCAGGTCGAGGCGAGGATCCTGTACGGGCTGCGGGACGCGGCCCAGGTCTCCACCGTGGTCGTCATCGCCTACCGGATGGCGACCATCGCCCTGGCCGACGAGGTCGTCTATCTCGACCACGGCCGGGTCGTCGACCGGGGCGGCCACGCGGAGCTGCTCGCCCGCTGCGAGGGCTACCGCAACCTGGTTACCGCCTACGAACGCCAGGGCGCCGAGCGGGAGGCGCTCGACGCCGAGCGAGAGGAAGAGGTCAGCGCGTGAGGAAGCACTACCGGCTCAGGGGGCGTCCTGCCGAGCCGACGCGGGGCCTGCTGAAAGGACGGTGCCGGTGAGCTCGTTCCAGGGGGTCGAGCGCTCGGGGCTGGCCACCGTCAGGCACGGCCTGTCGCTCACGCCGGAGTTCCGCAAGGGGCTGGCCGGGACGCTCGCGCTCGCCGTGGTCGCCACGGCCGGCAAGATCATCGTGCCGATCGCCGTCCAGCAGACCATCGACAGGGGCCTCGGGGGAGGGGCCCCGGACGTGGCCTACATCCGCACCGCCGTGCTGCTGTGCGCCGCGGCCGTGGCGTTCACCGCGCTGTGCGCGTACCTGATGAACGTCCGCCTCTACAAGGCCACCGAGTCCTCTCTCGCCACGCTCAGGGTGCGCGGTTTCCGGCACGTGCACGACCTGTCGGTGCTCACCCAGAACACCGAGCGCCGCGGCGCCCTCGTCTCGCGGGTCACCGGCGACGTCGACCAGATCAGCGTGTTCATGCAGTGGGGCGGGCTGATGATCATCATCGCCCTGGGGCAGCTCCTGGTCGCCACCGGGCTGATGTTCGTCTACTCCTGGCAGCTCGCCCTGGTGGTGTGGGCGTGCTTCCTGCCGCTCATGGTCGTCCTGCCGCGCTTCCAGCGCTGGCTCTCCGGCGCCTACACGCGGGTCCGCGAGCGCACCGGCGACATGCTCTCGGCCGTGAGCGAGTCGGTCGTGGGCGCGGCCGTGATCAGGGCACACGGCTCGGAGGCCCGTACGGCGGAGCGGCTCGACGTCGCGATCGACGCCAACAAGGCGGCGCAGGCGCGCACCCAGCGGATCGTCGCGACCGTGTTCCCGCTGACCGAGATCGTCGCCGCCGTCGCGCTGGCCGCGGTGGTGCTGGTCGGGGTGCGGCTCGGGCTGGCGGGCGACATCACCGAGGGGCGCCTGGTCGCCTTCCTGTTCCTCATCACGCTGTTCGTCTCGCCGATGCAGGTCGCCACCGAGGTGCTCAACGAGGCGCAGAACGCCGTGGCCGGATGGCGGCGCGTCCTCGGCGTGCTCGACACCCCCGCCGACGTCGCGGACCCGGGCCCGGACGGTGTCGAGCTGCCGCGTGGTCCCATCTCGGTCTCCTTCGAGGACGTGGGGTTCTCCTATCCCGGAGGGGCGCCGGTGCTGCACGGGGTCTCGGCGCGGATCCCGCCGCGCTCGCGGATCGCGGTGGTGGGGGAGACCGGCTCCGGCAAGACGACCTTCGCCAAGCTGCTCACCCGCCTGATGGACCCGGTCTCGGGGCGGATCACGATCGACGGCCACGACCTGCGCGACGTGCGCTTCTCCTCGCTGCGCAGCCGCATCGTGATGGTGCCGCAGGACGGGTTCCTGTTCGACGGCACCCTGGGGGAGAACATCGGTTTCGGCCGCCCCTCGGCGACCGAGGAGGAGATCCGGCTCGCCATGACCGAGCTGGGGCTCGCCGATTGGCTGGAGGGGTTGCCCGCAGGCCTGTCGACCAGGGTCGGCCAGCGCGGCGAGTCGCTGTCGGCGGGCGAACGCCAGCTCGTCGCGCTCGCCCGCGCCTACCTGGCCGACCCCGACCTGCTGCTGCTCGACGAGGCCACCTCCGCGGTGGACCCGGCGACGGAGGTGCGGCTGGCCCGCGCCCTGGAGGGCGCCACGCGGGGCCGCACCGCCGTCTCCATCGCCCACCGGCTCTCCACCGCCGAGGCGGCGGACGAGGTGTTCGTCTTCGACAAGGGGCGGATCGTGCAACGCGGCCCGCACGCCGAGCTGGTCCGCGAGCCCGGTGTCTACGCCGACCTGCACGCCTCCTGGGTCTCCTCGGCCCGCTCCTAGCCGTTTCCGCACGTGACGCCGATCGGCCCGCGCCGGGGCGGGCGTGGTCGCTCCGGCGGCCGACGTCTCACCCCGATCCTCCGATGATCTTCTCGAAGGGGTGGGGGCCGACCGTCTCGGGGTCGGCGGCCAGGTCGTAGAGCGGGCTGTATCCGGTCGAGAGATACAGCCCGGCCGCCTCGGGCTGCCGGGGCCCCGTGGTCAGGTAGATCCGGCGGTAGCCCTGCCGTGCGGCCTCCCGCTCCAGTTCCCGTACGACGGCGACCCCCAGGCCGCGTCTGCGGTGGCCGGGGTGGGTCCAGATCCGTTTGAACTCGGCGGTCTCCTCGTCGTGACGGAAGAACGCGCCTCCGGCGACGGTCCGCCCGCGCTCGACGAGGATGAGGAACGCGCCGCCGTGTTCCGGGGTGAACCGCTCGTCGGGATAGCGGTTGATCTCGTCGTTGGGACCGTATCGGCCGGTGTACTCGGCGTGCAGGTCCTCCAGGAGCGGTCTGACCGCCGGGTCGCGGACGGCGACGTGCCGTACTTCGAAGGGGGCGATCCTGAGGTGCCCGTCGGTGGCGTGCCCGCTCGGTGCCGGTGGGGCGTGTTTCGTGTACGGGGCGGAGGGCCTCGCGGAGTCGATCGTCACTTCGGCTGCCTCGGCAGGCCGGGCGGGTTGATCTTCGAGGCGGTGAGCGCCTCGTTGTCCAGGCCCCACCGCTTGAGCACCTCGGCGTACTTGCCGTTCTCGATGAGCGTGTCGATCGCCTCGCTGACCGGCTCGACCAGGCCGTTGCCCTTCAGGGTCATCACCGCGATCAGGCCCTCGACCGATCCGCCGCCGGAGAGCGTCCCGACGATCCTGCTGTCACCGCCCACCGCGACCTGGTAGGCGATGGAGGGGTTCGGGCCGAGGTAGGCCTGGACGCGGCCGGACTTCAGCGCGAGCAGGACGTCGCCGTACTTCTGGTAGTACTGGATGTTCGCGGCCTTGAGCCCGGCCTTCTGGTTCTGCGCGTCCCACTCCAGCAGGATCTTCTCCTGGTTGGTGCCGGATCCGACGGAGACGTTCAGTCCGGCGATGTCGGCGGCCTTCTCGATCTTGGTGATCGGGCTGTCCTTGCCCACCTGCCAGGCGAGCTGGTCGACCCGGTAGGTGGCGAAGTCGTAGATGTCCTTGCGCTCCTCCGTCACCGTGACGTTGTTGAGCACCAGGTCGTACTTGCCCGACTTGACCGCGAGGAACAGGTTCTCCCATGAGGTGTTCTCCTCCTTCAGCGGCAGGCCCAGCACATCGGAGATCAGGTGGGCGAGGTCGGTCTCTACGCCGATCAGGGTGGTGTCGTCGTCGGCCAGGAACACCAGGGGCGGCGAGCCCTCGCCGTTGAACCCGGCGGTGAGTGAGCCCTTGGCGCGGATCGCCTCGGGGACCTTGGCGGCGATCTCCTCGACCTTGTCGGCGCGGACGCGGTCCTGCTCGGGAGAGGTGTTGATCTTCGCGCCACCGGTCTCCGAGGGGGCGGCGGCCGGAGCTGCCGAGGACGCCGAGGACGCCGAGGACGCTGAGGACGCTGAGGACACGGCCCTGTCCGTCGTGCCGGCCGAGGTCTCGGCACCACCGCAGGCGGTGGCGAGCAGGAGAGGCAGGGCGGCGACGACTGGGGCGAGTCTCGATATGAGCGACATGTCGGTCCTTGCTGGGATCGGGTGGTGGGGACGGGGCTGCATGAGGGGGTCAGAGGACCTTGCTGAGGAAGAGGCGGGTGCGCTCGTGCCGGGGGGCCTCCAGCACCTCGGCGGGGGTGCCCCGCTCGACGATCCGGCCCTCGTCCATGAAGACGACGGTGTCGGCGATCTCGCGGGCGAAGCCGACCTCGTGGGTGACGACGATCATGGTGGTGCCGCTCCCGGCGAGGCCCTTCACCACGTCGAGCACCTCGCCGACGAGCTCGGGGTCGAGCGCGGATGTCGGCTCGTCGAAGAGGATGACCTTGGGCTCCAGGGCGAGGGCGCGGGCGATGGCCACCCGCTGCTGCTGGCCGCCGGAGAGTTTGCGGGGGTAGGAGTGCGCCTTGTCGGAGAGCCCGACCCGCTCGAGCAGCCGGGTCGCCAGCGCGTCCACCTCCGCCTTCGGCCTGCGCTGGGCCGACAGGGGCGCCTCGGTGACGTTCTGGTGCACGGTCAGGTGCGGGAAGAGGTTGAAGTTCTGGAAGACGAAGCCAATCCGGGTCCGTTGCCGGAAGATCTCGCGCTCGGGCAGCTCGTACAGCCTGTCCCCGGACCTGCGGTAGCCGACCAGCTCGCCGTCGACGCTCACCGAACCGCTGTCCACCTTCTCCAGGTGGTTGACGGTACGCAGAAGCGTGGACTTCCCCGACCCCGAGGGCCCCAGGATCACCGTGACCTCGCCCGGCGCGACCCGCAGGTCGACGCCGCGCAGCACCTCCAGCGACCCGAAGCTCTTGCGCACCCCCCGCAGTTCGACCATCGCGGCGCTCATGCGCGGCCCCTGCCGTAGTACCGCTCGATGTAGTGCTGCGCGAGGGACATCACGGAGGTCATGGCGAGATACCAGACGGTCGCCACCAGCAGCAGGGCGATCACCCTGCCGTTGCGGTTGTAGATCACCTGGACCTGGTAGAAGAGCTCGGGCAGGGCCATGATGTAGACGACCGAGGTGCCCTTGACCAGGCCGATGACCTCGTTGCCCGCGGTCGGCACGATCGACCGCATGGCCTGCGGCAGGATGATCCGGAACAGCTGCCTGCTTCTGGGGATGCCCAGCGCGGAGGCGGCCTCCCGTTGGCCGTGGTCCACCGAGAGCAGCCCCGCCCGGACGATCTCGGCGGCGTAGGCGGCCTGGTGCAGGGCGAGGCCGAGTGCGGCGGCGGTGACCGGGCCGATCAGGTCCATCGTCCCGATGTCGAAGAAGGCCGGGCCGAACGGCACGCCGAAGGAGATCCTCGGGTACAACAGGGCGAGGTTGTACCAGAACAGCAACTGCAGGATCAGCGGCACCGATCGGAACAGGGCGATGTAGCCCCAGGCGACCGAGTTGAGCAGCGGGTTTCCCGACAGCCGCATGAGCGCCAGGACCGTGCCGAGCAGGAAACCGAAGACGATTCCCAGCGCGGTCAGCTCCAGCGTGAACACGACCGCGCGCAGCACGGAGGGCGCGAACAGGTACTCCCCGACCACCTCCCACTCCCAGGCGGGATTGGTGAGCAGCGCGCTGACGGCCATGGCGAGCAGCACCGCGACGCCCAGGGCCGCCACCCATCGCCCGGGGTGGCGGGTGGTGACCACCTTCAGGGAGGGCTCGCCGGCCTCGGCGTCCGCCCGGCCGCCCGGGGATTCGTCGGCAGGGGGAGCGGCGGATCGGATCGCGACGGACCCGCCGGGGGCGGACGCGGGGACGAGACGCGCCCGGCTCCACGCGTACCCGAGATGCATGCGCCCCCGGCCGCCCGCCGACGGTGGGGCCTTCGCGACGGCCGCGGGGGAGTCGTGCGTCTCACCGCCGTCGGCGTCTGGAAGTTCGACGGGCATGGCTGAGGCCTTTCTGGCTGGTCGTACCGGGTGGGGCGGGGGCGTGCTCCGCGCGAGGCGGGCGGTGATGTGGGCATGGGCGGGTGCGGCGGAGGCGACGCGCTCGCCTGTCGCCGACCGGAGCCATGGGCTCACGGCATCACTTCAACACACGTTCACAATCCCGTCAAGACCTACTTGTTTAGTGGGTTTTTTGTCGAAGTGGATCTCCTAGGAGAAAAAGGGGCGTTCGGGAAGGACTATCCAGCTCAGGGCGCGGTAGAAGCAGGGCGGAGGCGGGCCCCACGTCCGCCCGAGGGAAGGGACCGATGGCGGAGTTGGTTGGCGGGGAGCTGCCGGACGGCCGGTTCCCCGTGGTGAACATTCACGCGGCCCTGGAGCGCAGCGACCTGCTCGACGAGCTGGCGGACCTGCGGGTCGACGACGATGACGACGACGACCCCGTCCTGGTCCGCCAGGACGGCAGTCCGGTCGACACCTGGCGGGAGAAGTATCCCTACGACAGGCGGATGGAGCGGGCGGAGTACGACCGGATCAAGCGGCTGCTCCAGATCGAGCTGCTCAAGCTCCAGTACTGGATCAAGGACACCGGAGGGCGTCTGGTCGTCCTCTTCGAGGGGCGTGACGCCGCGGGCAAGGGCGGCACGATCAAGCGGTTCATGGAGCACCTCAACCCGCGGGGCGCGAACGTGGTGGCGCTGGAGAAGCCGAGTGAGCGCGAGAGCACCCAGTGGTACTTCCAGCGCTACATCTCCCACCTGCCCGCCGCCGGAGAGATGGTCTTCTTCGACCGTTCCTGGTACAACCGCGCCGGGGTCGAGCGGGTGATGCGCTTCTGCACCCCCGAGGAGTATCTGGAGTTCCTGGAACAGGCCCCGGAGTTCGAGCGGATGCTCGTCCGTGACGGCATCCACCTGGTGAAGTTCTGGTTCTCGGTCTCGCGCTCCGAGCAGCGCACCCGGTTCGTGATCCGCCAGGTCGACCCGGTACGGCAGTGGAAGCTGTCGCCGATGGACCTGGAGTCGCTCGACAAGTGGGAGGACTACACCGCCGCCAAGGAGGACATGTTCGTCAACACCGACACGGAGGAGGCCCCGTGGACGGTGATCAAGAGCAATGACAAGAAGCGGGCCAGGGTCGAGGCGATGCGCCACCTGCTGAGCCTGTTCGAGTACGAGAACAAGGACCACGAGGTCGTCGGCGTCCCCGACCCCAAGATCGTCGTCCATGCCGCCGACGTCCTCGACGACGACCGCGGCCACTGAGACGAGGACCGCCCCCGTTCCCATGTCGGTGCCGGCCGAGCCGCCCGGACGTCTTCGCCCACGGCTCGGCCCTCCGGCGCCGGCGGTGCCCTGCTCGGCCTGCCCGCTCACGCGGCCAGGCCGGAGGCCACCCCTCTCCCCTGTTGCGGCACAATTGCCGCATGTCCCTTGACCCCGCCATCGCGGCCCGGCTGAAGCGCACCGCCGACGGGCTGGTTCCCGCCGTCGTCCAGCAGTACGACACCGGCGAGGTGCTCATGCTCGCCTGGATGGACGACGAGGCGCTGCATCGCACGCTCACCACGGGCAGGGCCACCTACTGGTCGCGCAGCCGGGGAGCCTACTGGGTGAAGGGCGACACCTCCGGCCACGTCCAGCACGTCAAGTCCGCCGCGCTCGACTGCGACGGCGACACCGTCCTGCTCAAGGTCGACCAGGTGGGCGCCGCCTGCCACACCGGCGACCGGACCTGCTTCGACGCCGACGAGCTGACGGTGACCCGGGCGTGACGGCGAGGCGGGAGCTGTGGACCTGGCTCGCGGTGTGCGTGGCCGGTGCCGCGCTCGTGCTCCTCGCCGCGGGACGCGACTGGTTCACCGTGACGTACGGCACCCGCGAGGTCGCGGTCTCCGCCGCCGAACTGGTCCCCGCCCTCGGCCCCGGCGCCTGGGCGGCGCTCGCCGCGGTGGTCGCCGTCCTCGCGACGAAAGGCGTGTGGCGCGGGCTCGTCGGAGCGGTGATGGCGCTCGGCGGGGCCGGGATGATCGCCGGTTCCTGGTGGGGAGGCGGCGCGAGCGCCGCGCTGCGGATCTCCGCCGAGCAGGCGCCGCTCTCCGTCGGCTCCACCCCGCAGGTCGCCTCGGCCGTCGTCTGGCCGATCCTCGCCTCCGTGGGAGGGTTTCTGCTGGTCGCCGGGGGAGTGGCGGCGATCGCGCGCGGCGGGCGCTGGCCGGGCATGTCCGGCCGGTACGACCGGCAGGGGGCCGGCCCCGCGGGCGGTACTGCCGCCGCACGCGGTGGTGCCCCCAGCGAGCGGGAGTTGTGGGACGCCCTCGACGAGGGCGTCGACCCGACGACCGGTCCCGACCCCCGCGAACACTGACCTTCGCGAGCCCTTGGGCGGACGGCGGGTTCCGCTCGTTCGCACGACGTCCGCGGTTCCCGCCGTGTTCCCGGTGTTCCCGGCGCGGGGATCTTCTCATGTCGTTTCGGTGCCCTCCCACCGTCCGGGGCGGGTGTGCCCCCGGCCACGACTTGCTCACAACGCGCTCGCGAGCGTGAACGGATCGTCTCCTCCTGGGAGTGTTTTCGCTAGGATTTCGCCTGTAACTCGGATAATGGGGAGTCATTCATGAGCTACGGCGATCAGGGTGGCTATGGCCCGCCCCCGAAGGGCGGCGGCTACGGCTCCTCGGGTGGTTATGGCTCTTCGGGCGGTTACGGTTCCGGAGGGTACGGTGCGCCCGGTGGCGGTTACGGGGGATACGGCGCGCCGCCGCCGCGGGGCAACAACGGCATGGCCATCGCCGCGCTGATCATGGGCATCGCCGGGCTGTTCATCTGCGGACTCCCCTCGATCGTGGGCGCTGTGCTGGGGCACATCTCGCTGGGGCAGATCAGGCGGACGGGCGAGGAGGGGCGGGGCATGGCCGTCGCGGGCCTGGTCCTGTCCTATTTCGGCATCCTGTCCTGGCTGGCGGCGCTGGTGTTCATCTGGGTGATCGGAGCCGGTGCCCTGATCCTCGGTGGCGCCACGGGCTACTGACGCCGACGCTCGCGCCGCCGGTGAGGGGCGCGTGAGTGGGTAAGTAGGGTGGCCGGTGGGGGTGACCAGCGGTGAAGGGTGCTGAAGGACCGTGGTGACGGGGAGGATCGCGGGTTCGCGTGCCGTGGCCGTGCTGGCGCCGCTCGGCACCGCGCTGGCCGCCGGCGCGGCGGTCGCGTTCGTGGGCGCGGTGGACCCCAACGAGCCGGGCCACTACCCGCCCTGCCCGTTCCTGCTGCTCACCGGCCTCTACTGTCCCGGTTGCGGAGGCCTGCGAACGGTGTACGCGCTCGCCCACGGGGACCCCGTGGCGGCCCTGGGGCTCAACCCGCTCGTCGTGCTCATGGTCCCGGTGCTGGTCCTGCTCTGGGGTCGGTGGGCGCTGCGTGCCTGGTCGGTGGGCGGATCGGCCGGAAAATCCGGTGGCGGGCCCGGATGGAAATCCATACGACCGGTCTACGTGTGGTTATTGCTCGCTTTGATGGTCGTGTTTTGGATAGTGCGAAATCTTCCTTTTGGGGAATTCCTGGCCCCATAGTCACCGATAGGTCTCACCCCGTGGCGGGGCGACCCCGGCCGGGCCGATAGCATCGGCGGAACAAGGGCAGTCGACCGGGAGGGGCCTTACTCGTGAGCGAGCGGAGCGAACGAACCACGGATACGGCGGCGTTCGCGAACCCGGCCCCGGAGCTTCGCGAGGAGGGCAAGTGAGCGTGCTTGAGGAAATCCTCGAAGGAGTCCGCGCCGATCTGGCCGAGCGCCAGGAAAGGGTGACGCTGGCCGAGCTCAAGGAGCGGGCCGGGCGGGCACCGGCCCCCCGTGACGCGTACGCGGCACTGGGCGGCGACCAGGTGGCGGTGATCGCCGAGGTCAAGCGTTCCAGCCCTTCCAAGGGCGCGCTGGCCGCGATCGCCGACCCCGCCGCGCTGGCCGGTGACTACGAGTCGGGTGGCGCCCACGTCATCAGCGTGCTCACCGAGCGGCACCGCTTCGGCGGCAGCCTCGACGACCTGGCCGCCGTGCGCGCCGTCGTCGACATCCCGGTGCTGCGCAAGGACTTCATCGTCACCTCGTACCAGCTCTGGGAGGCCCGCGCCTACGGCGCCGACCTGGCGCTGCTGATCGTCGCGGCGCTCGACCAGAACGCGCTGGTCTCGCTCATCGAGCGGGCCGAGTCGATCGGGCTCGCCCCGCTGGTCGAGGTGCACACCGAGGAGGAGCTCGACCGGGCGCTCGTCGCCGGAGCCAAGATCATCGGTATCAACGCGCGGAACCTCAAGACCCTTGAGGTCGACCGAGAGGTGTTCGTCAAGCTGGCTCCCAAGATCCCCGAGGGCGTCATCAAGATCGCCGAGTCGGGTGTGCGCGGCCCCCACGACCTACTCGCCTACGCCAGGGCGGGAGCCGACGCCGTCCTGGTCGGCGAGAGCCTGGTGACCGGCAAGGACCCGCGCGCCGCCGTGGTCGACCTGGTCACCGCCGGTGCCCATCCCGCATCCCGACCCGAGGGGCAGTAAGCCAGTGACAACGCACGAGGGAACCGTCATCACCACCGCCGACCTCGCCGGTAACGCCGCCCACGGAAACGACCCGGACATCCACGGCAAGTTCGGGATCTTCGGCGGGCGCTACGTGCCCGAGGCGCTCATCCCCGCGCTGGACGAGGTCGCGGCGGAGTACGACAAGGCGAAGAACGACGCGGCGTTCCTGCGGGAGTTCGACCACCTGCTGCGCACCTACGCCGGGCGGCCGACCACGCTGACCGAGGTCCCCCGCTTCGCGGAGCAGGCGGGTGGCGCCCGGATCATCCTCAAGCGCGAGGACCTGACCCACACCGGCGCCCACAAGATCAACAACGTGCTCGGCCAGGCCCTGCTGACCAAGCGCCTGGGCAAGACGCGGGTGATCGCCGAGACCGGTGCCGGACAGCACGGCGTCGCCACCGCGACCGCCGCCGCCCTGATGGGCCTGGAGTGCGTGATCTACATGGGGGCCGTCGACTGCGAGCGCCAGGCGCTCAACGTCGCCCGCATGAAGCTGCTCGGCGCCACCGTCGTCCCGGTCACCAACGGCAGCCAGACCCTCAAGGACGCCATCAACGAGGCGTTCCGCGACTGGGTCGCCAACGTCGACCGCACCCACTACCTCTTCGGCACCATCGCGGGCCCGCACCCGTTCCCGGAGATCGTCCGCGACTTCGCGCGCATCATCGGCGTCGAGGCCCGCCGCCAGACGCTGGAACTCACCGGCAGGCTGCCCGACGCGGTCGCCGCGGCCGTCGGCGGGGGATCGAACGCCATCGGCATCTTCCACGCCTTCCTCGACGACCAGGACGTCCAGCTGCACGGTTACGAGGCGGGCGGCCGGGGCCTGGAGAGCGGAGAGCACGCCCTCACCCTCACCGCGGGCTCCGTCGGCGTGCTGCACGGCTCGCGCACCTACGTGCTGCAGGACGAGGAGGGCCAGACGGTCGAGTCGCACTCGATCTCGGCCGGGCTCGACTATCCGGGCGTCGGCCCCGAGCACGCCTGGCTCAAGGACAGCGGCCGCGCCACCTACCACGGCATCACCGACGCCGAGGCGATGGACGCCTTCTCCCTGCTCGCCCGCACCGAGGGCATCATCCCCGCCATCGAGTCCTCGCACGCGCTCGCCGGAGCGCTCAAGCTGGGGCGCGAGATGGGACCCGGGGCGACGATCCTGGTCAACCTCTCCGGCAGGGGCGACAAGGACATGAGCACCGCGATGAAGTACTTCAACCTCTGACACCCCTCTCACGGCCGACTTGCCTCCCCTCTGGCGGGCCGAAGGGGACGAACCGCAACGGAAGCAACGATGACGACTCTTCAGACGGTGTTCGCCAAGGCTAAGGCGGACGACCGCGCCGCCCTCATCGGATACCTGCCCGCCGGGTTCCCCAGCAAGGACGGTGCGATCGCCGTCGCCACCGCCATGGTGGAGGCGGGCTGCGACGTGATCGAGATCGGCCTGCCCTACTCGGACCCCCTGATGGACGGCCCGACGATCCAGGACGCCGTCCACCGGGCGCTGACCAACGGCACCCGTATCGCCGACGTGCTCCGCACGGTCGAGGGTGTGGCCGCCACCGGTGCCGCCACCCTGGTCATGACGTACTGGAACCCAATCGACCGCTACGGTGCCGACCGCTTCGCCAGGGACCTGGCGAACGCGGGCGGGGTGGGCACCATCACGCCCGACCTCACCCCCGAGGAGGCCGGCCCCTGGCGCGAGGCCAGTGCGGGGGCCGGGATCGACACGGTCTTCCTGGTCGCGCCCAGCTCCACCGAGGCCCGCATCAAGGCCGTCGTCGACAGCTGCACCGGTTTCGTCTACGCGGCGTCGCTGATGGGCGTCACCGGCGCCCGCGCCTCGGTCGGCGAGGCCGCGCAGGGCCTGGTCGAGCGCACCCGCCCGCACACCTCCCTGCCGGTCTGCGTCGGCCTGGGCGTCGGCACCGGACTGCAGGCCGCGGAGGTCGCGGGCTACGCCGACGGCGTCATCGTGGGCTCGGCGTTCATCCGCCGCGTCCTGGACGCCCCCGACGAGAACTCGGCTCTCGCGTCCGTCCGCGAGCTGGGCGCCGAGCTGGCGGCGGGCGTCCGGGGCTGAGGTCTCTCCCGCAGGGCGCGGTCCCCCTTCCACCGGGACCGCGCCCTGAAACATGCCTTTCGAACACGCTTATTCGACGCTTATCCAGCTCGTGGTGAGCTTTCCTTCGGATACCTTGCGTTCGCCGGAGACATCCGTGCCTAGGGCGTGGGAGTAGGAGAATGATGCTCGTGACCTCTGAGAAGCCCGCGCCCAATAGGTCGCGTATCGTGATTTCGGCGCTACCCTGGGTAACGACCGTCTCGCGGCTGGTGCTCGCGGGTGTGCTGATCGTCGCGGGTTGGGGCAAGATCGGCACCCCGGTGCTCTCGGTTCAGGCGGTCGAGGCATACGAACTGCTCCCAAAATCGCTCGCCACGGTGGTCGGCTACGGCCTGCCGATCCTGGAGATCGTCGTGGGGGTGTTGCTGGTCGTCGGGCTGCTCACCCGGGCGGCGGGTGTCATCTCGGCACTGCTCATGCTGGCGTTCGTCATCGGGATCGCCTCGGCGTGGGCGCGCGGGCTGCGCATCGACTGCGGCTGCTTCGGCGGCGGCGGTCAGCTGGCGGCCGGGGTGGAGCCCGACTACCTCATCGACATCCTGCGCGACTTCGGTCTCTTCGGGCTCGGTGTGATCGTCGCCTGGTTCCCTCCGGGTCGCTTCGCGCTGGACTCCGCCCTGGGGCTCACCCCCGGGCGGGAGCCGTACGACGACCTTGAAAGCGACGACGAGGAGGAGCACCAGGAAAAGGAGACTGACTGATGGGCAAGGCCGCGCGGGACCAGTCGGCGCGTGATCGGATCAAGGCACAGCGCCAGGAGCAGATGCTGAAGGAGAGGCGCAAGCGCATAACGACCATCACGACGGCCGCCGTGCTCGCGGTCGCCGCCGTCGGGGCGGGCTGGTGGTTCGCCGCGCAGAGCAGCAGGTCCGAGCAGGTCGGCGCCAACCTCGCGCCGATCACCGTCGCCTCCGACGGCTCGGTGGTCATGGCCAAGGCGGGAGTGGAGTCGCCGGTCCTGGACGTCTTCGAGGACTTCCAGTGCCCCGCCTGCAGGGCGCTGGAGGAGACCAGCGGTCCCACGATCAAGAACCTGGCGGCCGAGGGCAAGGCGAAGGTGGTCTACCACCCGATCACGATCTTCCAGGAGCAGACCAACAAGGGCATCACCCGGGGTAACTCCGTGCGGGCCGGGGCGGCCTCCCGCTGCATTCCCGGAGGCGTCGCCTGGAGCAGGTTCCACGACAAGCTGTTCGACGCACAGCCCTCGGAGACCGTGGAAGGCTTCAAGATCCCTGACCTGATCGCCTGGGGCAAGGACGCCGGGGTGACCGATCCCGGCTTCGACAAGTGCGTGACCAGCCAGGAGAAGGCTCCCGAACACCTCGCCTACAGCACCAAGGTCCTGGAGACCCAGAAGCTCACGGGCACCCCGACGCTGAAGCTCAACGGCACCGAGATGGACACCGGCGTGGCTTTCAAACCGGCCGAGCTACGTCAGGCCGTCCTTGATGCCGCCAAGTAGCCCGGGACACGGTAACGTCACCTGACATGCCCCTCGCCTCGATTCCCAGCCCCTCCCAGGGGGTCTGGCATCTCTTCGGCGTGGTCCCCATCCGGGCCTACGCACTGTGCATCGTGCTCGGCGTCATCGTCGCGGTCGTCATCGGCGAGCGCCGCTGGCGCGCCCGCGGCGGTGTCCCTGGAACCATCGTGGATCTCGCCGTCTGGGCCGTGCCGTTCGGCCTGGTCGGTGGACGCCTCTACCACGTCATCACCGACTGGCAGCTCTATTTCGGGCCGGACGCGCCCAATGAGCCGATCGAGGCGCTGTACATCTGGAACGGCGGCCTAGGCATCTGGGGCGCCGTCGCGCTCGGTGGCGTGGGCGTCTGGCTGGGCTGCCGCGGCCGGGGCATCTCCCTGACCGCGGTGGCCGACACCGTCGCCCCCGGCATCGCGGTGGCCCAGGCCATCGGCCGCTGGGGCAACTACTTCAACCAGGAGCTGTTCGGCGGCCCCACCGACCTGCCGTGGGGTCTGGAGATCGACCCCGACCGGCCGGGCACGGTGCCGGGCGTGGACACCTACCACCCCGCGTTCCTGTACGAGTCGATCTGGGACCTGGGTCTCGCGCTGGTCCTCATCTGGATCGGCCGCAAGTACGTGATCCGCCACGGCCGCCTGTTCGCTCTCTACGTCGCCGGCTACACCGTGGGCCGCTTCTGGATCGAGGGCCTGCGGGTCGACGCCGCCCACCACATCCTCGGCCTGCGGCTCAACCAGTGGACCTCGATCATCCTGTTCATCGGGGCGATGGCCTACTTCTGGTACGCCAGGAACAAGACCGACGAGGAGCGGGTGAGGTCGGCGACCGACCCCGACACCGACCTTGAGGGCGGCGTCGCCACGCCGGGCGAGGGCGAGAGCCCAGGCGGCCCCAACGGCACCGACGGTACGGACTCGGCGAAGGCCGTCACCCTGGTCGCGTCGGACGCGGGGGGCGGCGCGGCGGATCCCGTCGATCTGGCTCACCCCTCCGACCAGGCCGACGAGGCCGAGAACGACCGTGCGGCCCGGCGGGACGACGAGGCGCGTCCGGCCTCGATGACGTTGGTGGCCGAGGGCTTGAGCGAGGACGGAGGGGCGGTCGATCCGGCTCATCCGTCGGACCAGGCCGATCCCGAGGAGAGCGGCCGGGGCGGAGACGCCGAGGTCGAGGCAGAGCCGGCTTCGGCGGTTTCTGAGGTTCCCTCCGAGGCCTCGGACGCCGCCGAGAGCGTGCCCGCCTCTGACGGCACCGCTTCGGAGAGCGCGGACTCGGAGAGCGCCGTCGGCACGGCCTCGGGCGCGAGCGTTCCCGAGGAGCTCGTTTCCGGTGCGAAGAAAGGCGAGCTCCAGGAGGAGGCCGTGACGAAGGCCGCTCCCGAGAGCGAGAAAGAACGACGTTGACGCCTCTCCCACGGTCGAGGTCCCGGGATCTCGGACGCGCTGCCGGATCGTCCGGCGCACCGGCGCGTTCTGATTCCGGGGCCGAGACCGGTGGCCCGCGCCCTCCCTTCGGTGCCGGGCCCTGGGGACCGCCGCCCGGGGGATCGCGATGAGTCCGGACGCCTCGGGGAGGCGTGCCGAGATGCACCACCGGCATCGCGACGTCAACGGCGGCTGGCTGAGGCCGTCGGTGTTCGGCGCGATGGACGGCCTCGTCTCCAACTTCGCGCTGATCGCCGGTGTCGCCGGTGGCGCCGCGGGAACCAAGGTCATCCTGCTGGCGGGCATCGCGGGGCTGGCCGCCGGCGCGTTCTCCATGGCCGGTGGCGAGTACGTCTCGGTGGCGAGCCAGCGCGAGCTCGCCCTGGCCGAGATCGCCGTCGAGCGACGAGAGCTCGAACGTAACCCCGAGGCCGAGCTGGAGGAGCTCGCCAAGCTCTACGAGGAGCGGGGCGTCGATCCCGCCGTGGCCGCAGAGGTGGCGCGGCAGATCTCGGCGGACCCGGAAAGGGCGCTCGAGGTGCACACCGAGGCCGAACTGGGCGTCACCGTCCACGACCTTCCCTCGCCCAGGATCGCCGCGCTCTCCTCGTTCCTGTCGTTCGCGGTGGGGGCGCTCCTGCCCCTTCTGCCGTACCTGCTCGGCGTCACCAGCCTGGTGACGTCGGCGGTGGTCTCCTGCCTGGCACTGTTCGGCGCGGGCGCGCTGGTCTCCCAGGTCACCGCGCGCAGCTGGTGGTACAGCGGGCTGCGCCAGCTCTTCGTCGGCGCGGTCGCCGCCGGCCTGACCTTCGCCCTGGGCACCCTCCTGGGAGGAACCGGACTGTGACCGCCCCGACCTCGCCCCCGCCCCCCGCCCCGGGAGGGCGCAAGCGCCGCCGCACTCCCAGCAAGGCGCAGACCTGGAGCATCCCCCAGCTGGAGGAGTGGGGGCTGACCCCGACCCAGCAGCGGTTGCTGGTGGTGTTCGGATCCATCGCGGGCGTGCTGGTCGCCGCGGTCGTCCTCACCCTCGCGATCTCCGCGATCGGCAACGACTTCGAGCCCGAACGGGCCACCGCCTCGGTCATCGGGACCGAACCCCGCCCCGACGTCTACAGGGGATGGCCCTCCTCCAAAGTGTTCGCGCCGATCGCGGAGAGCAAGGCGGACCCCAAACCGCTCACGGCCAAGGACCTCTTCCCCAAGACCCTCAGCGAGGGCAGGACCACGCTGAGGCTGGCGGGCAGCCCTCGGCTGGAGAGCGCCTGCGCGGCGGCGGTCTGGGGCCAGGAGCTCACCGACCTGCTCGCCCAGGGCGGATGCACCCAGGTGGCCAGGGGCCTGTACACCAGCGCCGACAACCGCTACGTCGCCCAGTACACCCTGTTCAACCTCCGCGACACCGCCTCCTCCGACACCTTGGTGAACACGCTGACCACCCTGCACCGGGGCGGCTGGGTCCGGCCGGTCCAGGCGCCCAGGGCCGCCTTTCCCGCCGACGGCCACACCGAGGCGAGCGGCCACGCGATGGGGCACTACGCGGGCCTGGTCTGGATCGGCAGGGCTGACGGAGCGGAGCCCGGCGCGAGGGACGACTTCGTCTCGCTCTCCCTCGCGGTCCGCGCCACGGAAAAGGCGATCTTCCGCCGCATCGTCGCCGTCTCCCCGGCGCCCGCCCCGAGCAAGTAGTTTCCGGGTTCGTTTTTCGGGCGGGAATCCGGGTTCTTCGAGGGCGGGGAGGATGTCGAAGTAAGCTTTTTCCTCATGCGCAAGTGGATCATCATCGTCGTGCTGGCCGGGGTCGCCGGGGTGGGGGCCTTCCTGTGGCTGGGCGACGAGCCCGCCCCGCGCGCCGCCGTCCTGCGCGCGGAGCCGGGTACGGCCCACTACGCGCCCATCGCGACCCGCGACCTCGACCCCCAGCCGCTCACCGTCGCCGAGATGTTCCCCGCCCCCTCGGTGTCGGCGGGCACGACCAAGCTCGCCCTCAAGGCCACCGAGACCCTCGCCGACTGCGCGGAGGCGGTCTGGGGGAGCGCGCAGGACGCGCTCGGCGGGTGCACGCAGGTGCTGCGCGCCCGCTACGAGACCGAGGACGGCGCGGTCTCCGGCCAGTTCCTGATTTTCAACCTCGCCGACTCCGCCGCCGCCGACAGGCTCGTGGCGGCGCTCAAGGGCGACGGCGGCGACGGCTTCGTCAGGCCCGCTCCCGACACGCCCGACGGTTTCGACGGCTCGCGCAGCTGGGCCCAGGTCCGCGGCCTCGGGCACTACGTCACGGTGAGCTGGGTCGCCCCCGTCGCCGGCGGGAGCACCGCCCGGGCAGGCGCGGGGGAGGGCGGCGAGGGCGGCGAGGGCAGGGTGGATCTCACCTATCCGCAGGTCGCGATGGACGGCCTCGGCCTGGTCATCCAGCGTCGGCTGGTGCGCTGAGGGAGCTCTCCACCGCGGCCCTGAGCTCCAGCAGCCGGTGGGCGGGCAGTTCGAGGACGGTGACGTCGCCCGCCCACGGGGCCACGGCGGCGACGATCGCCCTCGCCTGCCTCTTCGTCAGGTCGCCCCTGACCTTGATCAGGGCCTCGCGCCAGGTGTTGGCGAGCCTGCCGTGCGCGTTGTCCAGGACGCGGCGCAGAATCCGGGCCGTGTCGTTCGCGTGCGCGTCGTTCGCGTTTGTGGCGCTCTTGCTGTCTCCGGCGGGCGGTGCCACCCGTACGGCGCGCACGGACGCTCCCTCGGCGGTGAGGTCGTAGACGGGGGCGAGAAGGTCGTGGGGGAGATCCTTCGGGGCCGTCGCCAGGGTGACCCGGACCTCCCTGGCGCGGGTGGCCAGCAGCAGCCGGGGCAGCGCGGCCTCCAGACCGGCGGGTACGGAGATCGCCACCCTGGCCGGGTCGCTGGCGTAGGGCTTGGCCAGCCAGGTCGTCAGGCGCGCCCTGGGGGCCTTGGGCAGCACGTCGCGGGGCCACTCGCCCACCAGCACCTCCGGGACGAACCCCTCACCGAAACCGGCGGCCGAGGCGGCGGGGGAGCTCGCCGACTCCACCGACTGGGGCCCCTGCGTGTAGATGGCGGTGCCGGACGTCTCGGTGCGGGCGGCCGCGGCGGGCCAGGTCTTCGTGGTGGGGCGCAGGACGTACAGGTCGGCGGCCGAACCGATGGCCTCGGCGCCGAAGTAGCGGTTGAAGTCGGGGTAGATCGCTTCGTTGACGAGGTTGAGCTGCGACAGGGCCTGCTGAACCTTGAGGGCGAGCGCGGGGGTGCGCTCGCTGGCGCCGTACGCCAGCATGATCCGGCCCTGCTCGCGGTCGCGCAGCCCTTCCGCGCAACGGGCGACGAACAGCCCGACGCCCTCGGGGGTGTAGGGAGGGTCGGTGATCGCCAGGTCGGCCCAGGACCGCGCGGAGGCGGGCAGCCCCAGGCGCAGGTCGGCCCAGCGGGTCCGTACGGCCAGACCAAGCCGGTCGGCCTCACCGGCGATGTAGGCGAGGATGCGCTCGTCGACGTCGACGACGGTCACCTCGACGCCCGGGTGCAGCATCGCCGTGGCCAGCGAGGTCAGATCGTGGTCGCCCACGCACAGCAGCCGGGCGCCGTCCAGCCAGAAGCGGGCGTCCAGCAGCAGCGCCCGCCTGACCACGGTCTCGCCGGTCGCGGCGACGTGGTCCAGCGTGTGGCGGCCCCGGGGAGCCTTGGCGATCAACTCGTCCATGCGCGCGACCAGGTCGGCGCGGTCGGGGAGCAGGTGGGCGACCGGGTCCGCCGGTGCGAGGGTGCTCGCTCGCGGCCCGGCCGGTGCGGTACCGACCGCTCGTGGTGCGGCCGGTGTGACGTTGCTTACGCGCGATCCGGTCGGTGCGGGGCCGTCCGCTTCTGATCCGGCCCGGGTGGGGCCGCTCGCCCGCGGTCCGTCCGGTGAGGGGGCGCCCTCCTCCCGTGCCGGGGCCGACCAGGCGGGAGGGGCCGGGAGCCTGAAGCGGTCGCCCGATCGCTCCAGTTCGCCGTCCACCTCGCGCAGCAGCGCCTCGATGGTCCGCCGCGAGGTCGCGGTCTCCCTGACCAGATCGGCGAGTGTCCACCAGCGACCGCCGCCCAGGGCGGTCAGCGCGTTCCTCAGCCGCCTGCCGTCGACACCCGCCCGTGCGACGAAAGCCTCGACTCCACCGCCGTTCTCGTCCTCGGCCTCTCCTTCGGTGCCGGCTCCACGCCCGGCCCCGGTTCCGGCCCCGGCTCCCGTCCGGGACCCACGCCCGGCCCCGCTCTCGGTTCCGGCTCCCGTCCCGGCCACCGTTCGGTCGCCGGTCCCGGCGGAGGCGCCGGGGGGGCCGGAAACGCCGGAGACATCTGAAGTGCCGCTGCCTGTCAGACCGGTGGAGGCGCCCAGGCCGGTGGGATCGGTCGGTTCCATTGGGCCACCCTAGGGCCAGGACCTGGAATGTTGTGCCATCGCGGTGTGTTTAATGAACCGGGCGAACCTGCACTAATTCGGCGGGATCTCACCGGGTAGGCAGGTATCCGGCAGGGTACGGTAATCTCTACCCACCACGCAGCAGGGCCAACGTCGTCCCTTGCTTGTTCGAGAGAAGCAAGACGACGGGAGGGATTCAATGCCTGCTGCCCACCTCGGCTTTCCCGAGCCTCAGGGCCTGTACCACCCCTCGCACGAGCACGACGCCTGTGGTGTCGCCATGGTCGCGGACGTTGCCGGTCGCCGTAGCCACGGCATCGTCGCGAAGGCCTTGACCGCGCTGTGCAACCTTGATCACCGGGGGGCCCAGGGTAGCGAACCGGACACCGGCGACGGGGCCGGGATCCTGACGCAGATCCCCGACGTCTTCTTCCGCGTGGTGGCGAACTTCCCCCTGCCCACGGCCGGCTCCTACGCCGCCGGTATGGCCTTCCTGCCCGCCGAGGAGCGGGCCCGTGAGGCCGCCGTGCGGCTGATCGAGGAGATCGCCGCGGAGGAGGGCCTCACGGTCCTCGGCTGGCGCGACGTTCCCACCACCCCCGACCTTCCCGGGCCGAGCGCCCGCGCGGTGATGCCGTTCTTCGGCCAGCTGTTCGTGGCGTCCCCCGACGGTGAGAGCGGTCTTGAGCTGGACCGGCTCGCCTTCTGCCTGCGCAAGCGGGCCGAGCACGAGGCGAAGGTCTACTTCCCCTCGCTGAGCTCCCGGACGATCGTCTACAAGGGCATGCTCACCCCGCTGCAGGTCGAGCAGTTCTTCCCCGACCTGAGCGACGAGCGCTACGAGACCGCGATCGCGCTGGTCCACTCGCGTTTCTCCACCAACACCTTCCCCTCCTGGCCGCTCGCGCACCCGTACCGCTACGTCGCCCACAACGGTGAGATCAACACGGTCAAGGGCAACCGCAACTGGATGCGCGCCCGCGAGGCCATGCTGGAGACGGCGAACCTGCCGGGCGACCTGTCGCGGCTCTTCCCGATCTGCGACCCGGCCGGTTCCGACACCGCCTCCTTCGACGAGACGCTGGAGCTCATCCACCTCGCGGGACGCAGCCTGCCGCACGCGGTGCTGATGATGATCCCCGAGGCGTGGGAGAGCCACACCGAGATGGACCCCGCGCGGCGGGCGTTCTACGAGTTCCACTCCACGATGATGGAGGCCTGGGACGGCCCGGCCTCGATCACCTTCTCCGACGGAACCCTGGTCGGCGCGGTACTCGACCGCAACGGCCTGCGCCCCGGACGGTTCTGGGTCACCGCGGACGGCCTGGTCGTGCTCGCCTCCGAGGCGGGCGTGCTGGACATCGCCCCCGAGGACGTGGTCCGCAAGGGCCGCCTGCAGCCCGGCAAGATGTTCCTGGTCGACACCGCGCTCGGCAAGATCATCGAAGACGACGAGATCAAGGCCGAGCTGGCGGCGGAGCTGCCTTACGCCGACTGGCTGCACGCCGGTCTGGTCCGCTTCGAGGAGCTGCCCGCCCGCTCGCCCGAGGGTCTGTCGCACGAGACGCTGATCAAGCGGCAGCAGACCTTCGGCTACACCGAGGAGGAGCTGCGGATCATCCTGGGGCCGATGGCGAGGACGGGCATCGAGCCGATCGGCTCGATGGGCACCGACACCCCGGTCGCCGTGCTCAGCGAGAAGCCCCGGCTGCTGTTCGACTACTTCAGCCAGCTGTTCGCGCAGGTCACCAACCCGCCGCTGGACGCGATCCGCGAGGAGCTCGTCACCTCCCTGGCCAGCACCATCGGCCCCGAGGGCAACCTGCTCGCCCCGGGTCCCGCCTCCTGTCGCCAGCTCGTGCTGCCGTACCCGGTGCTCGACAACGACGAGCTCGCGAAGATCATCCACATCAACGACGAGGGCGCGCTGCCGGGCTTCCACCCGCACGTGGTCTCGGGCCTGTACGAGGTCGCGGGTGGCGGCGAGGCGCTGCTGCACCGCATCGAGGAGATCCGCGCCGAGGTCTCCTCGGTAATCGAGGGCGGGGCGCGGATCATCGTGCTGTCCGACCGCGGCTCCTCCGACGTCCTGGCGCCGATCCCCTCGCTGCTGCTCACCGGTGCCGTCCACCACCACCTGATCGCCGAGAAGACCCGCACCAAGATCGGTCTGGTCATCGAGACCGGCGAGGCGCGCGAGGCGCACCACATGGCGCTGCTCGTCGGCTACGGGGCGGGCGCGGTCAACCCGTACCTCGCCATCGAGACCGTCGAGGACATGGTCGACTCCGGCGTCCTGAAGATCGACAAGCACAAGGCCGTGCGCAACCTCATCAAGGCGTACGGCAAGGGCGTGCTGAAGGTCATGTCCAAGATGGGGGTCTCCACGGTCGCCTCCTACACCGGGGCGCAGATCTTCGAGGCGCTCGGGCTGAGCCAGGAGGTCGTGGACGTCTGCTTCACCGGGACCACGTCCCGGCTGGGCGGCGTCGGCTTCGACGTCCTGGCCGAGGAGGCCGCGCAGCGTCACCTGCGCGCCTACCCCAGGGCCGAGAACGCCCACCGCCGCCTCGAGGTCGGCGGTGAGTACCAGTGGCGTCGCGAGGGCGAGCCGCACCTGTTCAACCCCGAGACCGTCTTCAAGCTGCAGCACGCCACCCGCTCGCGCCGCTACGAGATCTTCAAGGAGTACACCGGCCTGGTGGACTCCCAGGCGGAGAAGCTGATGACGCTGCGCGGCATGTTCAAGCTGCGGGAGGGCGTCCGCGAGCCGGTGCCGATCGACGAGGTCGAGCCGGTCAGCGAGATCGTCAAGCGGTTCTCCACCGGCGCGATGTCGTACGGCTCCATCTCGATGGAGGCGCACGAGACGCTCGCCATCGCGATGAACCGGCTGGGCGGCAAGTCCAACACCGGTGAGGGCGGCGAGGACCCCGAGCGGCTGCACGACCCGGTGCGCCGTTCGGCCATCAAGCAGGTGGCCTCCGGCCGGTTCGGTGTGACCTCCGAGTATCTGGTCAACGCCGACGACGTGCAGATCAAGATGGCCCAGGGCGCCAAGCCCGGTGAGGGCGGTCAGCTGCCCGGCCACAAGGTCTACCCGTGGGTCGCCAAGACCCGGCACTCCACCCCGGGCGTCGGTCTCATCTCGCCGCCTCCGCACCACGACATCTACTCGATCGAGGACCTCGCCCAGCTCATCCACGACCTGAAGAACGCGAACCCGGCCGCCCGCGTGCACGTCAAGCTCGTGGCCGAGGTCGGGGTCGGAACGGTCGCTGCGGGCGTGTCCAAGGCCCACGCGGACGTCGTGCTCATCTCCGGTCACGACGGCGGCACCGGCGCCTCCCCGCTCACCTCGCTCAAGCACGCGGGCTCCCCCTGGGAGCTGGGCCTGGCCGAGACCCAGCAGACGCTGCTGCTCAACGGCCTGCGCGACCGCATCGTCGTGCAGGTGGACGGCCAGCTCAAGACCGGCCGCGACGTGATCATCGCCATGCTGCTCGGCGCCGAGGAGTTCGGCTTCGCGACCGCGCCGCTGGTCGTCTCCGGCTGCGTGATGATGCGCGTCTGCCACCTGGACACCTGCCCGGTCGGCGTGGCCACCCAGAACCCCGAGCTGCGCAAGCGGTTCACCGGCAAGCCCGAGTTCGTGGTCAACTTCTTCGAGTTCGTCGCCGAGGAGATCCGCGAGTATCTCGCCGCGCTGGGTTTCCGCAGCATCGACGAGGCCGTCGGCCACGCCGAGCTGCTGGACACCACCCCGGCCGAGAACCACTGGAAGGCCTCAGGACTGGACCTGGCGCCGATCCTGCACCAGCCGGAGCTGCCCGAGGGCGCCTCGCTGCGCCGTACCGTGGAGCAGGACCACGGGCTCGCCAAGGCGCTGGACAACACGCTGATCCAGCTCGCCGAGGGTGCGCTCAAGGGGGGTTCCAGGGTCACGCTCGACCTGCCCATCCGCAACGTCAATCGTACGGTCGGCACCATGCTCGGCCACGAGGTGACCAAGCGGTACGGCGGAGCGGGCCTGCCCGACAACACCATCGACGTGCGTTTCACCGGCTCCGCGGGCAACTCCTTCGGCGCCTTCCTGCCCAGGGGCATCACGCTGAGGCTGACCGGCGACGCCAACGACTACGTGGGCAAGGGCCTGTCCGGCGGCCGGATCTCGGTCCAGCCGTACGACGCGGCCCCGCTCGACGGGCACATCATCGCCGGAAACGTCGGCCTGTACGGCGCGACCTCCGGCGAGGCCTTCATCCGCGGCGTCGTGGGGGAGCGGTTCTGTGTCCGCAACTCCGGTGCCACCGCGGTGGTCGAGGGTGTCGGCGACCACGGCTGTGAGTACATGACCGGCGGCAAGGTGGTCGTCCTCGGCCCGACCGGCCGCAACTTCGCGGCGGGCATGTCGGGCGGCGTCGCTTACCTGCTCGACCTCGACGCCGAACGGGTCAACCGGGAGATGGTCGAGATCGAGGAGCTGGAGGAGGCCGACTCCGAGGCGCTGCGCGAGATCGTCGAGGCCCACCTCACCGAGACGGGCTCCACGGTGGCGAAGGCACTCCTCGCCGACTGGGACCCGTCCCGCTTCAGCAAGATCATGCCGACGGACTACAAGCGGGTCCTGCTGGCCGCCGAGTCCGCCCGGCTGGAGGGCCGCGACATCGACGAGGCCGTCATGACCGCCGCGGTCCAGGGGTGACGCCGATGTTCGCGATCACTCATGCCGTCCGGTTTTTCCAGTCATTTCAGGCTTTTCAGGGATAAGGGAGGTACGACCGATGGCTGACCCCAAGGGTTTCCTCGCTCACGGACGCGAGCTGCCGGCGCGCCGCCCGGTGGACGTGCGCATCCGCGACTGGCGCGAGGTCTACGAGGACTTCCCCAAGCCCGCGCTGACCAGGCAGGCCGCGCGCTGCATGGACTGCGGCATCCCGTTCTGCCACAACGGCTGCCCGCTGGGCAACCTGATCCCCGAGTGGAACGACCTGGTCTACCGGGACGACTGGCAGGAGGCGATCGAGCGCCTGCACGCCACGAACAACTTCCCCGAGTTCACCGGACGCCTGTGCCCGGCTCCGTGTGAGGCGGCGTGCGTGCTCGGCATCAACTCCGACCCGGTCGCGATCAAGCGGGTCGAGGTCGAGATCATCGACCGTGCCTTCGACGAGGGCTGGGTCACCCCCCAGCCCGCCGCCACCAAGACCGGCAAGCGCGTCGCGGTCGTCGGCTCGGGCCCCGCGGGCCTGGCCGCAGCCCAGCAGCTCACCAGGGCCGGGCACGACGTGGTCGTGTTCGAGCGGGCCGACCGGATCGGGGGCCTGCTCCGCTACGGCATCCCCGAGTTCAAGATGGAGAAGCGGCACATCGACCGCCGTCTCGCCCAGATGCGGGCCGAGGGGACCGAGTTCCGTACCGGCGTCAACGTCGGCGTGGACATCACGGCGGCACAGCTGCGCGAGGAGTTCGACGCGATCGTCCTGGCCGGTGGCGCGACCCAGTGGCGGGACCTGCCCGTCGCCGGGCGCGACCTGAAGGGCGTCTACCAGGCGATGGAGTACCTGCCGCCCTCCAACAAGGTTCAGGAGGGCGACTTCCCGGTCTCGCCGATCAGCGCCGAGGGCAAGCACGTCGTCGTGATCGGCGGCGGCGACACCGGTGCCGACTGCATCGGCACCGCGATCCGGCAGGGGGCCGCCTCGGTCACCCAGCTGGAGATCATGCCCCAGCCTCCGGCGAGCCGTCCGGGCAGCCAGCCGTGGCCCACGTTCCCCATCCTGTTCAAGATGGAGAGCGCCCACGAGGAGCTGGCCGACGGTGACGGCGCCCGGGTCTACGCGGTCTCCACCACCGAGTTCGTCGGCGACGCCGAGGGCAACGTCAGGGCGCTGCGCCTGGTCGAGGTGGAGGGGCCCGCGGCCGGGTTCAAGCCGGTGCCCGGCTCCGAGCGGGAGATCCCGGCCGAGCTGGTCACGCTGTCGATGGGCTTCGTGGGTCCGGAGAAGAAGGGCCTGCTCGAAGAGCTCGCCGAGGTCGCCGGTGGCGAGTTCTACGACGCCAGGGGCAACGTCGCGAGGGACAAGGGCTACATGTCCTCGGTCGACGGCGTCTTCGTCGCCGGGGACATGGGCCGCGGACAGTCGCTGATCGTGTGGGCGATCGCCGAGGGCCGCTCCGCGGCCTCGGCCGCCGACCGCTACCTCACGGGCCAGACGGCCCTTCCGGTGGCGATCCCGCCGACGGCGCGGCCGCTGGTCTGAGTGGAAGCTGGCCTGACATGTCATGACCGGTCTGGGTATGTCATGGTTGATCCATGCGTACCCGGGCCGGTTCATGCATGTCAGGGCCGGTTCATGTGCTCCATCGCTGGTTTGGTCAGGCCACGGTTGGTCTTCGGCACCCCCCGACAGTTCGGCATTCCGGATGTCTTACCGACTGCTTCAGGGAAAAATGCGCAGAGCGGGGTTTCGAATTGCTTTGGCGTACATATGCCTGAAAGATAAATTTCTTGATCGGGTCAGGTGCGGAGGATCGATGAATCGCGGGACCAGAAGCCTGACGGGCGCGGCGACGGCGCTCGCCCTGGCGGCGACCCTCACGGCGGGAGCCCTGGGCGGCGAGGCCACGACCGGCGCGGGCCAGACCCGCGAGTACCTGGTCTTCTACGCGGACGGCGCCCGCGACCGGGCGATCGACGCGATCGACGCGAGCGGCGGCACCGTCCTGTCGACCGACACCAGGATCGGTTACGTCCTCGCGGACGGTCCCGGCACGGGCTTCGTGGAGAGCCTGGCCGGCAGTGACGCCGTCGAGGGAGTCTCCTCCGACCGCAGGATCGGCTTCGCCAGTGCGATCCGCGCCGCCGCACCCGCGGCCGGGGCCTCCGCGGGCGGGTCCGCCTCAGAAGCCGGGATCTCCGGCACCGGGGCCACCTCCGGGACCTCCAGCGCCGGGACCGCTCCCGGGACGGTCTCCGGCGTGGGAACCCCGCTCGCATTCCCCTCCGCAGAAGCCCTCGGGCAGGCGGGCACCCGCCGCTCCGCCGACACACCGGAGCCGCTCGCCGGGCGGCAGTGGGACATGAAGATGATCGGCGCCACCGCGGAGGGCTCCTACGCCACCGAACCCGGTGACAAGCGGGTGCTGGTCGGCGTCATCGACACCGGCATCGACGGCAAGCACCCCGACATCGCCCCCAACTTCAACCGCGCCCTGAGCCGCAACTTCGTGACCGACCGACCCAAGGACCCCAACGGCAACGTCCTCGACGGCCCCTGCGAGTTCAAGGACTGCAAGGACCCGGTGGACTGGGACGACGACGGCCACGGCACCCACGTGGCCAGCACCATCGCCTCACCGATCAACGGCCTGGGCATCGCCGGGGTGGCACCCCAGGTGTCCCTGGTGAACCTGCGCGCCGGTCGCGACTCGGGCCTGTTCTTCCTCAAGCCCAGCGTCGAGGCGCTCACCTACGCCGCCGACGCCGGGATCGACGTGGTCAACATGAGCTTCTACGTCGACCCGTGGCTGTTCAACTGCAAGGCCAACCCGGCCGACTCCAAGGCGGAGCAGCTGGAGCAGCGCGGCATCATCACCGGCATGCAGCGCGCCCTCGACTACGCGCGCAAGCGCGGGGTCACCCTCATCAGCGCCATCGGCAACGGCGCCACCGACCTCGGCAAGCCGAGCAAGGACGAGAGCAGCCCCAACTATCCCAAGGGCAGCGAGCACACCCGCAAGGTCGACAACTCCTGCCTCAACGTTCCCGCCGAGTCCAAGGGTGTGATCTCGGTCACCTCGGTGGGGCCGACCGGGCGCAAGGCGTACTACTCCGACTACGGCGTCGAGCAGGCCGACCTCGCGGCCCCCGGCGGGGACGAGTTCGACGGCAGCAGCACGTACGACCCCACCAAGGGCATTCTGGCCGCCGCGCCGGAGAACGCGCTCAAGGCCAAGGGACAACTCACCGCCGACGGCACGCCGAAGTCCGACTCGATCATCCGGGAGTGCGAGGGCGGCACCTGCGCCTACTACCAGTACCTCGTCGGCACCTCCATGGCCGCACCGCACGCCACCGGTGTCGCCGCCATCCTGATCAGCCGGTTCGGCAAACCCGGCAAGGGCGGCCTCACGATGCCCCCCGCGGACGTCCAGCGCCAGCTGTACTCCACGGCCACCAAGAAGGCCTGCCCCTCACCGCGCGGGTACGCCTACAAGATCGACCTCGCGTTCGTGGACGAGGTCCACAAGTGCGAGGGTCCCAAGAAGCGCAACGGCTTCTACGGCCGCGGCCTCATCAGCGCCGAGAACGCCGCCAAGGCCGAGCCGCTCGCTCCCTGACAGCCTCCCTGACGGCGCGGGGGCGCCCAAGGCGCCCTCACCCCGTCTCGGCCCCTGGGTGAGGGGCCGAGACGGGGTGAGGGCGGTCGCCTCGCGGTTCGGCCTCGGCGGAAGCGTCATCCCGGGCACAGGCCGGATCTCCCCAAGAGACGATCAACAGACGGGTGAAGGGGACGAAAGGGGGAAGAAGAACGACTCCGGTTCCATCCCGTCGCTCTTGTCACCGTGAGGATCATCGGCTTCCTCCTCGCGCCTGAAGGCGGGTTCTCCACGCAGAAAGGACTCATATGAGGTTCCTGTCGCGTCCGCACCAGCTTCCGCCCCGGATCGCCGCCGGTTTGATCATTCTGAATTCGGGACTGACCAAGAGAACCGCGGGGGAGGAGAGCGCGAAGGGATTACACGGGATGGCCTCCGGGACCTACCCGTTCCTCAAGGACATGGACTCGGTGAAGTTCACGAGGCTGCTCTCCACGGCGGAGATCACCCTCGGTACCGCCCTGCTGGTCCCCGTGGTGCCGCCGCTGCTGGCGGGCGCCGCGCTGACCGCCTTCGCCGGAGGGCTGCTCGGCCTCTACCTCAAGACGCCGGGACTGCGGGAGGAGGGCAGCCTGCGTCCCTCACAGCAGGGCATCGCCGTCGCCAAGGACGTCTGGCTGCTGGGCATCGGCGCCGGGCTGGTCGCGGAGGAGATCGTCCGCGACTGACCCGGGAATCCGCCGGCCGGTCCGGGGTTCCGGCGCTCGGCCCGAAGCCGCCGTTGCCGAGGCGGAGGCGCGGTGACCGTCTCGAAACTCCGGGCGGCCGACGCGGAGGCGCGGTGACCGCTCGGAAGTCGTGATCGGTCCGGTGCCCCGATGACCGACCAGGCTCGGGGCACGCTCGCGGGTGCCCCGTACTCCTGGGACGGCTGACCTCAGGAGTGAGCGCGAGGGACGATTCGTAACCTGCCGTTCATGCTAGGTGGCTTTGTGTCACCGAATTTTTCATCGGCGCTACGGCTAACGTCGCGACCAAGTGGTCTGTACCAATTAGGGTGGGATCCGTGACTCGTCGCGCGAAAATCGTCTGCACTCTCGGCCCCGCCACCTCATCTCCCGAACGCCTCCGCGAACTCATCGCGGCCGGGATGGACGTGGCCCGTTTCAACCTCAGCCACGGCAGCCACGAGCTGCACAGGGAGGTTTACGACAGGTTGAGGGAGGCGGCCGCCGAGCTCGGGCGTGGCGTAGGTCTGCTGGCCGACCTCCAAGGCCCCAAGATCCGGGTCGGTAAGTTCGAGGAAGGTCCCGTCCGTCTCGGCTTCGGTGACGTCTTCACGATCACCACCGAGGAGGTCCCCGGCGACCGTGACCAGGTCTCCACGTCCTATCTGGGGCTTCCCAAGGACGTCAGCCCCGGCGACAGCATCCTGGTCGACGACGGCCGCGTCCGGCTGGAGGTGACCCGGGTCGACGGCCAGCGCGTCACGACCCGCGTGGTCGTCGGTGGCATGATCTCCGACAACAAGGGCCTCAACCTCCCCGGCGTGAACGTCAGCGCCCCCGTCCTGACCGACAAGGACGAGACCGACCTGCGCTGGGCGCTGCGCGCCGGCTTCGACCTGGTCGCCCTCTCCTTCGTCAGGCGTCCCTCCGACGCCGACGTGGTGCGCAACATCATGGAGCAGGAGGGCATCCGCCTCCCGCTGCTCGCCAAGATCGAGAAGCCGCAGGCCGTGGAGCGGCTCCCGGAGATCATCGAGGCCTTCGACGGCATCATGGTCGCCCGCGGTGACCTCGGTGTCGAGCTGCCGCTGGAGGAGGTGCCCATCGTCCAGAGGCGCGCCATCGAGCTCTGCCGCGAGAAGGCCCGCCCGGTCATCGTCGCCACCCAGATGCTGGACTCGATGATCACCTCTCCGCGTCCCACCCGCGCCGAGGCCTCCGACGTCGCCTACGCCGTCATGGACGGCGCCGACGCGGTCATGCTCTCCGGGGAGACCTCGGTCGGCAACTACCCCATCGAGGTCGTCGAGACGATGAGCCGCATCGCCACGACCGCGGAGAAGAGCTCCCTGCAGGCCACGCACAGCCTCGACCGGCTGCCCGAGACCACCGGTGGCGCGATCGCCCGTGCCGCGGCGGAGGTCGGGGCGATCGTCGGCGCCAAGGCGCTGGTGGCGTTCACCATGTCCGGTGAGACGGCCCGCCGTCTGGCCCGCTACCGCTCGCCGATCCCGCTGCTCGCGTTCACCTCCGCCCGCCACGTCCGCAACCAGCTCGCGCTGACCTGGGGTGTGGAGACCTTCGAGGTGCCGTTCGTCCACCACACCGACGACATGGTCCGTCAGGTGGAGGCCTCGCTGCTCGCCAACTCCCGCCTGGAGAAGGGTGACAAGGTCGTCATCGTCGCCGGTTCGCCTCCCGGCACCGCCGGCTCCACCAACGCCCTGCGCGTGCACACCATCGGGGCGGCGGTCTCCAACCCCGCCTGATCCTCACCCGATCCGCGAAAACGCGTACGGCCACCGCTTCGGCGGTGGCCGTACGCGTTTCCGGGGTCTTCCACGCGTTCGGCGATCCAAAAAAGCCGAAAAATACGCTCTTGTCGTGTCCGAATAGGTGTCAGAAGATCGGTGCACGGCATGCCCGAAAAGGGGCTGCCCGGTGAACCAGACAAATTTCACGAAAGGCGCCGGATGATCCAGGGCAGTCGGCCGGTGGGAGCGGAGCGGCAACACGAGGAGGACGAGGGGCGGCCTCCAGGCCAACCGGGTCGCCCGGGGCAGCGGGTGTCGGCCGCCGACACGGTCGCGGGAATGATCGAGGCCCGCCTGGGCCGGACGGTCGACCCCGACGAGAACTTCTTCGAAGCCGGGCTCAACTCGATGGCGCTGGTCGAGCTGCACGCGGACATCACCGGGGCGCTCGGTATCGACATCCCGGTCACCGCGATGTTCGCCCGGCCGAACGTACGGGCGCTCAGCCGCCTCGTCGCGGGCGCGCAGGAACCCGTCAGGAGCGAACCCGCGCGCCCGCGCCCCACGGGAGGCAGCCGCAGGGATGTGCGCGCCCGTATCCGCAGGGACGGCGGGTCGTCTCGGTGACGAGGACCGCGCCGATCGCGGTGATCGGTATGGGCCCGCGTGCCCCGCTCTCTCCCGGTCCCGTCCCGATCGAGGTCGTCGAGGCCACGATGGAGAACGCCGGACACGGCCCCGCGCGCCCACCGGGCGTGCTCGCCGTCCACGACACGGCCGAGGCCGCCTGCCTCGCCCTCGCCCTGGGGATCTGCGACCTCGCGATCACCGTCTCGGGGCCGAGCCTCGGCGCCGTCGCGGAACGGGGAACCGCGATCGCGCTCAGGCGCCTGGACGACGCCCTCCTCGACGGCGACCTCGTACGCGCCGTGATCGAGACGACGACCGACCCGGGTGCCGATCCGGCTCTCGACGTGGTCGCCGACACGGCGACCACCCCGGTGACCGACCGGGTCGCCGACACAGCGACCGGCCCGATGACCGCTTCCCGGCCCGGCACCGGTCCCGCCCGCAGCGGGCCCGGCGGCCGATCGCCGACAGGAGGACCGACCGCGCGTCCGCGTGATCCGTTGACGGTGAAGGACGGCTTCCCGCCGGTCCACCTCCCCGCGGACCACCGGCCCCGCGTCGTCGCCTGGTCGGGACGGCACCGACAGGAGGCCGACGCCGTACGGGAAGGCCTGGCGGGATTCTTCGCCACCCTCGCCCCCGACCGGTTCGCCGACGCCGTGGCCGTCCTCCAGCGGGGCCGCACCCCGCATCCCGTACGGGGCGCGATCGTCGCGACCACCCCCGCCGAGGCGTCCGCCGCCCTCGCCGCCGCGCGGACGGCCTCTGCCGAGGAAACGGCCGGGCACGAGCCGCCTTCCCGCGACGCGGCCTGGACGGGTGTGCGGTTCGTCTTCCCCGCCGGCGGCGCCGGTCGGCTGGGGGCCTCGCTGTACGGGGTCGAGCGGCTGTTCAGCGAGACGATGGACATCTGCCTGGAGGCTTTCGAGCGGCACGGCGTCGACTTCTGCGACGCCTGGCTCGCCGGGGAGCGCGACGACGACCCGGTGACGTTCGCGGTCACCTACTCCCTGGCGGCCACCCTGACCGGCTGGGGTGTCACCCCCGGAGGGTGCACGGGGGAGGGGGTCGGAGAACTCACCGCCGCCGCCTTCTCGGGAACGCTCGAACTGGACGAGGCGATCGCCAGGGTGGCCGCCGCCGACGCGGCGCCGGAGCGGGTGCCCGGATACGCCTTCCACGAGGTGGAGGCCCGTCGCGGGACGGTCGCGGGGCAGGACCCCTCGTCCGAGGCGGGAGCGGGACCGAAGGCCGGTGGCGCACGAGGCGCGCCGTCCCTCCTGCTCGGTGCGGCGGGGACGGGGACGGCAGGGACGGCAGGGACGGCAGGGACGGCGGGAATATCGCCGGGCGAGGAGACGATCCGCTGCGGGGACGACCGCCGGGGTCTGCTCACGGCGCTCGCCCGGCTGTGGACGCTCGGCTGTCCGGTGGACTGGGTCGCGCTCGACCCCGACCACCCTCTGCAGCGACTGCCCGTCCCCGGCGGGCACCGCCCCGCCGAGGTGACGCCCGTTCCCGTACCGGCTCCCGAAGTGCGGGAACGCGGGAATGCGTCGCCGGCTCCCGAGGCGCGGGAACGCGAGAGCGCGTCACGGCTCCCCGAGGGCCTGCCGGAGCCCGCGGAGCCACTGCGCAGGCCCGAGGCGGTCCCGTACTCGTTCTGGGTGCTGGAGCAGCTCGCCGGGTCGAGCGGGGTGTCCAACCTGGCGGTGGCGTTCAGGACCCGGCAGCCGCTGCGCAGGCTCCCGCTGCAGATCGCGGTGAACCGCCTGCTCAAGCGGCACCCGGCGCTGCGCCTGCGGTTTCCCGAGGTGGACGGCGCGCCCGTACGGCACCTCACCGCCCCGAAGGACGCGCAGATCAAGCTGGTGAACGGCGAGACCACGCCGGAGACGCTCGTCGCCGACCTGCAGAGTTTCCTGGACGAACCCTTCGACCTGGGCCGCGACCTGCTCTTTCGGGCCGGGCACT
Source organism: Streptosporangium sp. NPDC049046 (assembly GCF_040649155.1). NCBI lineage: Bacteria > Bacillati > Actinomycetota > Actinomycetes > Streptosporangiales > Streptosporangiaceae > Streptosporangium > Streptosporangium sp. NPDC049046. Next base: position 157,483 of record NZ_JBEZEZ010000001.1, on the reverse strand, counting down.
TCGCGCTGCCCGACGGCGGAGGGAGCGTGGTCTGCCTGGTCGCGCACCACATCGTGATCGACGCCACCTCGATGCAGTTCCTCGTCGAGGAACTGGGCGGTTTCTACGACGCGCAGACGAGCCAGGAGCCGCTCCCCGCCGCGCTCGCGGGCACCGCGCCCATGCTGGAGCCCAAAGCGGCCTCCCGGGAGTCGCTGGACTACTGGCTCGACAGGCTCGGGGACGTCGACCCGGCCGCGATGGTGCTCCCCGGCAGCAGGCCGTCGCCCGCCCGGCCCACCTTCGCCGGGCACACCTGCTCCTGGGAGGTGGACGCGGACACGCGCCGGGCGCTCGACACGCTGCGAACCGGCCTGCGCACCACCGACAACATCGTGCTCGCCGCCGCGTTCATGCTCACCCTGCGCGCGCACGGCGCCGGTCCCGAGCTGGTGGCCGCGATGCCGGTCACCACCAGGACGGCCGCGATGCGCGGACATGTCGGCTACGGCGTCAGCACCCTGCCGATCCGGGTGCGCGCCGATCCGGAGGAGGGGTTCGCGGCCCTGGTCAGACGGGTCGAGGACGTCTTCTTCGAGGGCGTAGAGCACGCGGACGCCTCGGTGGAGGCGGTGCTGGTCGAGCGCGGGCACGGCACCGGCGACTGGAGGGTGCCGCTGTTCCGGCACATGTTCAACTACCGGCCGTGGACCGACGACCAGGTGAGCATCCTGGGCTCCGTCCCCGAGTACGTCGAGGACCTGTTCGACCGCAGCCGCCTGGACCTGCAGTGCATCGCGGTGCAGGAGCCCGGCAGGCTCACGCTCAGGGTCTGGCACAGCACGGAGGTCCACGACGAGGCAGAGATCGCCGCGTTCGTCGCGCGGATGACCGCGCTGCTGCGGCGGGCCGCGAAGGACGCGCACCGGCCCCAGCGGGAGCTGGACTCCCTCTCGGCGGACGACCGGAGGCTGCTCGACCGGCTCAACGACACCGCGCGGACCTGGGAAGGACCGGCCACGTTGCTGGAGCGGATCGTCACCCGCACCGGGAGCCTCGAAATCGGCGACGGGCAGGTCGGCCGCGAGCGCGGTGCCGGGGCGGTGACCCGTGACGGTCTCCCGGAGGTCGTGCGCGGGAGCGATGCCCAGGCGGTCATCGGTGACGGCGATCCGGAGGCCACCCGCGAGCCTCGCACCGTGACGGCGATCCGTGACGGCGACCGAGAGGTCACCTACGGCGAGCTGCTCGACTGGGCGGCCTCCGTGCGGGACACCCTCGTCGCGCACGGCGCGGGCCCCGGCGACATCGTGGCGCTCGGCCTGAGCCGTTCGGCGGAGATGGTCGCCGCCGTGCTCGGCGTCTGGGCGGCCGGAGCCGCCTACCTGCCGCTGGACCCGCACCAGCCCGAGCTGCGCCTGGCCTACCAGGTGGAGGACTGCGGTGCCCGCCTGGTCGTCGCCGACTCCGAGGCTCCCTGGGCGGGGGAGACGCCCGTGCTCCCCATGCCGCAGGCCCCCGCGTCCGGCGCCGAGGCGGATCAGGGGTCGCGAAGACCGCTGGACGCGGCCGAGGTCTCCGCGACGATCTCCGGGGAGTCGATCGCCTACGTGATCTACACCTCGGGGTCCACCGGCAGGCCCAAGGGAGTGGCCGTCACCCACGGCAACCTGGCCAACCTCGTCCTCGACTTCGCCGACCGGCTGGGAGCGGGCGCGGCCGACGCGGTGCTGTGGTCCACCACGACCTCCTTCGACATCTCGGCCCTGGAGCTGATGCTCCCGCTCACCGTCGGCGGCACCCTGGTCGTCGCCTCCGACGACGACCAGCTGCAGCCGCGCAGGTTCCTGGAACTCATCGCGGCACGGGACGTACGCGTCGTGCAGGCCACCCCGACGGCGTGGCGGCTCATCGCCCCCGAGGCGCGCGACGAGCTGGCCGGGCGCGTCGTGCTCTGTGGCGGAGAGCCCATGCCGGCCGCGCTCGCCACGGACCTGCTGGGCCTGGGCTGCCGGTTGTTCAACGTCTACGGGCCGACCGAGACGACCATCTGGTCCACCGCCGCCGAGATCCTCGGCCCCCCGGCCGATCCGGTGCCGATCGGGGTGCCGCTCGCCAACACCCGGATCTTCGTCAGGGACGCCGACGGACGCGAGGCCCCGCCGGGCGTGCCCGGTGAGCTGTGCGTGGCGGGCGACGGGGTGAGCGCAGGGTACGTCAACCGTCCTGAGCTGACCGCGGAGCGGTTCGGCGAACATCCCCGCCATGGGCGCTTCTACCGGACAGGGGACATGGCCAGGCTCAGGCACGACGCGACCCTGGAACTCCTCGGCCGCGACGACCGCCAGATCAAGCTGCGCGGACACCGCATCGAGCTGGGCGAGATCGAGGCGGTGCTGCACCACCACGACGCCGTCAAGGTCGCGGCCGTCATCGTCCACGACGAGCGGCTGGTGGCGTTCGTGCAGCCCACGGACCTGCCCGACGGGGAGACCGAGGCCGCGCTGAGGGAGGAGCTGTGGAGGTACGCGGGGACGCGGCTGCCGGACTACGCGGTCCCCTCGGGGATCGTCCTGGCCGGGGAGTTCCCGACGACCGCGAACGGCAAGATCGACTATCGGGGGCTCACCGTCCCCGAGGACGCCTCCCCGTCCGCCCCCCGTGCCCCGGCGAGCTCGGAACTCGCCGAGGGGGTGCTGCGGCTCTGGCGGGAGGCACTGCGCCGCCCGGGACTCGGTGAGCACGACAACTTCTTCCTCAACGGGGGGCACTCGGTGCTCGCCGTACGGCTGATCGCCCCACTGGAGGAGCTCGCGGGCCGGGCGATCAACGTCCGCGCGGTCTTCGACCATCCCACCCCGGCCGAGCTGGCCGCGTTCATCCAGGAAGGGGCGGGTTCGTGACCTCCATCCCCGTCGTACGGCTCCCGGCCTCCTGCGCGGGGCCGGGCTCCCCGGAGTCCGGCGTCTCGGCACCGGAAGGAACGCGATGACCGCGCCGTGGTTCGTACCGGTGGGGGAGCGGCAGGGGGACCGGATCCGCCTGTACACCTTCCCCAACGCGGGCAGCGGTCCCGCCTCGCTCACCGACCTGGCCGGACGTTTCCCCGACGAGGTCGACGTGTGGTCGGTGAACCTCCCCGGCCGCCAGGCCAGACTGGCGGAACCGCCCGTCGAGGACCTGGACGCGCTGGTCGACGTCCTGGCCCGCGACCTGCTGACGAACGCCCGCGAGCCGTACGCGCTGTTCGGCTACTGCAGCGGCGCGCTGCTGGCCTACCTGGTCTGCCGTCGCCTCACCGAACTCACCCCGGCCTCCGGGCCGTCCGGAACCGTACCCCCAGGGTCATCCGAGACCGTGAGCCCGAAGTCGTCCGGACCCGTACCTCCGGAGTCGTCCGGGCCCGCCGTACGCGCAGAAGGCCCGCCACCGGAGTCCGCCGGACCGGATCCAGCGGCCGAGCCGGGAGGGCGGTGGCCCCAGCGGCTGCTCGTGGGGTCCTTCGCCGCGCCGGACGTCACGCTCCTGCTGCGCAGGCTGCCCGCCCTGCCTTCGTGGCTGTTCTGGGACCAACTGATCGAGCTGGGCGGGGTTCCGGCGGAGGTGGCCGAGCGCGAGGTGCTCAGGCCGATCCTCGAACCCGCACTCCGCGCCGACTTCGGGATGCTCGCCCGATACCGGCACCGGCAGGGGCCGCCGCTGCCCGTACCCGTCACCGTCCTGTACGGCAGCCGCGACGGCTCCATGTCGCGCGGCGGGCTGCTCGGCTGGCGCAGGCAGAGCGTCTTTCGGCTGTCGATGCGCGAGCTCGACGCCTCACACTGGCTGGCGGAGGAGACCCCCGACCTGCTCGCCACCGTCATCGCAGAGGAGATCGGATGCGTCTCGGTTACAGCATGAGCTACTGGGGCGGTGCCGGGCTCGGCCCCGCCGACCACCTCACCCTGGTCCGCGAGGCCGAGAGGCTGGGCTACGAGTCGGTGTGGGCCGCCGAGACCTACGGCACCGACCCCGCGAGCCTGATGGCGTGGATCGCGGGCCGGACCGAGCGGATCGCGCTGGGCACGGGCGTGCTGCAGATGTCGGGCCGCAAGCCCACGGTGGCGGCGATGACGGCCGCGACCATCGACCAGATCTCCGGCGGCCGGGCCCGGCTGGGCGTGGGTGTGTCGGGACCGCAGGTCGTGGAGGGCTGGCACGGTGAGCGTTTCGACCGGCCGGTGGCCCGCGCCCGCGACTACCTGTCGGTGCTGCGTCTCGCCCTGGCCGGACGCCCGGTGAGCTACTCGGGCGAGACCGTGACGCTGCCGCTCCCCGGCGGGCAGGGCAAGGAGCTGTCCCTGGGCGTCTCCCCGGTCCAGAAACACCTTCCCGTCTATCTCGGCGCGATGGGCCCGCAGACGACCGCGCTCGCCGGGGAACTGGCCGACGGCTGGCTCGCGATCCACTTCCCGCCCGAGCACCTCGCCGAGCGCACGGCCCAGCTGCGCGCCGGCGCGGCACGGGCGGGCCGCACCCTGGACGGCTTCGACGTCGCCCCGATGATCCTCACCCTCGTCGACGACGACGAGGAACTCGCCTTCGACATGATGCGGCCGATGCTCGCCCTCTATCTGGGCGGCATGGGCTCGCGCCGTACCAACTTCTACAACCGTCTGGCCCGCTCCCTCGGCTTCGAGAAGGAGGCCGAGGCGGTCCAGGAGGCTTTCCTGGGCGGGCGTCAGGGCGAGGCGATGTCGCTGCTCCCCGACGGCCTGGTCGACGCGATGACGATGTGCGGGCCGCCCGGCAAGCTCCGCGAACGGGTCGCCGCCTACCGCGAGGCGGGCGCCACCTCCCTCGTCGTCGGCCTGGTCACCCCGACCCTCCGCCTCCGCCTGGAACAACTGGAACTCGTCGCCGACCTGGTCACCTGAGTTCCCATCGGATCCGCCGGGATCGTACGACCCATGGCAGAGGATGCGCCTGCCTCAGGTTGCCCTCCAAGCGGGATGCCGTCACTGATGCAATCGACCATTCTTTCGATTATTTACCCATTTAGAGTGTTAGATATATCGCTTGGATAATCTGTGTTTTTTCGTGGCGACTCTTGAGGGTTACATCGTCCGTTCGGATCGACAAAAATCATGATCTAACGTGCTGAAAAAGAAAAAAATGTGGATCGACCGAAATTTGATGCGCTCTCGCCTGCGGTTAATTCGAAAAGGTGAGGCCAGTGGATTCTTGTATGGCAAAATCAGGTGACGGGTCACCGCTGCTGTTCTATGGTTACGGCAGGCCAAGCCCTTCGGGTCGATTAAGAAAAGGGCGGTCGTGTTGGCTGAGCTTGAGGACTGGGTTGGGCTGGTCAGCAGTCGAGACGACAGCTTCAACGATTTGATTATGACCATGCCCTTAAGTCCGGGTGGGAACACTTTCGCGAGCCCGTTTCTGGCCGTTGCCAATGATGATCGCCGTTATTGGGTCAAATGCGTTGACGCCTGCGAAGCTCACACCAGGATGTCGGTGGCTATCGAGTATGTGGTGTCGAGTGTTGGTCGACTGATCGGCGCGCCTGTGTGTGACAGCAGCCTCATCCGCATTCCTGAGGAATTCGTCGGCTGGCCGGTAGGGCAAGGACACCTTGAAGCAGGGCTCGCACACGCCAGCCTCGCCATCCCCAATGCGATCGAACGCCGTCTCGTCTTGGCCTCCCGTTCGCGAGACGACAACCAGAGGCGACAGGTGGCCGTGTATGCGTTATGGGACTGGTGCTTCGGCTGCGACCCGCAGTGGCTGTACGACCTCGAAAACGACGAAAGCATCTACAGCCATGATCATGGCCTGTACTTTCCGGCGAACGATGGACAGTGGAAGAAGCCCTACCTGATCCAGTGTGCCGACGAACCCAACGAGCTCCCCGACGCCTCGGATGGTCTCAGCGAGGAGGCGGTCGAGCAAGTGGCGGCAGCACTTGAGAAAATCAACCGTGATGCTCTCGTCAACGTCCTGCGTGGCGTGCCAGCATCGTGGCCAGTTAGTGACGACGATCTGGAGGCACTCGGCTGGTTCCTTGAGTACAGGGCACCTGCTGTTGCCGATCGCGTTCGAGCACTGATGGGAAGGGAGGCCGAGTCAAGATGAGCCGTTACCTATATTCGATCATCAGGTGTCTTCCCGATCCACGCACGGGCGAGTTCGTCAACTACGGGGCGATAGCCGGAGATCCCGTCACGGGGGACTGGGAGATCCGTCAACTCAGCAAGACTGACCGGATACGCAAGTTCGCGCCTGTCGCGGTGCTGGAGATCGCCGGTAGCTTCATGCTGCAACTTGGTGCGGACATCGACGCGCATCGCGCGCTCATGGAAGAGGGTGGCGAACCTCTGGGCGAGGAGTGGTTGCAGAGGCTACACCACGACCATCGCAACGTTGTTCAGCTCAGCCCGCCGACGCCGATCCTGGCTGACAACGCCCGCGAGGCGCTGGAACGCGTGTTCCAACACGTGATCATTGATCCTGTCACCCAACCCCGCCTGGGAGTGACAAAGGACGTCCTCACTCGTCGGTTGCGTGATGTCTACCATCGTGCGGACATCGACGAGTCGTTGATACACCACCGTCCCCATGTGTTCGTCGGCGCTCATGTCAACTACACGATGGACTTTGCGATCGCGAACGGTCGCGCGGTGCAGTTGACGCAGGCATGGTCGTTCAGGCGATCGAGCTTGGATGGGGTGTCCATGCAGGTCAAGGCGTGGGGATACGCCATAGACAGACTCCGTCAGGGCGATGAGGCTCGGGTGATCGACTCGAACAATCAGCGAGTCAGCACAATCGACAGGAACGTGGACCTGCAGGTGGTCATCGCTCCCCCTGAGACATCGGCGCAGGAACATGTCTTTGAGGAAGCTCAGGAAATTTTCGCCAGCCTGGCCGCTCAGGTTCACTCACTCGATGACGTCGAAGCTGTGGGCGCTCGCGCCGAGATGCTTTTGAGGCGTTTGTAACCGACGCCCTTCTCGCCCCGGCCGGGTTCACCGCCGGCGTCGCGTGGCCGGGGGAGATCGGCGGTGATGTGGATGTAACAGGCGGACGTGGACAGATGTGACATCTACGTAACGCCTGTTTCTTATGTTTCCGTCGTTGGATCCGCCCGATGCGGCTTTGGTGTCCCCGCTGTTCGGCGGAGGGCGTCACGGGCCCCTGCTCAGGGAGAAGGGACCTATGGCGGCGTCAGAGAAAGTGAAGACGGTCTGCTCGTACTGCGGTGTCGGCTGCGGGATCGTCCTGGAGGTGGACGGGCGGCGCCGGGTCGTCAAGGCCTCCGGTGACAAGAGCCACCCGGCCAACGCCGGTCGGCTGTGCACCAAGGGGGCGACCACCGCGGACATGCTCGCCGCCCCCGGCCGCCTGGAAAGCGGGCTGGTCAGGCCGGATCGGGGCGCCGAGCCCGCGCCGACGAGTGTGGACGCGGCGATCGGCGAGACCGCTCGCGGGCTGCGGCGGATCCTGGACGAGCACGGGCCGGACGCCCTGTCGTTCTACGTGTCCGGTCAGATGACGCTGGAGGCGCAGTATCTGGTCAACAAGCTCGCCAAGGGCTTCGTCGGCACCAACCAGATCGAGTCGAACTCCCGGCTGTGCATGGCCAGCGCGGGCAGCGGCTACAAGCTGTCGCTGGGGTCGGACGGCCCGCCGGGCTCCTATGAGGACTTCGACCGCGCCGACCTGTTCTTCGTGATCGGCGCGAACATGGCCGACTGCCATCCGATCCTGTTCCTGCGGATGATGGAGCGGGTCAAGGCCGGTGCCAAGCTCATCGTGGTCGATCCCCGCCGTACCGCCACCGCCGACAAGGCCGACCTGTTCCTGCGGATCAGGCCGGGCACCGACCTCGCCCTGCTCAACGGGCTGCTCCATCTGCTGGTCGAGGGCGGCCACGTCGACCACGAGTTCGTCGAGCGGCACACCGAGGGATGGGAGGCGATGCCGGACTTCCTGCGGGACTATTCCCCCGAGACGGTCGCCGACCTCACCGGTATCCCCGAGGACGACCTGCGCCGGGCGGCCGAGTGGATCGGCGCGGCGGGGGAGTGGATGAGCTGCTGGACGATGGGGCTCAACCAGAGCACGCACGGCACCTGGAACACCAACGCGCTGTGCAACCTGCACCTCGCCACCGGCGCGATCTGCCGCCCCGGCAGCGGCCCGTTCTCCCTGACCGGTCAGCCCAACGCGATGGGCGGACGCGAGATGGGCTACATGGGGCCGGGCCTGCCGGGCCAGCGCTCGGTGCTGGTGGAGGAGGACCGCCGTTTCACCGAGGAGCTGTGGAATCTGCCGTCCGGCACCCTGCGCACCGAGGTCGGCCAGGGGACCGTGGAGATGTTCTCCCGTATGGCCGAGGGCGAGATCAAGGCGTGCTGGATCATCTGCACCAACCCGGTCGCCAGCGTCGCCAACCGCAGGACCGTCATCGCGGGCCTGGAGGCCGCCGAGTTCGTCGTCACCCAGGACGTCTTCGCCGCCACCGAGACCAACGCCTACGCCGACGTGGTCCTGCCCGCGGCCATGTGGGCCGAGACAGAAGGCGTGATGGTCAACTCCGAGCGGAACCTCACCCTGCTGCGGCAGGCCGTGGAACCTCCGGGACAGGCGCTGCCCGACTGGCAGATCATCGCCCGCGTCGCCTGCGAGATGGGCTTCGAGGACGCCTTCTCCTACACCTGCGCGGAGGAGGTGTTCGAGGAGATCAAGCGGGCGTGGAATCCCAAGACCGGCTACGACCTGCGGGGCGTCACCTACGAGCGGCTGCGCGAGACCCCCGTCCAGTGGCCGAGCGCGCCCGACGGCGGTGAACGCAACCCCGTCCGCTACCTCAACGACGGCACCAGCCAGGCGACGCTGACCCGGCCCGACGGCAGCCGTCCGCGTCTCGCCTTCGCCACCCCGAGCGGCAGGGCCGCCTTCCTGCCCCGACCGCACCTGCCCGCCGCCGAGCTGCCCGACGACGCCTACCCGTTCCTCCTCAACACCGGCAGGCTGCAGCACCAGTGGCACACCCTGACCAAGACGGGAAGGGTCGCCAAGCTCAACAAGCTCAACCCCGGGCCCTTCGTCGAGATCAACCCGCGCGACGCCGCCGAGCAGGGCATCGGCGAGGGCGACCTGGTGGAGATCGCCTCCCGGCGCGGCAGGGCCGTGCTGCCCGCCCGCCTGACCGACCGGGTCATGCCGGGCAACTGCTTCGCGCCGTTCCACTGGAACGACCTGTTCGGCGAGTATCTCAGCGTCAACGCGGTCACCAGCGACGCCGTCGATCCCATCTCGTTCCAGCCCGAGCTCAAGGTGTGCGCGGTCTCCCTCACCAGGATCGCCTCCGAGGCGTCCCCCGTGGCTCCCGAGCACGGGGCCTCCTCGGTTTCCGGGCACGCGGGGAGGGTGGGATCCCCCGCCGTCCCCGAGCACGCCGGGACTGCCGCGTTCCCTGGGTTCCCTGCGGTTCCGGGGTACGCGGGGGCGTCAGCGTTCTCAGCGGTCCAGGGACACCCCGGAACCGCGCCGGAGAGTTCCCGGCCTGCCCGGATCGCCGCGCTGGCCGGTCTGCTCGGGGTGGCCGACCTGACGCCGCCGGTGCTCGCCGACCACGAGCGCCGCTACATGGCCGGTTTCCTGTCGGCGCTCGACGGCGCGGCGTTCGCCATGGAGGGAGCGGGGTCCGCTCACGACGGTTCGGCGTCCGCGGGTACGCTCGTGCCGGTCCTGCCGGACCACGCCCCCGTCGATCCCGCCCACGCCCCGTGGATCAACGGGGTGCTGGCCGGGATGTTCTCCCGGACCCTCGCGCCGCCACCCGGGCGAGCGAGCGGCGATCCGGTGCCGCCGACGCGCGACATCGTCGTCCTGTGGGCCTCCCAGACCGGAAACGCCGAGGAGTTCGCCGTCGCCAGCGCCGACAGGCTGACCGGCGCGGGGCGCGCCCCCCGGCTGATCAGCATGGCCGACTGCGCTCCGGACAGCATCCCCCGTGGCGCGGACCTGCTCGTCATCTCCAGCACCTTCGGTGACGGCGAGGCCCCCGACAACGGCGTCGGGTTCTGGGAGGCCCTCATCGGGTCCGGCGCGCCCCGGCTCGACGGCGTGCGCTACGCCGTACTCGCCTTCGGCGACTCCAGCTACGACGACTTCTGCGGTCACGGCCGGCGGCTCGACCAGCGCCTTGAGGAGCTGGGCGCCCAGCGCCTGGCACCCCGGGTGGACTGCGAGCCCGACGACCACTCGCGGGCCCTCGGCTGGCTTGAGCGGTTGCTCACCGCCCTCGCCGAACCTTCAGTCCCCTCCCCGACGACACCTTCCGCCTCCTCCCCGGCGAGTTCGGCGCCCGAGCCCACGCGCGCGGGGCCGGGAACGACGCTCTCACCTTCCGATCCGGCCCTCTCGGGCCACGGATCGACACTTCCGGGACTCGATCCGTCTCCCTCGGATTCCGGTCCGATGCCGGGCTCCGGTCCGATGCCGGGCTCCGGTCCGATGTCAGGTCCCGGACGCACGTCAGGTCCGGGTCCGATGTCAGCCGCCGGCTCGACGTCGTCCGGGCCTGAGCCGACGTCCCCGGGTCTCGGGGTGACGCCAGCGGAGCCGGGGGCGGTGCCCTCGGGCACCGAGTCGTCGACGGGGTCCGGCAGGGCCGCGCCGTTCGGCGCGCCCCTGGCCGGTAACCGGCTGCTCAGCCTGCCGGGGTCGGCCAAGGAGGTGCGGCGGTTCACCTTCGACACCGGGGGCGAGCTGACCTACCAGGCCGGCGACGCGCTCGGGGTGCTGCCGGTCAACGGCGCCGACCTGGTCGCGGAATGGCTCGCCGTGACCGGCCTCGATCCCACGGACATCGTCGAGATCCCCGACGTCGGCCCCCTCCCGTTCGGTGAGGCCCTGCGGAGCCGACTGGAGATCACCAGGATCACCCCCGGCCTGCTCAGGTTCGTCGCCGACCGTACCCGCGACCGCGACCTCACCCGGTTCCTGCGTCCGGGCAACGGGGGCGAGCTGGCGAAGTGGACGTGGGGCCGCCAGGCCGTCGACGTGGTCGGTGAGCTTCCCGTCCGGGCCACCGCCCAGGAGTGGGCGGACGTACTCAAACGCCTGAAGCCGCGCCTGTACTCCATCTCCTCCAGCCCGCTCGTCGACCCCGACCGGGTGAGCCTGACGGTCTCGGTCGTCCGGTTCGAGAACCCGCGGGGTACGGAGCGCAGGGGGGTGTGCTCGTCCTTCCTCGCGGACAGCCCTGAGCACACCCCGGTGCCCGTCTTCGTCCAGCGCAACAGGCACTTCCGCCCTCCCGCGGATCCGGCCGCGTCGATGATAATGATCGGTCCGGGTACGGGCGTCGCGCCCTTTCTCGGTTTCCTTGACGAGCGCCGGGCACTGGGGCACTCCGGCCGCAACTGGCTCTTCTTCGGCGAGCAACGCCGCTCCACCGACTTCTACTACCGCGACGAACTCGACGCGTCGTACCGCGCCGGGCTGCTCACCCGGCTGGACCTCGCCTTCTCCCGCGACCAGCGCGCCAAGGTCTACGTCCAGGACCGCATGCGCGAGCACGGCGGCCGGCTCTGGTCCTGGCTTCAGGACGGCGCCCACCTGTACGTCTGCGGCGACGCCAGCCGGATGGCCAAGGACGTCGACCGGACCCTGCGCGAGATCGCCGTCACCCACGGCGGCCTCGGCGACGACGAGGCCACCCTCTACGTCAAACAGCTCGCCGCGAGCAGACGCTACGTGCGCGACGTGTACTGAGCCCTCGCCGCCCTCGCCGCCCTCGTTTTCGCGAGGGCCGATGCCCGGACCACCGGGGGAAGCGGGACATCCGAGATGCGCCGACCGGTGCGGATCGACCGGTCGGCGCGCTCGTCGGTATGAGCACGCCGATGTCGTGGACGGCGGACTCGGGTTCGAAGCGGGCGGGAACCACGTTCGTTCCCGCCCGGAACCCGGAGGAGAACGGGAAGACGTCCGCCCCCTATTCGGTCATCCCGCCCCTCCCGCGTTCATCGCCTCGCGCAGGCTGCGCGGACGCATGTCGGTCCAGACCTGCTCGATGTGGGCCAGGCACTCGTCCTTGGTGCCGGTGAAGCCCGCGTCGTGCCAGCCGTCCGGATTGTCGCGGCCCGAGGGCCAGATGGAGTACTGCTCCTCGTCGTTGAGGACGACCTTGGTGTCGGGAAGGGATTCGGTCACTGCTGCTCACTCCTGCGGGGGAGACGGGGGATCGTGGACTGGGTGGACTGGTTCGCGGCCGGGGCGGTCTCCGCCGCCGGCGTGGTGGCACGGGCCTGCTCGATCAGCGAGGTGACCCCGGCCACCGTGGGCTCCTCGAAGAGGCTGCGCATCGGCAGCCGCACGCCGAGCTCCTTGCGGATGAGGGCGATGAGCTGCACGGCGATGAGCGAGTTGCCGCCGAGCTCGAAGAAGTCGTCGTCGACGCCGATGCGCTCGCCGCCGAGCACCTCGCTCCACAGCCGGGCGATGGCGGCCTCGACCTCACCGCGCGGCGCCACGTAGTCGTCGGTCGCCGAGCCGGTACGGGGACGGTCCGACACGGCGGCCGGGTCCAGCTCCGTCTCGACCGTCTCCTGGGTGACCGACCCGACACCGGCCAGGTAGGCGGCGATCGGGGTCGCGGCGATCACCACCTGCGCGCCGAGCGGGGTGGCGAGCAGCCGGTGGAACGCCTCGGCGCCCTCGGCGGGGCGGATGCCGACCGCGTCGGGTCCTCCGGCGGCCGTCGTGACCTGGCCGCCGGAGTCGGGGGCGGCGACGGTGCCGGTGCCGGCCCGCTGGGCTCCGGCGTCGGCCGTCACCCCGGCCACCACGGCGTCGGTGTTGATGCGGCGCAGCACGTAGTCGGAGATCTCGGTGACGATCGTGCCTTCGGAGTCGATGAGCGTCACGTCGACCGCGAGCACCTCGTCGGTGCCGCTGTCGCGGAAGCGCATGTGGCTCCAGAACCTGCCGGGCAGCCGGTCCCTGACGGTGATGCGGCCGTAGCCGAGCGGCAGATAGTGGCCGACGACGTCGACCCAGGTGAAGGAGGTGGCGCTGTCGAGCAGTGCCGGGTGCAGGCCCCAGCCGTCCAGGTCCTCGGACAGCTCCTCCGGCAGATCGAACAGTCCCAGGGCCTCGTTCTGGCCGATGTACCACTTCTGCATGTGACCCCAGTGGGGGCCGAGCGTGAGCAGCCCGGACAGCGGCACCCCGCCCTGCTCGTCGGACGCGAGGGTGCAGCGGTCGATGATCGCCGCCACGTCGGCGTGCCCGGCGGATCCGGCGTCGACCTTGGCCGCGGTGCCGCGCGCGTGGGTGCGCTGCTCGCCGCCGATGACGCTGCGCACCTGGAAGTCGGCGCCGTCCGTTTCGGTGCTGAACGTCACGCGTATCTCGGCGGAGGCGCCGTCGGCCACCGAGAGCGGTTCGACGAACACCACGTCGCGCAGCTCGATGGCGCCGGTGCCGGGCAGCACCACCTCTCCGGCACAGCGGGCCAGCTCCAGGTGACCGGTGCCGGGCAGCACCGGCACCCCGGAGATGCGGTGCCCGTCGAGCGCCCAGTGGGTGTCGGGGGAGAGGCTGCCCCCGGCCCAGCCGAGCCCTTCGCCGTCGGCCTCGTGCCAGGCGGACAGCACGGGGTGGTCCACGGCCCTGATCCGGTCGCCGCGCTGCAGCGCCACGAACCCGGCGGGCGCGGCGACCTCGGCCGCCATGCCGACCTCGAGCCACTTGCCCCAGTTGGCGGAGACGACCGTGGCCGCGCCCCAGCCGTGCTCGCCCCTGGCGTGCGCGTCGAGGAAGTTGTTGGCCGCGCAGTAGTCGACCTGGCCGAATCCGCCCGCGACCGCGGTGATCGACGAGCAGAGCACGACGGCCTCCAGGTCGAGGTCGCCGAAGGCCTCGCGCAGCGCGAGCGTGCCGATCACCTTGGGTGCGAGCACCTCCTCGGCGGCGGCCCGCTCCTTGATCTCGGCCATGCCGCCGCCGGGCAGTCCCGCGGCGTGCACGATCACGTCCACCCGGCCGAACCCGGCGACCGTCTCCTCCCGCACCCTGCGCATGTCGGCGGGGGAGGTGACGTCGGCGGCGAGCACCAGGACCTCGGCCCCGGCCTCCTCCATCCTGCGGATCGCGGCGATCGCCCGGCCCGCGCGGCCGGTCTCGTGCGCGTCCCACTCCGCCCGGTCGGGCAGCCCGGTCCTGGACAGCAGGACCAGCCGTACCCGGGCCCGCGCGGCGAGGTCCTCGGCGAGCGAGACACCGATGCCACCCAGGCCGCCGGTGATCAGGTAGACCTGTCCGTCCCGGGGGCCCGCCTGCCCGCCGACCTCCGGTGAGGATGTCCCGGCCGCGGACACCTCCAGCTGCTCGTAGTGCTGCAGCCAGCGGCGGCCACCCCTGATGCTCACGGTGGGCAGCAGTCCCGCCTCGTCCGGTTCCGGCCTCCTGCCCAGCTCCGCGGCGGCGTGCCTGACCCAGTCGCGTCCCTCGACGTCGACGTGGCGCACCCGCAGCCACGGCGTCTCCAGCGGCACCACCCGGGGGAACCCGGCGAGGGTCGCGTGCTCGGGGCGGAGCAGGTCGCCGCCGGTGACGTCCTGTGCCCCCGAGGTGAGCAGGGTCAGCTCCACCCCGCCGGTGGAGTCGGCGGGCTGCGCCGAGGTCAGCGCCTGCACCAGCGCGAGCACGCTGAAGAAGCCGCGGTCCTGCGCCCGCCAGGTCCCCTCGGCACCGGCGGCCGGCTCATCGCCGACGGTCCACGCGTGGACCACCCGCCCCGGCACCTCGCCCACGGCCGCCAGCAGCGCGTCGTAGTCGGCGCGCTCGGCGGGACGGACGGTGTAGACGCCGTCGGAGCGCTCCGCGGAGAACCCGTCGCCCGGCCTCACCTCGACCACCTCGGCCCCCGTCGCGCGCAGCGCGTCCACCAGGGCGGCCGAGCCGTCGTCGGCGAAGACCAGGGCGCGGGTGACCGGCGACAGGGGCGCCGGCCCCGGCGGGACCTGCCGCCACACCGGCACGCTGAACCAGCGGTCCAGCGGCAGGTCCTCCTCGACCGGCGCGTGGTTGGCCACGCCGCCGACGAACGCCCCGTGCGGGTCGGGGTCGATCCAGGCGCGCCGGCGCTCCCACGGGTAGGTCGGCAGCGAGACCCGGTGCCCCTCCTCGCCGAACGCCTCCAGCGCGACACCGTTCACCCACAGGGTGCCGTACGCGGCCGACAGCACGCCCACGTCGCCGGCGGCGTCCTTGGGGCCGGGCAGGGAGGGCAGCGGCGCGACCGCGCCCGGCGGGGTCTGCGCCCTGGCGAGCCCCGCCAGCTGCTTGCCGGGGCCGCACTCGATCATGATCCAGTCGCCCTCGGCGAGCAGGGCCGTCACGCAGTCGCCGAACAGCACCGGCTCGCGCATGTGCCGCGCCCAGTACGACGGGTCCGTCGCCTCGGCCGCGGTGATCCAGGTGCCGGTCACGTTCGACAGGAACGGCAGGCTCGGCGCCGACCGCTCGACACCGGCGACCAGCGCGCGGAACTCACCCAGGATCGGGTCCATCATCGAGGAGTGGAAGGCGTGCGAGGTACGCAGCTCCATCCGGCCGATGCCCTCCTCCTCCAGCATGTCCGCCAGCTCGGCGATCGAGGCACCAGGACCGGCCACCACACACGTCCCGGGGCCGTTGACGGTCGCCACCGACACGCCGTCGGGCAGCAGCGGCCCGATCTCGTCCGGTGCGAGCTGCACGGCGAGCATCGCTCCGGCGGGCATGCTCTGCACCAGGCGTCCCCTCGCGGCCACCAGCCGCAACGCGTCCGGCAGGCTGAAGACCCCGGCCACGGTCGCCGCGACGTACTCGCCGATGCTGTGGCCGATCATCCCGGCGGGCTCGACGCCCAGCGAGCGCCAGAGCGCGGCCAGGGCGTACTCCACGGTGAACAGGGCGGGCTGGGTCAGCGCCGTCTGCCGCAGCCGCTCGCCGGCCTCCTCGCCGGTGGCGAAGATCAGCTCACGCAGGTCCTCGCCCAGCACGGGTCGCAGGATCTCGGCGCACTCGTCGACCGCGTCCCTGAAGACCTCCTCGGCGCGGTACAGCTCGGCGCCCATGCCCGCGTACTGCGACCCCTGCCCCGAGAACAGGAACGCGATGCTCGGGGTGCGCCGGGAGGCGGCACCGGAGATCGTCCGCTTGGGGTCGCGGAGCGCGGCGATCGCGTCGGCGACGTCGGAGGCGACCACCGCGCTCCTGCGCGACAGTTCCCTGCGCCCCACCCGCAGGGTGTGGGCGACATCGGCCAGGTCGACGCCGGGGTGGGCCTCCAGGTGCGCGGCGAGGCGCTCGGAGGCGGCGGCGAGCGCGGTGTCGGTCCTGCCCGACAGCCGCAGCAGGTGCGCCGGGCGGGGGTCACGCTCCTCGCGGACCGGTGCCGGAGCCTCCTCCAGCACGATGTGCGCGTTGGTGCCGCCGATGCCGAACGAGCTGACGCCCGCGCGCCGGGGGAAGCCGTTGCGCTCCCACTTGGTGGGCGTCCCCGTCACGTAGAACGGGCTCCTGGGGAAGTCGATCTTCGGGTTGGGGCTCTCGTAGTGCAGCGTGGGCGGGATCAGACCGTTCTCCAGGGCGAGCACCGCCTTGATGATGCTCGCGATGCCCGCCGACTGGCCCAGGTGTCCGATGTTGCTCTTGACCGAGCCGATGCCGCACCACTGGGTGTCGTCGGTGTCCTGGCCGAACACGCTGCTCAGCGCCGCGACCTCGATCGGGTCGCCCAGCGCGGTGCCCGTGCCGTGCGCCTCGACGTAGGTGACCGTGCGCGGGTCGACCCCGCCCACCCCGAGCGCCTGGGCGATCACCGCGGCCTGGCCGTCCATGCTGGGCGCGGAGAACCCGACCTTGCCCGCGCCGTCGTTGTTGATCGCGTTGCCCAGGATGACGGCCCGGACGTTGTCGCCGTCCTCGATCGCCTCCGACAGCCGCTTCAGCACGATCACACCGCCGCCGCTGCCCCAGATCGTCCCGGCCGCCTTGGCGTCGAAGGCCCTGCAGTGGCCGTCGGGGGAGACGATGCCGTCCTCGTCGTACACATATCCCTGGCCCTGCGGCAGGTCGAGCATCGCGCTGCCCGCCAGGGCCATGTCGCACTCGCCGTTGCGCAGGGCCTCGGCGGCGACGTGGATCGCGACCAGCGAGGTCGAGCACGCGGTGTGCAGGGTGTAGCTCGGGCCACGCAGGTCCAGTTTGTACGACGACAGCGTGGCGCAGTAGTCGACGTGGTTGCCGACCATGACGGCGAGCCAGCCCGCGTTCGCGTGGGCCTGCGCGTTGCTCCTGATGTTGATCCACTGGTAGAAGTCCGAGCCGGAACCGGCGTAGACGCCGATCTCGCCCGGATACCTGAACGGGTCGTAGCCCGCGTCCTCCAGGGCGGTGTGCGACAGTTCGAGGAAGAGCCGGTGCTGCGGGTCCCGGATCTCCGCCTCCCTGATCGACATGCCGAAGAACGCGGCGTCGAACCCCTGGTGGTCGTCGAGCATCATCGCGGCCGGTACGAAGTCGGGGTCGTCGAGAACGTGGTCGGGCACGCCGAGCGCGCGCTGTTCCTCACGGGTGAAGTGCGTCAGCGACTCGACGCCGTCGGCGAGGTTGCGCCAGAACTGCCTGGCGTCCCCGGCTCCGGGCACCCGGCACGAAAGGCCGATGATCGCGATCGGTTCGACGGTGGGCTCCTCGGCCATGCGGGGGTCCCTTTCTTCCTTGCCGGTCGCGGTCGGCTCCGGCGCGGGGGGTTGGACGGGCATCAACTCGGTCTCCGGCGGGGTCGCCGGTTCGGTCACCGGCTCGACGGTCTGCCGGGGCGCCGGTCGGGTCAGCGGGTCGGTTCGTGGCTCGGTTCGCGGTGCGGGACGTCGTGCGGTCGCCGGTCGGGGCGCCGCCCCGGTCGCGGGAGAGGGCGGGGGGACGGGGTCCGGTCCGGCCGCGAGGGCCGGAGGGGGGCGGACGTCGGTTCGAGGTCGGATACGGGGGATCGTGCGGTTGTCAGCTCGGCTTCCTTGAGCGGTCCTTGAGGCGGTCTCGCCGTACGGCGAGCCGCCGTGCGGCGCGGTCGAGGCCGGCGGTGGGGCCTGCGCCGTCGAGGTGCGCGGCGAGGGCGCGGATGGTCGGGTGGCGGAACAGGTCCACGATCGGGATCTCCCTGCCGAGGGCCTTGCCCAGGCGGGCCTGGACGGCGGCGATCGCGAGCGAGTGGCCGCCGATCTCGAAGAAGTTGTCGGCCGCCCCCACCCGAGGCACGCCGAGCACGGCCCGCCACACCTCGGCCACGGCCCGCTCGGTCGGGCCGGACACCTCCCCGCCCGCCTCGCCTCCCGGCCGGGACACGGGCCGGCGCAGCGCGGCGCGGTCGACCTTGCCGTTGGGGGTGAGCGGGAGCGCGGGAACCACGAACACCTCGGCGGGCACCGCGTGCTCGGGCAGTACCGCGCGCAGGTGGTCGAGCAGCCCCGGCGGGGCCGGACCCGGCCTGCGCGGCACCGCGTAGGCGTGCAGCACCGTCTCGCGCCGCTCGTCCCGGTCGGCCACCGCGACGGCGGCGCGGACCTCGGGGTGGGCCGACAGGGCCGCCTCCACCTCGCCCAGCTCCACCCGGAAGCCGCGGATCTTCACCTGGTCGTCGCGCCGTCCGGCGATCGTCACGGTCCCGTCGGGGTTGAGGCGGCCGAGGTCGCCGGTGGCGAAGGCGTCACCGGTGAAGCGGAGCCGGGTGAGTTCGGCGTCGAGATAGCCGTTCGCCAGGTTGGCGCTGCGGACGACCACCTCGCCCAGCTCACCCACCCCGGCCCGGCCACCGTGCTCGGCGGTCACGACCAGCTCGCTGCCCTCGATGCCGCGTCCGGCGGGGACGGGTTCGGCGCTCTCACGCACCCCGGTGGGGATCTCGTACCAGGCGTGGGCCTGCGGGGTCTCGGTGGTGCCGTAGAAGGCCACCAGCCGGGCGGCGGGGACGAGGCGGCGCAGCCGCGCGGCGTCGGCGTGGGTGAGCCGGTCGCCGCCGGTCGCCACCAGCCGCACCTCGGGCAGCACCGCGCCGGTCCCGCAGAGCATCCTGGCCAGCTGCGGGGTGAGGTGCGCCACGGTGACGCGGTGCTCGCGCAGCCACGCGACCAGCCGGACGGGGTCGCGGAGCAGTTCGCCCTCCGGCACGCACAGCCGGGCGCCGGTGGCGAGCGGTACGAACACGTCGCGCAGCGCGGGGTCGTGCGCCAGGCCCGACAGCAGGGCGAAGCGGTCGGCGGGGGTCACCGCGAAGGTCGCCGCGTACCAGGCGACGAAGTGGGCGAGCGGCCCCTCACCGGTCACCACCGGCTTGGGGTCGCCGGTGGTCCCCGAGGTGAGCGAGAGGTAGCCCCGCTCGGGGTGCGGCGTGGTTCCCGGCGGCGAGGTCTCCGGGAGCGCGATCTCCGGAAGACCCGACAGAGGGGGCGCGCCCGGACAGCGCAGTGCCGCCACGGCGCCGGCGGCGGCGGCCTGGCGGGCCAGCACCGGAGCCGGGTGCGCCGGGTCGAGGATCACCCAGCGGGCCCCGGCGGCCAGCACTCCCAGCAGCAGCCCGGGAAGCTCGGGGACCCGCGCGGCGAGCACCGCGACCGCCTGGCCGGGTTGCACCCCGGCCGCGCGCAGTGCCGAGGTCGTACGGTGGCGCAGCATGGTGAGCTCCGCGTGTCCCAGGGTCCGCCCCGCTCCCTCGGCCACGACGTCGCCGTGCAGGGTGTCCAGCGGCCCGGGACCGTCCCAGACCGGCAGCGCGGCGGCCGGTTCTCCCGGGGTGAGCCGGGCCTCGCGCGCCGCCTGTCCCGGGTCGGCGAGCAGGTCGCCCAGCAGGTGCGCGTAACCGGCCAGCAGGGCGTCCATCCTGGCGGCGGAGAACAGGTCGGGGTTGTAGACGAGCTGCAGGGCGTATCCGTCGCCGCGCTCGCTGACGTACATCGTCAGGTCGAACAGCGCGCCAGGCAGCCCGGCGGGCAGCGGTTCGGTCACGCACCCGGGCAGGTCCAGCTTGGCCTCGGCGAAGTTGTACATGTTGAACAGCACCTGCGTCACCGGGTTGCGTCCCAGGTCGCGCGGGACGCGCAGCGCCTCCACGACGCGCTCCAGCGGTACGTCGCCGTGGGAGACGACCTCGGCGAGCTCGTCGCGGCAGCGCCTCACGTGCTCCTCGAACGAGACCCCGGGGTCCTGACGCAGCCGTAGCGGCAGCATTCGCACGCACATGCCGATCAGCGACTCGAACGCGACGTGCCCCCGGTCGGCGTACGGGGTGCCGACGAGCAGGTCCCGCTGCCCGGACAGCCTGGAGAGCAGCTGCGCGAAGGCGGCGAGCAGCACCGGGTACGGGGTGACCCCCAGCCGGACCGCGAGCCTCCTGACACGATCTGCGGTCTCGGTGTCAATCTCCGCTGTTCGGAGCGCTCCAAAAAAAGTCTGGACGGGAGGGCGCGGGGTGTCCCTGGGCAGGTCGAGCACCATCGGGGCGTCCTTCAGGTGCTCACGCCACCAGTCGACCCCGTCGCCGTCCGACCGCTCCCTCGCCCAGCGCGCGTAGTCGGCGAAGGACGCACCCGTCGGCCCCTGGAGGTCGCCGCGGTAGGCGGCACTCAGGTCCCGGTAGAAGACGTCCTGGGACCAGCCGTCGAAGACGATGTGATGCGCGGTCACCGCGAGCACGTGGTCGTCGTCGGCCAGCCGGATCAGCCTGGCCCGCAGCAGCGGATCGCGCGCCAGGTCGAACCGGGTCCGCGCCTCCGTCTCCAGAATCGTTTCAAGAGCTTTCTGCAGTGCGGTCTCCAGAGCCGCCTCCGGTGTGCTCTCCGGAGCGGTCTTCGGCGTGGTCTCAGGAACCGCTTCCGGCTCGCGCTCCGAAGCCGGTTTCGACGTGCTCCCCGGAGTCGTCTCCGGAGCGGCCTCGGGATGGGCGAGCGCCGAGAGGTCGTCGAGCGGGAGCGGCACCTCGCCCGGCGGGACGACCGACACGTGGGGCACGCCGTCGCGGGAGGTGATCCGCCAGCGCAGCGTCTCGTGCCTCGCCACCACCGACTCCAGGGCGCTGCGCAGCGCGCCGTGGTCCAGCGGGCCGCGTAGGCGCTCGGCCATCGCGATGTTGTGGGCGGGGGTGTCGGGGGCGAGCCGCTCCACGAACCACATGCGTCGTTGCGCGGGCGACAGCGTGGGGGGCGCCGAGCCCGCCGAGCTCGCCGAAGTCCTCGCCGACGGGGTCTCTCCCGCCGGCGCGGCGTCCTGCGCGCCGGCGTTCTCGACGCCGGACGAGAGGATGTTCTCGACGTCGGAGAAGGGGGCGTTCTCGACACCGGACGAGAGGGCGCCGTAGGTGCGGGCCGTGTAGACGTCCTCGACCGAGACGTCCCTGCCGAGTTCCGCCCTGATGGCCGACACCAGGCGCATCGCCCGCAACGAGTGCCCGCCGCGCTCGAAGAAGTCGTCGTCGGGGCCGGGGGGAGGCGCGTCGAGCACCCGTGCCCAGATCCCCGCCAGCCCCGAGAGCTCCGAGAGCCCGGTCGCGCCGCCGGCCGTACCCCCGGCCGTGTTCCCGGCCGTGTCCCCGTCCCGGTCGCCGGTCGTGTTCCGGGAGGTGCCTGAGGATTGCCCGGCGAGGTCGCGCAGGGCGGCGAGGTCGACCTTGCCCGAGGAGTTCAGCGGCAGGGCGGGCACGTGCACCACGCGGGTGGGCAACATGTAGATCGGCAGCCGTCCCGCGCAGTGCACCCGCAGGGCCGCGAGCCCGGGAGCGTCCAGCGGCGCGACGTAGGCGACCAGCTCGCCTGGGGCGTCGACCACCGCCTGCGTCACCTCTGGGTGCGCCCGCACCACCGACTCGACCTCGCCGATCTCGACCCGCTGTCCCTGGATCTTCACCTGCCGGTCCAGCCGCCCCATGAAGGCGATCCGGCCGTCCGCCTGCCAGGCGACGTGGTCGCCGGTGCGGTAGAGCCGCGCGCCGGGCGCGGACTCGAAGGGGTCGGGTACGAACCTCTCGGCCGTCATGCCGGGCAGGCCCAGGTAGCCGCGGCTCACCTGAGGCCCGCCGATGTACAGCTCGCCGGGGACGCCGACGGGACACTCGCGCATGTCCTCGTCCAGGACGTGCGCCCGGCAGCCGCGCAGGGGGTGCCCGATCGGCAGCGAACGCTCCCAGGTCCCCGACAGCTCGGTGCCGACCACGCAGACGGTCGTCTCCGTGGGGCCGTACCAGTTGTGGAAACGGGTGTGCGCCGACCAGCGGGCCACCTGCTCGGGACCCGGCGGCTCCCCGGCCGTGATCAGGTCACGCAGGTGCGGCAGCCGTGCCGGGTCGACCAGCGGCAGCAGCGCGGGCGGGATGAACCCCCAGGTGACGTCGTGCGCCTCCAGGAACCGCTGCAGCCGCGCCGGGTCGGTCCTGTCCTCGTCCGGCACCAGCTGCACGCAGCCGCCCACGGTGAGCGGCGCGAGCATGTCGAGCACCGAGACGTCGAAGCCGAGTGCGGAGAACGCGATCGACCGGCATGTGCCGTCCAGGCCGAAGTGGGCCGTCGCGGCGGAGGCGAACGCGACCGCGGAGGCGTGGCTCACCACCACGCCCTTGGGCCGCCCGGTCGATCCGGACGTGTACAGAACATAGGCGGCGTTCCCCGGCAGCGCAGGACCGCCGCCGACGTTCTCGCCGCTTCCCGTCCCCGTTACGGCAGAGGGCCCGGAGGCGGTTCCGGAAGTAATTTCGGACACGGCCGCGACGCCCGTCTCCGGCTCGACCAGGGGGCGCCCGCATCCGTCCAGCATCGTGCGGCCGTGGCCGTCGGCCACGACGACCGCGATGCCCGCGTCGTCGAGGACCTCGTCGAGTCGCCGGCGTGGATGCGCGGGGTCGAGTGGGACGTACGCGCCGCCCGCCATCATGATGCCGAGGGCGGCGACGGTCATCAGCGGTGTGCGCCTGGCGCAGAGCCCGACCCGATCCTCAGGGCCCACCCCGAGGGCACGTAATCGCAGCGCGAGCGTGGTGGCGGCGTCGACCAGTTCGCGGTAGGTGAGGCCGGCGTCCCACTGGCGGATCGCCGGCGCGGAGGGCGTACGCGCCGCCTGGGCGACGATCAGGTCGCACAGCAGCGCGTCCGGGGCGATGTGGGGTGGCCCGGTCGTCCAGGCGACGGGCGCGGGAGCCGGTGAGGTGAATGACGGACCGGGCAAAGAGGCGGACGACGAGTCCCCCCGCATCGCTTCGAGCATCCACCCCCCATAGCCCCAAACAGGGTTTTTGCCCTGCCAAGTATTCACAAGCTATAAGCCAGGTCATTCCTATTATTTGCGTCATCGGACAGTCAAGGATTGAAAGTTAAACGTGTGGCGTAATGCCGGTTTCGGCCGTAGGGGAAGATCTTCGAGCGTCGTGACGCTCCGGGATCGCCGCAGTTGGTGGCGATCCGGTGAACGGAAGGTGACCTACCGCTTCCGTGCGTCGTGAAGCGTCTCACTCCGTGGACACCGGCCGTGGCCGGAGGCTACCAAGAGCAAGTGTCCTAAATGCCTATTTCGGTCCTAGTTCACCCCGCCGTCATTGTGGTCGTACTCCTCGGCGATCCGCTCGGCCTCCTCGTCCGTGAGCCGGTCGATCTCGGCGGCCAGGCACTCCTCGACCACCAGCGCGAGCCCGCGGACCGAGCGCGTGGTGAACAGGGCGTTGAGCGGCAGGTCGACGCCCACCGTCGAGCAGATCCTGGCGACGACCTTGGTACCGAGCAGCGAGTGCCCGCCGACGTCGAAGAAGTCGTCGTCGATCCCGATGCCGCTCCTGCCCAGCACCTCGCACCAGATCTCGTGCACCAGCTCCTCGCTCGCCGTGCCCGGTCTCGTGGGTGCCGCCGGGACCTCCTCGGAGACGGGGGAGGGCAGCGAGGCGCGGTCGAGCTTGCCGTTGGGCAGCTTCGGGAAATCCCGTACCGGCACGAAGAGGCTCGGCACCATCGTGGCGGGCAGCCGCGTCGCCAGGAACGCCCTGAGCTCCCCGGCCGTCGCCTCCGCGCCCCTCTCGGCGCCCGCGCCCGTCTCGGCGTCCGTGTCCATGTCCAGGTACGCGACCAGCGCCCGGCCGCCGGGGGCGTCTTCCCTGACCGCGGCGACCGCCCGGCGCACCCCCGGGTAGGCCGTCAGCGCCGCCTCCACCTCGCCCAGCTCGATCCGCACCCCTCGCACCTTCACCTGGTCGTCCGCGCGTCCGAGGAACTCCAGGGTGCCGTCGGGCAGCCGCCGCACGAGGTCACCCGTCCGGTAGAGACGCCCACCCCGGCCGAACGGGTCGGGGACGAACCGCTCGGCGGTGAGCCCAGGCCGCCCCCGGTAGCCGCGGGCGACCCCGTCGCCGCCCAGGAACAGCTCCCCCACCACACCGGAGGGCACCGGCTCCATCGCCTCGTCCAGCACGTACGCGGTGGTGCCCGCGACCGGCATGCCGATCGACATCGACTCCGTGCCCTTCGGCACCCGGTGCGCGAACGACCAGATCGTCGTCTCCGTCGGCCCGTAGAGGTTCCACAGCTCGTCGGTGACCCGGTGGATCCGCCCGGCGAGCGACACCGGGAGGGGCTCCCCGCCGCTGAACACGCGCGGCAGCCCCGCGGGCAGCCGTTCCAGGATCTCCTCCAGCACCGACGGCGGCGCCTGCACCGTCGTCACCCCCGCCTCCGCCACCAGCTCGCCCAGCCGGCCCGTGCCGTACGGGGGAGCGAGCACCACCGCGCCGCCCGCCGTGAGCGGGCCGAAGATCTCCAGCGCCGCGATGTCGAACGACAGCGAGGTGAGCAGCAGCATCCGCTCCCGCTCGGTGAACCCCAGGGCGGTGACCAGGTTCACCACCCCGCGGTGCGGCACCACCACCCCCTTGGGCACCCCCGTCGACCCCGAGGTGTAGATCACGTAGGCGGGCGAGTCCGGGGAGACGGGGTCGGGGACGAACTCGGACGTTCCGCCCGAGGGCATCGCGTCGAGCAGGATCGCCGGGGGATGGTTGGACGGCAGCCGCTCCACCAGCGTCGCGCGGGTCAGCAGCAGACGGGTCCCCGAGTCGGCCAGCATGAGCCCCAGCCGCTCCTTCGGATACTCCGGGTCGAGCGGCACGTAGCAGCCACCGGTCTTCAGCACCGCGAGCAGCGCCACGATCAGCTCGGCGCTCCTCGGCAGGCACACGGCGACCGGGCTCTCCGCCCCCACCCCGCGCTCGCGCAGCCGCCGGGCCAGCGCGTTCGCCCGCTCCTCAAGCCGCCCGTAGGTGAGCGTCCCCTCCGAGGAGACGACCGCGGGGGCGTCCGGCGTCCGCCGCGCACGCTCGGCGATCAGCTCGTGCAGGCAGCGCTGCGGGTAGGCGGCCTCGGGGCCGTGCCAGGAGGACAGCAGACGGGCACGCTCGGCCCCGTCCAGCAGCGGCAGCCGGGAGATCGGCAGCCCCGGGTCGTCGACGGCCGCGCCGAGCAGCGTCAGGTACGCCGACACCAGGCGGCGGATCGTGTCCTCGTCGAACAGGTCCGTGCTGTACTCGACCCAGCCCTCCAGCCTGCCGTCCGGATTGTGGAGCTCCATGGTGAGATCGGCCTTGGAGGTGCCGTTGCCGTACCGGCCGCGCGCGTCCACCGCGATCTGGTTGAACCCCACCTGGAACAGCGGCGTCCTGCCGGGGTCGCGGGGCGGGCTCACCGCCTCCACGAGCTTCGCGAACGGCACGTTCTGGTGGTCGAACGCCTCGAGCACGGTCGTGCGGACCCGGTCCAGCGCCTCGTCGAACGCGGGGTCGCCGCCCAGGTCGGTGCGGAGCGGCAGCGTGTTGACGAACATGCCGATCAGCGCGTCCAGCTCCGGCAGCTCCCGGCCGGCGACGGGGGAGCCCACCACGACGTCATCGCGCCCGCTCCAGCGCGCCAGCAGCACCGAGAACGCGGTGAGCAGCACCGTGAACGGCGTGGTGTTCCGCCCTCTCGCCAGCGCGCCCACCCGCTCGGTGAGCTCCTCCGGCACCGCGAAGTCCAGCACCGAGCCGGTGTATCTCATCTCCGCGGGGCGCGGCCGGTCGGACGGCAGCTCCAGCGGTACGCTGCCGCGCAACCGCTCCCGCCAGTAGGCCAGGTCGCCGTCCAGTTCGCCGCCGCCCAGCCGGTCGCGCTGCCAGACCGCGTAGTCGGCGTACTGGATCGCCAGCTCGGGCAGCTTGGGGTCGCGGTCCTCGCGCAGCGCCTGGTAGACCTCCACCAGCTCCCGCCACAGGATGGTCGACGACCAGGCGTCGAAGATCGTGTGGTGCAGGACGAGCAGCAGCCGGCACTCCTCGCCGCCCATCGTCACCAGCCGCACCCGCCAGAGCGGGGCCTCGTCCAGCCGGAACGGCGCGCGCGCCTCCCGCGCCGCGACCCGCTCGAACTCCTCGGCCGCCTCCCGTGGGGGCAGCCCGGAAAGGTCGGTCCTGGCCACCGAGACCGGCACCCGGTCCGCGATCGTCTGCACGACCTGCTCGTCGCGCAGCTCGAACGACGTCCGCATCGACTCGTGCCTGTTCGCGAGCACCGCCAGGGCCCGCTCCAGGAGATCGGGGTCCACCGGCCGCAGGTCGGTCGCCTCCAGGCGGACGGGGATGTTGTACACGGCCAGGTCCGGCAGGAGCTCGTGCAGGAACCAGATCCGCTCCTGGGCGAACGAGGCGGGAAAGACGTCTGTCACACCTTCTCCTTGAGACACTCACGAAGCTGTTCCGCGATCACGGGCAGGGCGGCGGTCTCGCCCAGGGTGGCCAGCCAGTGCCACTGCTCCAGGGCGTGGCAGAGCCGGTAGAACGCGAGGCGCTCCGGCCAGTCGCCGGGCAGGTCGCCGTACCCCTCAAGCAGGTACCGCCGACGTTCCGCGTCACCCCTGACCGCGAAGTAGTCGGTCCGCGCCAGGTCCATCAGCGGGTCGCCGCCCAGCGCGTTCTCCATGTCGATGACCCCCGTCATCCGCAGCGGGCTACCGGGGCCTTCGCTCCCGGCGACCATGACGTTGCGCTCGTGGAAGTCGTTGTGGCACAGCACGGGCGCGTCGCAGCGCGTCAGGAGGTGGCGGTCGCGCCGCACGTGGGCGCTCAGCTCCGCGTGCAGCTCGGGATCCCCGCCGAACTCGACGAACTGCGCGAGCCTCAGGTCCAGCTGCCCGCCCACGTACGCCTCGTTGGAGCTCTCCTGCGGCCCGTCGATCGGCCCGAACCTCTCCACCCGAACCCCGTGCACCGCCCGCAGCGTGCGGCCCATCTCCCGGTACAGACCCGCGATCTCCTCAGCCGAGAGCCCGCCGGAGACCTCCGACAGCGGACGGCCGGGAACCTTCGTCATCACCGCGTACGCGTGCGGCAGGTCGCGTCGCGAGACGTCCCAGTGCACCATCTCGGGACAGGAGGCGCCGCTGCCGCGCAGCAGCTCGTAGACGTGCACCTCCTTGTGCAGCCGCGCCGTCAGCACATCGGGGTAGATCTTCACGATGAGGTCGCGGTCGGCGCACCTCACCTCGTACACCGCGCTGATCTCCCCGCCGGTGCGCAGCACGACCTCCCGCACCTCCGCGTCCGGATACGGGGTGCGCAGCAGCACCTGCGCGCGTTCCGGCGACAGCGGCATGGTGATCGCCTTGGCGAACGCGGGGGCGGTCCAGGCCACGCTCACCCGGTTGCCCGCCCGCTCCCGCAGGATCTGGGCGCCGACCAGGTCGTCCGCCGGGGCGTCCGGCATCTCGTCGTCGAACGTCGACAGCACCCGCGTGCGCATCGAGATCAGCACGTGCACCGCGATGCCCAGGCCCAGCACGATGTACATGAGCGCCACGCCACGGCCGGGCCCGACGCCGATCACCGAGCCGACCGTCGGTGCGAGCGCGCCGCCGGGCACCAGCAGCGGGTTGAGCAGTCGCTCGCCCAGCGGCGCGACCACCGCCATGCCGATCGGCAGCGTCGACCACGACACCATCTGGTTGAGCGACTGCACGCGGCCGTGGAAACGCTGGGGCACCTTCGTGTGGATGATCGTCAGGAAGGTGCCGTTCACGATCGACAGGCAGCCCCACAGGCCGAACGCCCCGATGCCCACCACCCACGCCGAGGGCCGCAACCCGGTGATCACCGCGAAGACCGAGAGTCCCAGCGTCGCCAGCATCACCCCGCGCATCCGCCGCCGCTTCGGCCCGCCCCACAGCGCGATCACCATGCCGCCCAGCGCCCCACCCAGGCCGCCGACGAAGGAGATCTGCCCGGCGACGGTCAGCGTGGAGAACGACAGCACCAACGGGGTTATCGAGAGCAGCAGCGCCGCGAGCATCACGTTGAGCGAGGCGAAGTAGATCATCGCCGCCCGCAGGTGGCGGTTGCCGATCGACATCCGCAATCCCTGCGCGATCTCCTTCGAGAGCGGTTCCCTGGGCGAGTGCGCCATCGTGTCGGGGAAGCGGATGAGCAGCAGGGCGCCCAGCACCAGGAGGAAACTCGCCACGTCGACGACGAGGATGCCGCCCAGGCCGATGCCGGACAGCAGCGCGACGGCCAGCAGCGGTGCGGCGAACTGCGCGGTGCCGATCACCATCTGCACCACCCCGGCCGCGTGCCCCATGTACTCCTTGGGGACGAGCTGGGGGAGCGCGGTGGTGAAGCCGAGCCGCTGGAAGATCAGCGCGATCGACAGGCACGCGGTGAGCGGATAGATGTGCCAGATCTCCAGCGTGCCCGTCCAGAACAGGGCGCCCAGGACGAGCTGGGTGCCCCCGGCCATGCAGTTGCCGAGGATCATCATCGAGCG
Organism: Streptosporangium sp. NPDC049046; assembly: GCF_040649155.1. NCBI lineage: Bacteria > Bacillati > Actinomycetota > Actinomycetes > Streptosporangiales > Streptosporangiaceae > Streptosporangium > Streptosporangium sp. NPDC049046. The sequence continues at coordinate 128,642 of NZ_JBEZEZ010000001.1, read as the reverse complement.
ACGGCTCGACCGGTCGACGATCGCCCCCGCGAGCGGCGCGATCACCACTCCCGGCATGATCGACAACGCGACGAACAGGGCGAAGTCCACCAGTGACCCGGTGGTCAGGTAGATCCACACCGGGATCGCGAAGTCGGTGACCGCGGTGCCCACCATCGACACCAGCTGGAACCCCGCCACCACCAGGAACCGCCGCAGGCTCGGCGGCGGCGCCTTCATCCGTGTCCCGCCCTGTGTCCCGCCCTGTGTCCCGCCCTGTGTCCCGCCCTGTGTCCCGCCCTGTGTCCCGCCCTGTGTCCCGGTCCGCGCCGTGGCTCCGGCCGGTTTCTCCCGAGCGGCCGGTCTCTCCCGTGCGATGGGTCGCTCGGGAGCGGATGCCTCCCTGGGAGCGGTGGTCTCCTCCTTCGTGGCGGACGGTTCCCCGGGCGCGGCGGCGTCCTTCTCCGCATCCGGGGCGGGGGGCAGGACGGAGACCTCCTCGACCCACCAGCCGGCCCCGGGACCCCGCGAGGGCCGGTCGAGCGTGCCGGCCGCGCCGTACCCCATCGCGATGTGGGTGTTGGTGAGGATCTCCGACAGCTCCGCAGCACGATATTTCAGGAAATAGTGGCCCGCCTCGTCCAGGATCACCAGCGCCGTGGTGTCACTCAGGAAGTGCCACTCCCGGTAACGCTCCTGGTAGTAGTCGGTCGTCGGGTCCTGCTCGCCCACCACCGAGATCACCGGTGCCCGCAGCCGCTCCACTCGTTCGGCCAGCACCCGCGTGAAGATCTCCTCCGCGATGAGGGTGTCACGCCGCTGGTTGCGCACCATGAACCGGATCTGCTCGTCGTCGAGCCCGGAGATGTCGGTGCCCATCGACCTCATCCGGTTCTCGTACACCCGGTCGCCGCGCAACCGATCGTAGCGCGTCAGCCGCGCCAGCGGCCCGGCGATCCTGCCCCTGGGCTTGGCGAACGGGAAGATCGCCCCGATGTACACCGCCTCCAGCGCGCGGCCCCGCTCCTCCAGCCGCCGCGCCACCTCCACCACGAGCGCGCCGCCGATGCCGCAGTGCCCGTACAGGGCGAGGGGGCCCTCGACGTTCTGCAGGATCTCGGTCACGCACAGGTCCGCGACCTCGTCGATCGGCCTGGTCTCCTCGTCGGGCAACCCGGGGTCGTGCCCGGGGAAGGCGAGCGCGTGCAGCGAGCACCCGTCGGGAAGCGCGTCGGCGAGCGGCTGGAAGATCAGCGGACTGCCGCCGCCGTACGGTATGCACACGTACGTCATCAGCGCGGGTCCCGGCCTGGTCAGCTCGTACAGCAGGCTGCGCGGCCCCGCGGGACCCGCGGGCCGCTCCACCAGGGCCGCCAGTTCGCGCACCGTCGGATGCTTGAACAGGTCCATCACCCCGACCGCGCGCCCGCCGACCACCGGCAGCGCCTTGCGCATCCGCGCCACCGCCTGGATCGCGACGAGCGAGTGACCGCCCAACTCGAAGAAGTCACCGTCGGCGCCGACCGACTCCACGTCGAGCAGTTCACGCCAGATGTCGGCGATCGCCCGTTCCACCGGCGTCCGCGGCTCGGCACCTGCTCCCGCCGCCTCGGCAACCCGCCGCTCCGGCGCGGGCAGCGCTCCGCGATCCAGCTTGCCGTTCGGGCTCAGCGGCAGCGCGTCCAGCACCACGAAGGCCGAGGGCACCATGTGCTCGGGCAGCGTCACCTTCAACGCCCGCCGCAACTCCGTCCCGTCCAGCACCGTCCCGTCCAGCACCGTCCCGCCTGGCGCCGTCCCGCTCGCTCCTGTCTCGCCCGGCGCCGTCCCGTCCGGCGCCGTCCTGTTGGCTGCGGTCCCGCTCGGTTCCGCCCTCGCCGGATCGTCCCCTGTCGTGCCGGCCGTCGCGACGGTGGGCACCACGTACGCGACCAGCCGCCTGTCGCCCGGCGCGCCGTCCTCCCGCACCGTCACCACCGCCTCGCGCACCCCTGCGAGCCCGCGCAGCACCGTCTCGATCTCGCCCAGCTCGATCCGCTGCCCGCGGATCTTCACCTGGTGGTCGATCCGCCCCAGGAACTCGATCGCGCCGTCGCGGCGGAGCCGCACGAGGTCGCCCGTCCGGTACAGGCGTGCCCCCGCCGTCCCGAACGGGTCGGGTACGAACCGCTCCGCCGTCAGGCCGGGCCGGGCGTGATAGCCCACCGCCACCTGCGTCCCGCCGATGTGCAGCTCACCGGGAACCCCGAAGGGCACCGGCCGCAGGTGGCGGTCCAGCACGTACAGCGAGGTGTTCCGCACCGGGTGCCCGATCGGCACCGTCGCGTCACCCGGGCGGCACCGCCACAGGCTCACGTCGATCGCCGCCTCCGTCGGCCCGTACAGGTTGTACAGCCCCGTCCCCGGCAGCCGCGCGAAGAAGCGTTCGGCCACGTGCGCCGTGAGCTCCTCGCCGCTGCACACCACCCGGCGCAGCGACCCGCACGCCTCGACGCCCTCCTCCTCCAGGAACGCCGCGAGCATCGAGGGGACGAAATGCGCCGTCGTCACCCCGCGGTCCACGATCAGGTCCCGCAGGTACGCCGCGTCCCTGTGCCCGCCGGGACGGGCCAGCACCAGCCGCGCGCCCGTCACCAGCGGCCAGAAGAACTCCCACACCGACACGTCGAAACCCGCCGGGGTCTTCTGCACCACCGCGTCGTCGCCGGTCAGCCCGTAGACGTCCTGCATCCAGCCCAGCCGGTTGCGGATGCCCCCGTGCGTGTTGGGCACCCCCTTGGGCCGTCCCGTCGACCCCGAGGTGTAGATCATGTACGCCGCGTCGGCCGAGGTCGCCGACGGCTCCACGGGCGTGTCCGGCCCGTCCAGCGGATCGTCCAGGACGACCGTCGTCATCCCGCCGTCCCGGGGCATCCTCGCGGCCTCCGCATCCGCGAGGGTGTCCACCGAGCCGGCGGGAGGCGCGCCCCCCGGATCCTCGGGGATTACGTCGAGCACCGCCCGCTGCGCGAGCAGCACCGGCACCGCCGCGTCGGCCAGCATGAACGCCAGCCGCTCGGGCGGATACTCCGGATCCAGCGGCACGTACGCACCCCCGGCCTTCACCACCCCCAGCAGCGCCACCACCAGCTCGACCGACCGCTCCGCGCACACCGCCACCAGCGAGCCCGGCCCCACCCCCAGCCCGCGCAGCCGGTGCGCGAGCCGGTTGGCCCGCGCCTCCAGCTGCGCGTACGTCAGGTGTTCGTCCTCGAACTCCAGCGCCACCGCCCCCGGCGTCCTGGCCACCTGCGCCTCGAACATCCCGCCCAGCGTCGCCCCGTCCGGGTACGGCTCCCCGGGACCCGCCGCGCACGCCAGCACCCGGTCCCGCTCCTCGGCGGGAAGGACGTCCAGCTCCGAGATCCGCGCCGCCGGAGTGGCCGTCACCGCTCCCAGCAGCGTCTCCAGCTGCGCGGCCATCCCCTCGATCGTGGCCGCGTCGAACAGGTCGCGGTTGTAGACGAAGAGCCCGCCCATCCCGTCCGGCTGCTCGCTCAGGAACAGCTCCAGGTCGAAACGCGTCGCCCTCGCCTCGAAGTCGAAGGGCTCCACCGACAACCCCGGCCAGCGCGTCCCCTCCCTGCGCCCGTAGCTCTGCAGCGCGAACACCGCCTGGAACACCGGAGACCTGCTCACGTCCCGCTCGATGCCCAGCTCCCCGACCAGCTGCTCGAACGGCAGCTCCTGGTGCTCGTACGCCTCCGTCGTGGTCCGCCTGACCCTCTCCAGCAGCTCCAGGAACCCCGGGTCGCCCGACAGGTCCGCGCGCATCGCGAGCACGTTCACGAACATGCCGATCACGCTCTCCAGCTCCCGCCGGGGGCGCCCGCCCACCGGGGAGCCGATCGCGAAGTCGTCCTGGCGCGCGTACCGGCCGAGCAGCACCTGGTAGGCCGCGAGCAGAACCATGTACAGGGTCGCGCCGGACTCCCGTGCCAGCCGCGTCAGCCCTTCCACCAGTTCCGGTCCCAGCGTGAAACCGTGCGAGGCTCCCGCGAACGTCTGCTCGCCCCGCCGTCGCCCGTCCAGCGGAAGCTCCAGCGGCACCACCCCGGCGAGCCGCGACCGCCAGTAGGCCAGGGCGGCCTCGGAGACCGGCCGTTCCCGCTGCCACAGCGCGTAGTCGCCGTACTGCAACGGCGGCCCGGGAAGCTCCGTCCCCGCGTAGCAGGCCCCCAGCTCGTCGGCGAGGATGTCGGTGGACCAGCCGTCACCACAGATGTGGTGCAGCGCCACCAGCAGCACGTGATCCTCGGCGCCCGCGGTGTCCTCCGCGGTCCCGCCTTCTCTCGGCTTCCCGGCTTTCGCCGCGTCCGGAGCGCCAGGGGGGTCGGCGTTCCCGCCGCCCACCCGTACCAGCAGCGTCCGCAGCAGCGGCCCCCGCGCCAGGTCGAACGGCAGCGCGGCCGCGTCGCTCACCAGCCGTATCGCGGACCGTTCGCCGTCCGCCTCGGCCCTCTCCAGCGGTACCTCGACCCGCTCCTCCACCACCGCGGTCGGGCGCCCGTCCTCGTCGGGGGGGAAACGCGTCCGCAGGCTCTCGTGCCTGGCGACCACCGCCGCGATCGCCCGCTCCAGCGCCGCGACGTCCAGCGGCCCCGTCAACCGCAACGTCATCGGGATCGTGTACGCGGCGGTGCCGGGAGCGAACTGGTCCATGAACCACAGCCGCTCCTGCCCGAAGGACAGCGGCGCCCCCCGCCCCGGGGGGCGACGGGGGATCGTGAACACCGGGTCCGGCGCGCGGCGGCGCAGCCGTTTCTCCAGTAGTGCTCGCTTGGCGTCGGAAAGCTGGGTGCTGCTCAGGGATTGGCCAGGCGAGGACGTCAACGTGGCTCACTTTCGGGGGGTGGGGCTGAGACGGGCTCCGCGGCCGGGGAGCGCGTCGGATCTCTCCAGACCGCTTACCTTTCCTCGTGATTAATGACATTCATACATATCTGTCGGACCGAGTCGAGATCAACAACACACACGACTTATCCGCGAGTCTGGGGCTCCTCGTACTCCCATGTCCGCAACATGATTGATCGTCCCTTTTCCTCCGTGGGGACCGGTGGCGCGTCGGTGAGGTGGTACCCCGCCGCACGGGCCACCGCCACGCTCGCCGCGTTGGCGTCCTCGATCTCCAGCAGCAGCCGTGAGACACGCACCGTCCTCCTGGCGAACTCCGTCATCACCCGTACCGCCTCCGAGGCGAGCCCTCGCCCTCGGTAGGCGGCTCCCAGGCTGTAGCCGATCTCCGCGACGTCCAGACCGAGCCCGCTCATCATCAGCAGCACCTCGCCGGCCGGCTCGCCTCCGTCCACGGTGATCGCCAGTTGTATCCGCTCCCCGGACGCCCGCCGCTGCCTGGCACGCTCCAGATAGGCGCGCGCCGCCTCGAAGTCGAACGGAGAGACGAGCGGCGTCCAGTACGCCACCTGCGGGTCGTCGAACAGCTTCACCATCGCCGTCAGGTCGCCGTCCTCCCACTCCCGCAGCACCACCCCGTGCCCGCTGAGCCTCACCCGCTCCGGAAGACGCACCCGCCCGGCACCGAACCCGACGCCGAGTTCACCCCGCCCGGCCTGGCCGTTCCCCGCAGCTTCCATGCCGCCACCTCTCGTTACGCCGTCTGACACGACTTGCGAGCAACCTACTCCGCCCGCGGAGCCCGCATTCGTGCCTGGGAAGCCGAAGTCGGTGGTACGCCGTCTCCCGCCGGTCCCTCCAGGACGCCTCGGGCCTCGGAGTGCCGGTCCGCGAAGGTGGACGGAGGGCGGGGCCGACGGTTTTCGCGGGGGCGGGCGGGAGCGCCGGCTCGCCCACTCGCCCGGAGGAGGGCTCCGGGGTTTTCACAGGAGACGGGCGGGGTCACCGCCCCAGGTGGTTTTCCGGCGTCTCGACGCCGCGCGGGAGAAGTCCGCATCGGCCGACCTCGGACGGCCGAGTCGAACATGGTGCCCCGAGTGGGATTCGAACCCACACTGAATGGATTTTGAGTCCATCGACTCTGCCGATTGGTCTATCGGGGCATTTTTCCGTTTTTGTCCGGATCTTACGTACCAGTGAAGAGCTTACCTAGAAGTAGATCACTCTCGGGCACCGGCGTGGTCTCAATCTAGCGGACGTCGGTACTCTCTTGCTCGTGAGTACGCAGCGGCGAGTGGTGATCGCGGAAGACGAGGCGTTGATCCGCCTCGACCTCAAGGAGATGCTGGAGGAGGAGGGGTATGCGGTCGTCGCGGAGGCCGGAGACGGGGAGTCCGCGGTCAAGCTGGCGATGGAGCAGCGGCCGGATCTGGTGATCCTGGATGTGAAGATGCCCATCCTGGACGGGATCTCGGCGGCCGAGCAGATCGTGTCGCAGCGGATCGCGCCGTGTCTCATCCTCACCGCCTTCTCCCAGCGGGACCTGGTCGAGCGGGCGAGGGACGCCGGAGCGATGGCGTACCTCGTGAAGCCGTTCACCAAGTCGGACCTGGTTCCGGCGATCGAGATGGCGGTGAGCAGGCATCAGGAGATCGCCGCGCTGGAGCGGGAGGTCGGGACGCTCTCGGAGCGGCTGGAGACGCGCAAGCTGGTGGAGCGGGCCAAGGGGCTGCTGATGGAGCGCCACGGGTGGAGCGAGCCGCAGGCGTTCCGATGGATCCAGAAGGCGTCGATGGATCGCAGGCTGAGCATGCGACAGGTGGCGCAGATCGTGGTGACCGACGGAACGGAGCCCGAGACGCAGGCCCCTGAGGCCTGATCGGGCGTTTTGACCCTTTTTGGGGTAGAGGGTCGTCGGGTGGCCGCAGGACGCGCCTCAGGGGCGCCGGAGGGCCTCCGGACGGCCGGGGTGACCCCCCGCGGAAGCCGTGAGGTCGCCAGTGACCACGGCTTTTGTGTCTGATAGCCGAAAAGGATCGGTGTAATAACGAAGCGGTAACGGTGGGCCGTCCTGTATCGACCCGTGACATCCGCTAGTTGTACTAACCGACACAACCCCTGGCCACCCGCCAGGGAAGGGTATCTGTGAACTCGGTCCTGACGAGGGACCGGGCGAAAGGAAGGCAACCTTGCGGCTTAAGACTGCACGCCTCGGTGGAGTGCTTGCCGCCGGTGTGGCGCTCACCCTCGGTCTCGCTGCCTGTGGCAGCGGTGGTACGGAGGCCACGCCGGCTGAGGGTGGCTCCAGTGCTGCCGCCCCCGGTACCGTCAAGATTGGCTTCATGGGAGACCTGACCGGCGCAAACGCCGGCATCGTCATTCCCCCCAGGAACGGTGCGAAGCTCGCCATTGACGAGTACAACAAGACCAACCCGGCTGTGAAGATCGAGCTGGTTGAATATGACAGCCAGGCGGACCCGTCGAAGGCCGTCGCCCTGGCTCAGCAGGCCATCAAGACCGACAAGATCGTCGCGATGATCGGCCCCGCGTTCTCCGGTGAGTCCGCCCAGGTGGCTCCGGTGCTGGAGGAGGCGAAGCTGCCGAGCGTCTCGGCCTCCGCCACCAACGCCGCGCTGTCGACGAACGGCTGGAAGTTCTGGCACCGCGTGCTGCCGAGCGACAGCGTCCAGGGCCCCGGCATCGGCGCCTTCATCGCGGAAGGCGTCGCCGCGAAGAAGGTCTTCGTGATCGACGACAAGTCCGAGTACGGCAAGCCGCTCGCCGACGCCGTCAAGGCGGAGCTCGAGGCCAAGGGCGTGAAGCCCGAGACCGACTCGCTCGACCCGGCCGAGAGCGACTTCTCCTCCGTGGTGAACAAGGTCGCGGCGTCCAAGCCCGAAGCGATCTTCTTCGGTGGTTACTACGCCGCGGGCGGCAACCTGCTCAAGCAGCTCCGCGACAAGGGCGTGACCGCGAAGTTCCTCTCCGGCGACGGTTCGCTGGACAAGGGCCTGATCGACGGCGCCGGTGCCGACAACGCCGAGGGCGCCCTGGTGGGCTGCCCCTGCTACATCGCCACCCCGGACGTCACCGACGAGAAGGTGAAGGGCTTCGCCGACGCCTACAAGGCCGCCTACAGCGCCGACCCGGCCATCTACGCGGCCGAGGGCTACGACGCCGCGACGGTCTTCGTCGAGGCGATCAAGGCGGGCAACGTCACTTCCGACAAGATCAACGAGTTCATCGCCACGGTGGACTTCGCGGGTGTCTCGAAGCAGGTCAAGTTCGAGGCCAACGGTGAGGTCTCGGCGAAGGACATCTACATCTACCAGGTCAAGGACGGTGCCATCGGCCTGCTGGGCAAGGCCAACGAGGCCAAGCTGGGCTAGTCGAGCGCTGAAGGAGATTTAGGTAGCCGACGCGCGGGGAGCGGGAACGCCGCGAATGCGTTCCCGCTCCTCTCGCGCCTCCAGAGAATCCGCGGGATTCCGCTGAATCCACGAGATTCCGCAGAGTCCACGGGATTCCGCCGAATCCACGAGATTCCGCTGGAGGCGGTGTGCTACCCGGACGTGCAGGCGACCCCCGCTAGAAGTGGTAAACCCTAGTGCTCAATGACTTCATCAATCTGTTCTGGCCGGCGACGATCGACGGCCTCTCCTTCGGATCGATCTATGCCCTGATCGCGCTCGGCTACACGATGGTGTACGGCGTGCTGCGGCTGATCAACTTTGCGCATTCCGAAGTCTTCATGATCGGGACCTTCGGTGCGATGCTCGTACCGTTCGTGTTCGGCATCAACTCCCCCCTCACGGGCATCGCGCTGGTCGGCCTCGTCGTCGCGATGATCCTGGCCGGCATGATCGCCTCGGCGACCGTCGCGGTGGGGCTGGAGCGCATCGCCTACCGGCCGCTGCGCAAGCGCGGCGCCTCCCGGCTGGCGGCGCTGATCTCGGCGATCGGCGCCTCGATCTTCCTGCAGGAGCTGTTCGCGCTCCTGGTGATCCCGAACGTCTTCAACCGTCCCGAGCAGGGCAGGATCCAGATGGCCCTGCCCCGCATCATGGAGCGGACCGAGCTTTTCTCGATCTTCGGCCACACGGTCCGGGTCGACCAGGTCTTCGTCATCGTCGCCGCCATCGGCATGATGATCGCGCTGGACGCCCTGGTGAACCGGACGAAGATCGGCCGGGGTATCCGCGCCACCGCGCAGAACCCCGAGGCGGCCGTCCTGATGGGTGTCGACATCAACAGGGTCGTGCGGATGACCTTCCTCGTCGGTGGCAGCATGGCCGGCGTGGCGGGAGCGCTCTACCTGATCTCATATGAGAACACGCACTACTACGTCGGATTCCTCTTCGGTATCAAGGCGTTCACCGCGGCGGTCCTGGGCGGTATCGGTAACCTGCGAGGCGCTCTGGTCGGCGGAATCACGCTCGGGCTGGTGGAGAACTACGGAGCCATCTTCTTCGGCTCCGACTGGAAACACGTGATCTCCTTCACCATCCTCATCTTGGTCCTGATGTTCCGCCCCACCGGCATCCTCGGTGAATCACTCCAGCAGGCGCGCGCATGAACCAGAAGAATCCCCTGGCAAGTTTCCGTACGGGTCTCGGCCGCTTCGGTGACGTCATGCACGATCGCTGGCAGACCACACCTGGCTGGCAGCGCTGGATCCTCTATGTGCTCCTGATCGTCGCGGCGCTGCTGCTGCCCTCGGAGAGCCTCGCCCCCTTCATGTCGCCCTACACCGACTGGGCGAGCATCCTGTTCTTCCCGATCGGGACGTACGTGGTCCTGGCGATCGGCCTGAACGTGGTGGTCGGCCAGGCGGGCCTGCTCGACCTGGGCTTCGTCGCGTTCTACGCGGTCGGCGGCTACGCGATGGCGCTGCTCGGCACCAGACTGGGCTGGAACTTCTGGCTCATCATGCTGGTCGGCATCGGGATCTGCGCCCTGTCGGGCCTCACCCTGGGCGCTCCGACACTGCGGTTGCGCGGTGACTATCTGGCGATCGTCACGCTGGGCTTCGGTGAGATCATTCGCATCACCGCCCGCAACACCGACGAGATCGGCGGCCCGAACGGCATCCGCGGCATCCCGCACCCGCCGAGCGTCGAGGACTTCCACTTCCTGGGCTTCAACTTCTCCGAGGTGTTCGGGGTCGATCCATTCAAATACGGCGTGCTGGACCCGCGGCCCTACTACTACCTGCTGGTCGCGCTCGCCGTCGTTGTGATCATCCTGGTGAAGCGCTGGGAGAAGAGCCGGGTCGGGCGTGCCTGGGCGGCGATCCGTGAGGACGAGGACGCGGCCGAGGTCATGGGCGTGCCGACGTTCCGCTTCAAGATGCTCGCCTTCGCCATCGGTGCCTCCATCGGTGGCCTGATGGGCGTGCTGTGGGCGGCGAAGGCCATCTCGATCAACCCGAACGACTTCCAGTTCCTGCTGTCGGCGACGATCCTGGCCGCGGTGGTCATGGGCGGCGCGGGCAACCTGCCGGGTGTCATGCTGGGAGCCTTCGTGGTGGCGTGGCTGCCCGAGCGGTTCCGCGGCCTGCAGGAATACCGCATGCTGATCTTCGGTGCGGTGCTCGTGGCGCTGATGATCTTCCGTCCGGAGGGTCTGCTGCCATCGCGCCAACGCAAGGCGGAGCTGAAAGAGGGGTCAGGCGGGATGGGTACGCTCGGAGCCGAGGTTCCCGGGCCCGAGTCGCACGGTGAGGAGGTGGCTTCCAAGTGAGCACCGAGGTGAATCCGGCCGAGGTGAATCCGGAAGGTAAGAACTCCGAGGCGGTCCAGGCGGAACGCGCTGGTCGCGCCATGCTGGAGTTGAGGGGCCTCGTCATGCGGTTCGGCGGTGTCACGGCACTGCGCGAGGTGAACCTCACCGTCAACGAGGGAGAGATCTTCGCCCTCATCGGCCCGAACGGCGCGGGAAAGACCACGGTCTTCAACGTGGTGACCGGCGTCTACCAGCCGACCGAGGGCGAGGTTCGCTTCCTGGACGAGAAGATCAGCGGCATCAAGCGGTTCAAGATCACCAAGCGGGGCATCGCCCGCACGTTCCAGAACATCCGGCTGTTCCACAACATGACGGCGATCGAGAACGTGATGGTGGGCGCGGACGCGCACCACAAGTCGGGCATGGTCAGCGTGGCGCTGGGGCTTCCCTGGCACCGCAGGGCCGAGAAGGACGGGCGCAGGCTCGCGATGGAGCTGCTCGACTTCGTCGGCATCTCGCACCGCGCCAACGAGCACGCCAAGAACCTGCCCTACGGTGACCAGCGCCGCCTGGAGATCGCCCGCGCGCTCGCGACCAACCCGAAGCTGCTGCTGCTCGACGAGCCCGCCGCCGGTATGAACCCGGCGGAGAAGGTGGCGCTGCAGCAGCTGATCCGGGACATCCGCGACGCGGGCCGGACGATTCTGATCATCGAGCACGACATGAGCCTCATCATGGGCATCAGCGACCGCATCGCGGTGCTGGACTTCGGCCAGAAGATCGCCGATGGCCTGCCGGACGAGGTGCGGACCGACCCCCGGGTCGTCGAGGCGTATTTGGGAGCTCCCGCCGATGCTTCTTGAGGTCAAGGACATCCGTGTCCACTACGGCAAGATCGAGGCGCTCAAGGGCATCTCGGTCGAGGTGAACGAGGGCGAGATCGTCACGCTCATCGGGGCGAACGGGGCGGGCAAGACCACGACCCTGAAGACGATCTCGGGCCTGCGCGGCCTGACGTCGGGGAGCATCGTCTTCGACGGCAAGGACATCAGCAAGATGCCCGGCCATCAGCGGGTCATCGCGGGTCTGGGGCAGTCGCCCGAGGGCCGGGGAGTGTTCCCCGGCATGACGGTGCACGACAACCTGCTCATGGGCGCCTACACCCGCTCCGGAGACTTCAGCGCCGACCTGGCCGAGGTCTACGAGCTGTTCCCTCGCCTGGCCGAGCGCAGAAACCAGATGGGCGGCACGATGTCCGGCGGCGAGCAGCAGATGCTCGCCATCGGCCGCGCGCTGATGGCCAAGCCCAAGGTGCTGCTGCTCGACGAGCCGTCGATGGGCCTGGCGCCACTGCTGGTGCAGCAGATCTTCGAGATCATCGAGGAGATCAACCGCCGGGGCACCACGGTGCTGCTGGTGGAGCAGAACGCCCAGCAGGCGCTGAAGCTGGCCCACCGCGCCTACGTCCTGGAGACCGGGAAGGTGGTCAAGAGCGCGCCCGCGGACGAGCTGCTCAACGACCCCGCCGTGCAGGCCGCCTACCTGGGCGGCGGCGCGGAGATCGACCTGGAGGCGGAGGCGCAGGCACAGGCCGCTCCGGCGGCCTCGGCTCCGGCTCCCGCTCCGAAGGGGAGCCCCGCTCCCAAGGAGAGCAAGGAAGAGCTGACCTGAGGCCGTGATTCCACGGCCCACCCGGGCCTGAGGGCACCTGACGGGCCCGTCGCGCACTCCGCGCGGCGGGCCCGTTCGTGTGAGCACGGCGAGGAGCAGCCGGGGAGCCTCCCCTGCCTGCGGGAAGCCCGCGGGAAGTCCACGGCTCCCCGCGGGAAGCCCGTCGGGGAGCCGCGGGGAGAACGTCAGGGCGTCTCGGGCTTGAAGGCCCCTTCGCACGGGCCCCTGGGCCACACAGGCCCCTGGGCCGCTCCGCGCGGCGCCGGGGTGGGGGCGGGGCCGGCTCAGGGCAGCGGCACCTGCACACCGTCGGTGCTGCCGCCCACGCCGAGAGGCGGGTCGCCGAACAACCGGATCGCGGAGACCTTCGCCTCCTTGGGGATGTCGTACCAGAGGTCCAGCTCGATCCTGACCTGGGCGCCGAGCGGGAGCTCGTCGGGCTGCCGCTTGATGGCCTGCGCGAACTTGTCGACCGTGTAGGTGGCGCCGTCGGCGGCGACGAGCTTCTGCCGCTTGGCGTCGAAGCGGGAGTTGGTGCGGCCGGGGTTCTCCACGAGGATCCGCACGACCACGTACTGCCCCTTCGCCTGCCACTCGGCGTGGCTGCCGAAGAAGCCGCTCAGGCCCTTCTGCAGGCCGATCACCTGGAACCGGGTGTCACCGTCGGTGACCGGCGCGGCCTTGACGGCACTCTCACCCGGCCGCACCGGGCGCGGCGGGAGCTCGTATGTCGGGGTGGGCGTGGCCTGGGGGGAGGCGGGGTTCGCCTGGGGTGCTCCCGAGCAGCCGGACAGGCCGGACAGGAGGAGGGCGGCGAGGGCGGCACCGGCGATCGGTTTCAGGGGATCACGCACATCCGGCAAGGTAGTCGAGGTAGATCCTCTGGTTCAACGGCTCCCCGGATCACGGTTGCCGATCGGGCAAGTACCGGCGCCCGGATCCGCGCGGGGGCAGGGTATCGACCAGGAACCCTTGACCGCGGTTGTTGTCCGAATTGTGTCGTAGTGGTGATCTGCATGATTATGCAGGTGATGAAGCATGACCTGCACTGAGGTATCCATACAAGAAGCGACATTGACCGTAAGGAGGCCTTCGTGGGCCTGAGTTTTGTTTCCCGTCGTGCGATGGCGGTGGGTGCCATGGTCGTCGCCGGTGCGCTCGGCCTTTCGGCCTGCGGCGGTGGCACGTCCACCACCGCCAGCCCAAGCGATGGTGCCTCGGCAAGTGCTCCCGCGGCCGCGGAGGGCCCCAAGCTCGTCACCCCCGGCAAGCTGACCACCTGCACCAACCTTCCGTACGAGCCCTTCCAGTTCAAGGAGGGCGACAAGGTCGTCGGCTTCGACGTCGACATCGTCGACCTCGCCGCCAAGAAGCTCGGCCTGACGCAGGAGATCGTCGACATCGACTTCGCCGTCATCAAGAGCGGTGCGGCGATGGCCACCAACAAGTGTGACGTCGCCGCCGCCGGTATGACGATCACCGAGGAGCGCAAGGCCAACATCGACTTCTCCGTGCCCTACTTCGACGCCACGCAGGCTCTGCTGGCCAAGAAGGGGACCGGCGTCACCACCCTCGACGACGTGAAGGCGAAGAACCTCAAGCTCGGCGCCCAGGCCTCGACCACGGGCCTCGACTACGTCAAGGGGAAGGGCTTCGACCCCAAGGAGTTCGCCGACTCTCCCAAGGAGCTGCTCGGCCTGCAGTCCGGCCAGGTCGACGTGATCGTCCAGGACCTCCCGGTCGTCCTGACCTGGCTGAAGAAGCCCGAGATCGCCGACAAGTTCGAGCTGGTCGCCAGCCTCGACACCGGCGAGCAGTACGGCGTCGGCCTGAAGAAGAACGCCGACCCGATCCTGCTCAAGGCGATCAACGACTCGATCACCGAGGCCAAGGCCGACGGCACCTACGAGCAGATCTTCGTCAAGTGGTTCGGTAAGAAGCCCGGCGAGCTCGGTTAATCGATGACCGACCAGCCAAAGACGACAGAGCCCGCTCCTGCCGGGGGCGCCCCCGGCAGGAGCGGGCTCAGCCCCCGCAAGAGGCAGCAGATCAGCAGGGCCGTCCAGTACGTCGTACTGGCGGCCGTGGCGGTCTTCCTCGCCCTGCGCATCGAGTGGGGCAAGCTCGGTGAGAACTTCACCAAGCTCGACGTCGCCGAGCAGACGCTTCCCGACCTGTTCACGGTCGCGCTGAAGAACACGATCATCTACTCGGTCGGCGGTTTCGTCTTCGCCTTCCTCCTCGGCTTGGTGCTCGCGCTGATGCGGCTGTCGTCGGTGCGTCCCTACCGGTGGATCGCGGTCGCCTACATCGAGATCTTCCGCGGCCTGCCCGCGCTGTTGATCTTCCTGCTCATCCTGTTCCTGCCGCTCGCCATCACCGGCCTGGAGATCCCCGGCGGCACGTACGGCCAGGGCATCCTGGGCCTGACGATCGTCGGCTCGGCCTACATGGCCGAGACGCTCCGCGCCGGACTCCAGGCGGTGCCCAAGGGGCAGATGGAGGCGGCGCGCTCGCTGGGCATGTCGTACACGCGGGCCATGGTCTCCATCGTCATCCCGCAGGCCGTTCGCATCGTCATCCCGCCGACGACCAACCAGTTCGTGTCCCTGCTCAAGGACTCCTCGCTGGTGTTGTTCCTCGGCGTCTCCGGCGACTACGTCGAGCTCACCAAGTTCGGCAACGACACGGCCTCGACCTATGCCAACGCCACGCCCATCCTGGTCGTAGGCGTGACGTATCTACTGGTCACCATCCCGCTGGGCTACCTCGCGTCCCGGCTGGAGAGGCGACAGGCGAGGGGACGGTGACAGTGAGCTCAGCGAATCCGGAAACCTCGGAGGCCCCGGCGAACCACGCGGTCGAGATCCGTGACCTGCACAAGTACTTCGGCAAGAACGAAGTCCTGCGGGGCATCGACTTCGCCGTCGAACCCGGCCAGGTGGTCTGCGTGATCGGCCCCTCGGGGTCGGGCAAGTCCACGCTGCTGCGCTGCGTGAACCTCCTGGAACAACCCACGTCGGGCAAGGTCGTCGTCCACGGCGTGGAGCTGACCGACCGCGACGTCGACATCGACGCCGCCCGCCGGGGCGTCGGCATGGTCTTCCAGCAGTTCAACCTGTTCCCGCACATGACCGTCCTGCAGAACGTGATGATCTCGCAGCGCCGGGTGCTGAAGCGGGGCAAGGCGGAGGCCGAGCGGATCGCGAGGGAGAACCTGGAGAAGGTCGGCATCGGCGAGAAGTGCGACGCCTTCCCCGCCCAGCTCTCCGGCGGGCAGCAGCAGCGCGTGGCCATCGCGAGGGCACTCGCGATGAGCCCGGCGCTGATGCTCTTCGACGAGCCCACCTCGGCGCTCGACCCCGAGCTCGTCGGAGACGTGCTCACGGTCATGCGCAAACTCGCCGAGGAGGGGATGACCATGCTCGTGGTCACCCACGAGATGGCGTTCGCGCGCGACGTGGCCGACCGGGTCGTGTTCATGGACGGCGGCGTGATCGTGGAGGACGGCAGCCCCGAGCAGGTGATCGGCGCCCCCCAGCACGAGCGTACGAAGACCTTCCTGCGCCGCGTGCTCGACCCGACGCACACCGACATCTGACGCGCGTCGGCGGCCGGCACCGCCCCCGTACGGCCCGCGCCCGCCCGGCGCGGGCCGCACGGCAGGCCCGCGAACCCCAGGGCGTGTGGACCCGGTGAGCCCGGGGGAGACCTTTGGCGCCATACGGAGCTTCCCCGACCCCGTACGTTTTCTACTCGGCATCCCCACGGACATCACCGTCACCCACCGTAGCGGACCGGTTGCGCGAGGAAGGCAAAAAGGCGGTCGGAATATGATCGAGGACGAGATGTGATCAGGTGATCGGCGGACGTGATCGGGTCCGATTCGGACGCCTCAGGCGTCGCGGAGCATGCACGTGAGGCGCGAGGTGCACACCCTGCGGCCCTGCTCGTCAAGGATCTCGACGTCGTAGGTGGCGAGCGTACGGCCGCCGTGGATCCGGGTGGCGACCCCGGTGACCAGCCCCGACGTGGCCGCGCGGTGGTGGGTGGCGTTGATCTCGATACCCATCGCGACCCGCCCGGGACCCGCGTGGAGGGTCGCTCCCGTCGACCCCAGGGTCTCCGCCAGCACGCACGAGGCACCGCCGTGCAGCAGACCGAAGGGCTGGATGTTGCCCTTGACCGGCATCGTGCCCACCACCCGCTCGGCATCGGCCTCGGTGATGACGATGCCCATCAGCTCCACCAGCGTGTTCTTGTACGAGGCGCCGAGCGCCTCCTCGATCCGCCGAGCGGCTTCCTCGGGGTCTGTCACGGTCAAAGGGAAGTCTCCTGTCGTGCGAGGCCAGGTTTTCTGTCGCACCAGGAGACTAGGCTTTCTTTGTGCCGAAGAGCGAAGCGACCCCCACTCGACCGTGTCTCCTGCTGCTGGATGGGCATTCACTGGCCTATCGGGCGTTCTATGCCCTGCCGGAGGAGAACTTCTCCACCAGCACGGGCCAGACGACCAACGCGGTCTACGGTTTCACCTCGATGCTGGTCAACGTGCTCCGCGACGAGCGGCCGACCCACGTGGCGGTCTGCTTCGACCGCTCCGAGCCGACGTTCCGCCACGAGGAATACGCCGACTACAAGGCGAACCGGAGCGCGAGCCCCGACAGTTTCCGCAGCCAGATGAGCCTGATCCACGAGGTGCTCGACGCGATGGGCGTGCCGCACCTGTCGCTCGCCGGATACGAGGCCGACGACCTGATCGCCACCCTCGCCACCCGCGCCGCCGAGCAGGGCATGAACGTGCTCGTCGTCACCGGCGACCGCGACGCGCTGCAGCTCGTCGACGAGCGGATCACCGTGCTGATGACCCGCGTCGGCATCAGCAACATGACCCGCTTCACCCCCGAGGCGGTGCTGGAGAAGTACGAGCTCACCCCGGCCCAATATCCGGACTTCGCGGCCATCCGCGGCGACTCCAGCGACAACCTGAAGAACATCCCCGGCGTGGGCGAGAAGACCGCGGCCAAGTGGATTCGCGAGTTCGGGTCGCTGGAGGAGCTGGTCAACCGCGTCGACGAGGTCAAGGGCAAGGTCGGCGACAAGCTCCGCGACCACCTCGACCAGGTGCTGATGAACCGGCGCCTCACCCAGCTGATCCGCGACGTGCCGCTGGAGCGCGAGGTCACCAGCCTGGAGATCGGCACGGCCGACCGCGACGAGATCAACAAGATCCTCGACACGCTGGAGTTCCGCGGCGAGATCCGCGACCGGGTGTTCAAGACGATCGGCTCGCCCGAGGCCGAGGCCGAGGAGGGCTTCGAGGTCGAGGTCGTCACCCTGGGCCCCGACGAGGTGGCTCCGTGGCTGCGCGCGCTGCCCGAGGGCCGCGCCGGCCTCGCCTTCAAGGGCACGTACGGCAGCGGCACCGGTCGCGTCGACAGCATCGCCGTCGCGGCGGCCGGAGCGGGAGCCGGCGCGGGGGAGGGGAAGGCGGCCCCGGGCGGTCCCGGCGCCGCGTTCATCGACCCGACCACGCTGACCGAGGCCGACGAGGCGGCCCTGCGCGAGTGGCTCGCCGACCCGTCGAAGCCCAAGGCCGTGCACGACGCCAAGGGCCCGATGCTCGCGCTGTGGGCGCAGGGCATGGAGCTGCGCGGCCTCACCTGCGACACCGCGCTCGCGGCTTACCTCGCGATGCCGGGGCAGCGCTCGTTCCCGCTGGAAGACCTCGTGCGGGTCTACCTACGCCGCGAGCTGCGCGGTGAGACCGACAACGGCGGCCAGGCGAGCCTCTTCGACGACCAGGACGACGACGGCTCCCACGACCTCGCCCTGCGGGCGCTCGCGGTCGGCGAGCTCGCCGACGCGCTGGAGACGTTCCTGGAGCCGTTGGGCGGCACCCACCTCATGCGCGACGTGGAGCTGCCGCTCGTCACCGTGCTGGCCGAGCTGGAGCGGGCCGGCATCGCCGCCGACAGGGAGTATCTCAGCGGGCTGGAGGCCGAGTTCGGCGCCGCGGTCAAGCAGGCGATCGAGGCGGCGCACGCGTCCGTGGGCGGCGAGCAGTTCAACCTGGGCTCGCCCAAGCAGCTCCAGGAGATCCTGTTCGTCAAGCTCAACCTGCCCAAGACGAAGAAGACCAAGACGGGTTACACCACCGACGCCTCCGCGCTGGCCTGGCTCGCCGCCCAGACCGAGCACGAGCTGCCGACGATCATGCTGCGCCACCGCGACCAGGCCAAGCTGAAGGTCACGGTCGAGGGCCTGATCAAGGAGATCGCCGACGACGGCCGCATCCACACCACGTTCAACCAGATCGTCGCCGTCACCGGCCGGCTCAGCTCGGAGAAG
This sequence comes from Streptosporangium sp. NPDC049046, assembly GCF_040649155.1. Classification (NCBI taxonomy): domain Bacteria; kingdom Bacillati; phylum Actinomycetota; class Actinomycetes; order Streptosporangiales; family Streptosporangiaceae; genus Streptosporangium; species Streptosporangium sp. NPDC049046. Next base: position 110,027 of record NZ_JBEZEZ010000001.1, on the reverse strand, counting down.
CCCAACCTGCAGAACATCCCGATCCGCACCGCGGAGGGCCGCCGCATCCGGCAGGGCTTCGTGGTCGGCAAGGGCTTCGAGACCCTGCTCACCGCCGACTACAGCCAGATCGAGCTGCGCGTCATGGCCCACCTGTCCGGTGACGAGGCGCTCATCGCCTCCTTCGAGTCCGGGCACGACTTCCACATGGCCACCGCGGCGAGGGTCTTCGACGTCGAGCCGGAGAAGGTCACCGGGGAGATGCGGGCCAAGATCAAGGCGATGAACTACGGCCTCGCCTACGGCCTGTCCGACTTCGGGCTCTCCGAGCAGCTCAACATCCCGGTCTCCGAGGCACGGGCGCTCAAGGAGGAATACTTCGAGGAGTTCGGCGGCGTCCGCGACTTCCTCAACGCGATCGTCGCGCAGGCCAGGAACGACGGCTACACCGAGACCATCCTCGGCCGCCGCCGCTACCTGCCCGACCTCAACAGCGACAACCGCCAGCGCCGCGAGATCGCCGAGCGGATGGCGCTCAACGCGCCCATCCAGGGGTCGGCCGCCGACATCATCAAGGTCGCGATGCTCAACGTGCAGAGTGCGCTGAAGGAGGCGGCCCTCGGCTCCCGGATGCTGCTGCAGGTCCACGACGAACTCGTGTTCGAGGTGGCCCCCGGCGAGCTGGAGACCCTGCGGGAGCTGGTCACCGACCGGATGAACGCCGCATACTCCCTGCGCGTCCCGCTCGCCGTCTCGGTGGGCGTCGGCCGCACCTGGGAGGACGCCGGCCACTGACGGGCCACTGACGGGGCCCTGGGCGGCTCCTGGGATGGCCGGCGGGCACCGACGGCCTCCGGAGTCGCCCGGAGTCGCCCGGAGACCGCCGCGTGCCCGCCGCGTGCCCGCCGCGTGCCCGCCGACCGCTCTCGGTCGCACCTGGGAGGACTCCGGACGCCGACGGTCCCGGGACCCCCATCCGGTGGGCGCCGTCCGGATCGGCTCTCGGCCGCCCCTGCGGGGACTCCGGGCGCCGACGGCCCCGGCCCGTTCGGCGGCCACCGTCCCACAGGCTCTCTCACGAACTTGTGAGGACGCCGACCGTCGAGAGCCTCACCGGTCCCACCTGGGAGGACGCCGGGTCCTGGCGATCACCTCCCGGGCGGGGAGAGACCGTTTCCGCCCCGTCGGGCCCATCGATCGGCCAGGCCTGTCCGAAGCCTGTTCTAAGGTGGTGATCCAAGCCGAAAAGCTCGACGGGCACGGGAGTTCAGTGCGGAGTACGACCCCCCTGACGAAGATCATCATGCTGGCCAACGTGCTGGTCGTCGCGGTGGCGCTGATAGGGCTCCTGGTCCTCCCGTCCGCCTCGGCGCCGCCCGGCGCTCCCCGGCAGGGAGTGGCGGTGAGTGGCCCGTCCCCGACCTCCTCCGCGTCCCCCTCGCCGACACCCGACCTGCCCTCGGCCGAGCTGCCGCCGCCGATCACCGCCTCGGCGGAGTTCGCGCGGCAGGTGAAGGCGAACGAGGCCGGAGTGGTCCCGATCCTGATGTACCACCGGATCACCCGCAAGCGGCTGGCGTCGATCGACCGCACCCCCGCCCAGGTACGCAAGGAGCTGGAGAGGCTCGCCAGGGACGGCTACGTGCCGGTCACCGCCCGGGAGTTCGCCACCGGCAGGATGGACATCCCGGCGGGCAAGTATCCGGTCGTGCTCACCTTCGACGACGGCCATCCCAGCCACTTCGCCCTCGAGGCGGACGGCACCCCGGTCAAGGACACCGCGGTCGGCATCATCTACCAGGTCGCCGTGAAGTATCCCGGCTTCCGGCCCGTCGCCACCTTCTGGGTCAACCAGCACCCGTTCGGCCTGCGGGAGGAGAAGGACCAGGAGCGGGCCGTGCAGTGGCTGGTCTCGCGGGGCTTCGAGGTGGCCAACCACACCTGGAGCCACCCCCACCTGCCGAGCCTGCCCAAGAAGAAGATCGCCGAGCAGCTCGCCAGGGTCGAGCGGCTGCTGAAGAGGCTCGGCGTGCCCCCCTCGGAGACGATGGCGCTGCCGTTCGGTGCGATGCCCCGCAAAAGATCTACCGTGCAGTCGGGAAAATGGCGTGACGTTTCCTATCGGTTCAAGGGCGTCTTCCTGGCCGGCGCCGAACCGTCGGTCTCGCCGTTCGTCAAGGGCCACGACTGGCGCGCGATCCAGCGGATCCAGAGCAACGGCAAAAAGGGGGAGTGCCGCAAGTGGTGTTCGGACTACTGGCTCGGGTGGTTGGACAAGCATCCCGGCGAGCGTTACACGGCCGACGGCGACCCCGAACGCATCTCCATCCCGGACAGGCTTCGGGGTAGTATCAGGGCGGACCAGAGGAAGAAGATCAACGCTTATTGAGCGAGATCGTTATCCTTCTGGCACGTGGGCGCGTAGAGTCGTTGGATTGACCATACCCGTCTGGTCTCATATGCTGATCGCTGCGTTGTGGGCTCGCGCGTGTCTCGGACGGAGTGGGCTCGCGCTCGATCACGCCGATACTTTTTTCTTCGGCTGACGGTAAGAAGCCTGCCGCGCGTTCGCCACATCGACATCTGTCCGCGTTCGGAGCAACTCCACACATGACGAGCAGCACTGAGGCCACCTCGAGCACCCCGCAGGTAGCGGTCAACGACATCGGCTCCGAGGAAGAGTTCCTCGCAGCGATCGACCTGACCATCAAGTACTTCAACGACGGCGACATCGTCGAGGGCACCGTCGTCAAGGTCGATCGAGACGAAGTTTTGCTCGACATCGGCTACAAGACCGAGGGTGTCATCCCCTCGCGAGAGCTCTCGATCAAGCACGATGTCGACCCGGCGGATGTCGTCGAGGTTGGCGAGCACGTCGAGGCCCTTGTTCTCCAGAAGGAAGACAAGGAAGGCCGCCTGATCCTGTCCAAGAAGCGCGCTCAGTACGAGCGGGCCTGGGGCACGATCGAGAAGATCAAGGACGAGGACGGCATCGTCACCGGCACGGTCATCGAGGTCGTCAAGGGTGGTCTCATCCTCGACATCGGCCTGCGCGGCTTCCTGCCGGCGTCCCTGGTCGAGATGCGGCGCGTCCGCGACCTCCAGCCGTACGTGGGCCGCGAGCTCGAAGCGAAGATCATCGAGCTCGACAAGAACCGCAACAACGTGGTTCTCTCCCGCCGCGCCTGGCTTGAGCAGACCCAGTCCGAGGTTCGCCAGACGTTCCTCAACACCCTGCAGAAGGGTCAGGTCCGCAAGGGCGTCGTCTCCTCGATCGTCAACTTCGGTGCGTTCGTCGATCTCGGCGGCGTCGACGGTCTGGTCCACGTCTCCGAGCTCTCCTGGAAGCACATCGACCACCCCTCCGAGGTCGTCGAGGTCGGCCAGGAGGTCACCGTCGAGGTGCTCGACGTCGACATGGAGCGCGAGCGCGTCTCCCTGTCGCTCAAGGCGACGCAGGAAGACCCCTGGCAGCAGTTCGCCCGCACCCACCAGATCGGTCAGGTCGTTCCGGGCCGCGTCACCAAGCTGGTGCCGTTCGGTGCGTTCGTCCGCGTCGAGGAGGGCATCGAGGGCCTGGTCCACATCTCCGAGCTGGCCGAGCGCCACGTCGAGATCCCCGAGCAGGTCGTCCAGGTCGGCGACGAGATCTTCGTGAAGATCATCGACATCGACCTTGAGCGCCGCCGGATCTCGCTCTCGCTCAAGCAGGCGAACGAGGGTGCGATCGGCGCCGACGTCGAGTTCGACCCCACGCTGTACGGCATGGCGGCGACCTACGACGACTCGGGCAACTACATCTACCCCGAGGGTTTCGACTCCGAGACCGGCGAGTGGCTCGAAGGCTTCGACAAGCAGCGCGAGGAGTGGGAGCGGCAGTACGCCGAGGCTCAGACCCGCTTCGAGGCTCACAAGAAGCAGGTCGAGGAGGCCCGCAAGGCCGAGGCCGAGGCGGGCGAGGCGGCCCCCACGTCCTACTCCGGCGAGACCCCGTCCTCGGGTTCCACCGGTGCCTCCACCAGCGGCAGCAGCGGCTCCTCCGCTCCGGCGGCGGGCGCCCTCGCCTCCGACGAGGCTCTCGCGGCCCTGCGCGAGAAGCTCGCGGGCGGCCAGAGCTGACCCGGTGCCGACGGCGCTGACAACGCGGTAGAAGATCGAAGGAAGGGCCCCGCTCCGGCGGGGCCCTTTCCGCGTTCCCGGAGTGCTTCCCCTGCCGGGGGCTCTCGCCCGGCCGCTAGGGTGGCGCCGTGACCATGATCGAGTGGGCGGAGCCCGAGGACGCGGGCGAGATCCTGACCGTGCAGCGCGCCGCCTACGTGAGCGAGGCCCAGCTCTACGGCGACCCGTTCATCGCGCCGCTCGTGGAGTCGATCGCCCAGGTCCGTCAGGCCGTCGAGACGGCCACCGTGCTCGTCGCCCGCGACGGAGCGCGGATCGTGGGCGCGGTCCGCGGCCGGATGTCCGGAACGACCTGCCTGGTCGGTCGCCTGGTGGTCGCCCCCGACCGGCAGGGCGAGGGCATCGGCGGAGCCCTGCTGGTAGCCCTGCACGAGGAGGCCGCCACGGCACTCGCCTTCGACCTGTTCACCGGCCACCTGTCGGAGGGCAACCTGCGTCTCTACCGCCGCCACGGCTACCGCGAGACGCGCAGGGAGCGGATGACCGACCACCTCACCCTGGTGCACATGCGCAGGGAGCTCTGAGGGCACCCAGGAGCGTCTTCGTGCGCGAATCGATCCGTTGGAGCGTTCTGCGCCTGAAGGGCGGCAGGCGTGACCTCCGGCGCCGAGAGGGGCGACTCCGGCTTCCGAGCCGACCATGCCGCAGCACGGCCGGTACGGCGTATGCTGCGGATCATGTTGATGGTGGGGCTTACCGGTGGCATCGGGTCGGGCAAGAGCGAGGTCTCCCGGAGGCTGGGCGCCCGCGGCGCCGTGATCATCGACGCCGACAAGATCGCCAGAGAGGTGGTCGAGCCGGGAACCCCCGGACTGGCACGCGTGACCGGGGTCTTCGGCACGGGCATCCTGCGCGAGGACGGCTCGCTCGACCGGGAGAAGCTCGGCTCGATCGTCTTCTCCGACTCCGAGAAGCTCGCCTCGCTCAACGCCATCGTCCACCCCCTCGTCGGCGCGCGGGTCGCCGAGCTGCAGGAGCAGACGGCCCCCGGCAGCATCGTGATCTACGACGTGCCGCTGCTGGCGGAGAACAAGCTCGCCCCCATGTACGAGGTGGTGATCGTCGTCGACGCCTCCGACGAGGTGCGCCTCGCCCGGCTGGTCGAGCTGCGCGGCATGAGCGAGCAGGACGCGAGGGCGAGGCTCGCGGCCCAGGCGACCCGCGAGGAGCGGCTGGAGATCGCCGACATCGTGGTGCCGAACGAGGGCACCCTGGAGGAGCTGGAGGCCCGGATGGACGGCCTCTGGTCCGACCTGAAGGCCCGCGCCACCGACTGAGCCCCCTCCCCCCCTCCTGGAGCGATCCGCCCAGGTGAGGCGTGCGATCATTTCCGATGTGCTGCGACGACTGACCCTCCTGGACTGGATCCGGCTCGCGCTGCTGGGCCTCGGACTCCTGTTCGTCGCGACCGGCCTGCTTCCCCTGCGGGAGGCCGAGAGCCAGATGGAGCGGATCGCCCCCATCCTGCTCTTCCTCGCCGCGGTGGTCGTCCTCGCCGACCTCGTCAAGGAGGCCGGGCTCTTCGACGTGATCGCGACCCGGCTGGCGATGCTGGGCGGCGGTGGGTACGCCGTGCTCTTCCTGCTCTGCACGGCCTTCGCGTCGCTGGTCACGATCTTCCTGAACCTGGACACCACCGCGGTACTACTGACGCCCGTGATGCTCGCCCTCGCGGCCAGGACCGGGATCGCCGCACTGCCGCTGGCCATGACGACCCTCTGGCTGGCCAACACCGCCAGCCTGCTACTGCCGGTCTCGAACCTGACGAACCTGCTGGTCCTGGGACGGGTGGAGATGTCCACCCGCGAGTTCGCGGGAAGGCTCTGGATCCCCCAGCTCGTCGCGATCGCGATCACCATGCTCTTCCTGTGGGTCTTCTTCTGGCGCCGGGGCCGGCGCGGCGCCGACCGCTACACCCCGCCGATTCCCGAGCCGGTCGCGGATCGGGCGCTGTTCGCAATCGCGGCCGGGGTCTGTGCGCTTTTCGTCGCCGCGATCCTCCTGGAACTGCCGATCCAGTTCGCCGCCCTGGCCGGGGCGGCCCTGATGGTCGCCGCCTTCGCCTGGCGGGACCGCGCCAAGCTCACCTTCGCCCTGTTCCCCTGGCAACTGCTCGTCTTCGTGGTGGGCCTGTTCCTGGTGGTGCCCACGCTGAGCCGGCACGGCCTGGCCTCGGTGATGGGCACCCTGATCGGAACCCACACGGGTGACGGGGCCTACGGAGTGGCGGCCGTCGGCGCGGTGCTGTCCAACCTGATCAACAACCTGCCCGCCTACACCGCGGTGGAGCAGGTCATCCCCGTCGGCGACCGGGAGGCGCTGTTCGCCCTGCTCATCGGCACCAACGTCGGCGCGGTGATCACCCCGTGGGCCTCCCTCGCCACCCTGCTCTGGTTCGAGTGGTGCCGCCGCAGGGGAGTACGGGTGCCGATACGCACCTTCCTGCTGGCCGGGACCGCACTGGTCGTGGTGGCCGTCCCGGCCACCGTGGCGGCCCTGCTGCTCACCGCCTGAACGGCGTACGGCTTGCCGACACCGCCTGCGCGCTCTCGGCGGTCGGCCTCTGCCGGCGCGGCGCCCAGGCCGTGCGGCGCGCTGAACGAGTCGTTCGTCATCGAGGCGAGTGGAAATTGCGCACTAAATCATGGCCCTAAAGTGGTCGGATGGTCTACATCCGTACGGTGAAGATCGCCTCCGGAGCGCGTACGGTGCAGATCGTTCACTCCTCCCGCCAGATTTCCCGGAATATCGAGCATATCGGCTCGGTCCATAACGAGGTCCAACTCGAACTGCTCAAGACCGTGGCTCGGCAATGACTCGCCGCCGGGCAGGGAGAACTCGACCTAGGTCTGGACACCCCGCTCTAGACTGACGGCCCATTATCGATCATCGCTTCCCGTAGGGGCACCCAGGGGATGCCCTGAGCGCCGCTCATGAGACCCTCGGGTTCGATAACGCAAGCGGCGGTAATGAGGTCTTCCGGCACCTGGTCCTGGCCCGGATCATCGAGCCGATCAGCAAGTTGAATTCGTTACGCGTACCGGCCGACAGGGGCATCGACGAGCAGGTCCGTGCTATCGCAAGATCGAGATCCAAGCCGGCGATCACATCATCACGGCAGCCGACCCGCTACCGACCGACATCCGGTCGGCCATCGAGGCGATCAAGGCCTGAGCCGCTGCGCACTAAATTGGCCTAACTCGGGTTAGCTATCTGCGTAACCCGACAGAATCATTCAGTGATGTTGCAAATCAATTAACAGGGAATCAACTCGTCATAGATATAAATCTGTAACATTTGCCCCTCTTGCTAGATTTTGCTGGTGCGGATAAAACTTTTCTGACTGATCATCCGAACATCCGGTGAATGAGAGGGTTTGTGAACGAATTAAAAATTCGGCCCATCTTCCGGATTGGCAGGCCATCCGGACGACTGGCGATTGCGACCGTACTCATAATGGCGGCATCGCTGTTGGTGTCCGCGGCCACAGTGGCGTCAGCCGATCCCGAACCTACTCCTACCGTGAAATCCGCTCCACCATCGATGACGACTTTTCCTAAACCGGAAGACCCGGACGCTCCGCTGCGGGCGGCGGTGGAGCAGGCGCGTCAGGCTGGCCGACCGGTGCCGGTGGAAGACGCCTTCACGGAGACCTCGCGGGTGTGGGCACTCCCTGACGGGCGTCTCACCACGCATGCCTACGGCGGGCCGGTGCAGCTCAAACAGGCCGATGGCACGTGGGGCTGGGTCGATACCAGCCTCGTGGAGCAGAACGGCGTGCTGAAGCCAAAACTGGCCAAGGCGGATGTGAGCTTCTCTCTGGGCGGCGACGGACCCTTCGCCTCGCTGACACGGGGTGACAAGCAGAGTCTCGCCCTGTCCTGGGATGCGCCGCTGCCGCGCCCCGAGATCACCGGCAACGTCGCCCGGTACATCGACGCGGCCGGCCCCGGTGCCGATCTTGTCGTGACGGCCCTGCCCTCGGGGTTCCAGCATGACGTGGTGTTGCGGGAGCGGCCTGCCAAGCCGGTGGAGTTCCGCCTGCCCGTGCAGACCGAGGGGTTGACGCTCTCAACGACGAAGGGGGGCGGACTGGCACTCAAGGACACGAAGGGTAAGACCACTTTGTCGGCACCGGCGCCTCGGATGTGGGATGCCGTCGCGGCCAACGCCGCCGACAACCAGCCGGGCCGTGAGGCCAAGGTCAAGACGAGCGTGGAGACCAAGGACGGCCAGACCGTCCTGGTGCTCAGGCCGGACGCGGCATGGCTGGCCGACCCGGCCACCCGGTATCCGGTGACCGTGGATCCCACCACCACGCTGGGTGTCACCCAGGAAGTGGGGATCCTCTCCCCGAACGGCCAGACCGCTCCCGGCACCGTCGCCCGGAAGAACTACCAACGATGCACGGGAACCTGGCCGAACCAGACGTGCGCCTACCAGCCGGAGGCCTGGCGCGCGCTGATGGCTTTCGACACCGCTCCGATCACCGGACGTCAGGTGGTCAAGGCCACCATGCAGCTGACGCTTCGCGCGGACGCCGACGCCTGTCAGGTCGACTACCAGTCGATTTTCGCCAACCGCATCACCCGCGCGTGGGTGGCCGACGACACATTCTGGAGCAACCAGCCTTCCACGACCGCGGAGGGACGCACCTCCATCAGCGCCTGTTCCCTGCCCCGTACCAGCGGTTCGGTGTGGAGCTGGGATCTGACCGCGATGACCCAGGCGTGGGCCGGGGGAACTGCCAACCACGGCCTGATGCTCCAGTTGACCAACGAATCCGCAGCATCCCAGAACACCACGGAAATCTTCGCCTTCTGGGGGCAGCTGTGGGGCCAGAACGTACCGAGGCTGAGTGTGGACTGGGTGCTGCCGCCGCAGATCCCGACCGTGACAGCGGAGTCGATCGACTCGCTGAACGGTAACGACGCGATCGCCCGCTCCACCGCGGTCAAGGTCACCTACAAGTCCAGCGTGCCGGAGGCCACTCCGCTGGACTACACCGTCAGCGTCAACGACTCCACGATGGCGCCCCCGCCCACGCAGCTGCCCACCGGTGAGGCCGCATACTGGAAGCTGGACGAGACCGCCGGTGCCACCGCGGCCGACGCCTCTGGAAACAACCGACCCGTCACTCTCTCGGGCGGCTACAGCCGCATCGCGGGACAAGTCGGCCAAGCCCTGGACCTCAACGGAGGGTCCGGTTCGACCTCCGGTCCCGTGCTCAACACCAATCAGAGCTACACGGTGACCTCCTGGGTCCGTCTCGACGACAGCACCAAAGACCAGGTGATCTTCTCCCAGCGGGGCGTCAACCAGCCCGCCTTCACCCTCGCCTTCGCCGCCTCCGGCTATTCGGGAGTGGACCAGCGGTGGGTCTTCGACCAGGTCACCCAGGACATCCCCAACACTATCTACGAGCGATGGGCGGTCTCCAAGAACGTCGCCCGAGTCGGCTTGTGGACCCATCTGGCCGTCCAGTACGACCAGTCGGCTCACAAGATCCGCCTGTTCGTCGATGGTGAACTGGCCGACGAACGCGACCACACCGTGGACTGGAACGCCCGTGGCTCCTTCCAGTTCGGCCGCGGCCAGATCGCCGGCATCACCACCCCTTTCACCGGCGCGATCGACGACGTCCACGTCTACCAGCGCGTGCTGTCGCCCGCCGACCTGCGCACGATGGTCACTGCCCCAGGTACCACCACCAACAACAACGTGCCCGCCAACCGGACCCCGGAGAGGATCTTCTCCCTCGACAACCCGGCCAGCTTCAAGTTCGTGGTCAAGGCCTGCCGCACCGGTGTCGTGCCGCCCTCCTGCAACGAGAGCCCGGCCTACCGCATCACCTCCGACGCGGCGACGCTGCCCACCGACACCGAAACCGGCATGGCCGACCCGACCCAACCCATCCTGAGCGGCATGGTCAACCGCCCCTCTGGCGGGTCGGTCACGGGCAAGTACTATCTCTACAAGCAGGACGGCACACCGGTCGGCACCGTGCCGCTAGGCACCCGCACCGTCAACGGCGGCGAGCGTGCTTCCCTGCAGATCCCCGCAAACACCGTGCAACCCGGCACCACCTACACCTGGCAGATGACCGCCTGCGCCGTCGGCCAAGGCGAGACCACGACCCCCAACCCGCAACCCACCCCCACACCCACACCGACCCCCACGCCGACACGCCCCGCGGGGCTGATCGCCGGCTACGGGATGAACGAGGGCACCGGCACCACTGTCGCCGACCCTGCGGCCACCACGCTCAACGGCACCGCGCAGAACACCACCTGGGTGGACGGCAAGTACGGCAAGGCGCTGTCGTTCAACGGCACCTCAAGCAAGGTGACCATCCCGCACCGGGCGGCGCTTGCCCTGCCTTCGGGCCACACGCTGTCGGCCTGGGTCAAGCCCGACGATCTCTCCTCCTGGAGCAGCATCGCCTTCAAGGGCCACACCAGCGGCGTCAGCTACGGCCTGTACGCTGCCAACGGCAGCGGCGTCCCGTCCAGTTGGATGCGCTCCGGTGCCAGCCACCTGAACGTGGACGGCACCAGCCCGCTACCCACCGGTTCCTGGACGCATGTGGCCGTCACCCACAACGGCACCACCGCCCGGCTGTACATCAACGGCACCCAGGTCGCCAGCGCCAACATCGGCACCTTGGAAGACAGCGGCACCGCCTTCACCATCGGCGCCAACACCTACTGGGGCGAACACTTCAGCGGCGTCATCGACGAACTGCGCCTCTACAACCGCGCGCAGACCAGGGCCGAGATCCAGGCGGACATGAACACCCCGCTCAACGCCCCGGCCCCGATAGCAACCCCTACCCCCACACCGACCCCGACAAGCACCACCCCCCCGGCCGCTAGTGGTGGCCTGGAGGAGATCTGCACTTCCAAGACTGCCCCGGTCTCCTTCACTACCCCCGGCACGCCCCCGGCGGACCCGGTCGAAGACGTCCACCACCTCACCTTGGGCAAGGACAACTTCGTCATCAAGACCGCCAAGGTCGATCCCACCGCCTGCGATGGTTCGCCCTGTACAGTGACCGACTCGACCACCATGCAGATCGGCGGCAGTGGCGCCGACAAGACGGTAGCGGTGATCGGGTTCAGGCTCGACGAACTCCCTGACGGCGCCAGGGTGTCCGAGGGCGTTCTCAAACTCGGCACTCCCACCTGTTCGACGGGTACGTGTCCAACCGACACCGTGATCACCATGACGACTCTGAAGAACCCGGTGACCGATGCGAGCAAGGGGGCGGATCTGGCAGGTGACGCCGACACGACGGATACGCCGTACTCGCTGCCGCTGACGGCTCTTCAGGCTGACATCGCAGGCAACGCGTACCAGTGGCTGCTGCTCACCTCCAACAAGAACGAGGTCATCACTTTCGGCGAGGCAGCATCAGCCGAGCAGCCGTCTTTGGCGCTCACCTATGTCCCGGCCGGGCCACCGAGTAAGGTGCTCAACCTCGCTGTACAGGCCGGGGATGGCGGAGCCAGCGCAAGTTGGGGTCTACCTGAATCCAATGGCAGTCTCGCGATGCTCGACGGCTACGACGTCGAGGTAACCGAAAGCAGCGGTACGGTCGTCAAAACCCTCGACGTCAAAGACCCGTATGTCGCGATCACCGGGTTGACGAACGGTTCGGCCTACTCGGTGAAGGTACGCGCCAAGACGGCTTTCGGCGTCGGCGAGTGGGAAGCCGCTTCGGTCACTCCTAAGGCGGTGCCGCCGCCACCGGTCAAGGGCGCGGGCGAGACGTGCGTGCTTGAAAGCGGCCAGTCACCGCAGATGAAGACCACTTCTGTGGCGTCCGGTGCGCAAGAGTACCTCCAGCGCATCACAGCCTATTATCAGGCGCAGGACGCCGTCCTGGAAGGTCGCGCGGAAACGGTGTGGGACGCCCCCGGGATAACGCCCGAAGCATCGAGCACCGCTAAACTTTCCCTTCTGAACACCAATCTGGTTCGCCTCCGGGAGGCGATGCAGGATGGTGGCATCACCCGGAGTAATTCCACGGTGGAGTTGTCCGACAGCGTGGTGCTGGCCCGGCCGGACGGTAGCGTCATGGTCTTCACCAAGGTGAAGCGCACCTGGACGGAAATCGATGGCTCCACGGATGGCACTGGACAGAGCAGACGCTCGGTGACGTCGACGGCAGCGGCCGCAGGAGGGCAGGTGGAGCCGAGTGAGCCGAGTATCGATGTGTTCGTGTTCGACCGCTGCGGAGACATCACGATCATCAACGTCCCGCTGCCGCAGTATGAGGACCAGACGGATTATTTCGATGCCTGCGGCGGTAACCTCATCCCAGGAGATTCTGGCGGAACCCTCAGAGTGGCAGCAGATGACCCGCCCACCAGTGCATGCGTTTCAGCCCCGTCCAACGAGCACCTCTGTGCGAGCATTCGCGCGAAGGGGAACAACTGCGTGACGTTGGAGGCGCAGCCCGGGTTCGAGACGGATCCGTTCGACAAGAAGACCGTCAAGCCCATGAAGGGTTTGACGTTCCGAGGGTCGGGTGTTGTGGCATGGCGGGATCATGAATACGAGATCGTCTCCGTGCTGAACATAGCGAAAAGCCGCATCTGGGTGCAGGCGTACATGACCAAGGCCTTCATTAAGAAGTATGGGATGGAGGATTTCGTCAGGAAGATGAAGATATCCGCCAAGGCGCGCTGGTGTGGTGTGGTCCTAAATGGCAGTATCGGCGTCACGTATCCTCCGGAGTTCACGCCTTCAACTGCGGAGGACTGCAGGGAGAAGGTAGTGAGCGATAATCCTGAAGGTGTTCAGTTGCTGCATTATCCAACGGGCGGCAACGACAGTGCGCGTATTACCTGTGCCGGCACGTGTGATATCCGGAGGTTCAAGTTCGCCTTCACTGCGGAACTTTTCCTTCCTTACGCGGACAAGAAGATCCGGCCCGGAAGGGTGCCCATCGGCTGCGAAACCCGATGGTTGCTCCCGCTCGAAAGAAACCCATCTCCGATGCCTGGCCCGGAGCCTAAGCCATAGCTGTAAGGTATGAGTAGGGTAAAGGGCCGCATCTCCGATTCGATGCGGGGTGCGGCCCTTGTCCGTCACGCGAACTAGGATCGAGGACAGAAGATGTCTGAGCAACGTTCACTTGTCGGTTGTGGCGTGCTTATTCTTCTCGGAGCCGCCGCATTGCTCTTTTTGGCAGCCATTCTGGCGTTGTCAAGTAAGACGCTGATCGTGTTCGTGCTGGGTATAGCATGCATTGGCGCCATGATTATCTGGTCGACCCTTATGATCACGTCCGCGATTGACAGCCAGTCGAAGAAGGCTGATCGGCCATGACTTTGCAGGGCCGGTCCCTCTGGGGATGGGCCCCCTCGGCCTGGGCGGTCAGCTCGGAGCGAGGCTGATTGGCCAACGTGTGAGGGAGTTCAATAGCGTCGAGCGTCGCGGGGAACTCACAGGAGTCAAGGGGCGGAGAGATCTGAAACGGAATCTGGCGTTAACGATGGTTCGCGCTGTTCATGTAATTTATCCGCTCATCCTCTGATGTCGGGGTAAACGCCGGATCCCGCATCCATCACATGGGCTCATGAATACTGCGGCGTGGTCTACGGCGAAAGCGAGGCGGCCGATACGTGCTACGTGATCGCGGCGCTGAGTAGGCTGCACTTCTGGACCCGTGGGGGGTACGGAGACTGGCGTTTCCGAGGTGACTACGATGCGCGGGCCTGCGCGCCTCCCGAACCCACTTGGATATATGTCGCGTGGGGGTTGAATTTCTCGAAACGGGGGCCGGGTGAATGCGAGCTTCTCCGTGAATAGCTGTGGTTTCTGATCAGATTCTGTAATCCTCGACTCAAGGTTGAAACAGCTGTCTTAGTATTGGGTTTCTCCGCTCGAAGAGAGTGATGCGCCTGCCCCCGAGGCAGTCGAACCTCGACCTGCGAAGGTGTAGAGCCGGGGCCTGCAGGTACAGGCCGCGGAGCAGGCGGGATGCGGGGTCGGCGGGAGGTGGGAGAATAATCTCGATTGTCATTGCTGGCGCTTTGTTGGTCAATCCGCTCTCGCGACCGCTCCTATAAAAGACGGTTTCGCGAAGTGCATCCAATGATGTCGGGCCTATCGACATAAGCGCATCCATCGGGATAACGACTCGTGGCGCTCCAACGCCGTGACCTGCGTTCTCGCTGCTGATCCGAGTCGCCCGTCGGCGCCTTCGCGATGAAAGTTTCACCCTGTCGACTGGATCCACGCATGAGCCCCACCCCCTTACTTGACAGCCCGGCTTTCGCGCGCCTACCGTAACGCGCAATCCGACGCGCTGAAATGCTAGCGTTAACAATCGCCGACCTTACTTTGGAGATATAGCCAGGACTGTGATCGGCTGGTGCGTCGATTTGCCGATGGCGCATGCCGAATCATGATGTCGGTGCTGCTTTCTCCGACGATTGCCGCCGTGTGCGAGAAACATGCGGCAAAGGTTCGACGGCCGATTCGGTCCGCCGGGCTGAACCCCCCCACCACAGGCCGGCGACGGCCTGCGCGCAGACCCTGGTGTGCCCCCCCATCGGCACTCCCGTGCCTGGTCCGAGAGGAAGGAGTGAGGGTTCCCAGCCACGTCGTCGAGACCAACTTCAGAGAAGGCAACGTGATCTCACGAACTCAGTCCATTTTCGCCGCGGCCGGCATCGCGGCGCTCCTCGTCCTGACTCAAGTTCATGCGGCGCTGAGCCACAGCGCCGGCACCACCTCGTCCGGAAGCCTGGCCGCGATGGCCCCGACCGCCGGGTGCGGCAAGGCGCCGACCCTGCGCAGCGGCACCTACTCGATCCAGAACAACGGCAAGAACCGCTCCTACATCCTGCGGATTCCCGACGGCTACGACAACAACCGTCCCTACCGGCTGATCTTCGGGTTCCACTGGCTGGGTGGCACCGCCACCGACGTGGCGACCGGGCAGACCGTCCAGCGCGACGTATGGGCCTACTACGGGTTGCAGAGGCTGGCCAACAACAGCGCCATCTTCGTCGCTCCCCAGGGGCTCAACAACGGATGGGCCAACTCCGGTGGTGAGGATGTCGCCCTGGTCGACAACATCCTTCGGCAAATCGAAGCCGATCTGTGCGTCGACACCTCCCAGCGTTTCGCGCTGGGGTTCAGCTACGGCGGGGCGATGTCCTACTCGCTGGCGTGTTCCCGTCCCACCGTCTTCCGCGCCGTCGCGGTGCAGTCCGGCGGGCTGCTCAGCGGCTGTAGCGGCGGCACCCAGCCCATCGCCTACCTGGGAATTCACGGGATCAGGGATTCGGTCCTCGGTGTCGGCAGCGGCCGGTCTCTGCGGGACACGTTCGTCCGCAACAACGGATGCACCGCGCAGAACCCTCCCGAGCCCAGCCAGGGCAGTCTGACGCACCGCGTCACCACCTACTCCGGGTGCCGGGCAGGTTATCCGGTCGCCTGGGCCGCCTTCGACGAAGGCCACATCGCCGCCCCGCAGGACGGCGCCCCCGGTGACAGCGGCTCCAGGACATGGGTGCCGGCAGAGGTGTGGAAGTTCTTCACGCAGTTCTCCTCCACCACCACTCCCTCACCAAGTCCGTCGCCGAGCGCCACCCCAAGCCCGTCACCGAGCCCCACACCCGGGACGGGGGCGTGCCGGGTGGCGTACACGATGAACAGCTGGAACAACGGTTTCACCACCGCCATCAGCATCACCAACACCGGCTCGACGGCGTTGAACGGCTGGTCCCTGAGCTTCACCCTGCCTTCGGGCCAGGCCATCACCAGCGGCTGGAACGCCACCTACAGTCCCACCACCGGCACCGTGAACGCCACTAACGTCGGCTACAACGCCGCCCTGGCCCCCGGGGCCAGCCTTGAGATCGGCTTCCAGGCCACTCATACCGGCAACACTTCCAAACCCAGTTCCTTCACCCTCAACGGCAATACCTGCACCACCGCCTGACCCGGTCACCAGCGGCGAGGGGATGGGAGCCAACGCTCCCATCCCCTCGCCGGGACACCGCGGCAGGCCGGGGTGACCGTTCATCGCGACGACGCATGGCCTCGCCTTCCGGCCGGGCGAGGGAACCCCGTACCACGTGGAACAGCCCGCCCTCCCGGTCGCCGGGCGGCCCGCAGGCGAGCAGCGGAACCTCGGCCACCGCCGTAGCGAGTCCTCGGCCGGGGTTCCGCGATGACGCTTTCTTCCTGCGGAACGCCATGTCTCGAGATTGGAATGATCGATGCGACACCTCACTTCCCTCCGCCTGCGGTTAAAGCCGTCGGCAGCCGTCGCAGCCGCGCTGTTGATGGTCGGTGCCGGTGTGGCCGGTACACACATCGCGTCGGCGTCGGCGTCGGCGGCCGGATGCCGGGTCAATTACACGGTCACCAACCAGTGGCAGGGCGGCTTCGGCGCGAGTGTGAACGTCGACAACCTCGGGGACCCGATCAATGGCTGGAAGCTGACCTGGTCGTTCCCCGCGGGACAGACCATCACCCAGCTGTGGAACGGCACCGTTGCCCAGTCCGGGGCGCAGGTCACGGTGACGAACGCCCCCTACAACGGCGGCATCCCCAGTGGAGGCAGCACGAGCTTCGGGTTCAACGGAAGTTGGAACGGCTCCAACCCGGTGCCGTCCAGTTTTGCCTTGAACGGCGTGACCTGCACCGGCGTCATCGCCTCACCCACCCCGACGCCCACTCCTTCTCCCTCTCCGACGCCGACCCCCACACCGACGCCGACCCCCACGCCGACTCCCGATCCTTCCAACCGGCCGCTCATCGAGAACAACTTCCCGGTCACGCGGGAGGGGGCGTACGGCACCAACCGCTACACGGTGTACAGGCCGACGAATCCGGCGGCCCTCGGGCGCGCCATGCCCGTGCTGCTCTTCGGTAACGGGGCGTGCGCCCACACCAACGGGAGCGAGGTCGTCCGAGCGCTGACGTTCGTCGCGGCCCGCGGAATCGTCGTGGTGAACACCGCGTCGGTCGACAACTCGCCGAACGGGGTGGCGAGCGGGTCTCCGATCCCGTCGCTGCTGACCGACGGGATCGGCTGGGCCGAACGGGAGAACGCCCGCGCCGGCTCACCGCTCTACCAGCGCCTCGACCTGTCCAGGGTCGCCACGGCCGGCCACTCCTGCGGAGGGCTGGAAGCGCTGATCGCCGCCCAGGACCAGCGGGTCAAGAGTGTCGTCTCACTGGACAGCGGACTCTTCGCGGACGGCTCGTTCGGGTATCCGCGTTCGGAACTGTCCAAGCTGCACACCCCGGCGATGTTCATGCACGGCGGACCCTCCGACATCGCCTACGACAACAGCCGGGCCAACTACGACCTCGCGCGGGTACCGTCCGTGCTGGCCGAGCATCCGCAGGCCGGTCACGTCGGGTTCATCACCGGCGCGCAGATGAACGAGGGCATGACCGCGGTGGTCCAGTTCCTGGACATGACCCTCAACGGCAACGCCACGGCACGCGCCTACATCCTCAGCCCCTCGGGACTGGCGGCGAGGGCCCCCTGGACGGTCCGCACCAAGAATTTCTGACCCGCGTATCCGCACCGTCGACCACCGATCCTCAAGGGAGCGAGAGTGAGAATTCGGCCCCGGCCGCCGATGGATCCGGCGGCCGGGGCCGAGAGGCCGTACACGCGAACGCTCCCGTGACCTCCCGCATCGTCGGTCCAGCCATGGAGGCTCAGGCATGAGTTCGCACGCGTCACCCCCTTTCCGAACCTGCGGACGTTCCCGTGGCCTTCGACGTGCGCTGCTGGCCACAGCTGTCGGAATCCTCGGCATCGTCTCCGCGCAGACGATGCCACTCCCGGCCGACGCGGCCGCGTCCACGCTGGCCGCGGCGGCCCAGCAGAGCGGGCGATACTTCGGCACCGCGATCAGTGCCGGCAAACTCGGTGACTCGGCGTACACCACGATCGCGAACCGTGAGTTCGACATGATCACCGCCGAGAACGAGATGAAGATCGACGCCACCGAGCCGAGGCGGGGCCAGTTCACCTTCACCGGCGGCGACCGCATCCACGACTGGGCGGTGCAGAACGGCAAGCGGGTGCGCGGACACACCCTGCTCTGGCACCCCGGCCAGCCGGCCTGGATGCAGTCGCTCTCGGGCAGCAGCCTTCGTCAGGCGATGATCGACCACATCAACGGTGTGATGAACCACTACAAGGGCAAGATCTACGCCTGGGACGTGGTGAACGAGGCCTTCGCCGACGGCAACTCCGGCGGACGGCGTGACTCCAACTTCCAGCGCACCGGCAACGACTGGATCGAGGTCGCCTTTCGCACCGCGCGCGCCGCCGACCCGGCCGCCAAGCTCTGCTACAACGACTACAACATCGACAACTGGAGCTGGGCCAAGACCCAGGCCGTCTACAACATGGTCCGCGACTTCAAGGCGCGCGGCGTGCCGATCGACTGCGTCGGCCTGCAGGCCCACTTCAACAGCGGCAGCCCGTACGACAGCAATTTCCGCACCACCATCTCCAGCTTCGCCGCCCTGGGTGTGGACGTGCAGATCACCGAGTTGGACATCCAGGGTGCCCCCGCTCAGACCTATGCCAACGTGGTCAACGACTGTCTGGCGGTGGCGCGCTGCACCGGTATCACCGTGTGGGGTGTGCGCGACCAGGACTCCTGGCGTTCGAGTGACACCCCGCTGCTGTTCAGCGGCAGCGACAAGAAGCCGGCCTACAACGCCGTGCTGGACGCGCTCAACGCCGCGAGCCCGAACCCCACCCCGACCCCGAAATCCACACCGACCCCCCGGACCGGCGAGTGCTCGGCGACGATGCGGACGAACAATGTCTGGCCGGGTGGCTTCCAGTCGACGGTGACGGTGAGCGCGGGCAGCGCGCCGATCAACGGGTGGACCGTGCGGTGGACCTGGCCGGGCGGGCAGAGCATCAGCAGCCTGTGGAGCGGTGAGCACACCGTATCCGGCTCCAACGTGACCGTCCGCAACGTCGACTACAACGGTTCCGTCGCGGCGGGAGCCTCGACCACCTTCGGCTTCATCGCTCACGGCACGGCGGCCACCCCGTCGATCACCTGCGACGGCCTGACGGGATGAACCCCGGCCCGGCGGGGAGAGCACGCCTTCACCGGAGACGAAACCGTTTCAATGGTCACGCGCCGTATCCCGCGAACAATGAAATGGTTCATCGAATCGCGAAGGATGGCATTTTTTGAGAGCTTGATGTGGATATGAGCTGTATGCGCCGGAGATAGGTTCATCGGGTCGCCACGCACATTAGTCATGAGCATCGACACAGGCCATCAGTCGATACGCATAAGCGGCGAACTGGTTGGTAACGGGCTACAGTGTGCGATGTCGCGTTCTGTATCGACGGACGTATCGGTACAGTCACATCTTCGAGGAGCATCAATGGCCGATTCCATCAACCGATTAAGTGCGCAGGCGGCCGATGCCAATGCGCCCGGCGCACGAATCGACCCGACGATCCCTCATCCGGCACGCGTATATGACTATCTTCTGGGCGGTAAAGACCACTTCGCCGCCGACCGCGAGGTGGGGGAGCAACTCGTCAAACTCTCACCCGGCACGCGGGAAGGGGTACGCGCCCATCGGGCGTTTCTCGGCCGAGGCGTACGCTATCTGGCCGCCGACGCCAAAATCACCCAGTTTCTGGACATCGGCACCGGCATCCCCACGCAGGGGAACACCCACGAGATCGCTCAGCAGGTCAACCCAGCAGCTCGCGTGGCGTATGTGGACAACGATCCCATCGTCCTGGTGCATGGGCGCGCTCTGCTGGCGAGCAGCGAAGAAGGTATGACCACGGTGATCGAGGCCGATCTGCGGGATCCGGACCGGATCCTGTCGCATCCCGAGATCACCGAAGTCATCGACTTCACCCGGCCGGTGGCGCTCATCTTGGCCGGTGTCCTGCACTTCATCACCGAGGAAGAAAAGCCCCACGAGCTGGTCGAGCGATACAAGTCCGCCGTCCCCTCGGGCAGCCAACTGCTGCTGTCGCACGTCACGCTCGACTTCGCACCGAAAGGGCCAGAAGAGCAGTTCACCAAGCCCTTCGACAAGGGGGCGGCGCCCATGGTCCCGCGAAGCCACGCGCAGGTGACGGAATTCTTCCAAGGCTGGACGATGGCGGCTCCCGGACTCGTCGAAGTGGTCACCTGGCGACCGGACGAGGACGAATACCAAGAACCGATTCCCGGCGGCGGCCACGCATGGGCCTACGGTGGCCTGGCCGTAAAACCGTAAGACCTCGCGGGCGGTCACCTCGCACGACCGCCCGCCCATCGACCCACGCCGCCATCTGCCGACCGTCGTTCTGGACGCTTTCTGCCGTTGGCGTGTTCGGAGGCGAGAGCCGGGGATGGCTCTGCCGGTCAGTCGAACCGGCCCGACTTCACGGCGGACAGGAAAGCACCCCATTCGCCCGGAGAGAGGATGAGGGCCGGGGCAGTGGGGTTTTTGCTGTCGCGGATGGCGATGGTTCGGGGGAGGTTGGCGACTTCGACGCAGTTTCCGCCGCTTCCGCCGCTGAGGGAGCTCTTCTTCCAGGTGGCGTTGGAGAGGTCGGGGCCGTTCAGGTCTGTTGCTTCCATTGGTCCCTCGCTTCTTTGATCATTTCTAGCGACAGGCTAGAACGAAGTGCCTCTGCCCGGAGCCGGTCATATCTGTCCCATACGGTGGTTACCAGATTGTGCTCCGCTGACACTTCGCCTTCCCCGGCAGACTCTATGGAGACGGTGGTCGGTGCGTCCGGCATTTGGGCGAGTACGAATCCGGACATCAGACCCGCAGTGCAGAAGGTGTCGTGAGGGACGAGTTGCACTTTCACGTTCTGCCGACCGGCGACGGTAGCGAGATGGTCGAGCTGTTCGTACATGACCTCCCGGCCTCCGATCGGGCGACGGAGGATCCACTCGTCGAGAAGCGCCCATAGCATGGGCGGACCGTCCTTTGTGAGGATGATTTGCCGTCGCATACGGGCGCTGACCTGGTCTTCGACCTCCTGTTCCGAAGTGGCCAAGTCGCCACGGAAGACGGCTCGCGCGTAGTTCTCCGTCTGGAGCAGGCCGGGGACCAGGAACGGGTCCCAGCAGCGCAGCACGCGGGCGCGGGGCTCGATCTCCTCGGACCATCTGACGTACCAGCGTGGCCCGGTGGGGGCGGTGATGTTTCGGCAGAGATGGGTGAAGTGGTCGTCCGTCTTGAAGAGCTCGTCGCAGCGGGCCGCCATGTCGAGGCCGGGCTTCCGGTTGCCGGTCTCGATGTGTCCGATGAGCGATGTCGAGACGCCCAGGTGGATGCCGAGCCGCTCCTGTGACAGGCCCGCCTCCCTGCGGGCTCGGCCGAGCTCGCGGCCGAAGCGTTGGGTCGGGGTCAGATGTGGGTCGAAGCCGTTTCCCATGTCATCACTCCAGCATTTCGATGACGTCGGCCGTCGAATAAACGACAAATTACTACACCGGTTGTAGGAGTTAGTCGCTTATTTGTCGGTCGATTCTTTCTGTAACGGCAGCCTAACTCTGCGCACTCTATGGTGCCAAGCTTTTATCCGGACGATGTCAAAGAACTAAATGGACAATTCGCCCGGTTAGCGGAGAGATTGTGACAGGTGAATTTATGGCGCCTGGCACCTCGCAGGAATGGCGGTGGTCGAATGGATGCCGAAGCGGTTCCCGTGCTCGGTCTGCTGGGCAGTGTCGAGCTGCCAGGGGTGGCCGAGTCGGTCGGTGCGGCCCGGCGATATGTCAGAGGCGTGCTGGAGAACTCGGGGCGACGGGATACCTATGACGCCGAGCTTCTGGTCAGCGAGCTGGTGTCGAACGCGGTGAGGCACTCCGAGTCGGGACGCGCCGGTGGGCTGGTGACGGTCGTGGTCGCGAACTGCGGTGAGACCATCCAGATAGCGGTGGCAGACAAGGGCTCCGCCACCTGCGCACCCGAGATCCCGGCCGAGCCGGACGAGGAGGCCGAGGGAGGCCGTGGGCTCTGGCTGGTGAGTGAGGTGGCCCTGTCCTGGGGCTGGCACGAGGGGGCGGCGGGCCGGATCGTCTGGTTCCGACTGGCGCGGCGGTGACCGGGGGGCCGGGGGAGATCGCCATCCTCGTCGCCAGGTACGGCAGGCACTGGCTCATCTCAGAGGCGGCTGAAGGCGGATATCACGCGGTACGCCGACACGGCCTGTCCGAGGAGAGCGGCCTGTCCAACGTACTGTGCGCGGCCACCCTCGGTGAAATGGCGCGCCGCCTGGCGGCCGAGAACGAGCGTGAGATTCGGCTGTCGGCGCAATGACCCGAGAACCGGCAGGGAAACCGGCGCGGGCGGGCTCTTCTCCGGCTCCGGTCGCGGTTCTTCGCATGCGGATGAGGCGAATTGTGATCAACGATCGTTCGAATGTCCGAGGAGGATTCCGAGAACGCCGATCCTCGCCTGCCGGATTTAATCCGCTCTCAGAAAAGGCGAGATCCCCGAGAGGCCGGCCTGGATTCCGGAGAACGGAAGCCGGGCCGGTCGCGCGGGGTGGCGTGAGACGCCGCCGTGATGGCGGAGACCTCGGAACCTCAGAGAGTCCAGGAAGTCGGTTACGAGACCTTGGCGGAAGGGGCCGTCCAGGTCTTGCAGGATCCGGGGTTGGCGGTGGAATAGCCCCGCTTGGTCCAGTGGACGAGATTGGCGCCCTTGCCGAAGTAACGGGGCTTGCCCTTGGGGTCGGCCTCGGCCTTGGCGAGGTCCAGCAGGCGGCGGGCGTCCTTGGCGGGGTAGCCGAGGGCGGACCACATGCTCCTCGCGGTCACTCCGCCCAGACACTTCGCCTGCAGGTTGAAGCGGCGGAGCTGCTCCAGGATCTCGTCGCCGTTGTCGGCGTGCAGGGCGTTGTAGCCCTCGGTGATGTCGACCAGGCTCAGCACGTGCTCGGCGTAGGCGGAACTCAACTCCGCGAAGATCGGGACGTCGTCGGAAGATTTGATCCAGTCGGGACGGATATGCACGGAGAGGAAGGTCCCGAAGCAGTGGACCACCTCCGACTTGGCGGGATTCATTTTGGCCCCGAAGCAGTAGCGCTCGTACTTCTTCTCCAGGGTGGTTCCGTACATCTCCACCTTGGGCGCTACGAACGACAGGTCGGCCTGCTTCAAGTAGGGATCCCAGGTGTCGTTCATGCAGGTGACGAGCGCTTTGACGTGCCTCTTCACCGAGGCGAGGCTCTTGCCCTTGGCGGGTTTCCTCGCGCAGCTCGCGGCGGGGAGCTTGCCGGCGGAGTAAAGGGGGTTGCCGGTCAGGAGCGGGGCGTCCTCGACCGGATATGCGAAGGCGGTGGCCGTACCGGGGAAAAGCAGAACGAAGGCGACGGCCATCGCCATGATCGTGCGAATTTTCATAGTCACCGACATTAGGGCATATAGCAGCACTTGATTAGCTAATTTACGGCTTATCTGGGCAAGCGGGACAATGCCTCGCGCCTGGCTTCCCTACGCCGGTCGGCCCCGACTGGCGGACGAAAACCTGGCGTCACCCCGGCAGGGTGGGAAGCGGGGGGACGGGATCGAGGCGGAGATAGCGGCTCACGGCGGCCAGAGCCTTGCGGACATCGCCGAAGACCTGCTGGGTGACGGATTCCCCGAAGTCCTCGTGGGAGTGGCCGAAGTCGATCCAGGCTTCGGCCGTGGTGCGGCCACGAGAGATCCGCTCCGTGTACGCCCCTGGCGTGAGATGACCGAAAACAGTGAGTTCCTGCAGGTTGGCGGGACGCCACCATGCGAGCCAGGCCGGTGCCTCGTTGACGGCCAGGACGAGGCGTTTCGCCGCGTCCGCGTAGGCGGTGTCGTCCGGCAGTCCTTGGGCACCGATATCCCAGTACGCCTGCAGCCACTGGTTTTCCTGACGGGAGAGGTCCGGGACGAACGGGATCGGCAGGTTCTGCGGCTCACCGTGGAGGGCCTTGCCGTAGGGTTCCAGGTGCTCCAAGAACACCTGCCAGTCTCCGGCCCGGACCTCGTGGAGCCAGTTGTCCCGCGAACGGGTGGTCAGGGTGAACGCAGCGCGGGCCAGCAGACGCAGGTCCTCGGAGACGGTGAAGGGGATGCGGTCCAGCCAGTGATGGGCGGCCTCGTCGGGGGCGATGCCGGAGATCCGGGCGGCGACCAGGCATGCGAACGCCAGCGCCTCATCCGCGGCTCCCTCTTCGGCGTACTCCTCGTTTTCGCGCACGAACGCGTCGAGTGCCTCGGCCATCGTCGCGGCGGCGTCCTCTCTGCCCTCCAGCTCCGCGATGGCGTCAGAGCCCTCGTCGCTGTCGAAAGGGCCCTCGAAGAAGGGGGAACTGTCCATGCCGCAGGTCCTTTCCGGAAGGTTCGGCCAGGACGAGGTCGTGTTCGTCACTGTGGAGCGTGTGAATTCTTTTGGAAGAGACCTGGGAAATCGCTACTGCGCCGGCGCGTCATCGGCTCCGTGGCGGCATGTGGTCGTTGGTGAAAAAGTCGGCCAAGGCGTGGGCGACGCGGTCGGGGTGCCCACCGTTGTCCGCGGCCAGGTGGCCCAGATGGGGCAATTCCACCCGGAGGGCATGCGGGATCACGGTGTGCAGCGCGGTGAGCGCATCCTTGAAAGGGCGTGCGCTTCTGCTACCACCGAGTAGAAGGACCTCGGCTCGTACGGTGGTGGACGACGAGATCAGATCGGTCGCGTCGAGAACGAGGCGGGCCTCCTGCTGCATGGTGGGGACGAGGTCCTTGAGGGGGACGTCGCCGTCGGCCTGCCGGGCTTGAGCGCGCATCCCCAGGCCCATGAGCGGCACCAGGACGGCTCGGGGCAGCATCCTGATCACGCGCGAGTCGTCGTTGGTGCCCTTGGCGACGGTCACCAGCGCGGCCGCGGTCCGTCCCCGTGCCATTTCCCGCTCGTAGCGGGGCAGCCACGCCACCGGCGAGTGGTCGCCGACCGGCAGCGGCGGCTCGTACAGAGCGATCTTGTATTCCTCGGGACAGGTCAGCGCCCACCGCAGGACCGGGATCGCGCCGGCGCTGAGTCCGAAGACATTGCGCGCCCCGGTCTGCTCCATCAGGGCCTGCACATCCTCTGCGGCGTGCCGCAGCGTGAAGTCGGGGCCGTACGGGCCGCTCATTCCCCGGCCACGGCGATCGGGCAGGTAGACGGTGAAGTCGCCGCTGAGCGTCGCGCCCAGCCGCATGAAGTTGTGGCAGGCCATCATCGAACCGTGCATCAGCACGACTCCTGGCCCTGCCCCGAACCGGCGGTAGCCGATGATGGTGCCGTCCCCGGAGATGACCTTGCCGGTATCGTAGGAAACTGTCTTGGCATCACTCATCAGGTCTCAGCCCTTTCCCAGCCGGGTGCGGACCACGGTGCGATCCACGCTGAGTGTGTCCAGCAGCACGGCCGCCGGGTCAGGGTGTTTGTGGGACAGCAGGCCGAGCAGCACGTGATGGATGCCGATCCGCTCCCGGCCCGCCTGTTTTCCCAGGCCGGTGAAGACCGCCTTGGCCGCCGGAGTCAGCGGGAGGCGATCACGTTCGCGGCCGGGGAAGACCGGCCCTGGAGACGTCGCCTCGATTCCCATCGACTCCAACGCGTCCTGGTCCAGGCGCTCCAGTGCTTCGCGGGCGGCGTCCAGGCTCACTCCCAGCGCATGGGCGGTGTTCGAATCAGAGTCGATCAGCAGCGCCAGGAGCACGTGCTCGGTGCTGACCTTGCGGTCACCTCTGCGCAGGGCCTCGGTGTTGGCGTCCAGGTATACCTGGCCCATGCCGAACGGCGGCTTCAGTCTCACCACCGCTGCCTCACTTTCCGTACTTGGTGTGGATGGATTGGCGGGTGACGCCCAAAGCGTCCCCGATCTGCTGCCAGGACCAGCCCGCGCGACGGGCGGCGGCCACCTGATTGGCCTCTAACCGCTCGGCGAGCCGTCGCAGTGCCAGCACTGCCCGAAGGCCCTTCGCTGGGTCATCGGACGTCAATGCGGGTGACGGATGATTCACAGGCATGTTTGTCAGTTTGGTTTGACATATCCAGGATGTCAAACCAAACTGACAAACATGCGATGAGAAACCAATGTCATGGCCGACAGCGCCAAGCTCGATCCCCGTGGCGTGCTGCCCGCGAAGTAGGCGCCCGACGCGCTCTTCGAGCTTGTGAGCCGGAAACGGCTCAGCCGACGACGCGGAACCGGATGCTCGTCGCGTGCGGCACGTGGGTCAGCTCGATACGTTCCAGCCTGATGTTGGTCCCGCCCGGGTGGTCGAACAGCCGGACACCGTCGCCCAGCAGGACGGGCGCCACGAACACGAGGATCTCGTCGAGCAGCCCCGCTTCAAGGCACTGCCGGGCGATGTCGGCGCCGAGGATGTTGACGTACTTCTCACCCGCGGCGGCCTTGGCCGCGGTGACGCCACCGCCGAGGTCGTCGACGAAGGTGATCCCCGGTACCGGCATGTCCGGGATGTGATGGGTGAGCACGAACTGCGGTCCGCTCCACCCTCCGCCGAACGCCTTGCCCTCGCTGTCCGTACCCTTGTGAGGGTCGTCGCCGCCGAAGGTGCGGTTGCCGACGAGAAGCGCGCCGATCTCACCGATGAGCCTGTCGACCGTTGGGTTGGGGCCGAGGTGCTCGGTCAGCCAGGACATGTCACCGCCAGGACCGGCGATGAAGCCGTCCAGCGACATGGTGACCGAATACAGCGTCTTGCCCATGAGGTGCCTCCGTCAGGATCGGTTTTGGGTGACCTGTCCTGAGACGGGGGATCGCGCGAAAACTCATCGGTGTTCTGGAGAGAGCGTCGTGGGCAGGGCGAACGTCGCGAACAGGCCGGGGTCGTGGAAGGCGACGATCTCCGCGATCCGGTCGTCCTCGATCCGCAGCACGGAGATCCCGAAAGCGCGGTGGGCGGGCTCGCCGAGCCCTCGTACGTAGGCCGCCACGGCCGGTTGCCGGTTGGCCCGGACGGGGAGCATCCGGAACCGGCCCACGTATTCGGGCGAGCCTGCGTCCCAGCTCGCCGCCAGTGCCGCCACGACCGCGTCACGACCCCTGAACCACGTGGGCCACGGCGGCATCTCCGTCCGTACGTCCTCGGCGAGCAGGTCGGCGATCGCGACGAGGTCGGCGCGTTCCATCGCGTCCATGTAGCGCCGCAGCACCGCCCGCTCCCGCTCGGTCGGCTCGGCCGACGGCGCCCAGTCCAGGCGGCGTTCCGGCAGATGCTCCTTGAGCGTCGCCCTGGCCCGCTGCAGCGCGCTGTTCACCGAGGCCACGCTGCCCTCCAGCAGCGCCGCGACCCGCTTGGCGGGCCAGCCGAGCACGTCGCGCAGGATCAGCGCCGCCCGCTGCCGGGGCGGCAGGTGCTGGAGCGCGGCGAGGAACGCCAGCTCGATCGTCTCCCGGGTGACGGCCACGGAGTCAGGCTCGGCCTCGCTGGGCGCGACCGGCTCCCAGAGCCGGTCGGGGTACGGTTGCAGCCACGCGATGTCGGCCGGGGGCGAGAGTGCGGCGCTCGGATCCGAGGGCCCGGCCAGGTGGCGGGGGAGCACCCGGTGGGCCCGGCCGTCGAGGGCGTCGAGGCACGCGTTCGTCGCGATCCGGTACAGCCAGGTCCGGAGCGTCGAGCGCCCCTCGAAACCGCCGAGGCTCTTCCAGGCGCGCAGGAATGTCTCCTGCACCAGGTCCTCCGCCTCGTCGAACGAGCCCAGCATCCGGTAGCAGTGCACGCGCAGCTCACCCCGGTGACGCTCGACGAGCGCGGTGAACGCGGACTCGTCGCCCGCCCGTGCGGCGGCCACCGTCTCGTCGCCGTCACCCGCGCCCACCCGACCGCCCTTCGTTCCCGTCCCGGCCGTCGGCCGGTCTTTGGCGGGAACCCTACGCCAGGTGGGACGACGTCGCGGCTCGGCGCTTCCCGCGCTGCGTACGAAGCGCCCCCACGCGTTCCGTACGAACACGCGAAACGGGTGTGCCCCGGCGGACCGGAACACACCCGCACGTGCGCGAGGGAGGCTAGAACCAGCCGCGCCGCTGGGCCATGGCCTGCAGGCCGGCGCGCAGCGACTGCTCGACCTGGCCGGGGTGGTCGTTGTAGTGGACGGTGAAGCGGCTGTAGGTGTCGTGGCTGGAGGACAGGAAGCCGCCGCGCTTGTCGGCCTCCAGGATGACGTCCATCGACTGGGGGCCGGAGATGAAGGTGAGCTCAAGCTCGTTGAAGTGACGGTGGTACTCGCCGCCGGCGTAGTACTCGATCTCCTGGAAGAACGGCATCCGCGAGCCGTGCAGGGTGCCCCGCTCCAGGTCGGCCTTCTTGAAGCGGAAGCCCATCCGGTCCAGCGCGCCGAGCAGGTGGTCCTGGGCGGGCAGCGGGTTGACGAACAGCGGGTCGAGGTCACCCTTGTCGAGCGCGCCGGCGAGGGCGAGCTCGGTGGAGACGCCGAGCTTCATACCGTGCAGCGGGTGGCCGCCGACGGCGCTGATCGGGGTCTCCCAGGGGACCTGGATCTGGAAGGGGGCCGACTGCGGGGCGCCCGCGGCGAGGTGGAACGGCCCGGTGATCTGCTGGCGCAGGAAGCTGTACGTCGACTTGTACTCGTTGTCGCCGCTCTCGACCTCGACCACGGCGGTGAAGTCGATGAATATGCCCTCCACCTTGTAGTCGGAGCCGCCTCCGCGGAAGTTGACCTGCCCGCGCAGGACCTCGCCGGGCCGCACGTGCGAGTTCTGCAGCACGGTGTCGACCTCGACACCGGCGCCGAACGCGGCCATCAGCTTACGGAACACCATCTGGACTCCTGGGGTCTGGAGAATTTCTCATCAGGGGGTTTGACTCTGTGGCTTGGTCTGGCCGTTGCCGCTGCTCAACTCGGGCAGGATCTGGGCCAGAAGCATGGTGGACAGGATGGAGGGGTCGCCGGAGGCGCCGGAGGTGCGGACGACGACGGGACGCGGGGCGCTGTCGGCGAGTTTGGCGCCCACGTCGAGCCTGCGGCGGGCCAGCTCGTACTGGAGCACCGCGCGGTTGTCGCGGTAGGAGTCGGCGAGCCTGCGCAGCCCCTTCGCCTCGTTCTCGGCGGAGGTGAGCTCGGCCCGGCCCTTCGCCTCGATCTCCCAGCGCACCCGCTGCGCCTCGGTCTCGTGCTCCTCCAGCATGCGGGCGACGTCCTTACGCGCGGTGTTGGCGGCTGCTCTGACCTCGACGATACGCGCGTCCCGCGTCTTTTTGGAACGTTCGATCTCCATCAGCAGGGTGTCGATCCTGCGCTTGCGGGTGAGCTCCCACTCGCGCTCGAACGCCGACAGCTCCTTGGCGACCTTCTCGCGGGTGGCGAGGTGCTGCTGGTACTGGTCGGGCAGCTGCACGTCGGGGATGTTGGCGCCGGTGATGCGCACGCCGTACCGGCCGAGCTGGCGGGTGAGGAGCTCCTGCATGTCGCCGACGTCGGAGCCGCGCAGGTCGTAGGCGCGCTCGGTGTTCACCCGGCGGCTGCGCTGGCGGATGGCGTCCTGTACGGCGCTGCTGAGCACCAGGTCGAAGTTGCCGGCGCCGATCGTACGGACGAAGGCCACCGGGTCGACGATGCGGAACTTCAGGAAGAACTCGATCGACTTGAGCGGGACGTTCTCCGCCGTCGGGCAGGCCACGATCGGCGCGGAGTAGGGGATCTCGGTGGAGGTGTCGACCACCGCGTCCACCCGGTCCCACGGCAGCCACAGGTAGTGGCGCCCGGGGGGCAGCGTGCCGACGATGGCGCCCCACCGGCTGCGCACGCCCGTGGTGCCCTCCTCGATCTCGATGATCGCCCGGCGCCACAGCCACACCAGCGCCGCGATCAGCGAGAACACCGCTCCGATCGCGGCCAGGAAGGAGAGTGCCCCTCCGGCGAACGCCGCCGTACCGGCGAGGTACAGGGAGAAGAAAAGGAGCGTCACCCAGGCGAAGCCGCGGCGGTCCTTGGGGATCACCACGGGGACCAGCTGGCCGGACTCGCCGCCGCGCAGCAGCTGGCGGATCTCCGACCAGGAGGCGAGGGATTCCTTGATCTTGGAGAACTCTCTGCCGCTCATCAGACCTCATCTTCCTGCGCGACGCGTCCCGCGACGGGGACGGGAATGGGGACGGTGGTGTCGGCGGGCGGGTTGAGAAGGGAGCTGATCTCCGCCCCGCGCCTCTCGACACGGTCGCCGATCTCGATCATCCGTGCCCTGATCGCGGCCATGTCCGCCTGGGAGAACAGCTGGGCCTCGGGGTTGCCGACCAGCTGCCTGGCGAGGGTGAGCAGGTCGATGTCGACGGTGTCGCCGACCTGCACCAGGCGGGGCAGGTGCGAGGCGACGGACTCCAGCTTGTCGAGCAGATCCTGCTGGAAGCGGTAGTCGAGGATCTCCGGCGCCTCGGCGGCGCTCAGCGAGCGGATGTCCAGCGCCTGGGCCTCCAGCAGCGCCGCGTTCGCCTTCGCGATGGACTCCGCCTCCACCAGCCGCTGGCCGCCCTGGGCCTTGGCCTGGTGGGAGGCACGCTCCAACGCGGTGTCGATCCTGGCCTGGTGCCCGGCGATCTCGGCGTGGATGGCCGACAGCTGCTCCTGCAGCCCGGCGAGCTCCCTGATCAGGTCGCCCTCGTTCTGCTCCTTGCGCAGCTGCAGCTCGTACTCGTAGGTGTACGCCTCCTTCGCCACCCTGATCATCTCGGGGGCGGCGAGGTCCATCCGGTACTCCTGGCTGGAGGGCTCGGCGTGCGTGATGTTGACGTCGGTGAGCCGCACGGCGGGCATGAACTGCTGGTTGAGGTTGTCCAGCATGCCCATGGTGCTCTCGCCCACCAGGTCGTAGATCTCCTCGGCGCGCTGGGCGTAGATGAGGGAGCGGGTGACCTCGCTGACGGCGTTCTGCAGCTTGGCCTGGAAACCGCTCACCGAGCCGAGCACGAAGATGAACTCGGCGGGGTTCTCGATCCGGAACTGCAGGAACAGGTCGACGCTCGCCTTGACGCCCTGCTGGGTGGGAGCCTCGCGGATGGGGGCGTTGAAGGGATACTCGCGGGTGGTGTTGACGATGTAGCTGACCCGCTTCCACGGGTTGAACAGCGTCACCCGGCCGGGCTCGGCGATGGTCACGAGCTTGCCGAACTTCGTGATCAGAGCCTTGCACCCCTCGGGCACCATGACCACGCTCCTGCGCCACCACAGGAACGCCGCGGCGAGCACCAGCACGGCCCAGTAGTGCGGGCCGAACAGCACGCGGAAACCGTCGGGCAGCCCGGTGGCGACGAGCCCGACCAGTCCGAGCCCGGCCAGCACGACGAGCGGGACGACCACCCTGGCGGTGGTGCTCTTGGGGATGACCACGGGGGAGATGACGTGGACCGGCTCCCCGGCGGGGCCCCTGCCGCTGAAGCTCTGGTTGACGATCTCCCCGGCCTCGTTGAGGGCGGCGCTGCGGGCCTCGATGATCGTGCCCATGGAGGAACCCTGATCACGGGCGGCCATGAAGTCGGAGGGGTCGAGGGAGAAGCTCCCGTCACCGGCGGACCTGGTGCCCCTGGCCTGCCCCTGTCCGGTGACCTGCTCGGCCACCTGCCCGGCGTACTGCCCCGCGGACTGGCCGGCGTACTGCCCCACGGCCTGCCCGACCATCTGGCGTACGTCGCCCCCCTGTCCTATGGCTTGCGCCGCGGCTCTCGCGTACTGCATGGCTTCTCTTGGGCGGGACATCACACCTCCAGGTTCGGGATACGTCGAGAGCTCGATATATCACGCTTTGTGATCGTTGGCACGCGGGACAGTAAAGGGGATCCGACTTGCGGATCGCTTGCCACGCGGTTGACACCTGCCCACTCGTACGTGGACCTGTGAGGAAGAATTGTCGGTCACGCCGCCTACAGTGGGACAGGTGAGGCCGGTAACAGATTTGCAGCGCAAGGTGGCACCCTTCGAGGTCGTCACCGACATGACCCCCTCGGGCGATCAGCCCGCCGCGATCGCCGAGCTCGAACGGCGCGTCAAGGCCGGTGACAGGGACAACGTCCTGCTGGGTGCCACGGGCACGGGCAAGACCGCCACCGTCGCCTGGCTGATCGAGCGCCTCCAGCGGCCCACCCTGGTCATCCAGCCCAACAAGACGCTCGCCGCCCAGTTCGCCAACGAGCTGCGCGAGATGATGCCCAACAACGCGGTCGAATACTTCGTCTCCTACTACGACTACTACCAGCCCGAGGCGTACGTCCCGCAGAGCGACACCTACATCGAGAAGGACTCCTCGATCAACGAGGAGGTCGAGCGGCTGCGCCACTCGGCGACCAACTCGCTGCTGACCCGCCGCGACACGGTCGTGGTGGCCTCCGTCTCCTGCATCTACGGCCTGGGCACCCCGCAGGAGTACGTCGACCGCATGGTGAGGCTCAAGGTCGGCCAGGAGATCGACCGCGACACCCTGCTGCGCCGCCTGGTCGACATGCAGTACACCCGCAACGACATGGCCTTCACCCGGGGCACCTTCCGGGTGCGCGGCGACACCGTCGAGATCATCCCCAAGTACGAGGAGCTCGCCGTCCGGATCGAGATGTTCGGCGACGAGATCGAGAAGCTCGCGACCATGCACCCGCTCACCGGCGAGGTGATCACCGAGGACACCGAGCTCTACATCTTCCCCGCCTCCCACTACGTCGCGGGCGCCGAGCGGATGGAGAGCGCGATCCGGGGCATCG
Source organism: Streptosporangium sp. NPDC049046 (assembly GCF_040649155.1). Lineage (NCBI taxonomy): Bacteria > Bacillati > Actinomycetota > Actinomycetes > Streptosporangiales > Streptosporangiaceae > Streptosporangium > Streptosporangium sp. NPDC049046. The sequence goes on along the minus strand of NZ_JBEZEZ010000001.1, from coordinate 77,151 downwards.
AGGCCGAGCTCGCCGAGACCCTGGAGACGATGGAGCGCCAGGGCAAGCTCCTGGAGGCCCAGCGGCTGCGCATGCGCACCACCTACGACCTGGAGATGATGCGCCAGATCGGCACCTGCTCCGGCATCGAGAACTACTCGCGCCACATGGACGGGCGCACCCCGGGCAGCGCACCCAACACCCTGCTCGACTACTTCCCCGAAGACTTCATGCTGGTCCTGGACGAGTCCCACCAGACCGTCCCGCAGATCGGCGCGATGTACGAGGGAGACGCCTCCCGTAAGCGCACGCTCGTCGACCACGGCTTCCGCCTGCCCTCCGCGATGGACAACCGCCCGCTGAAGTGGGAGGAGTTCCTGGAGCGGATCGGCCAGACGGTCTACCTGTCGGCCACGCCGGGCTCCTATGAGCTGGGCCGTTCCAAGGGCGACGTGGTCGAGCAGGTCATCCGGCCGACCGGGCTGATCGACCCCGAGGTGATCGTGAAGCCGACCAAGTCGCAGATCGACGACTTGGTCCACGAGATCCGCACCCGCACGGAGAAGGACGAGCGGGTCCTGGTCACCACGCTGACCAAGAAGATGTCGGAAGACCTCACCGACTACCTGCTGGAGCTCGGCATCCGGGTCCGCTACCTGCACAGCGAGGTCGACACCCTGCGCCGCATCGAGCTGCTGCGCGAGCTGCGGATGGGCGAGTTCGACGTGCTGGTCGGCATCAACCTGCTCCGCGAGGGCCTCGACCTGCCCGAGGTCTCGCTGGTGGCCATCCTCGACGCCGACAAGGAGGGCTTCCTGCGCTCGGAGACCTCCCTGATCCAGACCATCGGCCGCGCGGCCAGAAACGTCTCCGGCCAGGTGCACATGTACGCCGACCGGGTCACCCCCTCCATGGAGCGGGCGATCGACGAGACCAACCGCCGCCGGGCCAAGCAGATCGCCTACAACGAGGCCAACGGCATCGACCCGCAGCCGCTCCGCAAGAAGATCGCCGACATCCTCGACTCGCTCAACCGCGAGGACGCCGACACCGCCCAGCTCCTCGGCGGCAGCGGCCGTCAGCAGTCGCGCGGCAAGGCCCCCGTCCCGGGCTTCGCGGTCAAGCAGGCCGGCCAGCACGCCAGGGCGATCGCCGGAGAGATGCCCAGGGCTCAGCTGGAGGCGCTGATGGAGTCGCTCACCGAGCAGATGCACCAGGCCGCCACCGACCTGCAGTTCGAGGTCGCCGCCCGGCTCCGCGACGAGATCAAGGAGCTCAAGCGCGAGGTGCGCGACATGCGCGAGGCGGGAGTCTCCTGACCCGGTCGCTTTCGGGGTGATCCGATATGCCGTGGGGGCGACCGGCGGCCGAGGGCGACGGGGGACCGGGGACCACGCGGAGATTCCGGAAACCATGTGAGGACTCCGGGGATCACCCGGGGAGCGAGAAGCGTTCGGTGGACGGTGCGGCCGGGCCGGGAGGCCAGGCGGAGGAGCGAAAAGCGAAGCGTTCAGGGAGGGGCGGGGCCGGAGTGAAAACGGCTCGCCCGTCACGGGCGCGGCCGGATACGGTCGCCTGATGCGACGATGCGACGACTGCGGCTGCTGGGAGTACGGCGGGGCGCCCGACTGTGCCCGATGCGCGGCGTTGGTCGACCGGATCGTCGAGGACGGCTGGCGGAGGTTCCTGCGAGAGCGGTTCGGTGCGGCCGAGCCGTCCGCCGAGCCTGGCGAGGCCAGGCCGTCCGCGAGACATGGCCGATCAGGCCGGCCCACCGGATCCGATGCGGCGGGAGTGCCCGGTGAGGTCGGGCTGTCCGCCGAGGAGGAGTCGGCGATCGCCGAGATGGTCGCCGAAGAGCCCGACCGGCACGACTGGCGGGTCGTCGACGCCGCCCTCGACCGGCTGGTCTGCCCCGACTGCGGGGCCCGGCTGGGCAGGGGGCCGCTGGGCTGCCCGCCCTGTGACCTCGCCGACGGTTTCCGCTACTCGGCAGTCGAGACCGACCGCCCGAACGTCCCGCCCGGCAACGAGCACGCGATCAGGGTCGGCGTCTCGGTGATCCGCGCCGGACACCGGCAGTCGCCCGCGGCCCTGCTCGGTTGGCGCGTCGGTCTCCCCGCCCTGCTCGAAGGCTTCCTGCCCACCACCGCCCAGGCCCAGGCCATGCGGGCCCGCATCAACGCCGGAGCCACCTACGACGACCTCGTGGGGAGCTGACCTCGTCACACATGCCCGGCGCGGAGGCTCTCGGCTTTGACCGCCGAGAGCGTGTCAGGCACCGATGAACTTTCCGAGGTCGAGATCGATGTCGACGTCGAAGCCGATGTCCGTCTTCAACCGCCCCCGGTGAATGCCCGTCGGGACGTAGGCCTTGACGGAGGGTTCCAGCTCGAAGGTGTAGACGACGGGTTTGTCGTCCTCCTGCTCCACGCGCCAGAGGTGCCTGATCCCGGCGCCGGAGTATTTGATCGGCTTGGTGGTGCGGTCTCGCTCCAGCGACTCGGGGGAGACCACCTCGACCACCAGGTGCACGTCCTCGGGCTTGAACGAGGTCGTTCTCAGGCTGGTCAGGGCGGAACTCGCCACCACCATGATGTCGGGCTCGGGTCGCTGCCTCATCCCCAGGGTCACGGTCATCTCACGGACGACGGCGAGATCGCTAGGAGGCGTGAGCTCTCTTTCGAGAAGTCTGAGCATGAGCATGTGAAAAGTGGTCTGCGGAGACATCATGATGAGCGACCCGTCGATCAGTTCGACATGCCGGGGCGCACCGGGGGGGAGATGATCGAGCATGTCGGCGGTCCACCCGCCTGCCGGCCCCGGGTAGAACCACTCGGGGAAAACGGCTGCCATCAGAGAACCTCCTTCGGTGACATCCGGAAACATTACCTGACGGAGTCATCCTGACACTCACCGTGTCTGGTGTGTGGGGTGTTCGAGACGCGGCGACCTCCAGGGGCCGCCGACGGTTTTCGCCGATGGTCTGCCCGGCTGTGGTCCCTTCACGAAGGGACCACAGTGAGGGGACTGCTCAGCGGGAGTCGTCGGGGTGGGCGCGGTTGACCATCGTGCGGTTGTAGAGCTCGTCGATCTGTTCCAGGGGGTCGGGGGCGCGGCGGCGCGCCTCGATCTCCAGGTCGGTGCGGCCCTGGATCGCGTCGATGCTCCCGGCCGAGTGCGCCATCTGGTCGTTGCGCAGGTCGGCCCTGATCCTGGCGCAGGAGGTGGTGAGCTTGGCGTGGTGCTCGCGCAGGCGGTCCAGCGCCGTGTGGTCGATGTAGGGCGAGACCCGGCGCTCCTGGGCGTAGTGGGCGAGCTGGGCGTCGAGCTGCTCGGCGTGCACCGCGATCTCGGCCACGAGGTGGGGCAGGTCGCCCAGGCCCCAGCCGTCGCGCAGCGCGTGGTCGACGGCCTGGCGGGTGAGAGAGACCTCGCGTCGCAGGTCGAGGCGCATCCGCTCGGTCTCCGCGGCGTCGCCGGTGCCCATCGCCGCCACGTGACTGGCGACCCTGGTGGAGACGGTCCTGGCCTTCTTCGTGGCCTTCTTGCCGATCTTGACCAGCAGGTAGATCCCGGCCGCTCCCAGGAGAAGGAAGAACAGCAGGATCACCATCAGGACGATGAGGAAATCGCCGATCGGAGCCACCTCCCTGCGGGGACTGGACGGGATGTTTCGAGCATAGCCCGCGCCGCGATCCTCGCGCGGGCGCGCGGACGCGGTCTCATCGTGGGCTCGGGACGGCCACTCGCCGCCGTCGTCGTATCCTGCGGGTCGCCCACCAGGCGAACAGCGCCAGTCCCGCCACCATCACGATGACCAGGACCGGTAGGAAGATCGCCACCAGGGCGATGCCCAGTGATCCGGCGTCCTCGACCGTGCTGGCCACGGGGGCGCCCACCCCGGCCGTGGTGGTGTTCACCACGGGCCTGGTGACCGCCTTCATGGTGTGCACGGCCAGGGCGATCGCGATCCCCAGGACCCAGCTGAGCCAGGGGTTGTGGCTCATCCAGGTCGAGCCGTCCAGCCGGGCCGCGGCCTCGGTGGCGCTGAAGACCACGCCGCCGGAGGCGGGGCGGACGACGGTCTGGATCATGTCGTTGACGCTGTCGACCACCGGGACCTTGTCGAGCACGAACTCCGCCAGGAGCAGCACGCCGATGATCCCCAGCACCCAGCCGTTGGACAGCCAGGCGAACTCCTGCGGCAGCCGTACCTGGTCGGTGAAGTTGGCGAGCAGGCCGACCACCAGCAGCGGGATGTAGGCGTTGAGCCCGGCCGCCGTGGAGAGTCCAAGGCCCGTCAGTGCCGCGAGCATCGCACCTCCGTAGTGTCTCTCTCCCCCTTCAACGGTTACCGGCCGTCGATCGATCCCGATCCGTCCCCTCGCGGGGTATCACTCCGGTCTCGGTGTCGATGCCCTCCGCCGCCCCCGAGGCCCCGAGGTCCATGACCTCCGTGCCCTCTGTGCCCTCCACGACCTCCGCGACCCTCGTGACCTCCACGGTCCTCGCCGTTTCCACGGCGTCCACTGTTTCCGCGGTCTCCACGGTGTCCAGGTGGGGCGGCAGCCAGCCCTGGCCGGGGACGTAGTGGCGCACCACCTTGGCGGGGATGCCCGCGATCACGCTGTGGTCGGGGAACTCCCCGCGCACCACCGCCCCGCCCGCCACCACGCTCTGCCTGCCGATCCGGGTGCCGGGCAGGATGATCGCGCCGGTGCCCAGCCACGATCCCGACCCGATGGACACCGGGTTGTTGCGCGGCCACTGGCGGCCGATCGGTGCCTCGGGGTCGTCGTAGACGTGGTTCTGGTCGGTGATGTAGACGTACGGGCCGGTGAAGACGTCGTCGCCGATGTCGATCGACTGGTGGCCCACGATGTGGGTGCCCCTGCCGATGGAGCAGCTTCCGCCGATCCGTACGATCGAGTCCGGGCCCAGGTCCACCCCGGGGCCCATCCCCGCGGAGATGGAGACCCGCTCGCCGATCAGGGTGTGGTCGCCGATCTCGATCCAGGCCTCGCCGAAGATGGCTCCGGGCGGGAACGACAGGCAGGCGCCCTCGCCGAGGCGCCTGAAGCGGTATCCGGCGGGGCTGACGGGGGTGATGGTGCCGGCCGCGCGAACAGCTGCCCAGAGCCGGTGCACGAGGCTGCCCATGGCCCGCCTTACCACACCATGAAGTGACATAACGGATCAAATTACCGCTTGGTTGGGTTTGAGAAAAATGCGGGTGGGGGGTTGTTCGGGCAGTTCGCCTGCACCGTTTGATATTCTGAGAGCCCGTGGACCTGTAGGCCATTCACAAGGGTGAGCCGACGATCTGTAACGACCACGGGAGCCTTCTTGCGCAGCGCCGCACACACCAAGCATCTGTTCGTCACCGGCGGCGTCGCCTCCAGTCTCGGGAAGGGACTGACGGCCTCCAGCCTCGGGCGCCTTCTCAAGCTGCGCGGCCTGCGGGTCACCATGCAGAAACTCGACCCCTACCTCAACGTCGACCCCGGCACCATGAACCCGTTCCAGCACGGTGAGGTGTTCGTCACCGACGACGGCGCGGAGACCGACCTCGACGTCGGCCACTACGAGCGCTTCCTCGACACCGAGCTGCACGGCTCGGCCAACGTGACCACCGGCCAGGTCTACTCCAACGTCATCGCCAAGGAGCGCCGCGGCGAGTATCTCGGCGACACCGTGCAGGTCATCCCGCACATCACCAACGAGATCAAGGACCGCATCCGGTCGATGGCCGGGCCCGACGTGGACGTGGTCATCACCGAGGTCGGCGGCACCGTGGGCGACATCGAGTCGCTGCCCTTCCTGGAGGCCGTCCGTCAGGTCCGCCACGAGGTCGGCCGTGACAACGTGTTCTTTCTCCACGTCTCGCTGCTGCCGTACATCGGGCCGAGCGGCGAGCTGAAGACCAAGCCGACCCAGCACTCGGTCGCCGCGCTGCGCAGCATCGGCATCCAGCCCGACGCGATCGTGTGCCGCTCCGACCGGCCGATCACCAACTCGCTCAAGCGCAAGATCAGCCTGATGTGCGACGTGGACGAGGACGCGGTCGTCTCCGCCATCGACGCCGCCAGCATCTACGACATCCCCAAGGTCCTGCACTCCGAGGGCCTGGACGCCTACGTGGTGCGCCGCCTGGGCCTGCCCTTCAGGGACGTCGACTGGAAGGAGTGGGAGCAGCTCCTGCGCCGGGTGCACCGCCCGGCCAACGAGGTCACGATCGCGCTCGTCGGCAAGTACATCGACCTGCCCGACGCCTACCTGTCGGTCACCGAGGCGCTGCGCGCGGGCGGCTTCGCCAACGACGCCCGCGTCAACATCCGCTGGGTGAAGAGCGACGACTGCGAGACCCCCGAGGGCGCGGCCCGCGAGCTCGACGGCGTCGACGGAGTCCTGGTCCCCGGCGGCTTCGGCGTACGCGGGATCGAGGGCAAGGTCGGCGCGATCCGGCACGTCAGGGAGAACAAGATCCCGCTGCTCGGCATCTGCCTCGGCATGCAGTGCATGGTCATCGAGGCCGCCCGCAACCTGGCGGGCATCGAGGACGCGGGAAGCACCGAGTTCGACACGGAGACCACCCACCCGGTCATCTCCACCATGGCCGACCAGGAGGACGTCGTCTCCGGCGAGCGCGACATGGGCGGCACCATGAGGCTGGGCCTCTACCCGGCCAGGCTCGGGGAGGACACGCTCGCCCGCCGGCTGTACGGCATGGCGAAGGTGGACGAGCGCCACCGCCACCGCTACGAGGTCAACAACTCCTACCGCGAGCAGTTGGAGAAGGCCGGCATGGTCTTCTCCGGCCTCTCGCCCGACGGACGCCTGGTGGAGTACGCCGAGCTGCCCGCCGACATCCATCCCTTCTTCATCGGCACCCAGGCGCACCCGGAGTTCCGTTCCCGGCCGACCCGGGCGCACCCGCTGTTCAAGGGCCTGATCGGTGCCGCCCTCACGTACGCCGACATCCGCGGCACCGTCGCCAAGGCGGGGCGGGGAAAGTGAGCAGTTCGCGAGCGGGTGCCGGGGAGGACCGGAAGGCCCACGAGGTCGACAGGAGACAGGACATCCCGGTGGCTCAGGAGGTGAGGGACGATCTGGAGGTCGTGGACGCCTGCGAGGAATGGAAGGTCGTCTCCTCCACCGAGCACTTCCGTGCCCGTGTCATCACCGGGGTCACCGACGCGGTCGTGATGCCGGACGGAGAGGTCGTCAACCGCGACTACGTCCTGCACCCGGGCTCCGTGGCCGTCGTGGCCCTCGACGACAGGGACCGGGTCCTGCTGATCCGCCAGTACCGCCACCCCGTACGGCGGTTGCTGTGGGAGCTGCCCGCGGGGCTGCGCGACGTCGAGGGTGAGCCCCTGCGGGTCGGGGCGGCCCGCGAACTCGCCGAGGAGGCGGGCTACCGGGCGGACACCTGGCACACGCTGGTCGACACCTTCGTCTCGCCGGGAATGAGCGACGAGCGCACCCGGATCTTCCTCGCCAGGGACGTCAGCCCCATCCCCGAAGGGGAGCTCGACTTCGTCCACCGGCATGAGGAGGCCGACATGCCGGTGGTGTGGATTCCCCTGTCCGACGCGGTTCGGCGTGCCATGGCGGGAATGATCCACAATTCCCAAGCCGTGACCGGTATTCTCGCCGCATACGCCGCTTCGGCGGATGGATTCGCCTCACTGCGGCCCGCCGACGCACCGGAGGCATGACAGGAGGACACCCTGAGCGAGACGGAGGCCGTCCTCTCCAGTTACCTCGCCCACCTGGCCGTGGAGCGGGGCCTGGCCGCCAACACCCTGGCCTCCTATCGCCGTGACCTCCTGCGATATGTGGAACATCTCAAGCAGCGCGGCCACGTCACCTTCGGCCAGATCGCCGAGGGTGACGTCGCCGCCTTCGTGGCGGCGCTCAGGGAAGGCGACGGCGAGCACCAGGCCCTCGTCGCCGCCTCGGCGGCGCGGGCCGTCTCCGCGGTGCGCGGCCTGCACCGCTTCGCGCTGAGCCAGGGCGTCTGCCGGCACGACCCGGCCCACGAGGTGCGCTCGCCGCGCCAGCTCAGACGGCTTCCCAAGGCGATCAGCGTCCGCGACGTCGAGCGCCTGATCGCCGCCTCGGGACCGGACGGAGCCCCGCTCACACTGCGTAACCGGGCGCTGCTCGAACTGCTGTACGGCACCGGCGCGCGCATCTCCGAGGCCGTGGGGCTCGCCGTCGACGACGTCGAGCTGGGTGCCGAGGCCCGGCGGGTGTGCCTGCGAGGCAAGGGCGGACGCACCCGCCTGGTGCCGCTGGGAGGCTTCGCGGAGGAGGCGCTGCGCGCCTACCTCACCCGCGCGCGGCCCCGTATCGCCTCACACGGCCGGGGCACCTCGGGGCTCTTCCTCAACGCCAGGGGCGGGCGGCTCACCCGCCAGGGCGCCTGGGAGGTCCTTCAGGGCGCCGCCGAGCGTGGCGGGCTCGAAGGAGTGTCGCCACATATGTTGCGACATTCGTTCGCAACTCACCTCCTTGACGGGGGTGTGGACGTTAGGGTGGTTCAGGAACTACTCGGCCACGCCTCGGTGACCACCACCCAGGTCTACACGCAGGTCACGGTCGACAAGCTCCGCGAGGTCTATGCCGCGGCGCATTCGCGCACGCGGGATTGACCTTGCTTATGTCCGGGCGTGCCGCCTTGCCGCATACGTGTTGACGCCATAGTGTCCGTCCGGACGGTCCGGTTAGAGGCCGTCAGGGAGGTTCGACTGGTGACTGTGACCGCCGACGGTTCTATCCGGGGAGCGACCCCGGCAAACCCCGAGAATCCCTGGGGCGACACCAAGACCGCCGGGACCCCTCGCAGTGGGGGAGTCCTCGGCCCGACCGGACGTCCCCGACCGGTCTTCCCCGACCCGCCCCCGCGCACGGTGCACGGGCCGGCGAGGGTCGTCGCCATGGTCAACCAGAAGGGCGGCGTCGGCAAGACGACCACCACCATCAACCTGGGCGCCGCGCTGGCGGAGGCCGGGCTCAAGGTCCTGCTGGTCGACTTCGACCCGCAGGGCGCCCTCTCGGTCGGCCTCGGGATCAACCCCCTCCAGCTCGACCTGACGGTCTACAACCTCCTCATGGAGCGGCAGATCACCGCAAGGGACGTGCTGCTGGAGACCGGCGTCGAGGGCATGGACCTGCTGCCCAGCAACATCGACCTGTCGGCCGCCGAGGTCCAGCTCGTCACGGAGGTCGCCCGTGAGCAGGTGCTCGGCCGGGTGATCAAACCCCTCCTGCCCGAGTACGACGTGTGCCTGATCGACTGCCAGCCCTCGCTGGGCCTGCTCACGATCAACGCGCTCGCCTGCGCGCACGGCGTCATGGTGCCGCTGGAGTGCGAGTTCTTCGCGTTGCGCGGTGTCGCGCTGCTCATGGACACCATCATCAAGGTGCAGGAGCGCATCAACGACGAGCTGGTCATCGAGGGCCTGCTCGCCACCATGTACGACGCGCGCACCCTGCACGGCCGCGAGGTGCTGGCCCGGGTCGTCGAGGCGTTCGACGACAAGGTCTACCACACGGTGATCAACCGGACGGTTCGCTTCCCCGACGCCACCGTGGCCGGTGAGCCCATCACCAGTTTCGACTCCTCCTCGCTCGGCGCCAGCGCGTACCGCGAACTGGCGAGGGAAGTCCTGGCCAGGTGGGCCGCGCTGGAGCAGTGATCTCGCCTCCGGGTGCGGGACAATGGAGGGATGACCGAGCCGCCGAAGACCGACGATGGCACCTTCAAGGTGCATCTGGAGGTCTTCGAGGGCCCCTTCGACCTCCTGCTCGGCCTGATCTCCAAGCACAAGCTGGACATCACCGAGGTCTCGCTCAGCCAGGTCACCGACGAGTTCATCTCCTACATCCGGGCGAGGGGCCCGGAGTGGGATCTGGACCAGACGAGTCACTTCCTGCTCGTCGCGGCGACCCTGCTCGATCTCAAGGCCGCGAGGCTGCTGCCCTCGGGTGAGGTCGACGACGAGGAGGACCTCGCCCTCCTGGAGGCCCGTGACCTGCTGTTCGCCCGCCTTCTGCAGTACCGGGCCTACAAGGAGGTCGTGAAGGTCTTCTCCGGCCGGATGGCCGAGGAGGCGCTGCGCTTCCCCCGTACGGTGCCGATGGAGGCCGAGTTCGCGAGCCTGCTGCCGGAGTTGATCCTCGGCATCGGCCCCGACCGCCTCGCGGAGATCGCCCGGCGGGCCTTCGCCCCCAAGGCGCCCCCGTCGGTCTCGGTGGCCCACATCTACCAACCGCTCGCCAATGTCCGCGAGCAGGCGGTTATCCTTGTCGAGCGGCTGCGGCGGTTGCGCCGGGCGACTTTCCGGGCCCTCACCTCCGACTGCGCCGGCACCTTCGAGGTCGTCGCGCGTTTCCTGGCCGTCCTGGAGCTCTACCGGGAGGCCGCCGTCTCCTTCGAGCAGGTGGAGCCTCTCGGGGAGTTGCACGTGACCTGGACCGGCAGCGACGACGGCGACGTCGCCGTGGCCGACGACTACGACGAGACCCTGAACAGCCAGAAGGAAGAGCCCGCCGATGACTGACCTGGCACCCGAGGCCGGTCCGCGTGCCGGGGCCGGACCGTACGCCGACCCCGAGGCGCGAGCCGAGCCCGGTTCGCGCGCTGAGGCCGGACCGTTCGGCGAGCCCGGTTCGAATGCCGGGGCGGGGCCGAGCGCAGAGGCCGGTTCGCGTGCCGAGGTCGGCCCGAGTGCCGAGCCGGACCTGCGCGCCGGGCTGGAGGCCATCCTGCTGGTGGTCGACGAGCCCGTCGCGGAGGTGACTCTCGCCCAGGTTCTGGAGCGGCCCGTCCACGAGATCAGCCGGGCGATTCGTGAGCTTTCGGCGGAATATACCGCTTCCGGGCGGGGTTTCGACCTGAGAGAGGTAGCGGGCGGCTGGCGGTTCTACACGCGGGCCGAGTGCGCGCCGCTCGTGGAGCGGTTCGTCCGCGACGGCCAGCAGACGCGCCTCACCCAGGCCGCTCTGGAGACCCTGGCCGTGGTCGCCTACCGGCAGCCGGTGAGCCGGGCCCGGGTGGCGGCCATCCGCGGTGTCAACAGCGACGGCGTCATGCGCACGCTGATGACGAGAGGGCTGGTCGAGGAGGCCGGCACCGAACCGGAGAGCCAAGCCGTGCTCTACCGGACAAGTTCGTATTTTCTCGAGCGGATGGGCCTGCGGGAGCTCGGTGAGCTTCCCGAACTGGCGCCCTTCCTGCCCGACGACATGGAATCCCTAGAGGAGCAGAAGTAGTGAACGACAGGCGCAGTACCCCGTCCGGTGATGGACGCGGTCAAGGCCGTGGCGGAGCCCCGCGCGGTGGCAATCCCCGTGGGGGCTCGCAGTCCGGTGGATTCCGGGGCGGCCCCTCCCGAGGCGGATCCTCCTCCGGCTCCTCCCGTGGAGGCTCCCAGGGCGGTTACCGTTCCGACGGTCCGCGTCGTGACGACCGCGGTGGTTTCCGCGCGGAGCGTGACGGTTCGCGGAGCCGGTACGAGCGGCCCTCCGGCGGCTCCCAGGGGGGTTCGCGGGGCGGTTACCGCTCCGACGCTCCGCGCCGTGACGACCGCGGTGGCTCCCCCTCCGGTGGCTACCGTTCCGACGGCCCGCGTCGCGACGATCGTGGCGGCTCGTCCTCCGGTGGCTACCGTTCGGACGGCCCGCGCCGTGATGACCGTGGTGGTTCGTCCTTCGGTGGTTCGCAGGGCGGTTACCGCTCCGACGCTCCGCGCCGTGACGATCGCGGTGGTTTCCGTGCCGACCGTGACGGTTCGCGGAGCCGGTACGAGCGGCCCTCCGGCGGCTCCCAGGGGGGTTCGCGGGGCGGTTACCGCTCCGACGCTCCGCGCCGTGACGACCGCGGCGGTTCACAGGGTGGCTACCGTTCCGACGCTCCGCGCCGCGATGATCGCGGTGGTTTCCGTGCCGACCGTGACGGTTCGCCGAGCCGGTACGAGCGGCCCTCCGGCGGCTCGCAGGACGGTTACCGCTCCGACGGTCCCCGCCGTGACGACCGCGGCGGTTCACAGGGTGGCTACCGCTCCGACGCTCCGCGCCGCGACGATCGTGGCGGCTCGTCCTCCGGTGGTTCGCAGGGCGGTTACCGTTCCGACGGCCCGCGTCGGGACGACCGCGGTGGCTTCCGCGCGGAGCGCGACGGCTCGCGTGGCAGGCCCGGCTCCGACCGTGGTCGCGGCGGCGCTCCCGCCGGTGGTTCCCGTGGCCGCTTCGGCAGGACCGGGCGCCGGGACGAGATCCAGACCATCGGCGGCAACCGCGCCGAGGCGTACGGCGAGCGCCGTGCACCCTCCGACCGGGCCGCCAGCCGCGCGCCCAAGGCGAAGGCGCCGCTCAGGCCGGGGACGATCGCGAACGACCGGTTCAAGACCTCCCGTCAGCCCAAGCGCGACTCCGACTTCTACGACCGCGACTACACCGACGAGCGCGACACCACCGAGGTCCCCGACGGCATCCGGCTGCAGAAGGTGCTCGCCCAGGCGGGCGTCGCCAGCCGCCGGGCCTGCGAGGACATGATCGGCGAGGGCCGGGTGACGGTCGACGGTCAGGTGGTCCGCCGCTTCGGCGCCCGGGTCGATCCCACCAGGCAGGTCATCCACGTCGACGGCAAGCGCCTGCCGACCATGCCCGACCTGGTCTACCTCGCGATCAACAAGCCGATCGGCGTCGTCAGCACCATGTCCGACCCGGACGGCCGCCCCTCGCTGGCCGACTTCGTGGCCGACCGCACCGAGCGGTTGTTCCACGTGGGCCGCCTCGACACCGAGACCGAGGGCCTCATCCTGCTCACCAACGACGGAGAACTGGCCAACAGGCTCACCCATCCGAGCTACGGTGTCCAGAAGAAGTACTGGGCGAAGGTTCCCGGCCGGATCGAGCGCGACCTCGGCCGCCGCCTGAAGAAGGGCATCGAGCTGGAGGACGGCCTGGCCAAGGCCGACTCCTTCGCCCTGGTCCAGGAGCACGGCCAGCAGGCTCTGGTCGAGATCGTGCTGCACGAGGGTCGCAAGCACATCGTCCGCCGCATGCTGGAGGAGGTCGGGCACCCGGTCATCGACCTGGCACGCATCGAGTTCGGCCCGGTCAAGCTCGGCCGCCTCAAGCCGGGCACCGTCCGGGCACTGACCCTCACGGAAGTCGGAGAGCTCTACGCCGCCGTCGGGTTGTAGCCTTCCTGAAACATGTATTGAGACGCGCCGGATCACCCTGAGGGTGATCCGGCGCGGTGAAGTGGAGGTGCGGCGATGATGCGGGCGATCCGAGGAGCGATCCAGGTCGGTGCCAACGACCGGGACGAGATCCTCTCCGGCGTCACCGAGTTGGTGACGGAGGTGATGGGGCGCAACAGGCTCACCACCGATGACGTGATCAGCGTGATCTTCACGGCCACGCCCGATCTCACCGCGGAGTTTCCCGCTCTGGCCGCCCGCAAGCTCGGCTTTCACGACGTTCCGCTGATCTGCGCCTCCGAGATCGACGTTCCCGGCGCGCTGCCCCGCGTGGTGCGGCTGATGGCACACGTCGACGTCGATCGGCCCCGCCAGGACATCCAGCACGTCTACCTTCGTGGCGCGATCGCCCTTCGCGTGGACATCGCCCAGTGAATCCCACGTGCGTCACCATTTCGGAGGAACGCGCGTGAGCGGTCTCGAAAGCGTCCTGGTCGTCGGTACGGGCCTGATCGGCACCTCGATCGCCCTCGCCCTGCGCGAGCAGGGCGTGGCCGTCCATCTGGCCGATCGTGACGCGGGATCCCTGCGGCTGGCGCGGGAGCTGGGCGCCGGTGTCGAGTGGGCCGAGGGCGTGACCGTGGACATCGCGATCATCGCGGTCCCGCCACAGGCGGTCGCCGGGCAGCTCGCCGCCCTGCAGGGCGCCGGAGCGGCCCGTTTCTACACCGACGTGGCGAGCGTCAAGGCGCTCCCGATCAGGGAGGCCGCGAGCCTCGGCTGCGACCTGACGACCTATGTCGCCGGGCACCCGCTCGCCGGACGTGAGCGTTCCGGCCCGGCCGCGGCGCGGGCGGACCTGTTCCTCGGGCGCCCGTGGGCGCTGTGCCCGACCGAGGAGACCTCGCCGGACGCCGTGGAGGCCCTGCACGGGCTCGTCAAGCTCTGCGGGGGCGAGGCGGTCAGGATCGCCGCCGCGGAGCACGACAGGGCCGTCGCGGTCGTCTCGCACGCCCCTCACGTGGCCGCCTCGGCAGTGGCCGCCCGCCTCGCGGAGGCGCCGGTCACCGCGCTCGGCCTCGCCGGCCCCGGGGTGCGCGACGTCACCCGCGTCGCGGCGAGCGACCCGAGGCTCTGGACCGGGATCCTGTCGGGTAACGCGCTGCCGGTGGCCGAGGTGCTGGAGGCTGTCGCGGCCGACCTAGCCGCCGCTGCGGCCTCTCTGCGTGCCTCGGCGGTCTCCGCCGACTCCGGCGCGATGACCCGGGTCACCGATCTGCTGCACCGGGGCGTCACGGGTACGGGCAGGATTCCCGGCAAGCACGGTGGTCCCGCGCGCACCTACGCGGTCGTCCAGGTCATCATCGGCGACCGTCCCGGCGAGCTCGCCCGGCTGTTCCAGGTGGCCAAGGAGGCAGGCGTCAACATCGAGGACGTCAGGCTTGAGCACGCCCCCGGCCTGCCGCTGGGCGCCGCCGATCTGTGGGTGCAGCCTGAGGCGGTGACGGCGCTGGCCGAGGCCCTGCGCGCGAACGGCTGGCACCTGCCGTGATCCTCGCCCCTGCGTGATCACGCGGTGTTCGCACGACGATCCGTCAAGGGTTCGGCGGAGCCCGCCGCCGAACTCCGGGGTGATCTCTCGTGAGGCCCGCTCATGTCCGGGTGGGCCTCACGCATCCCGCGTCCCGAGCGAGCCTGTCCCGTAAGGCCCGCTCATCTCCGGAGCGGGCGCCCCTGTTCGATGCGCGGTTCCTTCCCGCCTCCCGGTAGCCTCGTACGGACAATTGAAGCGGGCTGTAAGGGAGAGGCGCGTCGTGACCGGACTGGTCGTCGCCATGGATGGTCCTTCGGGATCCGGCAAGTCGAGCGCGTCGCGAGGAGTGGCGCGAGCCCTGGGGCTGCGTTATCTCGATACCGGCGCGATGTACAGGGCGATCACCTGGTGGATGCTCCAGCGGGGCGTCGACCTCGCTGATCCCGAGGCGATCGCCGCCAGGGCGCTCGACCCGGTTCTCACGCTGGGCACCGATCCGGACGCGCCGGTGATCGCGGTCGACGGCGTCGACGCCCTCGCGCCGATCCGCACCGCGGAGGTGACCGCGGCCGTCTCGGCGGTGAGCGCGGTGCCCGAGGTGCGGCGCCGTCTGGTGGCCGAGCAGCGTGAGATCATCGGCGAGGGCGGCATCGTCGTCGAGGGCCGTGACATCGGCACGGTGGTGGCGCCCGACGCCGCGGTCAAGATCTACCTGACCGCGAGCGCGGACGCCAGGGCCCTGCGCCGTACGGCGGAGCTGAGCGGCACCACGGTGGACGCCCAGCGGGCCGCGATGGCCCGCCGCGACACCCTCGACTCGACCAGGAAGGCAGACCCGCTGGCGAAGGCGGCCGACGCCGTCGAGCTCGACACCACGGCGCTGAACCTCGAAGAGGTCATCGCCGAAATACTGCGTGTGATTAAGGAAAAAGCGTGACCGGGGAATACGACGACGACAACGGCTGGATCGACGCGGAGCTCGCCGATTCAGGGACCGATGACAGCTCGCAGCGGGAGGCGGGGCCCGACACCTCCCCGCAGCCGGTCGTGGCCGTGGTGGGCCGCCCCAACGTGGGCAAGTCCACCCTGGTCAACCGGATCATCGGCCGCCGGGAGGCGGTCGTGGAGGACGTGCCGGGGGTGACCCGCGACCGGGTCACCTACGACGCCACCTGGCGGGGGCGCCGGTTCACGGTGGTCGACACCGGAGGCTGGGACCCCGACGCGACCGGCATGGCGCTGAAGATCGCGGAGCAGGCCCAGATCGCGGCCGAGCTGGCCGACGTGATCCTGTTCGTGGTCGACGCCGTCGTGGGCGTGACCGACGCGGACGAGATCGTCGGCCACGTGCTGCGCGGATCGGGCAAGCCGGTCATCCTCGCCGCCAACAAGGTCGACAACCAGCAGATGGAGCTGGAGGCCGCCGGGCTGTGGTCCCTCGGCCTCGGCGAGCCGCAGCCGGTCTCGGCCCTGCACGGCCGCTCCAGCGGTGACCTGCTGGACGTGATCCTCGACAAGCTGCCCGAGACGCCCGAGCAGCGCTTCGGTCCCGAGCGCGGTCCGCGCAGGGTCGCCCTGGTCGGCAAGCCCAACGTGGGCAAGTCCTCGCTGCTGAACAAGCTGGCGGGTGCCGAGCGGGTGCTCGTCGACCCGATGGCGGGCACCACCCGCGACCCGGTGGACGAGCTGATCGAGCTCGGCGGCAAGACCTGGCGCTTCGTCGACACCGCCGGAATCAGGCGGCGCGACCGTGAGCTCAAGGGCGCCGACTTCTACGCGAGCATGCGCACCCGGGGGGCCCTGGAGCGCTCGGAGATCGCGGTCGTGCTCATCGACGCGAGCGAGGTGCTGACCGAGCAGGACCTGCGGATCATCTCCCTGGTGATCGAGTCCGGCCGGTGCATGGTCGTGGCGTTCAACAAGTGGGACCTGCTGGACGAGGACCGCCGCTACTACCTGGAGAAGGAGATCGACCGCCAGCTCGTCCGCGTGCCGTGGGCGCTGCGGATCAACATCTCCGCGAAGAACGGCTGGCACGTCGACCGGATCGTCCCCGCGATCGAGAAGGCGCTCGACTCCTGGTCGACCCGGGTGCCCACCGCCAGGCTCAACGCCTTCCTGACCGACCTGGTCGCGGCGACCCCGCCCCCGGTCCGCAGCGGCAAGCAGCCCAAGATCCTCTTCGCCACGCAGGCGTCGACGGAGCCGCCGAAGTTCGTGCTGTTCACCTCGGGCTTCCTGGAGGAGACCTACCGCCGCTTCATCGAGCGCCGGATCCGCGAGGAGTTCGGCTTCGCCGGGTCGCCCATCGAGGTCACCATGAAGATCCGCGAGAAGCGCCAGGGGCAGAAGAAGTAAGAGCCTCACCGCGAACGGCCCGGCCCACGCCGGGCCGTTCGTCGTTTCCCGAGGGTCAGGGTTCGATCAGGCCGGCGCGGATGGCGTAGCGGGTGAGGTCGAGGCGGTCGCGCATGCCGAGTTTCTGCAGGATGTTGGCGCGATGCCGGTCGACGGTCTTCACGCTGATGAAGAGGGTCTCGGCGACCTGCTTGGCGGAGTTGCCCTCGGCGATCAGCTTGACGATCTCCTCCTCGCGCGGGGTGAGGATGCTGTCGGGCATGCTCTGCCCCATCCTGTCGCGCTGCAGGTAGTGCCTGATCAGGGCGGTGACGGCGCCTGGGTAGAGGAACGGCTCGCCGCGCATCGCCGCCCTGCACGCCTCCAGCAGGTCGCGGTCGGCCACCGACTTCAGCACGTAGCCCGAGGCTCCCGCCTTGAGCGCCTCGAAGAAGTACTGCTCGTTGTCGTACATCGACAGGATCAGCAGCCGGATGCCGGGGGCGCGCCGTGAGATCTCGCGGGCCGCCTGCAGGCCGGTCATGCGAGGCATCGCGATGTCGAGGATGGCGAGGTCGACCCCCTCGGGGGTGGCCGCCTCCACCGCTTCGGCGCCGTTGGCGGCCTCGGCCACCACCGTGAGGTCGGGCTCGGCGTCCAGGATGAGCCGCAGTCCGCGGCGGACCAGGGCGTGGTCGTCGGCGAGCAGGATCCTGGTGGGGCTCGAGACGCTTACAGGGGTCACGGGGGTCCCGGGGGTCACAGTGCTCATGAGGGTCTCCGTTCGGTGTCGGCGACCGGTACGGTGAGGCGGACGTCGGTGCCGCCGTCCTGCGGAGAGGTCACGGTCAGCTGGGCGCCGATGAGCAGGGCGCGCTCCCGCATTCCGCGGATCCCCGCCCCGTCCTGGCGTACGCCGCCGCGGCCGTCGTCGGTGATGCGCAGTTCCAGGAGGCCGGGCCGGACGGTGAGAGACAGCTCGACGCTGGACGCCTTGGCGTGCCTGGCCGCGTTGGTCAGGCCCTCCTGGGCGATGCGGTAGAGGACCAGCTCGACGTCCTCGCTCAGCGAGGGCAGGTCCGCCTCGACCCTGCGTGTCACGGGAACGCCGGTGCTCTGGGAGAAATCGCTGCTCAGCGCGCTGAGGGCGCTCTGCAGGCCGAGGTCTTCCAGGACGCCGGGACGCAGGCGGCGGGCGACCTGCCCCACCTCGTCCAGGCTCGCGCGGACGCTCTCCTGCACCGCGTGCAGGTCCTCTCGCAGATCTTCAGGCGCTCGGTTGGCGGCGTGTTTGAGGCTCAGCAGGACCACGGTCAGGCTCTGGCCGATCTCGTCGTGCAGCTCGCGGGCGATGCGGCGTCGCTCGCCCTCCTGAGCCGCGAGGGCGTGGGCGCTGCTGGCGCTGCGTTCGGCCTCCAGCCGGTCCAGCATCGCGTTGAAGGTGTCGATCAGGTGGGCGAGATCACGATTGCCGCCGCTGGGCAGCCGATCATGGGGATGCAGCAGGTCCACCCGCTGCATGAGGGCGGTGAGCGCGTCGAGCGGTGCCAGACTGGTGCGCAGAAGCAGGGCGTTCGCCGTCAGGATCACCGCCAGGCCGACCGTCAGCACCGGGATCTCGGTCAGGAGCACCGGGGAGGAGACGGTGGCCGGTGAGAGGGCGAGCACCAGCGTACCGACGGTGAAGACCAGCCCGTTGATCGCGAACAGCCGCCTGAACAGGATGCGCCCCGGACTGCGCGCCCCTGCTTGACGGTGGGTGCGTTCGCTCATCTGACCAGCTTCCTCGTTGCGGCACGGGCCTGTCCATTCGGGGTGCCTCCCATACCCCTGTGCCGTTCCTACATGTTTCACCCCTGCTCAGATGGGTGCCGACCCCAATGGCGGAGAAGAGGTGGGACCGATGGGATGAAAGGGCGGCGAGCACCGGCAGACGGGAGAGGGCTATGGGTACGAGCGATGTCGGCATTCTCTGGCTGGACGCCGTCACCCGCGACGGTGTCACGATCACGGTGAACGCGGCCGCCCGAGCCTTCATCGCCGATCCCGTGGCGTGCGCCTCCTACCCGGGCTCACCGGACGCCGCCAAACTCGCCGCCGTCGAGGCGGAGGTCCGCGACTACGTCGGGCGGCGCGACCTGTCCCGGCTGTCCAAGCGGGTCGACCTCGTCTGCGCGGCCGGCGACGAGGCCCGCCACTGGGGCGTCGAGGTGGCACTGGTGGCGATCACCCGCGTCGAGGTGCGGCGCCGAGAGGACCTGATCCGCTGGGCGGAACGACTCGCGTCGTGACGGCGACCACGAGTGGAAGGAAGTGATCGCCGATATGGACATCACCCGCACGACCGTACCCGGTACGGGAACCCTGTTTCACTTCGCCACCCGAGACGGCCAGCGACTCGCGGTCATGGTGGAGGGCGACGGACCGCGGCGGCTTCTGGTGTACGGCGCGGGCGACGAGCCTGCGCAGGCCATCGCGCTGGAGCAGGACGAGGCCGACCAGATCGCGCAGGTCCTGCACAGCCGGTCGGTGGACGACAGGCTCGCCGCCCTCGAACGACGGATGGCCGACATCGCCAGGGCCACGAAGGCCGCAGGGGTCACAGGGAGCACAGGAGGGGCCTCGTGAGCACACCGCCCGCGGTACGCCACCTCCCCCGACGGGAAGGTGCCATGCAAGCGCGCGACATCGCGGTGACCATTCCGACGGTCACCAGGGGTGACTCCGTCGCGAAGGCGGTCAGGATCATGGTGATCGGCCGCCTGCCGGGGCTCATCATCGTGGACGACCTCTCGCGGCCCCGGGTGGTGCTCCCCGGCACCCAGGTGCTGCGGCTCGCCGTGCCCGGTTCCTACCAGGAGGATCCCGCCCTCGCCAGGACCATCGACGAGGACTACGCGGACCAGTTCTGGCAGGATCTGGGCAACCGCACGGTCGGCGACTGCCTGCCGCGCGATGCCACCAGGCCGGTGACCGTCTCCGCGAGCGCGAACCTGCTCGAGGTGGCCGCGCTGATGGCCAGGACGCGCAGCCCGATCGTGGCCGTGGTCGATCGAGACGCCTCACTCATCGGGGCGATCACGCTGGAGCGGCTCCTCACCAGCCTGGCGGTCTTCGGTCTCGGTGAGTCTTGAGCGCCCTGCTCGCTCTGTCGATCTTTCTAGTCGCGTTCTTCTTCATCGCCACCGAGAAGGCCAACAAGGTCAAGGTGGTCCTCATCGCCGCCGGTGTGATGGCGGTCCTGGGGTTGATACCGGGCTCGGAGGTCTTCTTCTCCGAGCACGAGGGCATCGACTGGAACGTCATCTTCCTGCTGCTCGGAATGATGATCATCGTAGGGATCATCAAGCAGACGGGGATCTTCGACTACCTGGCGATCTGGGCCGCCAAGCGGTCCAAGGGCGATCCGTACCGGCTGATGGTCATGCTGATGGTGATCACGGCCATCGCCTCGCCGTTCCTCGACAACGTCACCACGATCATGCTGGTGGCGCCGGTCACGGTGGTCGTGTGCGACCGGCTGCGGATCCCGGCGCAGCCCTACCTGATCGCGGAGGTGCTCGCCTCCAACATCGGTGGTGCGGCCACCCTCATCGGGGACCCGCCCAACATCATCATCGGCAGCCGGGCGGGGCTCACGTTCAACGACTTCCTGGTGCACATGGCACCCATCGTGGTCGTCATCTTCGTGGTGTTCGTCCTGCTGACCAAGGTGTTGTTCAGAAGCTCCTTCCAGTACAACCCCGAGCACGTCTCGGCGGTGATGGCCCTGCAGGAGAAGCGGGCGATCACCGATCCACGTCTGCTCGTGCGATGCCTGGCGGTGCTCGCCGTGGTGGTGGTGGGGTTCGGGATGCACGCGGTGGTGCACATCGAGCCGTCCATCGTCGCCCTCGTGGGAGCGGGGGTGATGCTCCTGCTGTCGCGCCTGTCGGTCTCGGAGGTGCTGGCGGAGGTCGAGTGGCCGACGCTGGTGTTCTTCATGGGACTGTTCGTGATGGTCGCGGGTCTGGTGCAGACCGGTGTGATCGCGACGATCGGGACGTGGGCCATCGACGTGGTCGGCGACGACTACTTCCTCGCGGCGACGTCGCTGCTGTTCGGCTCCAGCGTGCTGGGGGCGTTCTTCGACAACATCCCCTACGTCGCGACGATGGCGCCGGTCGTGGAGGGGATGGTGGCGCAGGCCCCCGACCCGGCGACCGGGCAGGCGCTGTGGTGGGCGTTCGCGCTGGGTGCCGACTTCGGCGGCAACGGTACGGCGGTCGCGGCCAGCGCGAACGTGGTCGCGATCGGCATCGCGGCGCGGACGGGACACCCGATCAGCTTCTGGCAGTTCACCAAGTACGGGATCGTGGTGACGGTGCTGAGCACGCTCATGGCGTGGGTGTACGTCTGGCTGCGTTACTTCACCTGACCGCCTCGCGGGGCTGGTTCCGGTCCGCGTCGGGGGCCGGAACCGGGCCGGCCCGTGTCGAGGTCGTGCCCGGTTCGGGATCGTGTCCGTTTCCGATCTCGAACCGCGCGGCCGGGTCCGCGCCCGGTTCCGGCTCGTGCCCGGTCGGCGCGGGTGTCGAGGTCAGGTCCGGTCGGCCCGCCGGGACCCGCGGGGCAGGAGCAGCGCGACCAGCGCGCCCACCCCGCACAGGACGGCCGTGATCAGGAAGATCTCGCTGTACTCGATGTGCAGCGCCTCCTTCACCTTTTCCTGGTACTCGGCGAGCCGCCCGGCGTACACGACGGGGTCCACCCCGAAGGGCAGCGGCGTGTCCAGGTCGGCGGTGAGTGACTGGAAGCGGTGGAAGCCCCACGCGGACAGCGCCGCGACGCCGAGCAGCATGCCCATCATCCGGGCCACGACCACCGCCGCCGAGGCCACCCCGTGCTGGACGGCGGGCACGGCCCGCAGCACCGCGGAGGAGACCGGTGCGATCACCAGGCCGAGACCCAGGCCGGCGACGACGAGGTCGACGTCCGTGCGGTATCCGGCCGAGGCCAGGTCCAGGGGCCACTGGCCGATGCGCGCGTACCCGGCCGTGGCCACCGCGAGCCCGAGCACCGTCACCGCGCGCTCGCCGTAGCGGCGGGACATCACGCCGCCCACCAGCGCGGCGACCGAGAGCGCGACGAGGAAGCGCGACAGCACCAGGGCGCCGTCCAGGCTGTCGAGCCCCAGCAGCGTCTGCGCCGACAGCTGCACGTCGACCAGGGTGACCAGCAGCGCGGCGCCGGTCAGGAAGCTCACCCCGAGCGTGGCGAAGAACGGGCCGCGCCGCACCCCCGTCATGTCGATCAGCCGGGTCGCGGAGCGCCACTCCCAGGCGACGAACGCCGCGCCGGACACGACCCCGGCGACGATCATCGGCATGCCCCACGGGGGGAGGACCGACCGGCCGGGGTCGGGGTTGTAGAGACCGGCCACGAGCAGGCCGAGTGAGAGCGCGAGCAGCAGCCCGCCCACCACGTCGACGCGCCTTCGGGCCCCGGGTTCCCTGTCGCGGGAGGGCGGCGGCACCGACCGCTGCACGGCCACGGCGGCCAGGGCCACCAGCGGGACGTTCAGCCAGAAGATCGACCGCCAGCCGCCGAGCTGCACGCCGCCGATCTGGAGCCCGGCGGGGACGAGGGCGGCGAGGGCGGCGCCGTACAGGGGACCCAGCACGCTGCCGAGTTCCTGGGCCGACCCCACCGCGCCGAGCGCCACCGGGCGCTCGTCCTCCTCCCACAGGTCCCCGATCAGGGCCATGGTGATGGGCAGCAGCGCGCCGCCCGCCACTCCCTGCAGGGTCCGCCCCGCGACGAGCCAGGGCACGGTCTCGCCCAGCGCGGTGATCACCGAGCCCGCTGCGAAGCCCGCCAGGCACAGATGGATGAGCGGGCGCCTGCCGTACCGGTCGGAGAGCTGGCCGAGCAGCGGCATGGCCGCGATGTAGCCGAGCAGGAAACCGGTGACGATCGGGGTGGCCCGCTCCAGGTGGTTGAGGGGGACATCGACGTCCCTCGCGATGTCGACGAGGACGGTCACCACGACGTAGGCGTCCAGGGCCGCGAGCAGCACCGCGGTGCCGCCGACGCCGAGGGCGGTCCGCCGCCGGGCGGGGAGGGCGTCGCCCGAGGAGGTGCGGGCCCCTGCGTGGGTCACCGTCACTCCGCCGGAGCGGTGACCTGGACCGGCACGTCGTAGTCGCCGAAGCTCACGATCACCTTGCCGTCGGTCAGCGGCAGGTCCGCCTTGAGCAGCCGGTTGGTGGCCTTGTCGATCCAGAGCACCGCGTCGACATTCTGCGTGAGACCGGGCACCATCGTGGCGAGCACCTGCTGGGAGAGCGTCGCCGAGACCCGGTAGGTGTCGACGCCGTCCAGCTTCTCCGCCGCCTGGGTCTTCGCGTCGAGCGCGTTGGTCAGTAGCTGTACGACGCCCTTCTCCGGGTTGAGGATGGCGGACGGGTCGTAGATCGCCGCCAGCTGGCTCCGCGACATCTGCTGGAAACCGCCGGTCACGCCCTTGAAGTGGACGGTCTCCCCGATCAGCACGAAGTTGATCTCCTGGAGACTGCCCAGTACGTCGATCTGGAGGGTGCCGTCCGCGTCGCCGGTCCCGCTGAGACGACCGGAGGCCTTCTTGACCGGTACGGGCGGGGTGCCCTCGGTCTCCAGGGAGAAGGTGGCGGACTTCACGGAGCGCGTCGCCTCCGCGGACTTCTTGACCAGATCCGCCCCGCTGGGAAGGGCTGTCGTGCCGTCGGAGGCACCGCCGCCACTGCATGCGGTGACCAGGGATAACGCGGCGATCACCGCGGTGATGAGGATCCGGCGAGCAGACATGGGCGGATCGTAACGACCTTCCGGTCTACTAACGAGGAACGACCGGTATCGGTTTCGCGTCAGCGGATGCTTTTGAGGTGCTTGACCACCGGCGTGTACGCCGCTTCCAGCTCGACCAGCTGGTCGTCGGTGAGCAGGTCGATGAAGTGACGGCGCACGCCGGCCACGTGGTGGGGCGCGACCTTCTGGATGGTGGCCCAGCCGTGCTCGGTGAGGACGGCGAAGGTGCCGCGCCTGTCGTCGGCGCAGGTCTCCCTGGTGACCAGACCGGCGGCCTCCATCCGGGAGATCTGGTGTGACAGGCGGCTGCGGGACTGGATCGTGGCCTCCGCCAGATCGCTCATCCGCATGCGGTGACCGGGGGTCTCCGAGAGGTTCACCAGAATCTCGTAGTCGTTGAACGAGAGCCCGAAGGGCTGGAACTCACGGTCGAGGCGATGCTCCAGGAGCTTGTGCGCGGCGAGGTGGGCACGCCATGCCCGCTGCTCGACGGAGGACAGCCAGCGAGGCTCCTGATCTTTCACCGGCCGCTCACCACTTTCGTTCACCGCGCGTGTGACCACGACTCCGACGGGTTCACCCCCCAGTCGACCACTCCACACGCCGGGCGGGGCTTGCTTCGCGGTCATAGATCAGAATCTACCTCAGAAGGCGTCGTTCGCTCGTGGTGGCTGTGCGGCGAGGTCCATCCATCTCTCCACCTCGTCGGGGTGGCGGGGCAGCCCGGCCGACATGAGGCGGGCGCCGTCGGAGGTGATGATCAGGTCGTCCTCGATGCGCACGCCGATACCGCGAAGCTCCGGCGGAAGCGTGAGGTCGTCCGGTTGCAGGTAGAGGCCGGGCTCGACGGTCAGCACCTGTCCCTCCTCCAGCACACCGTCCAGGTAGACCTCCGAGCGTGCCCTGGCGCAGTCGTGCACGTCCAGGCCGAGCATGTGGCCGCTGCTGCACAGCGTGTAGCGGCGGTACAGGCCGCTACCGGGCTCCATCGCCTCGTCCGCGCCGATCTTCAGCACACCCCAGTCGTGCAGTCCCTCCGCGATGACCCTCATGGCCGCGCGGTGGAAGTCACGAAAGCTCACACCGGGGCGCAGGGTGGCGATCGCCGCCTCCTGGGCCTCGTACACCAGCTCGTAGACCTGACGCTGGACCGGGCTGAAGCGCCCGGAAAGCGGGAGGGTCCTGGTGATGTCGGCGGTGTAGAGGTGGTCGGTCTCCACACCCGCGTCGAGGAGCAGCAGTTCGTTCGCGTCCAGCCGCCCGTCGTTGCGGATCCAGTGCAGGACGCACGCGTTGGCGCCGGAGGCCACGATGCTGTCGTAGCCGACCGCGTTGCCCTCCAGGCGGGCGCGGAGGCCGAAGACCCCCTCCAGATAGCGTTCGCCGCGCCGGTGTCCCAGCGCGGCCGGCAGGGCCCGCACCACGTCCTCGAACCCGCGCACGGTGGCGTCGATCGAGAACTGCAGCTCGGCGACCTCCCACTCGTCCTTGATCAGTCGCATCTCGGACAGGAACGTCTCCAGCTCCTCGTCGCCGTCGCCGGGGGAGACCCGCGCGTCGACGGACGCGTCCACCCCGCGCAGCACCCGCGCCGGTCCGCCGAGCACGTCGTCCAGCCTGTCGATCGGCGCGCAGGCGATCTGGTGCAGGGCCTCGGCCTCGGCCAGGTCGGGGCGGCGGCCCACCCAGAACTCGCCGTAGCGGCGGTCGCGGTAGAACTCCTGCCCGGCCTCGCCCGGCGCCGATCTCGGTGAGCGGGGTCGCAGGAACAGCGTGGCCTCCCCTGAGGGCTCGACGACCAGCACGTCGTCGGGCTCCTGGTCGCCGGTGAGGTAGGCGAAGGCGCTGTGCGCCCGGAACCGGTAGTCGCTGTCGTTGCTGCGGACCTTGAGCGTGCCGGACGGGACGACCAGCCGCTCGCCGGGAAAGCGGGCGGCGAGCGCGGCGCGTCGCTTGGCGGTGTAGGCGGCCTGCGGCAGCGGGGCCAGGTCGTCGCGGTGCGTGTCGGCCCAGCCGGTGTTCATGAACGCGGCGAGGGCCTCGGAGACCGGCAGGTCGTGGCTGCCGGTGTTGAGCTTCTGGGTCATCGTGTTCCCGGGAGCGGAGGTCTCTGGTCGCCCCCACGCTAGCCCGGAGCGGTGCGGCCCGCACACCCGGCGCGTACCGGGCCGCACGGAGGACACGGGGGAGCACAGGGGACCGTGGGTCAGCCCACCGGGACCCGGTACTCCCTGGCCAGGTCGGACGTCGCGGCCTCCTCGAAGACGACCGCGCCGCCCAGGGCCGCCTTGTCCGGCTTGGCCACGTACGACAGCAGCGAGGCGGGCCTGTCGAAGGTGGTGAAGTCCATGATCGTGCCGAACTCCTCGCCCCAGGCCGACTGGCCGCGGTGCGCGGCGACCACCGCCGCCCGGGTCAGGTCCTTGCCCTCGCAGGCCTTCTTGAGCGCGTCGACGACGATCGCCGCCGCCGAGTAACCCGCAGGAACGCCGCTGTCGATGGCCGTGTCCGGATATTTCGCCGTATAGTCGGCGGCCAGCTTCTTCAGGGCGGGCAGTTCTGAGCTGATCGGCGTGCCGGCGGTCATGTAGTAGAAGTCCTTCAGCAGGGCGGGCCCGGCCGGAGTGGGCAGCAGTTGCGGGGAGTAGGCCGAGTTGCTGCCGACGAACGGCACGTCCATGCCCTTGGCGAGCGAGACACCAACGAGCGAGGCGGTCTGCCTCGGACCGACGGAGACGAGGACGGCCTTGACGCCCTCCGCCTTGAACGCGGCGACCTGGGCGCTCATGTCCTGGTCGGTGGCCTTGATCTTCTGTTCCACGAGCGTGAGGCCGAGCTTCTCCGAGGCGTACTTGGAGCCGTTGAGGGCGCTCTCACCGTAGTCGCCCTCGAAGTACAGGTGCCCGATTCTGTCCCCGGACCTGAGGCCCTTCTCCCTGGTCAGGAAGTCAACCCCGTTGATCATGTCGATGTCGTAGGTCGTCCCGGTGACCTGGATGGCCCTGCTGCCGAGCAGCCCGGTCGCCCAGGCCTGCGGGAGGGTGAGCATCTGGTCGGTCTCGATGCGCTGCTTGAGCGCGTTGACCATGGGCGAGCCGACGACGTGGGCGAGCGCCACCACCTTCGGGGCGATCTCGGTGTAGGCCGCGACCGCCTTCTGCGCGTCGTAGCCGTGGTCGCGCACCAGGGCCTCCAACTGCCGTCCGCACACGCCCCCGGCCGCGTTCGCCTGCTCGAAGTACAGCTGCTGCGCCTGGGTCAGGCTCTTGCCGAACGAGGCGTACGGGCCGGTGAGGTCGGTCATCAGACCGATCGTGATCTTGTCGGCGGTGACGCCGGGTCCCGTCTTCACACCGTCCCCTCCGACGGCGGAGGGGGCGGAGGCATCCCCGCCGCCCCCGGTGGCCTTCTCACTGGCGCACGCGGTGACGGTCAGGGACAGGGCGGCCAGGGCGGCGAGCGCCGCGACGCCTCGGACCGGGGTTCTTGGGATTCCCATGTCATCAGTTCCTTGTGTCGGGGGAGTCGGGGGATGGCGGCGGCGATGGCGGGGCCTTCGTCGCCGCGGGAGCCGGGGAAGTGGGAGCGGGGGAAGCGGGGGCGGGGGCGAGCCGCCGACCGGCGGCCGGGCGCAGGCGTCCGGCGAGGCCGAGCAGGCCGCCGGGCAGGAAGAGGACGATGACGACGACGGCGGCGCCGTACAGGACGCGGGCCGCCTCCGCGGGCGAGACCCCGCCGGAGCCCGGCTCGGCCACCAGCGGCAGGGCGTCGCTGTAGCGGCTGAGCAACTGGGGGAGCATCGAGACGAAGAACGCGCCGATCACCGCGCCCGCGACGGAGCCGAGTCCACCGATGACGATCATCGCAAGGTAGTCGAGGGAGAGCAGCAGGCCGAAGTAGTCGGGCACGGTGCGCTGGAAGATCAGCGCGAGCAGGACCCCGGCCAGCCCTCCGTACATCGACGAGAGCACGAACACCCCGGCGCGGTAGCGGGCCACGGGCACGCCCATCACCCCGGCCGCGATCTCATGGTCGCGGATGGTGTTCATGGCCCTCCCAGGACGGCCGCGCAGCACCCCTCGGGCGAACAGCGCCGCGCCGGTCAGCAGGACCAGGCCCAGGAACCACAGCCGCTCCAGCGAACCGAAGGGCACTCGCGCGACCACCAGTTCGGGGGTGTCGGCGAACACGAACCCGAACAGCTCCATCGGTGGTACCGGGCGTCCGTTGTACCCGCCCGTCACGGGTTCGGCGTTGAAGAGCACGTGCTGGCCGACGAAGATCAGCGCGAGGGTGGCGATGCCGAGGTAGGCGCCTTTCAGGCGTCCCGCGATGGGGCTGAACACGCCGCCCGCGACGCCCGCAGCGAGCACCGCGAGCAACGCCGCCACGGGCGTGGGCAGGCCCAGGCCGCCGAGGGCGTGTGCGCCGCCCTCCGGCTCGGAGGCGAGGTAGACGTAGGCGTACGCGCCGACCGCGAGGAAGAAGGCGTGTCCCATGGACAGCTGGCCGGTGGCACCGGTCAGCAGGTTGACACCGATCGCCCCGATCGCCGCCGACATCGCGAAAAGTCCGGTCTGCAGCCAGAAGCCCTCCAGGTAGAACGGTACGGCGACCGCCACCACGGCCAGTACGGCGCAGGAGAGGATGATCTTCCTAGACACGTGCCGGCTCCCTCGTCCCGAACAGTCCCGCGGGGCGGATGAGCAGGACCACGATCATCACGAGGAACGGCGCGACGTCGCCGATGCCCCGGCCGAGGAAGGCGAGGTCGTTCTGGTAGCCGCTCATCATGGCCTCGGTGACACCGATGATCAGTCCTCCGGCCAGCGCTCCCGTGGTGGAGTCGAGGCCGCCCAGGATCGCCGCGGGGAACGCCTTCATCGCCGCGAAGGCGGTGCCGCGGTCCAGCCCCGGGGTCGGGAAGACGCACAGGAAGAGCGCCGCGACGGCGGCGAGCGCCCCGGCGACCGCCCAGGCTCCCATCGAGACCCGCCCGCGCCGCACGCCCATCAGCGCGGCGGTCTCCGCGTCCTCCGCGGTGGCGCGCATGGCGATGCCCCAGTTCGTGTGCTTGAACGCCAGCAGGAACGCGGTGATCAGGGCCGCCGCGACGGCCAGCGCGACCACCCGGGTCTGGGCGACGCTGACGTCACCCAGGTGCAGCACCCGGTCGCGCCAAGGGTCGCCCATGGCGAGCACGTCGGTGCCGATCCGCCTGGTCAGCTCGGTCGTCAGCACGATGTCGACACCGATCGTCACGATCGCCAGCACGCTGTGCGAGGCGGTGTTCGCCCTGCGGATGACCAGGAACTCGATGAGGGCGCCCACGACGGCCGCACCGGCGACGCCCAGCAGCAGGGCGGTCCAGAAGCCCACCGACGGGTGTGTTCCGGCCACGATGAAGCCGCCGACCAGCAGTAGCGAGGCGTGCGCGAAGTTCACCACCTCGGTCGCCTTGAAGATGATGACGAAGCCCAGGGCGATCAACGCGTACACGGCTCCGACGGAGATCCCGTTCACCAGGAGTTCGAGAAAAGTGATCACGGAGCGACCTCCCCGTCCCCGCCCGCCGCGCTTCCGGCGTTCGTGTCCTTGCCCGTCGTGTTCTCCGCGCTCGCGTTCTCGACGGTCGTGTTTCTCTCGGTGGTGTCCTCGGCGGTGGGAAGCACCGCGGTCGCGCTCTCGACCACGGTGCTTTCCACCGCCGCGCCCAGGTAGGCGCGGACCACCTCCGGATCGTTCTGCACCTCGCGGGGAGACCCGTCCGCGATGCGCCTGCCGAAGTCCAGGACCGTCACCGCGTCGGCGAGCCGCATGACGATCCCCATGTCGTGCTCGACCAGCAGGATCGAGATGCCGAGGCTCTCCCGTACCGCGACGATCAACTCGGCCATGTCGCGGCGCTCGCCGCCGTTCATGCCGGCGACCGGCTCGTCCAGCAGCAGCAGCCGGGGTTCCATGCACAGGGCCCGTGCCAGCTCCACGCGCTTCTGCACGCCGTACGGCAGCAGTCCGGCGGGCGTGGCCAGTCGTTCGGAGAGCCCGACGAACGCGGCGATCTCGGCCACCCGCTCGCCGTGCTCGGCCGCCTCGCGCCGGGCCGCCGGCAGTCGCAACCCGGCCGAGAGGAACCCGGCGCGGGTCAGCCGGTGGCGGCCGAGCATGAGGTTGTCCCTTACCGACAGGCGCGGCGACAGGGCGATGTTCTGGAAGGTGCGCGCCACGCCCAGGGCGGCGACACGGTGCGGGGCCAGGGAGGTCAGTTCCGCGTCGCCGAACCGCACGCTGCCCGAGGCGGCCCGGTAGACGCCCGACAGGACGTTGAAGAAGGTCGACTTTCCCGCCCCGTTGGGCCCGATCACCGCGTGGAGGCTGCCGGGCTCGACGGTGAAGCCGACCGCGTCCAGCGCGGTGAGCCCGGCGAACCGCACGGTCACGTCACGCACGTCGAGCCGGGGAATGGAAGGGGCCGTACCATCCGGTTGGTATGTGTCGCTCACGCCGACCACCTCGCCAGCGCGGGCCGAGCCGCCTTCCGCGTCCCACGTGCCGCGACCGGGGAGGTGTCCTCGATGCCAAGGTAGCGACGGCGCACCTCGTCGCTCGCGGCGAGTTCCGCGGCCGGCCCCGACAGCACCACCTCGCCGACCTCCAGCACGTAGGCGTACGAGGCCAGGGACAGGGCCATCGCGGCGTTCTGCTCCACCAGGAGCACGGTGGTGCCGTCGGCGTTGATCTCGCGGACGGTCTCGGCGATCCTGGCGGCCATCAGCGGCGCGAGACCGAGGGTGGGCTCGTCGAGCAGCAGCATCCTGGGCCTGGCCATCAGCGCGCGGCCGATGGCGAGCATCTGCTGCTCCCCGCCGGACAGCAGACCCGCGCGTTGTCCGGCGCGCCTGGCGAGCACGGGGAAGAGCGTGAGCACCCTCTCCCTCGCCTCGGCCGCCGACCGCCGGTCGGGTGCGCCGAGGGCGCCGGCCCGCAGGTTCTCCTCGACCGTCATCCGCGCGAAGACCTTGCGCCCCTCGGGTACCTGGACGACGCCCCCCGCCACGATGGCCGAGGTGGCGGCGCCGGACAGCCGTGTGCCGCCGAACCCGACCTCGCCCGCGGTGATGCCGCCCCGGTGGAAGCCGAGGGTGCCGGAAACGGCGCGCAGCAGGGTCGACTTCCCCGCGCCGTTACCGCCGAGCACCGCGACGACCGAACCGCGCGGGACGCTCAGCGAGACACCCCGCAGGGCCGGGACCGGGCCGTAGCCCACCGCCAGATCCCTGACGGCCAGCCCGGAGTCCCCGGGAGGGCGAGGGGCGTGCACGTCCATGTGTGCCTCCTGACAGCCGATGAACGCACCCAACCGAGACGCTTCACCGGCGTCCAGAGGGCGGGGTGAAGTCGGGGCGGACGCCCATGCGGGACGGGGCCCGGTTGTGCGTGTGCACAACTCCGGGTCACGAAACAGAACAGAACCTTGTTCGGCAAGGTGTTTTGCTGTCACGATCCCCAGATGGGGACCCGGCCGGTTACGGACGACGAAGTACGCAGGGTCATGCGCCTGGCCGCCCGCAGGCTGTTGCTGAGACTTCCCGAGCTCACCGACGAGCTCGTCGCCAAGATCCGTGACACCGACGAGGCGTACCGGCGGATGGTTCCCACCGACGACCACTGGCAGAGCGTCTACGAGGCGATGCGGGACGGTATCGGCGCCATCCTGCTGCCCCGCTCCGAACGGTGCGACGTGCCGCAGGCGGAGAGGACCGCCCGGCGCAGGGCTGAGCAGGGACTGCCCATGGACTCCCTGCTGCGCAGCTACCGGCTCTCCGCGCAGGTGATGTGGGACGGTCTCATCGACGTGGTCACCGAGGAGGAGTCGGACAGCCTGCCTGTCCTGATCCGCAGCGCCACGAAGGTGTGGCACGCCACCGACCGGCAGGCGATCGCCGCCGCCGAGGCATACCGAAGGCGGGAGTCCGAGTTGTTCGGCCGCACAGCCGAGAGGGTCCAGGCCCTGCTCGACGCGCTCCTTGAGGACCGGGCCGACGCCGGCCTCGTCCGCAGCGCCGCCGCCGCGCTCGACCTGCCCGAACTGGGCCGGTACGCCGTCGTCATCACCCGGCTGCCCGGCCGCCACGACCACGGCAACGACACCCCGCGGCCGACCACCTTGGGCGTGATGCGGCTGCTGTGGCGGATGCGCCCCGACTACGAGGTGTCGGTCGTGTTGCTGCGCGACGCGGACATGGACGACCTCGCCGGAGAGCTTCGCCCGTACGTCACCGGATGCGCCGGGATCAGCCCGGTCGTCGAGGGACTGGCCGAGCTGGGCCGCGCCAGGCGGCTCGCCGAACTGGCCCTGCGGACCTGCGTGGGCGAAGGCCCGGAGATCGCCAGACTGGAGGACAGACTGCCCGCCGCGCTGGTGGTCAGCCAGCCCGAACTCGCGGGTCACCTCAGCGGTGCCGTATTACGGCCCATCCTCGCTCTCGACCCGGCCGACAGGGAGGTGCTCCTCGGGACCCTGGAGGCGTGGCTGCGATGCGAGGGCTCGGCCATGCGCGCCGCCGGGCGGCTGTACTGCCACCGCAACACGGTTTTCAACCGCATCCGCCGAATCGAGCAGCTCACCGGCCGCTCGCTCGCCCGCCCGCTCGACATCGTGGAGCTCACCCTCGCCCTCGACGCGGTGCGGTTGCTGCCCGTCACCTGACGGTCGATACTTTGCTCTCCTGCGTGCTTAGCGTGTGGCACAAGAGGGCAAAGGTAGGAATACTCGCGCCAGGCTGAACCGAGGTGATGCCAATGCTGATCGGTACGATTCTTCAAGGCAAGGGCACGGAGGTGGCGACCGTCCGCCCGGATTCGACGGTCGCCGCGTTCCTGGCCGTTCTGGCCGAGAAGAACATCGGCGCCGTGGTGGTGTCCGAGGACGGCTCGTCCATCGCGGGCATCGTCTCCGAGCGCGACGTGGTGCGGCGACTGCACGACCGGGGCGCCGCCGTGCTGGAGGACCCGGTGTCCTCCATCATGACGGCCGAGGTCCGCACCTGCTCGCCGGACGACAACGTCGACGGACTCCGCCAGACCATGACCACGCACCGTATCCGGCACGTGCCGGTCGTGAGCGCGGGCCGGCTGGCGGGGATCGTGAGCATCGGTGACGTGGTCAAGAGCGCCATCGAGGCGCTGGAGACAGAGAAGGCCCACCTGGTCGACTACCTCCACCGCTGAGCCGGAGGTCTCCGAACCCCGGGTTTCGAGGGTTCGACCCCTGAGTTCGAGCCCTCGGGACCGGGTTCCCGAGGCGAGGCCCGCTGAGCCCGTGTCGCCCGGAGGGACCGTTTTCCCGAGCCTGGGTTCGTGAGCTCGACCCGCCCTTTCCCGAGCCTGGATCCGTGAGCCCGGCCCGCCGCGACCCTCCCAGGAAGCCCGGATGGGCCCGGCGCGTCGCGCCGGGCCCATCACGTTCTCGCTACTGCACGGTTATCTTGTCCACCTCGATCGTCAGTCCCTTGACCTGCGGTGTCGACGTGCCCGTCGTCACCGTCCCGGTCCCGGCACTGACGCCCTTGATCTTCATCGTGTAGCTCAGGCTGCCGCCGGGGGCGCCGGGTGTGCTGGACACCCGGAGGTCCGTGGCCGGCGGGCCGGTGATCTGGCCACCTGCGGTGCCGTCGGCGTTCTCGGCGCCCACGGTCAGGCCGTAGCCGGCGGGAGGATCACCGGGCAGGTTGCCCGGGTCGTAGGTGTAGGTGATGTCCTCGGTCCCGTTCAGGCCGATCCACTGCTGGAAGACCTTGAGGTTGCTCGTGCCGTAGAGGTTGACCCGCCACTCGATGACGAGCCAGTCGTTGACGCCGTCGGTCAGCGTGCCGGCGTAGATGCCGGGCGCGCCGGTGCCGTCCAGGTCGGTCCAGTAGGTGGCGAGCACGTTGTTCGGGGTCGTGGGGTCGGGCAGGGTCTGCGGTTCGAACGAGACGTCGGCCGAGCCCGAACTTCCCCCGGCGATCGTGTAGCCGTTGGAGACGATGCCGATCCTGTTGTAGGTCTGGCCCGCGTACTGGAACGAGGGCACGGTGAAGTTGATCGCCTGCTCGTCGCCGATCGGTACCGGCGCGATGCCGAAGGCGTCGAGCGGCAGGTACGGGGCGGGACCGGTGCCCGGGGCGATGCCCGGCCTGTCCGGCTGCCTGCCCGCGAGGGTGGTCTTCGTCGTCGCGATCTGGGTACCGATCTTGGTGGCGCCGGTCACCGAGTTCAGCCGCAGCTTTCCGTCCAGCGTGCTGAGCGCCGTGACCTCGGCGTTCTCAAGGGTGTCGTTCCGCACGGTCACCGTGCAGGTGGACTCGCCGGTGTTGCGCGGGATGGTGGCCGGTGCGCAGGTCTGCTCCACCGGGACCGCGCCCTGCTTGCGGACGAACGCGACCGGCAGGTGCAGGTTGCGCGAGCCGCCCACCTGCTTGAGGTTCACCTGGCCGAAGTACTGGCCCTCCGGCAGGTCCGGCGCGGTGATCACCACGCTGAGCTTGACGCTCTTGCCCGCCTTCACGCTGAACAGCGGCGGCAGCACGGTGATGTTCGCGCCGTTCACCGTCGTGCCCGTCGCGGTGAAGGTGAGCGTCGAGTTCGTGACGTTGGTGAACGTCCGCTTGGCGGTGATGAGACCCGGCATGATCGGGGCGTTCACCGACGGCAGGTTCAGGTCGATGCGGTTCAGCGGGTCGTCGGCCGAGGCGGCGAAGTTCTCGCCCGTCTCGTCCAGGGTCAGGCCGGGGTCGCCGGCCTTGGTCAGGTCGACGCGCCCGCCGCCGGTGTCGAACGGGTCGGCCGGGGTGACGCGGTCCTGCTTGGTGACCGAGGTCTTCGCCGTTGTCTCCAGCGCGGACTTCACCTGGCCGGGAGTCCAGGTCGGATGCAGCGCGAAGAGCAGGGCCGCGGAGCCCGCGACGTGCGGCGACGACATCGAGGTGCCCGAGATGGCCTGGTAGAGGTTGCCCTGCGGGCCACCGGCCGGACTCTCCAGCACCGGTGTCTGCCCGGCCAGGATGTGCAGGCCGGGAGCGGTGACGTCCGGCTTGAGGAAGTCGCCACCGGGGCCGCGCGAGGAGAAGGTGGTGATCGCGTCGCCCTGCCAGGTGGTCTTGGTGCCCTGGGTGAACGAGGCCGTCGCGCCGGGGTTGGCCGACAGGAACGCCAGCAGTGCGTCCCCCTCGGGCTTGTCGATGTGGACGGTGGGGAGCCAGTGGTTGTCCGTCATCACGTCGAGCGGGGAGGAGTTGTACAGGATCATGCCGGCCGCGCCGCCCTGCCGGACGCTGAAGCCCTTCAGGACACGGTCGGGGCCGCGCTCACAAAGGACGATCTTCCCGGTGAACAGACCCGGAGGTGCGGGCGTGGTGCAGAGCGCGTTGGAGTACGGCGGGGCCGAGGCCCGCACCACCGGCAGCGCGGAGGCGATGCCCGGGGTGATGGAGGCGCCCTTCACCGTGGCCGTCGCGCCGCCGGAACCCGACAGCGTGATCGTCGACTGGAAGGTCCTGGTCTGCGTGGAGGCCGCCACCGTGGTCACCCACGGGCTGACGTGGTTGACGGTCGCCGCGCCGGGGCCGGCGTTGCCCGCCGAGGCCGAGACGAGGACGCCCGCCGAGTACGCGTCGAGGAAGGCCAGCTCCACCGGGTCGCTGTAGGGGGAGGTGCCGCCGGAGATCGAGAAGTTGATCACGCGGACGCCGTCGAGGATGGCCCGGCCGACCGCCTGGGCGGAGTCGGAGGGATAGCAGCCAGCCTCACCACAGACCTTGTAGACCGACACGTGCGCCGCCGGGGCGATGCCGTGGATCGGGCCCCGGCTGATGCCGAGCGGGTTCGCGTCGGCCACCGGCCCGCCCGCCGAGGTCGTCGCGGTGTGGGTGCCGTGGCCGTTGGAGTCGCGGGCGCTGTCGGGGAAGGTCTCACCGCCGACGTTCGCGTTGTAGGTCTCCAGGAACGGGGCGCCACCGATGAGCTTCCGGTTGCAGACGAACGGGTCGGCCGCCGGGGTGAGCGGGTTGTCGCCGAAGTTACAGGTGCGCGGCGTGCCGTCCTTGGTCGCCGGTGCGGCGGGCAACGTGCCGGGGTCGGCGAACTGGGGGTGCTCGGGCCAGGCGCCGGAGTCCAGGATGCCGACGATGACGCCCTTGCCCGAGGAGGAACTGCCGCCCAGCTTGTTGTAGATCGTGGGCGCTCCGATGAACGCGGGGCTGGAGTCGGTGAGCAACTGCTCGGGCTTGTCCTCCTGGACGGCCGCCACGCCGGGCAGCTTCAGCAGCGAGGCCGCCTTGTTGGCGGGAATGCGCAGCGCGATACCGCCGTAGACGGTCCGCAGCTTCTGGCCCGCCTTGGCGCCTGGCACGTTCCTGGCGAGTTCGGCGAGGAAGGTGTTCTCGACGTCCTCGATGTGTCGCTGGTATTTCTTCGCGTCGTTGCTCTTGATGTCAAGAGCCTTTCCGGTCTTCGCCGGACTCGTCGCGGGAAGTCCCGCGAGGCCACCCTGATAGGCGGCGAAAGAGTCGTAGTCGAGCTTGACCATCACGCTGACCGTGGCGGCCGAGGTCGACTTCAGTAGCCCCTCATCACTTTGGGCGAGTTTGCCGGTGGGGGACTTCGCGCCCTGGATCGGCTCACCCCCGGTCAGGGGAGTCGCCGTCCATTTGGCGGACGGCGTGGGGGTGGGGGTGGGATCCGCGCTCGCCGGCGGCGCCATCGCCGCGACGAGCCCGACGCCGGCGGCGAGCACCGCCACGCGTCTGATCCTCGGTGAGTAGGGCCTTCTGGTCAACGAGACCTCCCTGTAGGCACGCATGAACAGATCACGCGGCAGGGAGGGGAGGCCACCTGGCATGCCTGGGGCACGGCATGCCGGGGAGGGCGCCGACCCTCCCCGTCGGGTGACACGTGCTCGGCCACCCGGCAGGGGCGGCCGATCATGACAGGGAGCCTAACTAGAGGTCATTTGTTTGCCTAGATCGTTAAATTGACACAATAATCCCCGGAATTGGTCAAATTTGCTTGCAGACTCGGCGGTGTTCGCATACCTCCGCAGTTCGGGCGCCTCCGTGCCCGTGTGCCTCGTGTCCCCGAGCCCGCGTGTCCCGTGGCCGGGGGAGGACACGACCACCCCGAGGAGGATGTTCCGTCGCGCGTAAACTGGCCGCACCTGACACACGGGAGGCTCGGTTGAAGCTCAAGCTTGATCTACATCCCCTCTACAACAAGGGTGGAGAGATCGACAAGGCGCTGCGGGGCATCATCGACGAGGCCATCAGGAAGAAGGCCACCGAGGTCGAGATCATCCCCGGCAAGGGCTCGGGCCAGCTGAAGAAGAAGGTCCTGCGCTTCCTGGAGCAGAAGGAGATCAAGGCCCTCTACCACCGCATCGACAAGGACGCCAAGAACCACGGCCGCCTCTTCGTCTACTTCCGCTACAAGTAGGCGCTTTCCGGCCCGGTGACGTCTCTCCGTTCGGGAACTTTATGTTCGCTTTATCCGTCGCTTCTGGAAAAAGGAGAATTTTCGGGGCGGGGGAGACGGGGGTAGCGATAGGCGCGACGCGGGTGCTCGCCGGAGGCGGGTGTGAGATGAGGGTGGACGACGGCTGTCTCGTCGTCGACGTGCCGGGCCGCCATCCGATCCGGTTGCCGCTCACCGGCGAGGAACGCGCGGCCGGCCTGGTCCTGTACCGCCTTCCCCGCGAGAGCGGGGTCGTCTACGGGATCACGGTCCGCGACACCGCCGGGAGGGTCGTGCTCGACTCCCCGGGGGCCAGACATCGCCACCTGGTGGAGGAGTTCGCCGAGGACACCGGGTTGACCTTCGAGTACCGGGGCTACGCCACGGAGTTCGAGGGGCGCGCCGACCTTGAGAACCGGGCGCCGCGGTGGCACACCACGGAGCACGCGGGGCTTCCGGTGCGTGGCGACCACTCTCCCGGGAAGGTGGCGCTCAGGCTCCGGCCGTACGACGAGGTGTCCGGCGAGATCAGGCCGCGCGAGGGTGCGCTGGAGGGCACCCCCTGTCCGGCGACCGCGCTCAGCTGGGACGGCCCGACGCTGGTCGCGAAGGATCCGGCGGCCGGACGCTCGCTGCGGCTCGCGCCCGCCTCCCTGTACCACTACCGGTACGAGCGCCGGGTGATCGTCTCCGGCAAGGAGGAGCGGCGCTCTCTCACCGGGCTCGCCGTGCTCGACGCCGACGGGCTGGTGCTCGCCGACCTTCCCGGCGACTGGCCGGTCCACGAGGTGGCCGTCTTCGCGGCCGGGCGGAAACTCCCCGTGCACGACGCCCTGAAGACATCGTCGAAAGGGGTGCGCGCCGCGCTGAGCAGGCGGGCTCCCGGATGGACGCGTCTCGCCGGCCTGGAGGTTCCACGGATGTCCAGGGCCAAGAAGGCCGTCGCGGCCGGCGCGGGAGTGGCCGGGTTGTTCGTGATGGCCTACGTCGTCACGGCGGGTGGCTGGCTCGCGTGGCGGGGGGTGTCCGCGCTGGGCGGGATGATGCTGGACCTGCTGGACGCCAAGTGGCTGGCGGTCTTCTTCGCCCCCCTGGTCGTCGTCTTCAAACCCGCGCGCCAGGCGTGGCACACCTGGCGCACCCGGCGCGGCGCCGCGCTCGGGCCACCCGGCGGACCGTACCTCTCGGTCCGGGGCGGGACGACGCTGCGCGTCCGGCTCGGTTCGCGGATGGTCCCCGACGACATGGAGATCGGGCCTGAATCCCGCTGTGTCGGCGGCCTGATGACCTACCGCCACGAGAGGCTGTCCGGGCTCTTCGTGATGGACGGTGTGGGAAGGCCCGTACGCCACCTGCCGGGGCCGTGGCCGGCGGAGGAGGCGCACCGCTTCGCCACGCGGTACGGACTCGGCTTCGAGGCCCGTACGCTGGGCCGTGAGGAGTATCTCGACCTCACCGCCCGCGCCCGGGACGCCGTACCCTGACCGGCGCGACGCCGCCGCCAGGGGCATACCTCGATGCCCGAGGTCTCTGAGCATGAGGATTCCACCGGGATAGATCGACGCCGAGTGGGCTCATACGGCACCATTATGTGACGCATGACGGCAATGTCCTCTCCGATGATCGGCGCAGCCTCCAGCAGCTCGTGGATCGCGGCGGGGTTCTGCCCGGGTGCGGGCCCGGTTCTCTCGTGCACGACCTTCCCAAAAGAGTCCGGCGCTCCCGCCCGCATACCTCTCACCTCCCCGAAAGGCCCCCCATGAGCGACCTCAACGCACTCCTCGCCCAGCGCGCCGAGCTGGACCGTCAGATCGAGGAACTCCAGTCCGGAGACCTGAAGGAGCGCGAGAACACGCTCGGCGGCATCCTCGTGGCCGTCGCCGAGTGGGCCACGGCGCGCGGTCACGAGGCGCTCAGGAGGGACCTCAAGAACTGGGAGTACGTCACCTTCGCCGGTATCGAGGTCGGCGTGGGTCACGACGGCGGTGAGCGCTGGGGTCTGCCGCAGAGCTCGGTCAGCGTGATGGACTCCGTCAGCGGGACCGACGTGGAGTTCGGGACCACGCCCCCTCCGATCCAGGCCGTCCTCGGCCTGCTGGAGGGCCTGCTCGCCACGCGCTGACCTCGCCTCCGCGCGCCATGCGCCGGAGCTTCGGCGCCGTACCTCCGCGCGTACGCCGGAGTCTCGGCACAGCACCTTCGCGCGTACGCCGGGCCTCGGCTCGCGCGGCACCTCCGTGTCATGCGCCGGAGCCTCGGCCCGCACCGTCCGGCCTCGCGGGTACGCCGGACCCCGCTCTCCCCCGCGGAGGGCGGGGTTTTCCGCGTCAGAGCTTGCGGATGGTCCGCGCCTCCTCGGCCGCCGCGAGCACGACGTCCAGCGAGGAGCCGATGCCCGCCGACACGACGGCCGAGATGGTCCCCTCGACGAACGGCACGTCGGCGATCACCACGCGCTCGTCGGCGAAGAGCCGGGCGGTGAGCACCGAGCTTCCCAGGTCGGGGATGAGGATCACCCCGTCCCCCCGGTCCACCTCCTCGATCGCCGCCGCCACCAGGTCGGGACTGGTCCCGAGACCGCCGTCCTCGCTGCCGCCCGCGGCGGCGAGCGGCACGTTCGCGCCGCCGATCTGTGAGGCGAGCAGTGCCACCTCGGCCGCCAGCGGGCCGCTGTGCGAGATGAGGACGATGCCTACCACGACGTCGCCACCGTGTGCAGGGCGGAGACGACGAGTGCGGTGGAGGCGGCGCCGGGGTCCTGGTGGCCCACGCTGCGCGGCCCGAGATAGCTCGCCCGCCCCTTGCGGGCCTGCATCGGGATCGTCGCCTCGGCTCCGGTGCGTGCCGCCTCCGACGCGGCGCCGATCGCCTCCGCCGGGTCCTTGCCGTCCCGTACGGCCTGCTCCAGTGCCCGTACGGCCGGGGCGAGGGCGTCCACCATGGTCTTGTCGCCCTCGGCGGCCGAGCCCAGCTTCCGCACCCCGGCGAGCCCGGCCTCCAGGGCGGTGTGGAGTTGCGCGAGGGACACCTCGGGGGTGTCGCCCAGCGTCCTGCCCGCCTCGCGGAACGCCGTGCCGTACAGGGGGCCGGACGCCCCGCCGACCTTGCGGATCAAGGTGTTGCCCACCAGCACCAGCAGCGATCCCGGGGTATCGGGTCCCTTGGCCGCGAGCGCCCCGGTGACAGCGGTGAACCCCCGGTCGAGATTGGCCCCGTGGTCGGCGTCGCCGATCGCGGCGTCCAGACCGGTCAGCCACTCCTTCTCCGCGGCGACGACCCTGGCGATCTCCTCGATCCAGGCGGCGAAAAAGGCGGTGTCCATCGCGGTGCTCATCTCGGCTCGGTTCGTGTTGGTGGTCGTGCCAGTGTTCGTGCAGGTGTGTGCCCCGGTGTCCGTCCCCCTATCCGTGTCGGCCTGTGTTCCGGCGGGCGTGACAGGGCCCGTGTCGGCGTCCGAGTCAGGCCCCGAGTCAGCGGTCATCAGCGGCCCCAGCGCAGGGCGGAGGTCTCGACGGGGGCGTCCCAGAGCCGGGTGAGCTCCTCGTTCAACCGGCAGACCGTGATCGAGAACCCCTGCATGTCGAGGCTCGTCACGTAGTTGCCGACGAGGTTGCGCGCCGCCCGCGCCCCCTTCTCCGCCAGGTGTTCCACGACGGCCGCGTAGGCGATGTACAGCTCGATCAGCGGCGTGCCGCCCATGCCGTTCACCATGACGAGGGTGTCGCCGGAGATCGGCAGGTCCTCGTGGATCGCGTCCATCGCGAGGTGGACCAGTTCGCGGGCCGGGCGCATGGCCGAGCGCGTCCTGCCGGGCTCGCCGTGGATACCGATGCCCAGCTCGATCTCGGTGTCGGAGAGGTCGAAGGTGGGCCTGCCCGCCGCGGGCGTGGTGCAGGGGCTTAGCGCGACCCCGAAGGAACGGCTGCGGGCGTTGACCTCCCTGGCCACCCGCGCGACCTCGGGCAGCGGCGCGCCGGCCTCGGCGAGCGCCCCGGCGATCTTCTCGACGAACAGGGTGGCGCCGGTGCCCCTGCGCCCCGCCGTGTAGAGGGAGTCGCGTACGGCCACGTCGTCGTCGACCAGCACGCTCTCCACCCGCACCCCCTCCTCGCCGCTCAGCTCGGCCGCCATCTGGAAGTTCAGCACGTCGCCCGTGTAGTTCTTCACGATGTGCAGGACTCCCGCCCCGCCGTCCACCGCCGTGGTGGCCTCGATCATCTGGTCGGGTACGGGAGAGGTGAAGATCTCACCGGCGCAGGCCGCGTCGAGCATGCCGTAGCCCACGAATCCGGCGTGCAGTGGTTCGTGCCCCGAACCACCGCCGGACACCAGGCCCACCTTGCCGGGGCGGGGCCCCGAGGCCCGGAACACGATCTGGTTGTCCACGTCCACCCGGAGCCCGGGATGGGCCGCCGCGAGGCCGCGCAGCGCATCGGGAACGACTGACTCGACATCGTTGATGAGCTTTTTCACAACTCCCAACCTCGCCCTGTTCGCAGGCGATGGCAAGCACCGGCCGTGGAGGCCCGCTCCCGCGCGGGCTCGAATCCCGAAGCGGCGAGCAGACCGGTACGCATCCCGGAGGTCCGGCGCGCGTACGCGAAGCTGGCGGTCCGAGGTGGCGGTGTAGGAGGATCTGCCCAGATCTCATCCCTGCTGGAGGCGTCATGTCGGTGTTGCGGAACCTGGTGGAGAGCATCCGGAGCGGCGGGATCGAGGTGATCGACCTGACGGCGCCGCTGTCGTCGGAGACGCCGATCCTGAGGCTGCCGGAGCCGTTCGGCAACACGGTCCCGTTCACGCTCAAGGAGATCAGCCACTACGACGATCGTGGCCCCGCGTGGTACTGGAACGACATCGTGACCGGCGAGCACACCGGCACCCATTTCGACGCGCCCGTTCACTGGGTCACCGGCAAGGACGGCGAGGACGTCTCGCGGGTGCCGGTCGAGCGGCTGATCGCCCCGGCCGTGGTGCTCGACTTCGCCGCGGAGGCGGCCGAGGATCCCGACTTCCTGCTGGAGATCGCGCACGTCAAGGCGTGGGAGCAGGTCAACGGGCCGCTGCCCGAGGGGGGATGGCTGCTCTACCGCACCGGCTGGGACGCCTACTCCCACGATCAGGAGCGCTTCCTGAACGCGAACGAGACGGGCCCGCACACGCCGGGTGTCTCGGTCGAGTGCGCCCGGTGGCTGGCCGAGGAGACCTCGATCGCCGGGCTGGGCGTGGAGACCGTGGGCACCGACGCGGGCGCCGCGCACGGCTTCGACCCCGCCTTCCCGTGTCACTCGTTCCTGCTGGGCGCGGGGAAGTACGGGCTGACCCAGCTGCGCAACCTCGACCGGCTCCCGGTGACCGGCGCCGTGGTCGTCGCGCCACCGCTGCCCATCGTCGGAGGCTCGGGCAGCCCGCTGCGCGTGCTGGCCCTGGTCGAGAGGTGAACGTCGCCGAGGTCGTGGGACGGACCCTCGCCTCACTCGGAGTGGACACCGCCTTCGGGGTGGTGGGCAGCGGCAACTTCCACGTGACCAACGCGCTGGTCGCGCACGGCGTGCGCTACGTCGCCGCGCGCCACGAGGGCGGTGCGGCGACCATGGCCGACGCCTACGCCCGCCTCAGCGGCGGGGTCGCCGTGCTCAGCGTCCACCAGGGGCCGGGACTCACCAACGCGATGACCGGCATCGCCGAGGCCGCCAAGAGCCGCACCCCGCTCGTCGTGCTGGCCGGAGAGGTGAGCGAGCCCCGCTCGAACTTCTTCGTCGACCAGACCGCACTGGCGGAGGCCGTGGGCGCCGTACCGCTGCGGATCGGGTCGGCGGAGACCGCCGCCGCCGACACGGCCGAGGCGTTCCGCACCGCTCGCGACGGGCGTCGTACGGTCCTGCTCAACCTTCCGCTGCAGGTCCAGGGGCTGACCGTCCCCGCCGCGGGCGCGCAGGTCGCGGCGGCCCTCGCGGACGGCACGGACATCGAGGCAGGGGGAGCCGGGCGGATCGTCCCGACGGGGGCAGAAGAGAGGGGTCGGCCGCCGGAGGTCGGGGAGGTCGTTCGATCACCGGAGGCCGGGGAGGGCACCCCGGCACCGGAGCCGGGAGCCGAGGAGGTCGCCCGGCTGGTGGAGATCCTCGCGGCGGCGCGCCGTCCCGTCTTCGTCGCGGGGCGGGGCGCACGCGGGGCCCGGCGCGAGATCGAGGAGCTCGCCGGGCGGACCGGGGCACTGCTCGCCACCTCCGCAGTGGCGAGGGGACTGTTCAGGGGCAGTCCGTGGGACCTGGACGTGAGCGGCGGCTTCGCCTCGCCGCTCACGGCCGAGCTCATCCGCGACGCCGACGTGCTCGTGGGCTGGGGATGCGCGCTCAACATGTGGACCATGCGCCACGGCACGCTGATCGGCCGCGACACAACCGTCGTCCAGGTCGACCTGGACGACGCCGCGCTCGGCGCCCACCGGCCCATCCATCTCGGGGTGGTCGGCGACGTCGCCCGCACCGCGCGCGCCGCCGTCCGCCTGCTCGGTGAGAGCGTCCCGGACGGTGACGGAGCCGGTTACCGATCGACGGAGCTGGCAGCGCGGATCGCGGGGGAGAACCGCTGGCGGGACGTGCCCTACGTCGACGAGAGCGGCGACGGCAGGATCGACCCACGAACGCTCACCATCGAGCTGGACGACCTCCTTCCCGAGGAACGTGTTGTCTCCATCGACTCCGGAAATTTCATGGGATATCCGTCGATGTTCCTCGATGTCCCTGACGAGCGAGGGTTCTGCTTCACGCAGGCGTTCCAGTCGATCGGACTCGGCCTCGCCACCGCGATCGGCGCGGCCCTCGCCCAGCCCGACCGGCTCCCGGTGGCCGCGCTGGGCGACGGGGGCGCCCTGATGGGCGTCGCCGAACTGGAGACGGTCGTACGGCTCGGCCTTCCGATGGTGATCGTCGTGTACGACGACGACGGTTACGGCGCGGAGGTGCACCACTTCGGCCCGGACGGGCACCCCCTGGACACCGTGACCTTCCCGCCCGCCGACATCGCCGCCGTCGCCAGGGGCTTCGGCTGCGAGGCGGTGACCGTACGGGACCGGGCCGATCTCACCGCGGTGGCCCGGTGGCTGGAGGGGGCCCGCGACCGGCCCCTGATGATCCACGCCCGGGTCAGCCGGGCACGGGGGGCGTGGTGGCTGGAGGAGGCGTTCCGGGGGCACTGAGGTCCCTCCCCGCACGAGCGCGCCCGGGGAGGACGGGGAGGTCGGAGGGAGGGGGTGGCTGAGGTACGGTTCAGCCATGGCTGAGATCGTGTACCCCCCGGTCATCGGGGCGGCGTTGACCTTGTTCCGCGCGCTGGACCTCAAGATCAGCGTTGAGGGCGCCGACCGCATCCCGAAGACCGGCGGAGCCGTGCTGGTCAGCAATCACATCAGCTATCTCGACTTCATCTTCGCCGGCTGGGCCGCGCGGCCCGCCGGGCGCCTGGTGCGTTTCATGGCGAAGAAGGAGGTGTTCGACCACCGGATCTCGGGGCCGCTGATGCGCGGCATGCACCACATCCCGGTCGACCGCG
Source organism: Streptosporangium sp. NPDC049046 (assembly GCF_040649155.1). Classification (NCBI taxonomy): domain Bacteria; kingdom Bacillati; phylum Actinomycetota; class Actinomycetes; order Streptosporangiales; family Streptosporangiaceae; genus Streptosporangium; species Streptosporangium sp. NPDC049046. The sequence goes on along the minus strand of NZ_JBEZEZ010000001.1, from coordinate 32,214 downwards.
CGGCCGGGGCCGCCGCGTTCGGCGCGGCGCTGAAGGCGCTCAGGGGCGGCGAGGTCGTCGGCGTGTTCGCCGAGGCCACGATCAGCAGGTCCTTCACGGTCAAGGAGATCAAGAACGGCGCGGTCCGGATGGCCGTCGCCGCCAAGGTGCCGATGATCCCCGTCTCCCTGTGGGGCACCCAGCGGCTGTGGACCAAGGGCCACCCCAGGAAACTGCTCCAGCGGCACGTGCCGATCACGATCCGGGTCGGCGAGCCCATGCATCCCCAGCGCGGTGACGACTACGACAAGGTCACCGCCGACCTGCGCGAGCGTATGTCCGAGATGCTCGATGCGGCGCAGCGGAGCTACCCGGAGATCCCGCAGGGCGTCTGGTGGCAGCCACGCCACCTCGGCGGCACCGCGCCCACTCCTGAGGAGGCCGCGAAGCTGGACGCCGCCGAGGCCGAGGCCAAGGCGACCGGGGGCATCTCCTGAGGCCCTCGATCAGGGGCGGCATCGTGAGCGTTGACCTCAAGTCACCAACAGGTGGTTCGCAAGTGGCGTGTCGCATCCTGTCCCCATGAGTAACGCCTTCGAGGACGTGGCGAACGTCTTCCAGCCGGTGCCGACCTCCGGTCCGGGAAGAACGCCGGGGAAGATCGGCATGACCATCCTGTTGATCCTCTGGACGGGTCTGGGTGTGCTGCCCTTCGTGTTCGCGGTGCCCGGCCTCAAGCTCGCGACGGGTTCCGTCGGCGTTCCCGGCACGCTCACGGTCGTCTCGTGCGAGGAACTGGGCCGGGGCCGTTACGACTGCAAGGGCAGCTTCGCGCCCGACGGCGGCGGAGACGCCGTCCCGGTCGACGCCTCACCCGACTCCACCGCGGGAGACATCAGGCGCGCCCAGCTCACCCCCGAGGGCGACCGTGCCGTCCGGACCGGCACCTCGGGCATCCTCGCCGCGCTGACCATGCCGTTTCTCGGCGTCGGTGTGCTGGGCTTCCTGCCGTACGTGTTCCTCTACGTTCTCAAGGTGCGTCGCGGCAGGCGCGCCGCGGTGGTCCTCGGCTGCGTCCTCACGCTCGTCTCACTCGCCGGTCTCGTCGTCGGCATGGTCGCCGCCTACTCCTGAACCGTCCTCGCCGAGACGCGTCCCGGTTCACACACTTCGCGATGATCAGAGAAGGGCACGCGAGACGGCCCGAGGCACGTTTGCAGGCCCTGAGGGAAATTTGTTGTAATTCGCGAAATGTGGCGGTGAGCTGGCGAAAGTTTCGGTTTCGACGGCCCGTCGTCTGTTGCGCCTGCATGGCTGCTCCGGAAGCGGGAAGTCTTCCCCGCGCCCCTCGATGGAGGACCACGGCCGGGCGGTGGTCCTCGGTCTCGGCGGCGGGCGTGAGAGCACCCCTTCGACTTCGACGCCCCCGCTGGTTCCGGATCAAACCAGATGGAGGACAAGGTGACGCTAACAAATCCCGACAGGCCCAACGCGGTGTCGTCGAGCGGACCGGGCGGACCACCACGGCGCATCCCCCGCCCGATGGTCATCGCCACCGCCGTCGTGCTGGTGGCGTCGGGCGGCGTCGGGGCCTCCCCGGCGTCAGCGGCATCGCCGCCGCCCGCACCGACGGAATCACCGACGCCGACCCCCAGTGTGACGGTGAGCGAGACACCCCCGCTGAGCCCGACACCGATTCCCCCGCCCTCGACCGAGACACCGACGCCGACCCCCACCCCCACCCCCACCACCACGACGCCGCCCCGGGTACCCCCGGTGGCGTTCCCCGGCACGCTGCACGGCGAGTTCGTCCTACCGGCGAAGGACGGCTGCGGCTTCACCGTGTTCGCCCAGACCGGCGAGGCGACCGCTCTGGCGGAAGACTCGATCACCGTCAAGAGCCAGGACGGCTTCGAGCGGGTGTACACGATCGCCGACACCACCAAGTCCCTCTCGGGGCGACGGGACAACGTGCTCAGGCAGGGCGACTGGGTCTCGGTGACCGCGACGACCTCCGGCGAGACGGCGACGGCCGCCTACGTCTTCGGCCTGACGCGGCCTCACAAGAAGTTCTGGCGCGGTGGCGGCTGGTGGTCCATCAACGAGTGGCGGCCGGGCAGCAGGTGGCACAAGCCCGCCATCTGCCCCACGCCGCCGGTCGCGACCCCCACGCCGCCCGTGGAAACCCCGCTGCCTCCCACCCCGCCTCCCACGGATACCCCGTTCCCGCCGACGGAGTCCCCGCTGCCTCCCACCGAGACCCCGCCGCCCACGGAGGAGCCGCCGCCCGCCCCCACTCCAGAGCCGACCCCCACCGTGACGGAGGGAACCCCGACCCCGACCCCCACTCCCTGAGCGAGCAGGAAACGGGCGCGGCCGCCACGCGGCCCTGACCCGCGTGGCCGCGCCGTGGAACCGGGGTCGTCCGTCACGACGTGACGGCCCCGGTTCCGGTGACAGGCGGCTCAGAACGGTGATGCCCGGGTCTCCGACCGGAGACCCGGGCATCACCGCTGGGCGGCGAAGTCGTGCACATGCTTGCGGCGCCGGCGTGTCCGGCCGAGATCTGCCGTCCGGCGGTCACACCGGTACCGGCGGCGGTCGGCCCGCCTTTATGGGCGGTAGGCGTCTCGGCGATGTTTGATCGTCTGGATCGTCACAGTGCGCTTGTCCTCGTCGATGCGATAGACCAGGCGATACGTTCCGCGTCGGGCGACATGCAGCCCTTCGTACGGCTCTTGGAGGGGTTTGCCGACACGCCAGGGCTCGCGTGCGATGGCGCCGGTGATCAATTCCCAGGCTGCGGACGCCACGGTCTCGGGCAGGCCCGAGGCGAGTGCGCGGCGGGCAGGCGGATCCAGCAGGACGGTGTATCGGTCGCTCACGCGCTCGCCTTGCCAAGGCGGGCGGCCATGACGGCGGCCATCTCCTCCTCCGTGGTCACGTCGCCGCGTGCTTCGGCGGCAGCGGCCTCGACCAGGTCGGCCCGCATTTCAGGGTCAGCGAGGATTTCCAGCGTCTCCTGCAGGGACTCCCACTCGGCCACGGACACGATGACGGCATGGGGTCGCCCGTTCCGGGTGAGCGTGAAGTGATCGTGCTCACGAGCGGCCCGGTCGGCCAACTCGGTCAACCGGTCCTTCGCTTCGCTGATCGGGATGATCTCCATGGAGCCCATGGTATCTCTTTGGCTGGAATACTGGCCAAAATCCGGGCCAACTTTCGTGTGGTTGCAACGCCGGGTGCCGAAGGGTCAGCCTGGGGTGAGGAAATGGCCGTCGGTCCTGATGGCCTCGCCGGTGGTGTTGGTGTTGGCGGTCGAGCACAGGTAGACGATCATGCGTGCGGCGTCGTCGGGGTGGCTGACGCGCTTGGTCGCGGCGGCCTCGGCCGCCTTGTCGAGCAGCTGTTGCGGCATGGGTTTGTCCGCGGGGGTGAAGCCTGGCATGACGACGTTGGTGAGGATGCCGGCGGAGGCGAGTTCCCTGGACATCACCCGGGTCAGGCCGTGCAGCCCCGCCTTGGCGGCCACATAGGAGACGTTGCCGGGGAAGCCGTCCTCGACCAGTCCTGTGGAGACGTTGACGATGCGGCCCCATCCGTTCGCCCGCATGTCGGCCAGCACGGCGCGGGCGAGCAGGTAAGGGCCGACCAGGTTCGCGGTCATCGACGTGGCGAACCGCTCAGGCGGCGCGGTCTCGAACAGCTCGCCGGGCGCGGGCCAGTCCGGCCAGCGGACGGCGTTGTTGACCAGGACGTCGACCGGCCCGAGCCGGGCGCGGGCGTCCTCGACCGCCGCCTCCAGCGAGTCGGGGCGGCCGAGGTCGAGTCGCCAGGCGATCGCCTGGGCTCCACGCTGTTCGGCCATGGCGACGGTCTCCTCCGCGGCCTGCCGGTTGGTGTGGTAGCCGACGGCGATGTGCGCCTTCTCCTCTGCGAAGGCCAGCGCGGTGGCCCTGCCGATGGCGGTGCTCGCACCGGTCACCAGAACGACTTTTCCTGCGAGTCCGAGTTCCATGGGTTTCTCCTATGGGGGATCAGGTGAGGTTGTCGCGGACGGCGTGCAGCAGCCGGATGAGACGCGCGGCGTCGGCCTCGTCGAGCCCGGCGACGGCACGGCTTTCCACCTGCGCCCACGCGGCCACGACGGCGTCGACCACGGCCTCGCCGCGTTCGGTCAGCCGCAGCCGGGTCACCCGGCGATCGCCGGGATCCGGGGCACGCTCGACGAACCCGGCCCGCTCCATTCGGGTGATCGCCTTGGCGATGGTGGGCTGTTCCATGCCGATGCGCTGGACCAGTTCCGCCTGGGTGGTCTCGGGGTTGTGGTGAAGGTCGACGATGAGAAGCTCCTGGCCCAGGTGCAGGCCGAGCTCGGCCATCCGGCGCTGCATCTCGGTGCGGTGTGCCCTGGTGACCTCGGCGAGGGCGTAACCGATCGGCCCCTGTGCGGCCGCGACCTGCCGCCCGGCGGTCACGCCGGCACCGTCGGCCGGTCATCCGCGACGCGGGCCAGGACGCGCCGCCACAGCCGGGTGATGTCGTTTCGCGCCTCTTCTTCGGTCAAGAATCCGTCGGTGTCGATGTGACGGTGGGCGAAGCCGACCGCCACATCGAAGTCGGAGAGCACTTCTGCACCGACCCGCCGCAGCATGTCGCCGAGCTGCAACTGGGCGAAGACCCCGCCGAACTGATTGGGTGACGCGCTCATCAGCACCACCGGTTTGCCCGCCAGCGGGCGTGGGGGTGCGAGGATCGAAAGCCAGTCGACGAGATCCTTCATCTGTCCGGGGATGCCGCGGCTCAGCTCCGGCGTCACCAGCAGCAGCGCATCGGCCGCCGCCGCGCGCTCACGTAGAGCGCTGACGGCCTGAGGGAACGGGCGCCCGCGAGTGGCGTCCAGACGGGGAATCCGGGCATGGTCGTCCCACACCTCCACCCGCAGCGGGGCCTCCGCCAGTTGTTGTGCGGCGTGGAGGAGAGCCCGGTTGTGTGATCCCTCCCGGCTGCTCCCGCAGATCGCCAGCACATCGACTATTTCCATAGTCGGCTATCTTATAGTCGGCTATGGAAATTCCACAACTTCGGCCGGTGAGATGCCCATGAGCCCGGAACCCTGCGAGCCCGTTCGTCGCCGTGCCGTTCCGAGCCTGGATGACCTTCTTGAGATCGGGCCGCTGACAGCCGGGCCGCGGGACGTCAGTCCATGTGCGGTAGCGGTGGTCGACCGGGGGAGTTTCCGGTGGGGAGACGGCGGGTGGAGGTTTTGCGGAAATATGGGGGCATTGCCCCCATATCGTGGTTCAGGGTGGTCGTCATACTTGACGGCTGTGAACTCCGCGAGCCCGTTCGTCGCCGTGCCGCCCCGAGCCCGGACGGCGGCACGTCCCTCCGATCGGGCCACCGCCTCCGACGCGGCTCGCCTCGCCGCTCCCGGCGTGGAGCGTCCCGTCGCCGGAGCAGGCGCGCCGGAGGTCGTTGTGGACATGTCCGGCGTTCCGGCGGGCCGGGAGGTGACTCTGTCGGACGCGGTACTCCCGTTCGTCCGGCGGGCGGTGGAGCGGCTGGCCGCCGGCACGGCACGACTGGAGGGCGGGGTCTGGGGCGCCTCGGTCGGGGAACGGTTCGCGAAGGATCTGACGGCCCGGCTCACGCGGGTCGCCTCCCGGGTCCTGGTGTTCGAGCTGAACGCGCGGAGGACGAGGGGAGAGCTGTCAGGAGACACGCCTACCGAGCGGTTCGCCGATTTCGTGGGCCGGGTGAGCGGCGAAAAAGGGCTCGCCGAACTACTCGGGGAGTATCCCGTCCTCGCCCGCCTGCTGCGCCAGGCCGCCGACCAGGCGGTGGAGACGGGGCTGGAACTTCTGACGCGCTTCGCAGCGGATCGTGAGCACCTGAGGGAACTGCTGGGAAGTGACCCCGGGAGCCCGGTGGAGTTCTCCGCCGTCGGCGACAGCCATCTCGGGGGACGCGCCGTCACCGTGGTGACCCTGGCCGGCGGCGCGAAGGTCGTCTACCGGCCGCGATCGGTCCAGGCGTACCCGCACTTCGCCGAGGTGCTCGACTGGCTCAACGAACGAGTCCTCGGTCTCGGCCTGCGCGTTCCGCGCGTGGTGCGGCGGGAGGGCTACGGCTGGGTCGAGTTCGTGCCGGCCGAGCCGTGCGCGGACGCGGCCGAGGTGGAGCGGTTCTACACGCGCGCCGGTGCGCTGCTCGCCCTGCTGTACGCGTTGAACGCCATCGACGTGCACTACGAGAACCTCGTCGCCTGCGCGGACCGGCCGGTGCTGGTCGACGTCGAGACACTGTTCCACGCGGCGCTGCCCGCGGAGGCGTCCGCCGACCCGGCGCTGCACGCCCTGCGGGACTCCGTCCAGCGCACCGCGCTGCTGCCGAAGATGATGGTCGGCGAGCAGGGCGCGCTGGACGTCTCCGGCCTGGGCGGGGACAAGGGCGGGGTGTACCCGTTCCTGTCCCCCCGGTGGGAGGAGGAGGGGACGGACACGATGCGGCTGGTGCGCGGTGTCACCCGTTTCGCCGGAGCGGTCAATCGTCCCACCCTGAACGGGGTGGACGCCGACCCCGCCGACCACCTGCCGAACCTGCTGGCCGGTTTCCGGCGTGCCTACGACGCCATCGCGGTGGGACGCGACGAACTGCTGCGCGGGCCGCTGGCGAGGTTCGGCCAGGCCGAGGTCCGCGTGCTGCTCCGGCCCACCCGCTTCTACGGCGAGCTGCTGATCGAGTCGACGCATCCGGACGTGATGCGGTCCGACGCCGACAGGGACGAGGTGTTCGACCTGCTGGACGCCGTGTCGGTCGGCGACCCCGCGCGGTCGGCGGCGGTGCCGTTCGAGCGGGCCGACCTGTGGGCGGGGGACATCCCGTACTTCAGCACGTCCCCCGGCGAGCGGGAGATTCGCGATGGCGGGGGCAGGGCGCTGCCGTGGTGTTCGCGGGAGAGCGGGCTGGACGTCGTGGCCGCCAAGCTGGCCCGGCTGGGCGCCGCCGACCGGGAGAACCAGGAATGGATCATCGAGGCGTCGATGGCGACCCGGGTCGCGGGCGGGCGGCATGATCCCGGCGAGCCGTCCGAGACGCCGCTGCCGGCCACGGTGCCCCATCGCGCGGCGCTCGTGGCCGCCGCGCGGGGCATCGCGGATCGCCTGTGCGCGACCGCGCACCGCGAAGGCCGTACCGTCAACTGGCTGGGCCTGGAGCCGGTGGAGGACGGCCGGTGGACGATCATGCCGTTGGGCGCCGGGTTGTCCAGCGGGTACCTCGGCGTCGCGCTGTTCCTGGCACAGGCGAGTCGCGTCACCGGAATCTCCCGTTATATGGACTTCGCCTGGATGGCGGTTCGGCCGCTGCCGCGGCTGCTGGAGCGGATCGCCGGGAACGAGGCTCTGCTGCGAGCCGTGGGCTGCGGGGGATTCGGCGGTCTCGGCGGCATCGCGTACGGCCTGTCACAGCTCGGGGTCCTGCTCGGCGACGCCGAGGTGGCGAGCTGGGTGGAGCCCGCGGTGGAGGCGGCCGGCGCGGCGGTCGTCGACGAGTCGCCGCTGGACGTCCACGACGGCCTGGCCGGGTGCCTGGCCGCGATGCTCGCCGTCCGGCACAGCACGGGAACGGCCGGGGCCGACCGCGTGGCGGCCAGGTGCGCGGAACGCCTGGCGGCCGCGGCGCCCTCTGCGGCGGATCTGCCGCCGGGTTTCGCCTTCGGCGCCGCGGGCGTGGGGTGGGCGCTCGCCAGGCAGGGGCAGAGTGTGGACGGCGCTCGTCTGCTCATCCATGCCGCCGCGCGGGCGGCGGCAGCGGAGGACACCTGGTGCCACGGCCGGGCGGGAGTGCGCCTGGCCCTGTCCGACGCCGCCCTCCCCGGCGATCCGGCGGCGTTCCAGATCTCCGACGTCCCGCTGGGGGGACACGGTCTGTGTCACGGCGAGGCGGGACGTCTGGAGACGCTGGGCGCCCTCGCCCGGCGAGGCGACCCCGTGGCACAGCGGTCACTGCACCGCCACGCCGGCAGGCTGCTGGCCTCGCTGGACACCTACGGAGCGCGGTGCGGTACTCCCCGCCACGCGCCGACCCCCGGCCTGCTGGACGGCCTGGCCGGCATCGGCCACGGTCTGCTCAGGCTGGCCCTTCCCGAGATGACACCGTCGGTGCTGCTGTTGCGGCCCACTGATGAAGGAGAGATCCATGGACCCTGAGAAGGACGCTGAGAACCGTTCGACCACCGAGGAGCCGGCCGCGTCGTGGCAGGAGCGGCTGGGCACGCCGGCCGGATCGATCATGATCAGACTGGCCGGCGTGTCCCCGGTGACCCGTGCGCTCGTGCTGGCCGGCCTGACAGCGGGGACGACGATCGCGTTCGGCTCGCCGGACACCGCGGCGCACGCGGTGATGGCCGCGAGCGGGGACGACACCGTCATTCCCGTTTCCCTGAGTGCTCGCTAAAAGGCATTTTTGGTGACATGGCGGCAGTTAACCTGTCGTCATGTCATATACCTCCCCCATTTTGGTCGGACGCGAAAGGGAAGTCGAGCAACTCGACCGGCGCCTCGCCGCCGCGCGAGACGGCCGGGGTGGCGCGGTTTTCCTGCTCGGCGATCCCGGAATAGGAAAGTCCCGCCTTTCTGCGGAATGCGCGTACCAGGCGTTCGACACAGGGATGATCGCGTTGCGGGGACGGGGCGGGGGCATCAGCGCGGACATCCCGTTCAAACCGCTGTGCGAGGCGCTGCTCTCCTACACCAGGACCAAGGAGCCGCCGGACGATCCGGCCCTGGTGCCCTATCTACCGGCGCTCACCAAGCTGGTCCCGGAGTGGCGCCGGGCGGGGGGCACCGACCATCTGGAGTCGGTGATGGTGCTGGCGGAGGCGGTCCTGCGGCTGCTCGCCGTCATCGGGCGAGACGGTGGCTGCCTGCTCGTCCTGGAGGACCTGCACGACGCGGACGCCGACACACTCGCCGTCGTCGAGTACCTGGCCGACAACCTCGCCGGGGTGCCCGCCTTCCTGCTGGCCAACCTGCGCAGCCACGCGGGACCGGCACGGTCCGTCGCCGAGGCCTGCGCCCAGCGGCGGACCGCGACCCTCGTCGAGCTCGCGCCCCTGCCGCCGGAGCAACTCGCCCGGCTCACCGCCGCCTGCCTGGAGGCCTCGCCCGACGACCTGCCCCGGCAGCTTCTCACCCGGCTGGAACGTGATACGGCGGGCGTCCCGTTCGTCGTCGAGGAACTGCTCGCCGCCATGGTGAACGTCGGCGCCCTGGAGCGCGACGGGCGGCGGTGGCGGCTGAACGGCGACCCCGCGATCGACGTGCCGACCACGCTGGTGCGCAGCATCATGCTGCGCGCCGCCCAGCTGAGCTCCTCCGCCCGGGAGTCGCTGCACATGGCGGCGGTCTTCGGCTCCCGCTTCCCGATTCCGATGATCCAGGAGGCCACCGGCCTGGCCGACCGCGAGGTGATGGAGTTCCTGCGCGCGGGTACGGGGGCGCGGCTCATCACGCCGGACGACTCCGCCGGCGACTGGTACGCCTTCCGCCACGCGCTGATGGCCGAAGCCCTGCGCTCCTCGCTCATCCCCGCCGAGCGGGTGTCGATCGCGCGCCGCGCCGCCGACGCGCTGGAGCGGCTGTACCCCGGGCTGCCCGGCGAGTGGTGCCAGATAGCGGCCACCCTGCGCCTGACCGCCGGGGACACCCTGGGCGCGGCCGACCTGCTCGCCGGCGCCGGCCGCCGCCTGCTGGACGACGGTGCCGCCGACCTCGCCGTCACGCTGCTCGAACGCGCCTACGCCCTGCTCGGATCCGCCCCCGCCGACCTGCGGGCGCGCGTCCTGCAGGGGTTGTTGCACGCGCTGACCGAGAGCGGGCAGGCCGACCGCGCCTTCGCCCTCGCCAAGGACCTCCCGATCAGCGGCGACCTGGCGATGACCATCCCGCACGAGATGGACCTGCGCACCAAGCTGGCCTGGGTCGCCGCCGAGATCGGCGGGACCGCCGACGGACTGGCGCACGTCGCGGCGCTCCGCAGGCTCCTCCAGATCAACCCGGACGAGGCCCGTACGGCGGCCGTCGACGTGATCGAGGCCCAGCTCATCGTCCCCGACCACGGGGTCCTCCAGCAGAGCCCGCAGCGGATGGCCGCGGCCGAGACCCTCGTACGGCGAGCCGTGGAGGTCGCCGAACGCGTCCCGCTCCCCGAGGTGGCCTGCCAGGCGTGGGAGCGGATGGCGATGTTCTCCAGGGTCCGTGGGTTCGACGAGCCCGACCGGTGCCTGACGCGGGTGGTGTCCATCGCCGACGCCCACGGCCTGAAGCTGTGGAAGCTGCGGGCGATGTTGCGCCTGGCCGTGAACCACGCCCTGCGCACCGGCGAGCGGGAGCCGCTGGAGGAGGTCGGCAGGGCGGCGGCACAGGCGGGCGCGATCAGTCTGGTCCACTCCACCCAGGCGTCCCTGGTCATGACGGGCGTGCTGCGCGGTGAGTACGGTGAGGCCCACGGGCTCGCCGCCCCGTGCGTCGAGTCCACCATCCGGCTCGGCCACACCGCCTACACCCAGTACCTCCTGCTCGCCCAGGCCACGCTCGCGGCCCACCAGGCCAAACGCGCGGAAATGGAGGGCGTGCTGGAGCGGTTCCGCGAGTGGGGCGGTGAGAGCAGCCTGCACATGCCGGTGGTCTACGGCCTGTGCCAGGCGATGTGCGCGCTCCTTGAGGAGGACCGCGACCTCTGCGGCGAGATGCTGATCAGGGCCCGGGAGTGGGAGGACGACAACCCCACCATCTACTACCTCACCGGCAGGTACGGACTCCGCGTGCTCATGGACGTACTCGCCGACCGGGCGGGCGCCACCGAATGCGACGCCGCGGAGAGCACCTCGGCCGCCGAACTGGCCTGGAACCGCACCTTCCTCCACCTGGCCAGGTCCGTGCTGTCGGGCCGCCAGGGCGACCCCGAGGGGGCGCTCGCCGCGTTCGGCAGGGCCGCCGAGGCCGCCCGGCCCTTTCCCCTCGCCCACCACCTGGGGCTCCGGCTGGTCGCCGAGGCCGCCCTGGCGGACGGCTGGGGCGAGCCACTGGTCTGGCTGCGTACCGCCGAGGAGTACTTCCACCAGGCGGGCGTCCCCGCGGTCACCGGGGCCTGCCGGGCGATGCTGCGCGGAGCCGGCGCGGCCGTGGCGCAGCGCCGCACCGGACGGGAACAGGTGCCGAGCGGGCTGCGCGCCCAGGGCGTCAGCGTGCGGGAGTATCAGGTGCTCACCCTGCTCGCCGAACGGCGTGGCAACGTCGACATCGGCAAGCGGCTGTTCATCTCGCCGCGCACCGTGGAGAAGCACGTCGCGAGCCTGCTGCAGAAAACGGGCCTGCCCGACCGGGCCGCCGTGTACGAGCACGCGGCCGAGTTGCTGCGCCCCACCTGACGTCTCCTCAGGTGGCCCCGGTACGAGCGCGCGCGAACGCCGCCGCCGCTCCACCTGACGTCCTCTCAAGCGCCCGGTCCGAGCCCGCGCGAACGCCGATGCGCCCCACCTGATGTGACCGATGCCCCCATCACCCCCGGCGGGCCCGCGCGAATATGGGGGCGGCTCCCGCATGTGGCCGACGCCGCGCGTCGGCAGAGTGCCAGCCATGAGCGGAGACGGAATCACCCTGGGGGCGGCGCCCGAGCTCGGCGCGGCATGGTGGGCCGGCGGACTGACGCTGGCCGAGCGGCTGGACCGGACCGGCGGTGACATCCCCGCCGGCCGGTCGCCGGAGTCGGCCGGCGAGACCGCGCGCTGGCGGCTACGGGAGTGGCGGAACGCTCACGGGCTGCTGGAGAGCGGACAGTTCGACCGGCGGCTGGCCGCGGCCGGGCTCACCGTCGACGAGCTGACCTCGCTGCTGGACGAGGAGCCCGCCGTGCTGGCCGGCCGTGTCGCCCGCCCGGACTGGGCCGTACAGGCCGAGGAGGCGATCGCCGCGGCGCCTGCCGGGTCCGGCGCCCGCGCGGACGGGATACCCGTCGACGAGGGATTCGCGGCGATCATGACGCCGTTCGCCGAAGGCGCGCTGCGGCGCCTGGGTGACGCGCTGAACGCGTGCGGCCCCGCCGTTCGGGCGGACGCCCTGCTCGCGGCCTGGGGCGTCGAGCTCCGGCAGCGGCTCGCGGCGCTCGCGTCGCGGACGCTGGTTCTGGAGCTCAACGTCATGCGCGTCTCGCGGCGGCTTGAGGGGGCGACGCCCGAGGAACGGTTCGCGGACTTCGTCCGATGGTTCGGGCGTCATCCCGAGGCGCTCGCCGCGCTGTGCGAGGAGTACCCGGTGCTGGCCAGGCTGCTCGCCCAGACGGCCGACCGGTTCGCGGCCGGCCGGGGCGAGATGCTCGCCCGCTACACCGAGGACCGTCCCGACATCGTGCGGACGCTGCTGGGCGGCGTCGATCCCGGCCCGCTGACGGCGATCGAGGGCGGCGGCGACACCCACCAGGGCGGCCGCGCGGTGAGTGTCCTGACCTTCGAAACGGGTGCGCAGGTGATCTACAAGCCGCGCCCGCAGGCCGTTCACCGGCACTTCAACGACGCCCTGGCCTGGCTCAACGAGCGCGTCGCGGGCTTGGACCTCATCCGCCTGGCCGTGCTGGACCGCGGCCCGTACGGCTGGGTGGAGTTCGCGCCCCACCTGCCGTGCCAGGACCGCCAGGAGGTCGCCCGTTACTACCACCGGCTCGGGGCGCTGCTCGCGATGCTGCACGCTCTCGACGGCGCCGATTTCCACTGCGAGAACCTGATCGCCTGCGGCGACCAGCCCGTGCTGGTCGACCTGGAGGCCCTGCTGCACCCGCTGGTGCCCGGGGCGGGGATCGAGCGCCTCATGGGGGACCCTGCGGCGCTCGCCCTGGAGTCGTCGGTGAGCCGCAGCGGTCTGCTGCCCGAGCTGATGGTGGGCGAGAACGGCGTGATCGACCTGTCCGGCATGGGCGGCGACAAGGACGTCATGCTGCCGATGAAGACGCCGACCTGGACCGGACAGGGCACCGACGAGATGCGGCTGGTCCGCGAACACCTGGTCTTTCCCGGCGTGCGCAACCGCCCGCGCCTGGGCGAGGACGCGGCCGACCCCGCCGACCACCTCGACGACCTGCTGGCCGGGTTCGGCCGCGGCTACGAGGCCATCGTGGCCGACGCCCCCGCACTGGTCCGGCTGATGACCACGTTCTCCGACGACGAGGTTCGCGTCGTCCCGCGGGCGACCCGCACGTACGCCAAGCTGATGATGGAGTCCACCCACCCGGACGTGCTCCGCCACGGCCTCGACCGTGACCGCGTGCTCGACCACCTGTGGGCGATCACCCGCGGCGACCGCACCCGCGAGCGGCTGATCGCCTATGAGGCGGAGGACCTCTGGGCAGGCGACATCCCGATCTTCACCACCCGGCCGGGCAGTCGCGACCTGTGGACCTCGGGCGGTGTCCGCATCCCGGACATCCTGCCCGAGGCCAGCCTGAGCCGCGCCGTCCGCAAGGTTCTCGGCATGGGGCCTGTCGATCGCGCCCGCCAGGAGTGGGTCATCCGGGCCGCCATGGTCACCCGGGACCGCTCCGGGCTCGCCGCCCTCGCCGTCGGCACGACGTCCTCCGTCTCCGCCTTCGCCCCCCTCTCCGCCGACAGGCCGGACGAGGCCCGGCTGATCGCCGCCGCCCGGGACGTCGCTGACCTCGTCGACCGCCACACCTGTGCCTCGGAACCCGGCGGTCGCGTCAACTGGCTCGGGCTGGAGCTGGTCGAGGAGAAGTACTGGATGCCGCGGCCGCTGAGCTGGGACCTGTACGGCGGCTACACCGGCGTGGCTCTGTTCTTGGCGCAGTGCGCCGCCGTCACCGGTGAGGAACGGTACGCCGACCTGGCGCGACGCGCGGCCCTCCCTCTCGCGGGGCTGGCCGAGGACCCACCGGAGGAAGGCGTCATGGGCGCCTTCACCGGCCTCGGCGGAGTCGCGTACACCCTGGTCCACCTGGCCGCCCTGCTGGACGACACGAGGCTGGCGCGGCCGGTCGAGGACCTGGTGGAGCTGTGCGCGAAGACGGCCGCCCAGGACGAGGCGCTGGACGTCATCGTCGGCTCCGCGGGCACCCTGGCCACGATGCTCGCGATCCACCGGGCCACCGGGTCACCCGCGGCCTGGCGCACCGCGGAGGCGTGCGCCGAACGCCTGCTGGACACCGCGGCCCCCGTCGGAGCCGGAGTGGCCTGGCACACGCCCATGAGCGACGACCGGCCGCTGACCGGCTTCTCCCACGGGGCCGGCGGCATCGGCTGGGCGCTGCGCCGCTACGCCGAGGCGGGCGGCGACCCGCGCGCCCGTGACACCGCCCTGGCCGCCTTCGCCTACGAGAGCGAGCACTACCGGCCGGACCTGCGAGGCTGGCCCGACTACCGGCAGGGACAGGGCGGCGACGACATGCTCCACGCCTGGTGCCACGGAGCACCCGGCATCGGCCTGTCGCGCGTCGGCGGCCCGGTGTCCGAGCACCTCGACGGTGACCTTGACGGTGACCTCGACCGCGCGCTCGCCGCCGAACTGGAGCGCGGGCCGATGGCCAACCACAGCCTCTGCCACGGCGAGCTGGGCAACCTCGAACTGCTCATCCAGCTGCGCCACCGGCCGGAGGCGGCCGAGCTGCTGACGGCCCGCACCGCCCACCTCCTCGACGACCTGGCCCGCCGCGGCCCCCGCTGGGGCGCGCCCGGCGCCGCCCCCACCCCCGGCCTGATGAACGGGCTGGCCGGCATCGGGTACGGCCTGCTCAGGCTCGCCCGGCCCGAGCACGTCCCGTCCGTGCTTCTGCTCGACGCGCCCATCGGAGCTGAGCGCCGATGAGCAGGGTCCCGCTGCGACACCAGCTCACCTCCACCGAATGCGCCGCGGCCTGCCTGGCCATGATCGCCAGCTTCCACGGCAGGGACACCCGGGTCGCCGAATGCCGGGAAATGCTCGGTATCGGACGCGACGGCGTGTCCGCCGCCCACCTGATCGCCGCCGCCCCCCGCATGGGCCTGACCGCGCGGACCGAGCGGATGAAGAGCCTCGGTCCCATCGACCGGCCGGCCATCGCCTACCTCGCCGACCACCACTTCGTCGTCGTGGAACAGGTCGGCGCGCGGCGCGTCCGCCTGGCCGACCCGGGCGGCGGACGCCAGTGGCAGAGCAGGAAGGACTTCGACCGGCGCTTCGGCGGCGTGCTGATCCACCTCTCGCCCGGCCCCGAGTTCGTCCGGCGGCGCACTCCCATGCGGGAGTGGCTGATGCTCCGCTACCTGCGGGACTTCGTGGCGATGCCGGGCAGCCGGAGCCTGCTCGCCGCCGTGCTCGCCTGCGCGACCGTGCTGAAGCTGCTGGCCCTGGTGCTGCCGCTCGCCACCCAGCAGGTCGTCGACACCTTCGCCCCCGACCAGCGGACGGACATCCTGCCGCTCTTCGCCGGGGTGGTGCTCGGCACCACCGTCCTGGCCGGGCTGACGACCCTGCTGAGGGAGATGGCGGTGCTCACCCTGCGCGTCCGCGCCGAGGCGACGCTGGGACGGCAGCTCATCCGCCACATGCTGCGGCTGCCGCTGTCGTTCTTCATCCAGCGCCGCAGGGGAGACCTGCTCGCCCGGCTCGGCAGCGTCTCCACCACCCGAGAGACCGTCACGCAACGGCTGCTGATACTCGTGCTGGACGCCGCGCTCCTGGTGGGCTACCTGATCGGCCTGGCCGTCCTCGCCCCCGGCTACGTGCCCGTCGTCCTCACCCTGGGCGCCGCCCACGTGCTGCTGGTGCTACGGGTCTCCCCGCGGGTCGCGGCCGTCTACCAGCGGGAGCTGTCGGCGAAGGCCGAGGAGCAGAGCTACCTCACCGAGACCCTGGAGGCCGTGGTCCCGGTCAAGGCGAACGGCGTCGAGGGACGGGCGGAGCAGCACTGGGTGCGGCTGTTCGAGACGTATCGCGGCGCCCTGGTCGTCCGCGGCCGGATCACCGCCGGCCTGGAGGCCTTCCATCAGGCCCTCACCGTCGCCGCCCCGCTGCTCCTGCTGCTGACCGGGCTCGCGCTCGTACTGAACGGTGGCATGACGATCGGCACCGCGCTCGCTGCCAGCACCGTCGCCCTCGCCGTGCTCGCCCCCCTTCAGGGGCTGGCCAGCGCGGGCCAGAGCTACCCGATGCTGCGCAGCCAGATCGAGCGGGTCTACGACATCGTCGACGCGGACGAGGAGGCCACCGGCCCCGTGCGTCTTCCCGAGAACACAACCGGCGGCATCGAGGTCGAGGAACTGGTCTTCCACTATCAGGCGGACGCCCCGCCGGTGCTCAAGGACCTCACCTTCACCGTCCCGCCCGGCGCCAAGCTCGGCATCGTCGGCCGCACCGGCTCCGGCAAGAGCACCATCGCCCTGCTGGTCCTCGGCCTGCTGCGTCCCAGCGCCGGTACGGTGCGCCACGACGGACACGAACTCGACGAGCTCGACGTCCACGACCTGCGCTCCCGCTGCGGGGCCGTGCTGCAGGACCTCAACCTGTTCAACGGCACGATCATGGACAACCTCACCCTCGGACGGGAGGACGCCACCGAGGAGGAGGTGGTGCGCGCCGCCCGCATCGCCGGACTGCACGACGACGTGGAGGCCATGCCCATGGGGTACGGCACCCTCGTCGGAGAGGCCGGCGCCGCGCTGTCGGCCGGGCAGCGCCAACGGGTCGCCCTGGCCCGCGCCCTCGTCCACAAGCCTCGCCTGCTCATCCTGGACGAGGCCACCAGCCACCTCGACCCCGAGACAGAACGCCGCGTCGACGCGGCGCTGTCCCGGCTCGAGGTCACGCGGATCGTCATCTCGCACCGCCTGAGCGCGATCCGCGACGCCCACAAGATCCTCGTGCTCGACCGCGGTCGCATCGTCGAGCGGGGCACGCACGAGGACCTCGTCGCACGAGAGGGGACCTACCGAGAGCTGTTCGCGCACGACGCGGCGCCCCGGCAGCGAGCGGGGGCACTGAACGCGTGAGGCGCGCCGGGTTCCGCCGACGCGCCCCATGGACCGATTCCGAACCACGAAATCTCAATCCAGAAGGAGAGTACGTCATGTCCGAGAACGAGCTGATCCGTCAGTGGAAGAACCCGCAGGTCCGCTCCGCCGACCTGGCTCACCCGGCCGGGGAGATCGCCCTGGACGACGCCCGGGTGGTCGGCGGCCGCGAGCCGCGGACCGAGTACATCATCTCCTACGGCTGCTGCCCCACCGGCATCTGGTGCGGCGGCGACTTCTGACCCGCTTCACCACGAAGGGGCCTCGGCCCGTCTCCGCGCCGGTTCGGCCGGAGCTTTCCACAACATCGAATCCCATGAAGGAGAGTACGTCATGTCCGAGAACGAGCTGATCCGTCAGTGGAAGAACCCGCAGGCCCGCTCCGCCGACCTGGCTCACCCGGCCGGGAAGATCGCCCTGGACGACGCCCGGGTGGTCGGCGGCCGCGAGCCGCGGACCGAGTACGCCATCTCCTACGGCTGCTGCCCCACCGGCATCTTCTGCTGATCCCTGCGGCCCACACCAAGGAGTCATGAGATGTCCGACAACGAGCTGATCCGTCAGTGGAAGAACCCGCAGGCCCGCTCCGCCGACCTGGTCCACCCCGCCGGGGAGATCAGCCTGGACGAGCTGGTCGGCGGCCGCGAGCCCGCCACCGAGGGGATCGCCTCCTGGGGCTGCTGCCCCACCGGCTACTACTGCTGACCCGCGGCCGCGTGCGCGAAGGAGGCGCGAGATGTCCGGCGACGAGCTGATCCGTCAGTGGAAGAACCCACAGGCCCGCACCGCCGGCCTGGTCCACCCCGCGGGCGAGATCGACCTTGACGAGCACCTCGCGCGCGTCGTCGGTGGCATGCCACAGGAGACCTGGCCTCCGGTGATCTCGCACAAGTGCTGCACCGTGGACCTCTGCTAGGAGGCCGGGAACCGACCCGAGGTCGTGACCGAACGCCGCACCGCGGACCTCTGCCACGTGGTTCGCGACGGACCATCGGACACAGCCACCAACGGTCACCAAGGGCGTCCGGCCCGGTCCTCGTGCCGGGCCGGTCCCCGTGTCCCACGCACAACGAATCTCGACGAAGGAGACAAGTGATGTCCGAGAACGAGCTGATCCGTCAGTGGAAGAACCCGCAGGCCCGCTCCGCCGACCTGGTCCACCCCGCCGGGGAGATCAACCTGGACGAGCTGGTCGGCGGTCGCGAGCCGCGGACGGAGCACTTCATCAGCATCGGCTGCTGCGCCACCAGCACGCTCTCCTGCCCGGTGTAGTCACGTCCTGCGGTCGAGTACGGACCGGACACGGACGGCTCACCGCGGTGGGGGCGATGCCCCCGCCGTAGCGGGAAACGAGTGACGCCTGGGTTTCGGATGCGAAACCCAGGCGTCACCGTTTTTCGCGGCCTGTTCGAAGACAGACGCGCTTCTTGAGATCTGGTCGATGCCGACCGGGCCGCGCGACATCGACCCATGTGCGGGTAGCGGTGGTCCGACGGCGAGGGAAGAGCTCTCCTTTTCACAGGTGCAGCCGCTCGTGGGCGTCGCCGTGCCATTCCACCAGCAATACCGTGACGTCGTCCTGCAGGCGATCGGTGTGGTACTTCAGCACGCCGCGGATCATGCGGCGCAGCGTCTCGGGCACAGGCAGGCCGTCGGCGGTGTGGCGGATGATGAAGTCGACGAACCGGTCGAGGCCGAACTCCTCGCCGTCGGCGTTGCGGGCCTCGGTGATGCCGTCGCTGTAGAACACCACCCGGTCTCCGGGCTCCAACTGTTCACGGCACATCACGATCTCCGTGCCCAGGTTCAGGCCCATCGGGGTGGCCGGAGGGCATTCCAACGTGGCGACCCAGCGGCCGCCGCGGATCACCACCGGCGGATGGTGACCCCGGTTGACCCAGGACAACACCCCGGTGCGGGTGTTCAGATCACCCAGGATCGCGGTGACGAAACGGGTGGCCTGACCGAACTCGGTGATCAGGACCTGCTCGACTGCCTCGCTGGTCGCCGCCAGGCCGGCGCCCTGACGGCGGCTGTTACGGCAGGCGGCCACCGCCAGATTGGCACTCAGCCCCGCAGAGACATCGTGCCCCATCGCGTCGAAGATCCCCAGATGCGCCACCTCGCCGGCCAGCGCGTAGTCGAAGGCGTCCCCGCCGACCTCGTAGGCCGGCTCCAGCGCCGCGGCGATGGTCACCCGCTGATCGGCGAAGGTCAGCGGCGGCATCAACGTCCACTGCATCTCCGCGGCCACGTGCATCGGCCGGGTACGCACCAGCCGGGCGTAGGAGTCACTGTAGGGACGCTTGTCGACCAGCAACAGTGCCACCAGCGACGCCAGGTCCCGCATGTTGTCCTGGATCTGCGCGTCGGCGGCGGCCTCGACGCCGATGCGCAGCACCCCCATGCGTTCGACGCCGTTCAACAGCGGGACCCACCACCGTTGCGGCCCGTCGGTGTCCTCGTCAGTGTCCCTTTCGGTGCCCTCGCCGACGCCGACCAGGATCCGCATCTCCTGGAAGGCCCGCCCGGCCAGGGTCGCGTCGATGCGCAACTCGCAGGCCGCCGTGCTCGCGACCTCCCTGCCGCCGTGGCCCTCACCGGTCAACAGACGCAGCACGTTGCACTGCAGATCCGCCAGGTAGATCAGCACCTCGGCCAGGCCCGCGGACACGGCGTGCTCCGCGACCAGGCCCGGAATCTGCTCCAGAGCCGCCAGGTGACTGGCCCGTAGCAACTCCACCAGCATCCGCTCGGGGCCGGGAGAGGGCTTCACCGCCACGCCACCGCCGACACGCGCTCACTCACCTTGGCGGCCCCTTCCATCTCTCACATCCCTGCGACACGATCATCCGCTTTACCGAAGGATCGCAGGATCGGCCGTGTCCGAAGGCACCTTCGCCCCTCGCCTCCTGGAACTTTCCTACCCGTCGGCCTCACGTCGAAGCCGACCGACAGAGGACGGCGGTGCCGGAACTCGTGAATCCGAGTCCCGGCGCCGCCCTCTTCCGCCGTCGTCAGGTCGGGCTCCTGCCGACCGTCCGGAGAAGGTCAGCCCTGGTGCGGGTAGCGGTGGTCGGTCGGCGGGGCGAAGGTCTCCTTGACGGTCCTGGCGCTCACCCAGCGGGTCAGGTTGAGGATCGACCCGGCCTTGTCGTTCGTGCCGGACGCCCGGCCCCCGCCGAAGGGCTGCTGGCCGACGACCGCGCCGGTCGGCTTGTCGTTGATGTAGAGGTTGCCCGCCGCGAAGCGCAGCCGCTCCGACGCCGAGGCGATCGCGTAGCGGTCCTGGGCCATGATCGAACCGGTCAGCGCGTACGGGGAGACGCCCTCCATCTGGTTCAGGACCGTGTCGAAGTCCGCGTCGTCGTAGACGTGCACGCCGAGGATCGGCCCGAAGTACTCCTTGACGAAGATCTCGTCGGTGGGGTCGGCCGACTCCAGGATGGTCGGCCTCACGAAGTAGCCGGTCGAGTCGTCGTACGACCCGGTCAGCACGTTGATCGAGTCGAGCGAGCGGGCCCGGTCGATCGCGGCCCTGTGCTTGGCGAACGCCCGCTCGTCGATGACCGCGCCCATGAAGGTCGACAGGTCCGCGGCCACGTCGCCGACGGTGAGCGACTCGGCGGTGCCCACGAGCTCGTCGCGGATCACCGACCAGACCGAGCGCGGCACGTACGCGCGGGAGGCGGCCGAGCACTTCTGCCCCTGGTACTCGAACGCGCCGCGGATCAGCGCCGTGGTGAGCGCCGCGGGGTCGGCCGAGGGGTGGGCGAGCACGAAGTCCTTGCCGCCGGTCTCGCCGACCAGGCGCGGATAGGACCGGTAGGAGGCGATGTTCGCGCCGACCGTGGACCACAGGTGCTGGAAGGTGGGCGTGGAGCCGGTGAAGTGGATGGCCGCCAGCTCGGGGTGGGTCGTCGCGACCTCGGAGACGGCCGCGCCGTTGCCGGTCACCATGTTGATGACACCCGGCGGGAGCCCCGCCTCCTCAAGCAGGCGCATGGTGAAGTGCGCGGAGAACTGCTGGGTGGGGGAGGGCTTCCAGACGACGACGTTGCCCATCAGGGCGGGAGCCGACGGCAGGTTCGCCGCGATGGCGGTGAAGTTGAACGGCGTGATCGCCAGGACGAAGCCCTCCAGCGGCCGGTACTCCATCCGGTTCCACACGCCGGGCGAGGAGACCGGCTGGTCGGCGAGGAGCCGCCGCGCGAAGTCCACGTTGAAGCGCAGGAAGTCGATCAGCTCGCAGGCCGCGTCGATCTCCGCCTGCTGCGCGGACTTGGACTGGCCCAGGATCGTCGCGCCGTTCAGCGTCTGCCGGTAGGGGCCGGCCAGCAGGTCGGCGGCCCGCAGGAAGATCGCGGCCCGCTCGTCGAACGGCAGGGCGCGCCACGCGGGCGCGGCCGCGAGCGAGGCGTCGATCGCCGCGCGCACGTCGTCGGCGTTCGCGTCCGCCATGCGGCCCAGCACGGAGGCGTGGTTGTGCGGCTGGACCACGTCGATGGGGGCGCCGCCGCCCATCCGCTGCTCGCCGCCGATCGTCATCGTCAGGTCCAGCTGGGCGCCGGCGAGCTCCTTGACGCGGTTCTCCAGCGCCGTACGCTCGGCGCTGCCGGGCGCGTAGCCGAGCACCGGCTCGTTGACCGGGGCGGGAACGGTGGAGATGGCATCCATTAGTTGCCTCCAAGGGCACGAAGGAAGAAGGCGATGTTCGCCGGACGCTCGGCCAGGCGGCGCATGAAGTAGCCGTACCAGTCGTCTCCGTACGGGATGTAGACACGCACGGTGTGACCCGCTCCGGCGAGGGCGAGCTGCTTGTCGGCCCTGATCCCGTAGAGCATCTGGTACTCGTAGTCGCCGCGGGACCTGGAGAACCGGTCGGCGAGCGTCTCGGTGATCGAGATCAGCCGGTCGTCGTGCGTCGCCACCATCGGGTAGCCCGCCCCCGACATGAGGATCCGCAGGCAGCGCACGTAGGCCTTGTCGACCTCGTTCTTGCTCTGATGCGCCACCGAGGCGGGCTCGGCGTAGGCGCCCTTGACCAGGCGCACCCGCGATCCCTCGCGCGCGAGGTCGCGGCAGTCGGCCTCGGTGCGGAAAAGGTAGGACTGCACGGCGACACCGGTGGAGGGAAAGTCCAGGCGCAGGGCCCGCAGGGTCTCCAGCGTGGAGTCGACCGTGGTGTGGTCCTCCATGTCGAGGGTGACGTTCGCCCCGCAGTCGCCGGCCGCCTCGCAGATCCGCCGCGCGTTCTCCAGGGCGATCTTGTCGCCGTCGGCGCCGAGCGCCTGGCCGACCGCGGAGAGCTTCACCGACACCTCGGCCCGGTCACCGAGCCCCAGCCCGCCCAGCGCGCCGAGCAGCGTGACGTACGCGCCGGCCGTCTGGGCGGCGGCGGCGGAGTCTCTCGTCTCCTCGCCAAGGTGGTCGACGGTGACGGCGAGTCCGGAGGCGGCGAGCCCGCGGATCGCCTCGACCGCCTCCCGAGGCGTCTCGCCCGCGACGAAACGATCGACGACCTTGCGGGTCAGCGGCACGCCGGAGACCGCGCGCCGTACCAGCGGCGACCGGGACGCGCCGAGAAGGAGAGAACCGAACATGTTTCCAGCCTAAAACCTCCGCTCGCCCGGCCATCATGTGCATCTGCCACGATCGACGGGCGGGGCTTTCATACACATGTATGACAATGGTGGGGTGTTGCAGGAGACGGTAGACGAGATCGCCACCAGGCTCGGCGCCTCGGCCACCCTGGAGGACCGGGCCTTCCAGCTCCTGGCCTACGCCGCGCAGAGCGGCGACATCGACGTGGTGCGCCAGGAGTCCATTCTGCGACGCCGTGCGACGGACCAGGTACGCGCCTACTTCGAGGGGTACGGCATCGCCGGGGCACGCGGCCCCGTACGCATCCCCGCCGACGCCGACCTGGGAGTCCTCGCCCGGGTGTGCGTGCCGTTGCGGCACCACGAGGTGACCTACGGCTACCTGTGGCTCCTCGACGACGGCACACTCGGTGACGAGGTCCTCGCCTCGGTCGGCGACCTGGTCTCCAGGGCCGCCACCGTCCTCGCCCAGGAGGCCCGCAGCCGTCAGGACCTGGGTGCGAACCTACGGGAGCTGTTCTCCTCCGACGCCGAAGAACGCTCCCGGGCACTGACACGGCTGGACGACGTGCGCGGCCCGGTGGCGGCGATCGCCGCCCGCGTCTCTCCGGACCGGGTCGCCGCCCTCTGGACGCTCCCGCGCGCCGTGCTCGCCGACCCCGCGTTTCCCGTACGGGGCGAGCCACTGGTTGCCCTCCTGGCCCCGGCGGGCCAGGCGGGGGAACTGGCCGACCGGATCCAGGGCATGTACGGAACGGTGGTGGGCGTCGGCGCACCCAGGGACGAGCCCGCTCAGGCCTGGCGAAGCTGGCGGGAGGCCGTGCACGCGCTGGGCGTCGCCGGACGGGTGCCCGCGCTCGCGCCCGTCGCCACCTGGCCCAATCTGGGCGTCTACCGGCTGCTCGCCCGCATGTCACCGGCGGGGCTGCGGGAGCTCGCGGAGGAGGTCACCGGGCTGGCCGACGACCCGGAGCTGGCCAGGACCGTGGAAAGCTACCTCGACCGCGCCGGTCACGTCCAGGAGACCGCCGGCGCGCTCGGCGTGCACCGCCAGACGCTCTACTACCGGCTCGCCAAGGCGGAGCGGCTCACCGGCAGGAACCTCGCCGACGGTGAGGACCGCCTGCTGGTCCACCTCGCCCTCAAGGCGGCCCACCTGCTCTGAGCCCCGGGTCCCCTCAGACAGGGGCCCGGTAGATCTTCACCCAGTCCACGTACATGCTGACCGTCGGAGGAGTGGAGCCGTTACGGCACGGCGACCACTGGTTGCACGTCACGTCGTTCTGGAGCGTCAGGTGCATGGAGCGGCTCCTCGGCACGTTCGGCCCCCGGTAGTCCCACACCTTCCTGCCGTCCAGCCAGAACGTCAGCCGTCCGGGCAGCCAGTCGACCGCGACCGTGTGCCACCGGGTGAAGTCGGCCCTCATCTGCCGTTGGGCCTGCGGCCGGTCGCCGCGATGCACGAAGATCCCGCCCGACCTGCGGCTCGGATCGATGATCTCCGCGAAGTCGACCTCCGCGTACTCTCCGCCCCCCTGGTCGGACGGCCAGAGCAGCGCCACGGGGGTGTAGCCCGCGCCGCGTTCGGCGCGCAGCCGCACCTCCCAGCGCCCGTACCGCTGGGCGCCGCGGGTCGCGATGCCCCCCGACAGGTCCCTGCCGCCGTAGAAGCCGCCCTTGAGCCGTAGGACGCCGCCGCCCACGGTCGAGGCCCGCCCGGTGCGCGGGTTGGTCTCGGCGCCGGGGGAGTGGTAGACGACCCATTTGCGGTCGTCCACACGGGTGCCGTTGAAGTTCTCCACCAGGATCGGGCTGCCCCACCCGCGCGGGGTGGACGGGGCCGTCCGCGCGGCCGCCCCCGTCGCGGGCAGCGAGGAGAGGGCGAGGGCGGCGGCCAGGACGCCCAGGAACGTGCCACGAATCGACATGGGGACATCAAAGCAACAATCGCACTCCAGTAACAGAGGTATTTCGTTTTCGCATACGTCCCACTGGTTCGGGGGGTGCCGTCCGGGTCAGGCTGTGCCACGATTCCGCACATGAACGACGTTGACGCCGTACGGCGAGCACTGGCCGGCCTGGTGGAGTCCGGCGAGCTCCGCCCCGAGCAGGTGGAGCCGGTCGCCCGCGCCGTCGGCGAGGCGTTGCGTGAGCCGGGGGCCGGCGACCGGGTCAGGTGGAGCGAGATCCTCGCGTACGTCGGCGGTGCACTCGTCCTGGCCGGTGCCGCGGCCTTCGTCGGCCTGGGCTGGGACCGGATGACCCAGCCGGCGAGGATCGCGGTCCTCGCCGTGGTCACGGTTCTCCTGCTCGCGGTGGCCGTGGGGCTCGGCGCGGCGGCGCGGTCGGCGACCGGCAGGACGGCCGCCGTGCAGGGCAGGGTCGCGGCCACGCTCGCCGCGCTGGGCTCGGCCACGGCGGCCCTGTGCGCGGGGGTGGTGGTCGACCGCCACGAGGGTCTCGTCGCCGGGGTGGCCGGGCTGGTGGTCGCGGCGACGGCCTACGCGCTGCTGCCCACCGCGATCGGCCTGCTGGCCTGCGGCGGTTTCGCGCTGGTCACGGTGACCGGCCTGCTGGACGTCCTCGCCGGGCGGGAGGGCGCGGGCTGGGGCCTGGCCTATGTCGCGCTGGGCCTGCTCATCCTGACGGCCGCCCTGGCCGGGGTGCTCGTCCCGCGCGACCTCGGCCTGGGCATGGGGGCGGCGATCGCGCTCTTCGGCGGTCAGTGGCCCGTCCTGTGGGACGGCGGCGCCTGGGGATACTGGCTGACCGCGGCGATCGCGCTCGCCTGCCTGGCCCTGTACCGGCGGTGGCGCACCTGGGTGCTGATCGTCAGTGGCGTGGCCGGGCTGACGCTCGCGGTTCCCGAGGCGGTCTGGGACTGGACGGACGGCGCCGTGGGCGGTGCGGTGATCCTGGTCCTGGCCGGTGTCGTTCTGCTGGCCGCCAGCGGCCTCGGCGTCGTCCTGCACCGTCGCGTGGCCCGGTCGTAGACGTCGCACGTGCTCGCCATGAGCCGTCATGCCCGTGCACGCGAGCGCGACATGACACGTCGAACGCAACCGAGGGCATCCTGTGGGTCACGCCCGTGCACATGGGCCCGACACGCGAAGACCGGGGACCCCTTCTGTGGGATCCCCGGTCTCGGAGCGTGTTCCGCGTGGCCCGCGGTGCCCGGCCGGCGCGGCGGACGCGGTCAGCGGGCGGAGCCGGAGAGCGCGGTCTCGTAGACGTGGACGAGCTCCTGGCTGATCCGCTCCCACGAGTAGCGGGACCGGGCGCGGTCGGCACCGGCGAAGCCGAGCGCGGTGCGGCGGGTCGGGTCGGCGAGCAGCTCGCGGGTCAGACGGGAGGTCTGCGCCGGGCGGTCGGCGGGCACCAGCAGGCCGGTCACCCCGTCCACCACGGAGTCGAGGTGGGCGCCCACGGCCGAGGCGATGACGGGGACGCCGCAGGCCATGGCCTCCAGCGCCACGACGCCCGCCGGAGCCTCCCTGGGAAGGGAGAGAACCACGTCGGCGCTGCGCATCAGCTTGGCGATCGAGGAGTGCGGGACGTGCCCGAGAACGGTGATCCGGTCGTCGACGCCGATCTCCTTGGCCAGCAGCATCATGCGGTGCGCCTCGGC
The DNA here is from genome assembly GCF_040649155.1 of Streptosporangium sp. NPDC049046. Taxonomy (NCBI): domain Bacteria; kingdom Bacillati; phylum Actinomycetota; class Actinomycetes; order Streptosporangiales; family Streptosporangiaceae; genus Streptosporangium; species Streptosporangium sp. NPDC049046. The sequence goes on along the minus strand of NZ_JBEZEZ010000001.1, from coordinate 5,948 downwards.
GTCGTGCTCCAGGTCCACGGACGCGGGACCACCGGCGATGATCAGCTCGGCGTCGGGAATGCCCTCCAGCGCGCGGAGCGCGGTGTGCACGCCCTTGTCGGCCGTGAGCGGACCCACGTGCAGCAGGCGGGGGCGGGTGCCGCGCGTGGCGGCCGGACCCTGGCGACGGAACCGCTCGACGTCGACGCCGCACGGGATGACCGAGATGTTGCGGCGCGGCACGCCCAGCCGGATCAGCGAGCTCTCCTCGTCACCGCACCCGGCGATCACCGCGCTGGCCCGGCGCCCGATGGCCCGCTGCAGCCGGACCTTCTTGGCGTCGTGGGAGTTCTCGCTGCTGAAGGTCTGGGTGAACGGGACGTTGAGGCCGTTCGCTCCGGCGATCGCGGCGAGCCCGCCGGTCCAGGAGTGCGCGTGGATGACGTCCGGGCGGTCCTGTCCCCAGCGGTGCATCAGCTGGTCACCGAGGTCGGACAGGTAGGGCAGGACGCTGTCTTCCGGAAGGTCCTGCGCGGGGCCGGCGGTCAGGTTCTCCAGCGTGACGCCCTGCGACACGCGAACCCTGGCCTTCTCCGAGTCGGAGTTCCTGCGGGTGTAGATCGTGACTTTGTGCTCGCGGCCGAGCTCACGGGCCACTGCCATCAGGTGAGCGCGCTGGGCGGCGAGGTCGGACTCGTCCTGGGTGGAGGAGAGAGCCTCGGAGGAGACGAATGCAATGTTCACGGCACACCTCTGGGAGGAGATAGGCATAAAGAGCCTGTGATTCCTTCAGGGGTGCCTGCGTCTTAGGCACACGTCTGTATGAGGTCAACCATACCCCGATCCGCGCAGAAGCCAAACCCCTGAGGCGAAGCCGGGCCTCCCGACGCGTCCCGCGCTGCCGCGACTCCTCGGCCCCGGAGCTCAGGACGTGTGATCGGCTCTCGTGTTCTCCCTGGTCAGGGGGATGTCGAGGCGTTCGCCCGGCTGTCCGTACCGAATTCGACCGGTTATACGGCTCATACGACGCGAAGAGCGAGGATCACGATCTCATCCCAGACTCTTCCGCCGGAGAACGCGTGCCGGTCCTCCTCCACCGTCTTGACGATCTCGGCGGGGGACTGCGCGACGCAGCGCGCCAGCACGTCCGCCAGCCTGATCTCGCCGTAGGACTCACCCAGCTCGTTCTGCGAGGCGACCAGGCCGTCGGAGTAGAAGACCAGGGTCTGGCCCGAGGCCAGGGTGAGCTCCTCGGTGAACATCTCCGCCTCGGGAGCGATGCCCAGCGGAACGCCACCCCCCGCGGTGAACCGGACCCCGCCGTCGGGCAGCAGCAGCGCGGCCGGGTGGTGCCCCGCGCTGGCCAGCCTGATCCTGCGCGCCTTGATGAACCCGGTCACCGCCATCACGAACATGCCGTTGTGCTGGGCGTTCAGGGCCTGGTTCAGCTTGCGCATCACCTCGCCGGGGTCGGTCTCCCAGACGCTGAGCACGCGCAGGCCGTTGCGGACCATGGCGCTGACCGACGCGGCCTCCTCACCCTTGCCCGCGGCCCCTCCAAGGGCGAAACCCCATCCGTCGCCGACGCGGAAGACGTCGTAGAACTCGGCGCCGACCGGGCTGGAACCCGCGTTGTAGATGGCCGCGGCCTCGAATCCCGGGATGTCCGGCAGGCTCCTGGGCACCACGCTGGTCCGCAGCGCGTCGGCCGCCCGGGAACGGGTCTGGAAGCTGCGCCGCGCGCGCAGCGCGAGCCCCAGGTGGGCGCCGATCTCCTCCATCAGCCCCAGATCGGCGAGCGAGAACGGTTCGCGGTCGCGTAGCCGCACCAGGGTGAGGGCTCCCAGCACGCCGTTCTCGCCGCCGATCGGCACGATCAGTACCGAGGCGGCGCCCATCACCCGCAGCAGCGGCGGGCCACCGGGAACGTCGCCGAGCAGCCTGTCGTCCTCCAGCATCTCGTGCACCACGCCGGAGCCGCCGGTCAGCACATGCGCGACGGCCGGAGCGGTCAGCGGGTTCATCCCCTCGGCGAGGCGGAGCAGCTGGGTCACCGGCTTGTCGCTCGGGCCCAGCACGCAGGCACGTTTGGGCATGCCGTCGCGGACCACGTCGGCGATCACCCAGTCGGCCCACTCGGCGGCGAGCAGCCGGGCGGCCCTGGTGACGGTCACCGGCTGGCGCAGGCTCTCCTCGTCGAGCAGCAGGCGGGTCATCCTGGACAGCAGCTCCTGCCGACGCGCCGCGGCCATGACCAGGGTGGCGTCCGAGCGGTCGGCCGGGCCGTGCGGCGGGCCCGCCACCTGCGCCTCCAGCGGCAGGATCATGACCGCGACCATCTCCTGCGGCTCTCCCGGCATCGTCAGCCGGGTGACGGCGAGCTGAACCGTGTGCGCGCGGCCCTGGTGGGCGAGCCGCGTCTGGAATGTCGCGGTCTGGCCGCCCTGCTGGACCGCCGTCAGGTGCGAGCGGAACGCCGCCCGCCGGGAGACGTCGACGAACAGCGGGAACGAGCGGCCGATCAGGTATCCCGCCGGGCTGCCGAGCATCCGGGAGGTCTCGGCGCTGATCCGCCGCACCACCCCGGAGGCGTCCAGCACCACCACGGGGATGGGGAAGGTGCGGAACACCTGCCGCAACAGCTTGAGCTCCCGCTGTGACCCGCTCTCCCGCTCCCCCGACCGTTTGGGCGCCTTGCGCAGCTCGCGCACCGAGGCGTCCAGCAGCTCACGGGCGGTGTCGAGCTCCGCCAGCGCCGCGTCGAGTGTGGACCGGGGGTCGGCGGGGTAGGCGGACTTCGCCTCGCGCAGGGAGGAGATCCTGGTGGTCAGCGCGTTCAGCGCCTGCTCCAGGGTCTGAAGGCCAATGGCGTCGGTCAATGCTCGTCCTCGTCAGGGGCCGGAGTGGACTGGTCCCGTCGTAGACGGTACGCCACCCGGTGGGCCGAATCGATGCGCGGTCGGATAGTGGTTAAGTTAGCGACACAGGGGAGGGGAGTCGCGAGATGGACATGGTCACCCCCGTTCTCGCCCGGGACCTCGCGGCCCTCGGCAGGGTGAGCGAGGAAACGTCGAGTGAGAGCGTGCTGCGCGGTCTCACAGCCACTCTCGCAGGCGGCGTGCCCGGTTGCGCGGGCGGCTCCGCCGAGCTCTGGCGACAGGAACGGATGGTCGTCTCAGCTTCCCACAGCGAGCTCATCGTCCTGCTCGACAGCGAGGGGGAGATCGGCGAGGGGCCCTCGTCCGAGGCCCGCGCCACCGGGCGCCACGTGATCGTCCAGGACGTCCTGCACGAGCCCCGCTGGCCCGCCTACGCCGGCATGGCCGTGCGCTGCGGCGTCCGCTCGGTCCTGGCGATGCCCATCGTCATCGAGCACGCCGTCCTGGTCCTCGGCATGTACGGGGTGCGTCCCGGCGTCTTCGCGGCGAGGAACGTCCCTCCGCTCGCCGACATGCTCGCCGAGCAGGTGGGTGTGGCCCTCGCCAACATGTGGGACTACGACGAGGTACGCACCGACGCGGCCCAGATGCAGGAGGCTCTCGCGGGCCGGGCGATCATCGACCAGGCCAAGGGCATCATCATGAAGTCCAGCGGCTGCTCGGCCGAGGCCGCCTTCGACGAGTTGCGCCGAATCTCGCAGCACCACCAGGTGAAGGTCGCGGACCTGGCCAAGCTGCTGGTCGAGGAGCACCAGCGCAACCGTGAGACGAAGAAGAAAGAGGGCTGAGGTCCCGGTGGGGGGTGGTTTCCGGCGGCCGGCGGCCGGCCCGGGATCGTCGGGAGAGCACCGGGGGGCCGTCACCGGTCGGCTCCGCCTTCCGCACGTGCCCCTGCCCGAACCCGGGCGGTAACCCGTCGCGCCTCCTCGGACATGGCCGACCCGCGACAAGGCGGCACGTGCGGAAAACGGGGCTATCCAAAGGCTGCGATCGCCTCGTCGATCGTGTCGTACAGGGGCAGCCGCTGGGCCAGCCCTGTGATCCACATCACCTTGGTCTTGGCGTACTCCACCCCGATGAGGGCGAACTTGGCGCCCGCGGTGGTGCTGACCTGCCAGTGGTGGACGATGAGTCCCAGCGCGCGCGAGTCCATGAAGGTCACACCGCTCAGATCCAGCGCCATGTCGAGACCGTGCTCGCCGGTCTCCGCCGCCAGGTAGTCGGCGAACTGATCCCTCGTCGTCGCGTCAAGCAGACCCGTCACCCGGATCACGTTGATCCCACTGACCAGCGCCGACGTGAGAGTCAGGGCTGCCGATCTCTCGCCGTTCTCCGACACCGTCACTCAGGGCCTCCTCGTGCCATTCGATTAGCAACCTTACTGTTACCTGGGAGCGAGTAATACTCCTGGATTCGGGGGAATACTGGAACCCTGAGGTCCAGCAGAGGGCCTCGCCTCGAAAATTGGTCGAGGCGATGCCGTCTGCCCGGATGTTGCTTCCGTGGTCGGCTCGCCCGACAGTAATACCAGGGAGCAGCAATGTCTGTTCAGGCACTCGAAATCACCGACATGACCGCTGAGGACCTCCTCGCCGAGATGTCCCTGCCTGAGATCTCCGAATACCGCGCCGAGCGCCTGCGTGAGCGCATCGTCGAGATGCACCGCCACCTCGCCATGGAGATCGCCCGCCGTTACCGCTACCGCGGCGAGCCGATGGAGGACCTCCTGCAGGCCGCGTACGTGGGGCTCATGAAGGCCATCAACGGCTTCGACCCGACCCTCGGGCACCCCTTCCGCGGCTACGCCGTGGTCACCATGACCGGTGAGGTCAAGCGCCACTTCCGCGACCGCACCTGGGCCATCCGCGTTCCCCGCGTCTACCAGGAGCGCAGGGCCGAGCTGAACCGCCTGGTCGCGGACCTCAGCCAGGACCTCGGCCGAGCCCCCACGGTCGCCGAGCTGGCCACGAAGATGAAGATCTCGGAAGAGGACGTCCTGCTCACCCTCGACGCCTCCGCCGCCTACAGCGCGCTCTCACTGGACGCCCCCCTCGGCGCCGACGACGACGCGGGCGCACTGGGCGACGTGATCCCCGACGAGGACGACGCTCTGGGCACGCTCGTGGACCGCGAGGCGGTCAAGCCGCTGATCGACAAGTTGCCGGAGCGCGAGAAGAACATCCTCCTGCTGCGTTTCTTCGGCAACATGACCCAGGCCGAGATAGCGGCGGAATTCGGGATCTCCCAGATGCACGTGTCCCGTATCCTGCGGAAGGTGCTTGACCAGCTCCGTGAGGAACTTGTCGCCGAATGCTGAATAGACCGCCCGTTGCAGGGCACCCCAGTCGGCGACAACGGACGTGGCGTAAGGTGCGTTTGAATGGATCCCGGATGCTGAGGACAACGGCGAACGGGAACAGGGGAGGCGGATCTCGGGTGAACGAGGACGGTGTTCGTCCCGCTCGTTTCACGGCGAGTGGCGGCCGTTCCCGGATGATCCCCGCAGGCGCCGCCGTCGCCGAACTCGCCTTCTGCCTTCCCGATCTCCCCGACGTCCGCGACTTCGCCGCCGCCCAGGCCGTGCGGAGTGGCATGTCCCAGGAGAACCTCGCCGACTTCCTGGTGGCGCTGAACGAGGTCGCCACCAACGCGGTCATCCACGGTCACACCACCGCCAAGGCGGTGTTGCGGATGTGGACGGTCGGCCGGACCCTCCTCGTGGAGATCCACGACGAGGGCCAGTGGGACCCGGGACCCGCTCCGGGCGAGACGCCTCCCGGCCCGCAGGCGACCAGCGGCATGGGGTTGTGGGTGGCCCGGATGGTCAGCTCCGACATCAAGTTCGAGACCGGGGCCTCGGGCACGTTCATCACGATGTCCTTCAAGGTCTGATTTTCTCCGGGGAGGTGCTCGGAGGCCCTGGAAAGCCGGTGGGGGGGGGGGGGGGGGCCGGTCCCCCCCCCCCCGCGTTTACAGCCCCCCCCCCCCAGAGCCCGCGCGAGGCGCGGGCCCCCCCCCCCCCCCCGGAAG